>NZ_JAVIWI010000001.1:0-672719 GCF_034314085.1 Undibacterium sp. 5I1
TTTGCTATAGTTCGGCTCCCGTCGAGAGGCGGGGAAATAGAGGTAGAAAGACAGTGAAACACGAGAAGTGAGTACGGTAGTTTGAAGGCAGAGAATTGAACAAGATCAGGTAGAAGAAACCGGATGGGATTTAAAAAGAAGCTTCAAAATAGGTATTGACGGAAAGCGGTAAGTGGTTCATAATCTTGCTTCTTTGCTGCTGACAAACAAAACGCTTTGTCAGAAAGTAGAGAGAAAAGAGTGGTTGATTCGCAAGAATCCTAGTCTTTTTAAAGCGACACAGAATACAGATCTTTAACAATTAACAGTCAATAAATGTGGGCACTTGATAGAAGGCACCGTGATTTAATTTATTAGATCATGATACTTAAAAAATATCAAATGTTCGCAAAAGTAATAAATAGGATATCTCGCAAGAGATAGCCTGTCAGTTATTTGAGTGAGCGACACTGTTCGAAAGAACAGAGTTCAGCAATGAACAAAAACAGAGATTAAACTGAAGAGTTTGATCCTGGCTCAGATTGAACGCTGGCGGCATGCCTTACACATGCAAGTCGAACGGTAACGCGGGGCAACCTGGCGACGAGTGGCGAACGGGTGAGTAATATATCGGAACATACCCTAGAGTGGGGGATAACGTAGCGAAAGTTACGCTAATACCGCATACGAACTCAGGTTGAAAGTGGGGGATCGCAAGACCTCATGCTCATGGAGTGGCCGATATCTGATTAGCTAGTTGGTAGGGTAAAAGCCTACCAAGGCGACGATCAGTAGCTGGTCTGAGAGGACGACCAGCCACACTGGAACTGAGACACGGTCCAGACTCCTACGGGAGGCAGCAGTGGGGAATTTTGGACAATGGGCGCAAGCCTGATCCAGCAATGCCGCGTGAGTGAAGAAGGCCTTCGGGTTGTAAAGCTCTTTTGTCAGGGAAGAAACGGTAGTTCCTAATACGGACTACTAATGACGGTACCTGAAGAATAAGCACCGGCTAACTACGTGCCAGCAGCCGCGGTAATACGTAGGGTGCAAGCGTTAATCGGAATTACTGGGCGTAAAGCGTGCGCAGGCGGTTATATAAGTCAGATGTGAAATCCCCGGGCTCAACCTGGGAACTGCATTTGAGACTGTATGGCTAGAGTGTGTCAGAGGGGGGTAGAATTCCACGTGTAGCAGTGAAATGCGTAGATATGTGGAGGAATACCGATGGCGAAGGCAGCCCCCTGGGATAACACTGACGCTCATGCACGAAAGCGTGGGGAGCAAACAGGATTAGATACCCTGGTAGTCCACGCCCTAAACGATGTCTACTAGTTGTCGGGACTTAATTGTCTTGGTAACGCAGCTAACGCGTGAAGTAGACCGCCTGGGGAGTACGGTCGCAAGATTAAAACTCAAAGGAATTGACGGGGACCCGCACAAGCGGTGGATGATGTGGATTAATTCGATGCAACGCGAAAAACCTTACCTACCCTTGACATGGAAGGAATCCCGAAGAGATTTGGGAGTGCTCGAAAGAGAACCTTTACACAGGTGCTGCATGGCTGTCGTCAGCTCGTGTCGTGAGATGTTGGGTTAAGTCCCGCAACGAGCGCAACCCTTGTCATTAGTTGCTACGAAAGGGCACTCTAATGAGACTGCCGGTGACAAACCGGAGGAAGGTGGGGATGACGTCAAGTCCTCATGGCCCTTATGGGTAGGGCTTCACACGTCATACAATGGTACATACAGAGGGCCGCCAACCCGCGAGGGGGAGCTAATCCCAGAAAGTGTATCGTAGTCCGGATTGTAGTCTGCAACTCGACTACATGAAGTTGGAATCGCTAGTAATCGCGGATCAGCATGTCGCGGTGAATACGTTCCCGGGTCTTGTACACACCGCCCGTCACACCATGGGAGCGGGTTCTGCCAGAAGTAGTTAGCTTAACCGCAAGGAGGGCGATTACCACGGCAGGGTTCGTGACTGGGGTGAAGTCGTAACAAGGTAGCCGTATCGGAAGGTGCGGCTGGATCACCTCCTTTCTAGAGTTGTGCTGAAAGTTAAGTGTCCACACTTATTGACTGTTACTGTAAAGAACAAGGTAAGTTGCCAGGAAACTGGCGACAAGCTGTATAACTCACTCACGTGAGAATCGAGCAAGCACCTGGGTCTGTAGCTCAGTTGGTTAGAGCACCGTGTTGATAACGCGGGGGTCGTTGGTTCGAGCCCAACCAGACCCACCAAACTGGTGGAGCAGGTTGCAGGCAAGTGAGTGCAGGAAGACATCCAAGTTTCGGGGGTTTAGCTCATCTGGTAGAGCACCTGCTTTGCAAGCAGGGGGTGAACGGTTCGATCCCGTTAACCTCCACCAAGATTGAAACATTGAAGCAAAGTACAAACCTAAGTCAAGCAGCGCGCTCAACAGCGATAGCGGCAAGCGATTTAGGTTTGATCTTTCAACAGAGATTAAGCAAGACAGTATTACCGTTCTTTAACAATTGAGAAGAAGTAAAGTAGAAATAATCAAAATTATTTCTGTAAAGAGAAGTTAGCAACGACAGTTGTTAATGGAAATTATGGAAGGGTTGTGATTGTATCGAACAAACATAGTATTACAAAGAGTTTGAAAAGCACTGCTGCAAAGCAGAGTTTTAGAAAAAATCAAATTCCTTGAGATACGGCAAACGCTAAAGAAATACTCATAAGTAATAAGAACTATAACCGGTTTTTAGTGATGAACCTGGGTTCAGTAATGAACACAGACACTAGAAGCTAACGTTATAGGGACAAGTGACTAAGTGCACATGGTGGATGCCTTGGCGATATCAGGCGATGAAGGACGTAGTAGCTTGCGATAAGCTGCGGGGAGCGAGCAAACACGCTTTGATCCGCAGATTTCCGAATGGGGAAACCCGGCCGTAAGGTCATTGCAACATGAATACATAGTGTTGCAAAGCGAACGTGGCGAACTGAAACATCTAAGTAGCTACAGGAAAAGAAATCAACCGAGATTCCCAAAGTAGTGGCGAGCGAAATGGGAACAGCCGCAAGTGATAGCAGACTTGATAGTAGAACGGAATGGAAAGTCCGGCCATAGAGGGTGATAGCCCCTTATACGAAATCATATCTGTGGTACTAGGCTTGCAACAAGTAGGGCGGGACACGAGAAATCCTGTCTGAACATGGGGGGACCATCCTCCAAGGCTAAATACTCGATATCGACCGATAGTGAACCAGTACCGTGAGGGAAAGGCGAAAAGAACCCCGGAAGGGGAGTGAAATAGATCCTGAAACCGTGTGCATACAAACAGTAGGAGCGGACTTGTTCCGTGACTGCGTACCTTTTGTATAATGGGTCAGCGACTTACATTCAGTGGCAAGGTTAACCGCATAGGGAAGCCGTAGAGAAATCGAGTCCGAATAGGGCGAAATTAGTCGCTGGGTGTAGACCCGAAACCAAGTGATCTACTCATGGCCAGGTTGAAGGTGCGGTAACACGCACTGGAGGACCGAACCCACTAATGTTGAAAAATTAGGGGATGAGCTGTGGGTAGGGGTGAAAGGCTAAACAAACTTGGAAATAGCTGGTTCTCTCCGAAAACTATTTAGGTAGTGCCTCAAGTATCACCATCGGGGGTAGAGCACTGTTATGGCTAGGGGGTCATCGCGACTTACCAACCCATTGCAAACTCCGAATACCGATGAGTGCGAGCTTGGGAGACAGACGTCGGGTGCTAACGTCCGGCGTCAAGAGGGAAACAACCCAGACCGCCAGCTAAGGTCCCAAAGTATCGCTAAGTGGAAAACGAAGTGGGAAGGCTAAAACAGTCAGGAGGTTGGCTTAGAAGCAGCCACCCTTTAAAGAAAGCGTAATAGCTCACTGATCGAGTCGTCCTGCGCGGAAGATGTAACGGGGCTAAGCGATACACCGAAGCTGCGGATATATCTTAGGATATATGGTAGGAGAGCGTTCTGTAAGCCTGCGAAGGTGTCTTGTAAAGGATGCTGGAGGTATCAGAAGTGCGAATGCTGACATGAGTAGCGATAATGGGGGTGAAAAGCCTCCACGCCGTAAGCCCAAGGTTTCCTGTTCAACGTTCATCGGAGCAGGGTGAGTCGGCCCCTAAGGCGAGGCAGAGATGCGTAGCTGATGGGAAGCAGGTTAATATTCCTGCACCGTCGTATGATGCGATGGGGGGACGGATCACAGAAGGTCGTCAGGCGGTTGGAAGAGCCTGTTCTTGACTTGTAGAAGGCACTTAGGCAAATCCGGGTGCGTAATTCAAGGGGTTGAGACGAGTGAATTAATTCATGAAGCGATCGGAAGTGGTTCCAAGAAAAGCCTCTAAGCTTCAGTCATACGAGACCGTACCGCAAACCGACACAGGTGGGCGAGATGAGTATTCTAAGGCGCTTGAGAGAACTCGGGAGAAGGAACTCGGCAAATTGGTACCGTAACTTCGGGATAAGGTACGCCCTTGTAGTTTGACCCCCCTGCGGGGGAAGGATGAAAGGGTTGCAATAAACTGGTGGCTGCGACTGTTTAATAAAAACACAGCACTCTGCAAACACGAAAGTGGACGTATAGGGTGTGACGCCTGCCCGGTGCTGGAAGATTAAATGATGGGGTGCAAGCTCTTGATTGAAGTCCCAGTAAACGGCGGCCGTAACTATAACGGTCCTAAGGTAGCGAAATTCCTTGTCGGGTAAGTTCCGACCTGCACGAATGGCGTAACGATGGCCACACTGTCTCCTCCCGAGACTCAGCGAAGTTGAAATGTTTGTGATGATGCAATCTACCCGCGGCTAGACGGAAAGACCCCATGAACCTTTACTGTAGCTTTGCATTGGACTTTGAACCAATCTGTGTAGGATAGGTGGGAGGCTTTGAAGCGGGGACGCCAGTTCTCGTGGAGCCAACCTTGAAATACCACCCTGGTTTGTTTGAGGTTCTAACCTTGGCCCGTTATCCGGGTCGGGGACAGTGCATGGTAGGCAGTTTGACTGGGGCGGTCTCCTCCCAAAGTGTAACGGAGGAGTTCGAAGGTACGCTAGTTACGGTCGGACATCGTGACGATAGTGCAATGGCATAAGCGTGCTTAACTGCGAGACTGACAAGTCGAGCAGGTACGAAAGTAGGACATAGTGATCCGGTGGTTCTGTATGGAAGGGCCATCGCTCAACGGATAAAAGGTACTCTGGGGATAACAGGCTGATTCCTCCCAAGAGTTCATATCGACGGGGGAGTTTGGCACCTCGATGTCGGCTCATCACATCCTGGGGCTGTAGCCGGTCCCAAGGGTATGGCTGTTCGCCATTTAAAGTGGTACGTGAGCTGGGTTTAAAACGTCGTGAGACAGTTTGGTCCCTATCTGCCGTGGGCGTTGGAAGTTTGAAGGGGGCTGCTCCTAGTACGAGAGGACCGGAGTGGACGAACCTCTGGTGTATCGGTTGTCACGCCAGTGGCATTGCCGAGTAGCTATGTTCGGAAGAGATAACCGCTGAAAGCATCTAAGCGGGAAACTCGCCTTAAGATGAGACTTCCCAGAGACTAGATCTCTTTAAAGGGTCGTTCGAGACCAGGACGTTGATAGGCTGGGTGTGGAAGTGCAGTAATGCATTAAGCTAACCAGTACTAATTGCCCGTAAGGCTTGTCCCTATAACCTTAGCAGGTTATCTGTTACAAGTATTTGTGAAGTGTTTGCCTGAACCTTACGTCAGTAAGTTGTTCGACAACAGTCACAACCACCACAGCATGCCATGGTCTGGCGTGCTGTGAAAAAAACATTGATTAGTGCGATTCAACCCGTACACTCTACTGCGCTTCTTCCCAATTGGATTTGTTGACCCTCACAGAATAGCGTGACTTAACAGATCAACAAGTTATGCCTGATGACCATAGCAAGTCGGTACCACCCCTTCCCATCCCGAACAGGACCGTGAAACGACTCCGCGCCAATGATAGTGCTGCAACCAGTGTGAAAGTAGGTCATCGTCAGGCTTTTATTCCGCAAAGCCCTTAACTCCATCCGAGTTAAGGGCTTTTGCCTTTTTAGAATTTTGCCTTTTTTTGTCTTTGCTTTCGCCTTCGTCTTTTTAGACGATTCAAACAATACCCCTTCCTTATCACATGACACCGCACTGGCTACGCTGCCGCTGTACCTATCTCTCATTCTTCCTTCTCGGTAAACTCCCCAACCATTTCACCGCCGCTCTCGTATTGGCCTTGAGTGTGTAATCTAATGACGCTACCTGTTCTTGTAGCGCTTCTTTAAACATACTGGATGCATCCGCCGGCAGTAGTTTTGCCAGTTAAATTCTAGATTCGTCGGTAAGTTTCAAGTGATAAGCGGTTGCTGTAGGAAATTATTTATATGTAGAATAGTATTCAATCAAAATGTTAATACGAAATATTATGTTTATTGCAAATATAAAATATAGAGTAGGATTTTCGTTAGTCGAAGTATTAATCGCTGTTTTCGTGCTTGTACTAGGCGTCATCGGTGCGGCAGGATTGCAACTCGCAGCGATACGTACTTCACAACAGACGAATTTCCAGACAAATGCAGTACAACTTGCGAATGAATTAGCCGATAAAATGCGTTCAAATTCCGCCCAGATGGATTTGCCTGACGCTTCTAATTTATTCTTGAACATGAACTACAATTCCGCCACAGACCCAGCTCCCACAAAACCCGTTCTTTGCTATACGAGTAGCGCTAATTGTAGTGGTGCGAATTTGGCAGCAGCTGATATTTATGAGTGGCAAATGCGCCTTAATGCAGCTTTACCGAGCGGACGGGTCGTTGTTTGTCGCGATTCTGCACCATTTGATAGTACCGCCGGTGCTTTAACCTGGACATGTACTCCCGATGCTAACGCAGGCCTTACTATCAAAATAGGTTGGAGAACTAAAAACCCTGATGGTAGTTTTAATGATACCGCTGGAGTTACTCCCCCAGGTTTTGCCCTCACTGTTGAATCTTACGTGAAGTAAATTATGCCTATTGCTTTTTGTCAATTTCGCTCCCCCTTAAGAGCATCTATACGACAAGATGGGCTAACTATTGTCGAATTAATGATTTCGCTTACCCTTGGTCTTCTAGTGATATTGGGTTCTACCGCACTGGTCGTTTCAACTAAAACTTTATTTATTACGCAAACCGATGGAAATGATACGCAAGATACCGCTCGTTTTGCGCTCGACAATATTGCACGTCAGTTACGTCAAACTGGTTACGTGAATTATGACTTTTCTAATCCTAGCAACGTTCAAGTAACCCCATCAACGGCAAGTGCTGATTTGGCCGGAATGGATGCTAATAGTGTTAGTGCTACAAGTACTGATATTTCTACTCCTTTAAATACCTCAGTGAACTCAAGCGATGTACTGGCAATACGGTTTTTTGGATCCGGTACGGGTGCCAGTGGTGATGGCACAATGTCAAATTGCGCTGGTTTTTCTGTCCCAGCACCGATGTCGGCTAGTAAAGCAGATACTGATAGAGGTTGGAGTATTTATTATGTATCGTTGGATGCGAATAATGAACCTCAATTGATGTGTAAATATTTGGGAAGTAATGGAAGTTGGTCTGCTCAAGCACTAGTTAAAGGTGTTGAGTCCTTTCAAGTTCTTTATGGGCTTGATACCAATACTCCATCAGACGGATTGTCGAATCAATATTTAACAGCATCGGGTATCAATGCTTTAGATGCCAATCTGACTTTGACTGGTACTACAGCCGCACAGAAGCAACAAAGTTTATATTTGCAAACCTATTGGAAGAGGGTTTTAGTCGTGAAAATTGCTATTTTGGTAAGAGGTAAGGAAAATTCTCGCACTGATACAACCAGTACTATCTACAATTTATTTGGAGCAGATTATACCACTGTGAATGGCGCTAACGATCCCGGAACTACCATTAATGAGCAGAGCTTGCCAGCATCCACCATTAATAGAGTAAGGAAAGTATTTTCTTCTACTATACAACTTCGTAATAATTGCCTGGTCGATCCAGCCAGAAATATCTGTCTCCCACCAAATATTTAACAGTATTAGGAAGCAAACGAAGTTAAAGAAGATCATCTAAGTAATTTTAGCAGTACGAGATAGAGATCATTATGACGATGGTTAAAGTGAAATTCGCACTCTTTTAAATGCAATGGGAACGTATGTTTTGCAATGCCATTTAATTTTGCCAGAAGACGTTTAGCAAAGCTCCAGAATGATTCAGTATCATTGACATGGTTACTGCCTGAGACGAATTCATTATTGTCATGATTTGATTGACCCTAAAATGCTTATCAAAGCCCAAATGAACCAAGCTATCGGCAGCGAAAAACTACTTAAATTCCCAGCGCTTCTCGATCGAAATCATAGATCACCTTGAACAGTTGAATACTTCGTCTACTGCTAAACTGATCGTGCATAAAATCCATCTACCGAACCTGATTGATCGACTCTGGTACCGTTAGCTTAGCTGGCTTCTTACGCACCATCAGCTTCTTTGGCTTGATTCGGAGATGAAGTTCCAACTCCCGATAAATTCGATACACACGCATATGGTTTTAAGGCGTCTCTTTCACGTTGCGAAGATACGGTTAGAACAGACCAAAGCCACAATTCTGATTATAATCTTGGCATCAGCCAAACATCCATGCCGCCGAACTTTGCGCGCAATTTGTAAAACGTCGCACTGCTGACCCAGTGCTCACTAAATAAATCCGGCACGGGCTTACCGACCTCAGATTACTTCAATGAGCCATGAACTGACTATCTATAAATCGTCATCTTTTCATTAAAGTACCACCTCAATTCATTTCAAGAAAATTCTATTTCTGTAGAGGTTCTTGCAAAACGAAACACCGGAGAGTAATTTTATTGCGAGAAGCGCAAAATAGATGAGAAAGGAGCGGCCATTTCTGGCAAGATGAAAGTGACTAAACAACCATCTGCGCTCCGCTATGAATCCTACACAACGCCTGCTGATAATGCAACGCTGGAATTTACTGCAACACGATTTGCTACCGGAGATAAAACAGCAATGCGGGTCACTGACGCCGAAGCTGGAAAAATTGATTCATGTACTAGACTGGGTGCGCATCGAAGAATTTGTGTCGGACCAATGGCAAGGGATAGGACGCAAACCGCATGACCGTGGTGCATTGGCCAGCGCCTTCATCGCCAAAGCTGTGTTGGGGCTCAATACAACAGCGGCCTTAATAGAACGATTGACGATGGATCGCAGTTTAAAACGGCTGTGCGGCTTTGAGATGTGGAAAGAAGTTCCGAATGAAGCCACTTTTTCGCGCGCCTTTGGCGAATTTGCCCAAGCCAAATTAGCGGAGAAAGTGCACGAAGCGCTGATCAAGAGTTATTTAGGCGACAGCCTCATTGGACACATCAGCCGTGACGGCACGGCGATTGCGGCGCGCGAGAAGCCGAAGAAACACATGAAAGTTGTTTCCGTAGAAAAGGCCCAAAAGCAGCGCCGTGGACGGCCAAAGAAAGGCGAGATAAGGCCGCCAAAGGAAGAGAAAGTGACCAAGATAGGCTGGCAGTTGACGCAAACTTTACCGAGCATCGTCAATGCTTTACCCAAAGAGTGTGACCGCGGCACTAAATGCAATGCGCAAGGTTATAAAGTGAGTTGGAACGGCTACAAGCTGCATATCGACACCGCTGACTGCGGCGTTGCCATCAGTGCGCTATTGACCAGCGCCTCGGTGCACGATAGTCAAACGGCGGTGCCGTTAGCAACGATGACGGCCGCACGAGTAACGAATTTGTACGATTTGATGGATGCAGCGTATTGCAGTGAAGAGTTAAGGGCACACAGCAAAAGTCTTGGCCACGTGCCATTAATTGATCACAACGCACGCGGCGGGGAGAAGAAACCGTTCGCCCCGCATGAACAACAGCGTTATAAAGAACGCACGCAAGCTGAACGTACCAATGGCAGGCTGAAAGACGAATTTGGTGGCACGACAGTACGGGTGCGTGGTAGCGAAAAAGTGATGTCGCATTTGATGTTTGGTTTATTGGTATTGACCGCAGATCAGTTGATGCGTTTATTTACGTAACAGCTTTGCTTTTAAAGAGTCGAAAAAAACAACGTTTCCCAACGTTCATAGGGGCAGTGATGGTCACATAGGGATTGACACGCCATAAAACGATAATCCGGCACAAATTCATGTCACATGTGCCGCTTCAAACAAGAAAACCAATCGCAACAGTGGCCACACCCATGCTCGACTTTACTGGTTTGGGTATTTTGCAAGAAGCTCTGTAGATTACTGTTTTGTGCGGGAGTTGCCTTGCATAAAAAGATATGGGAAATTATCAGGCGAAGCCGACGCAGTGATTTTATGAAACCAATTTTGTGTCAAAGCGACATTTGATTATGAAAAAATCAGATAATAGGGGTTAATTTTGATAACTATCTCCAGCCAAACATCATTTGTTCTGCAAGTATTTTTTTCGCTGGCTGGACAATATCTAATAGCCCCAAACCCAAGCCAAATATGGATTGTGTGAGTGCGCCATCTGGTGCGCTGGCAAATATTCTTGCCATGCTATCGGTTAGCCGTATGGTGGTATTACGGTCAGTTTGTCGTTGTTTTAAGAAAAACTGCAATTGTTCGCCGACTTGCTGAGCAGCAGTCGGCTGACTGGATTCATCTTGCAGTGGTATCTCCGCCAGCGTGCTTGCCAGGATTTTGGCGTCGCGCAAACCAAGATTTAAACCTTGTCCTGCAACTGGGTGCAGAGTTTGTGCCGCGTTGCCAATGGTGACGATTCGCTTAGTTGCTTGTGCCTGCGCATTCAAGCCTAAGGGGTAGGAGTGGCGTGGCGATGCGGTCAAAATCTGGCCCAGTCGCTGACCAAATGCTTGCTGTAGAGCAGCTTTAAACGCGTTATCGTCCAAGCCCAAAAGCTGCTCTGCGCTTGGGGGGCGAACACACCACACCAGCGCATAACCATCCTCTTGCGGCAGCAGCGCTAACGGGCCTTGTTCGGTAAAGCGTTCAAACGCGCGCTGTGCAACCGACTGGCTGACCGTGATGTGAGAAATGATTGCCGTTTGCTGATAGTCGACACTGCGCACTTTTTGCATCTGATTACCAAAGGTGCCACCTTCTGCCTGCACCACGATGGTCGCGGTAATCTTTTCACCATTCTGTAAAGTCAGCGTGACCGCATCGTCGCTTTCTTCTAACGCTGCCACTGTTGCCGGACGTTTGATCTGTATGCCACGCTGTTCTGTTGCCTGTTGTAAAGGCGCAATGATATCGCCGTAACGAGCGACATATCCTAGCGCCGGAATGGAGTAATCCTTGCAGTCAATCAAGCTACGGCCAAAATGTCCGCGGCGCGATACGTGTATCTGCCGGATGCTGGTCGCCTTGATCGGCCATGCACCTGCATTTGTGAGAATTTGCTGACTGCCATAGGACAGCGCGATTGAGCGCGCGTCTTGTTCGGCTTGCGCACTGGTTTTGGCATCCAGCAAAAGGATGCGATCAGCGGCAATCCCCTGCTTGCAAAGCAACAGGGCTAAGCATTGTCCAACCGGACCTGCGCCGCAGATGGCGATATGGAAATCAGTAAGTTTCATCGTTTCATGACACTTTCGATTTCCGCCACGGTTTTTGGCGTGTCGCGGCTCAGATTGAGATGACCTTCTGGTGTGATCAGGATGTCGTCTTCGATACGGATACCAATATTCCAAAATTCTTCGGGAACGCCTTCTGCCGGACGTACATAGATCCCGGGTTCTATGGTGATGACCATGCCAGGTTCCAACTGACGATAAGGCCTTTCATCACCTACTTTGTCTGCTTCACGATAGGAGCCTACATCATGTACATCGAGTCCTAGCCAGTGCCCTGTGCCATGCATATAAAACTGGCGGAATGCTAGGTTATTGATGGCATCTTCAACATTGCCAAGCTTATTTTTATCCAGCAAACCGGTATCGAGCATACCTTGCGTTAATACTTTTACAGCGGCGTTGTGACCGTCCATATAGCGCGATCCCGGACGGGCACAGTCCAGTGCTGCCTGCTGGGATGCGAGGACGATTTCATACAAGGTTTTTTGTGCTGAACTGAATTTGCCATTGGCAGGAAAGGTGCGTGTGATATCGGAGGCGTAGCTATCAAATTCACAGCCAGCATCAATCAAAATCAAATCACCGTCTTTAATTAATGCATTGTTACTGCTGTAGTGCAAGACACACGCGTTGGCACCAGTTGCAACGATAGACCCGTAAGCCGGTGCTTGCGACCCTTGGCGGCGAAATTCATGATGTAGCTCCGCTTCAAGCTCATATTCATAACGACCTGCACCTGCGATCTGCATGGCTCTTGTGTGAGCAACGCCAGATATATTGGCCGCTTTTTGCATCAAAGCTACTTCAGATGCATCTTTACGCAATCGCATTTCATCCAGCAAGACGCGCACGTCGATTGTAGTGTCTGGCGCGCTGATGCCGCTACGAGATTTTGCACGTACCGCTTCTATCCAGTTATGCAGGCGTGAGTCGAGTTGAGTGTCGTTGCCCGTGCTGTAAAAAAGTGTAGGGACATCCGCTAGCAGATGCGGCATTTCTGTATCTAGCGCATCTATCGCAAAGCTTGCGTCAAAACCAAAATGCGCTTTGGCAGCAGCGGAACCGAATCGATAGCCATCCCAGATTTCGCGTTCCAGATTTTTTTCGCGGCAGAATAAGATACTGCGTTGCTCATGGCCGTTGGCGATGAGGACGATGAGCGCTTCTGGCTCTGTAAATCCTGATAGATAATAAAAATAACTATCGTGCCGGAACGGGAAAAAATTATCGCTGTTACGCACCCTCTCATAAGCAGTCGGGATGATCGCAATACCGCCACCACGTGCTTGCATTTGTGCAAGCAGTTGCTGGCGACGACGCAGATAAGATGGCATGCTCATACGGATATCCTTATGATTTTTTTACTGTGTTAGCCGTAGTGAAGGGCTCATTTAGCTGGGCTAGTTGCTCTGGCGTACCTACATTGTGCCAGTCGCCACGATACAGCTCACCACCGAGCTGACCACGATCAGCAATCTCGCGCAGTAAGGGACCGAGTTTGGCGTAACTGCCTGGTTCTATATCAGCAAAAATTTCTGGGCGGTACACACCGATATTACCGAAGGTCATGCGCGGCGATCCATCTGTACTGTCGTTGACCAAGCCCATCAAGTTCATTGCAAAATCACCATCGGGATGGAAGGACGGATTTTTTACCATATATAACCAGGCTAAATCGCGTTTATCTAACGGATGCGGATTACCCCACATATCATTGTCTTCCAGCGTATTTTTACATTCTTCAAAATTGAAATGAGGGATGTAAATATCGGACGATATGACGATAAACGGTTCATCCCCGTTCTCGGTCAACAAGGGCAGGGCTTTTGCAATCCCGCCCGCGGTTTCCAGCGCAGTTGCTTCTGCCGAATAACGGATATGCGCCCCAAATTTGCTGCCATCACCCAGCGCATCAACGATCATCTGACCAAGATGTGCATGGTTAATGACGATATCGGTGATGCCGGCTTTAACCAGATTCAAAATATGCCAGACGATCAGTGGACGACCGCGCACTTTCAGTAAAGGCTTTGGGCAAGTATCCGTGAGTGGTCGCATACGCTCGCCGCGACCTGCTGCTAATAACATGGCTTTCATTGGGGGTGTGTTCAATCTGATTAAAACGTGTAGCCGATTTGCGGTGCCGTATCTTCCAGTACATCCAACAAGCGCAATAAGGGGATCAGGATGTTGTAACGCTGCGCAGTTTTGCGCACATATGTCATTACCAGTGGCATATCTTGCAGATAGGCGTCTTTGCCGTCGCGATGAGCAAGACGGGCAAAAATACCGAGAATCTTTAAATGCCGTTGTAAGCCCATAAATTCAAAATCACGATAAAAGTTATCGACGTCAGGACTAACGGGCAGTCCGGCAGCACGGGCTTTTTCCCAATAACGGATGGCCCAGTCGATTACCATTTCTTCATCCCATTGCACATAAGCGTCGCGCAACAAAGAGACTAGATCGTAAGTTAATGGACCATACAAGGCGCCCTGAAAATCCAGAATGCCGGGATTACTTTTATCCAGCACCATTAAGTTGCGAGAATGGTAATCGCGGTGTACATACACTTGTGGCTGCGCCACAATATTGGCGAGCAAGGCTTCGAATACATTATTCAGGCTGGTACTTTGCTCTGTAGTTAATGTTAAGCCCAGATGTTTGCCGATATACCATTCGGGGAAAATCATCAGTTCGCGCAGTAAAAATTCTCTGTCGTATTCTGGCAATACATCCGCCTGACTTTGTGCTTGCATCAGAATCAAACTATCGATCGCATCCAGATAAAGTTTGTGAGCGGTATCGTTATTCAGCGCATTAAAATAGGTTGTCGTACCTAAATCAGTTAACAGCAAAAAACCTTGTTCAACATCTTGCGCAAGAATATCCGGGATAGATAAATTTATTTTTGTAAATAATTCTGCAATCTTGATGAATGGACGTACATCTTCTGCTGGTTGTGGTGCATCCATCACGATATAAGTTTTACCATCCTCACCGTCAATACGGAAATAACGACGAAAACTGGCATCTGCTGAGGCCGCACGCAAGCTCGCCACTTTTAAACTTGGACTAACAATACTTGTAAGCCAGGTATGAATAGCGGACATGCGCAGATCTTCTGTAACTGAGTTGGACGAAACGGGTAGGGACATAGATCGATTCTCTTGGGTAGCGAGTTAATTTCGGATAAGTTATTTGTAAATTAATTAATATTTATATGCTGATTTGGTATGGAGATAAGTTACGAGTCGCAAGAACGAATAGTTTTGGTGGCAATCCGTGAGGATATTTCCCCTATAATAGGCGCTTGATTTCTGGTTCGAATGTCAAAAAAGCTAAAAATGACTTTTAAATGATTTCTAAACCAGCTATACACCCTATAAAACGCCCGATAAGTCCTCTACTGAAATCATATTACATGCGCCGGAAAACTGTATTATCTCACCCGCAGCCCTTGTTTCCCACTATCTTGGCGATAGCCATATCAGCGTTATTTCCGGTTCCGGTTTTTGCCCAGGTGGCACCATTTAATCCCGTGAATTCGGCTATTTCAGCCAAACCAGTAGAAGTTGTCATCAAAGGTGATAAAGACCAACCAACTGTTATACAAGCTGAACAAATGTCTGGACGTCCTGAGCGCTACGCCAATTTTGATAATGATGTAGAAGTGACGAAGGCCGACACAAAGGTTAACGCTAATAAAGCGACTTACACTAATCTTGAGGATGAAATTAAAGCATTTGGTGATATTCGTATGTCACGTTCTGGAAATAACTACCTTGGCGACTCGATGCGTCTACAAATGGATTCTGGTGTCGGATTCATTCTTAATCCAATTTATAAATTAGTACGAAATAATGCACAAGGTAGAGCAGAACGCGTTGATTTTGAAAGCGATGAGCAATCCACAATCGTTAATGGTACTTACACCACATGTGATAGTAATGACCCCGATTGGTATCTGGAGTCAAAGTCGCTTTATTTAGACACTGAATTAGATCGCGGTGTCGCCGGTAAAACTATAGTTTATTTTAAAGGTGTGCCAATTCTTGCGACACCGTTTTTGACTTTTCCTTTATCCGGTGCGAGGCATTCAGGATTTTTACCGCCAATTTTTGGTGGCTCGTCTCGCGGCGGTCCTGAGTTAGCACTACCTTATTATGTCAACATCGCGCCAAACCGTGATTTGACGCTTTATCCAAAATTAATTGAACGGCGTGGTTTCCAGCTTGGTTTGGAAGCACGCTATATGGGTGACACCTACTCAGGAAATACAACAGTTGAGGGTTTAATTGACGATAAGCAGACAAATACAAATCGTTATGCTATCTCATCAATACACCAGCAAAGTTTATTGCCTCAGTTAGTTTTAGGATGGAACCTGAATGCGGCATCGGACGACAATTATCCGAGTGATTTTTCGAGCTCCATTACGAAAACTGCCCAGCGATTATTGCTAAGAGATGTCAATACAACTTATTTTGGATGGTTAGGTTCTGCAACATTACGCGCATCGAATTATCAAGTTTTACAAGATCCGACGGCACCAATCGCTAGGCCGTATGATCGCTTGCCACAATTAGAACTTCATGCTGAGCGGCATGATGTTTTAGGCTTTGACTGGTCGGTCGATACGATACTTACGCGCTTTTGGCATCCTACGTTAGTACGTGGTGACCGCGCAGTTTTTAATCCTCAGATTTCATATCCTATTGTACAGCCTGGGTACTTTGTTATTCCTAAGTTATCTCTTAATGCAACCAATTATCATCTGGTTAACCCAGATGTAGGGCAGGACAGTGATTTCCACCGAATTGTCCCGACCTTTTCGCTTGATAGTGGTTTAGTTTTTGAACGTCCCTCCACGTTATTTGGTAAAGCAGTTACGCAAACTTTAGAGCCACGGGTTTTTTACGTAAATACACCTTATCGTGACCAAAGTTTATTTCCAAATTTTGATAGCGGCATTGCAGATTTTAATTTCGCCCAGATTTTTAGTGAAAATCGTTTTACTGGTCTGGATAGGATAGGCGATTCTAATCAAATCACTGCAGCTCTAATATCTCGCTATATAGAAAGTGATGGCGAAGAGCGTTTGAAGTTGGCGATTGGACAGCGTTTTTACTTTAACACGCAAAAAGTGACCTTAGACAATACAACCGTTCCTCAGAGTCGCTCAGATTTATTGTTAAGTGCATCTGGAAAATTTTCTGACCAACTAAGCGCGGATAGTGCCTTACAGGTAAGCCAGTCAGACCGTCATGCAGTACGCTCCAATTATGGTGTGCGCTGGCAGCCAGCACCACAAACCGTTTTTAATGCCGAATATCGTTATCAACTAGATACCTTAAAGCAAGTTGATCTCTCGACACAGTTGCCTATCAATAAACGCTGGTTTGTTGTCGCGAGAAGTAACTACTCTTTACCAGACAAAAAACTGGTAGATGGTCTGGCGGGTTTTGAATATAAAGATCCTTGTAATTGCTGGTCATTCAGGATGGTAGCGCAACGTTTTTCTACGACTTCTGAAATAAGTAACACCTCCTTTTTTATTCAACTAGAGTTGAACGGTCTGTCAAAAATCGGATCAAACCCACTTGACGCCTTGAAAAAGAATATTTCGGGTTATCAGCCGATAAAGTAGCGTATATTTCAGCTTTTGCTAAAAAATTAGCGATGGAGATTGCGGAGCTTCTATTCCCTTTCTTCCATGGTTAATATGAATTTGGATCACTATGCGACATAACTTGCACATGAAACAACGTAATATCCTCTCACTCTTGGCTACCTCTGCTTTTTTGTTGGCGGGTTCTCCTACGTCGGCGCAGACGAAAATCAGCCCAACGATTTCTCCCATTCTTCCCGTGCTGCCTTCTAAGTCAGTGGGTAACGCATTTAATGCTAATGAAAAAGGGCAGTTGGTTAATAAAATTATTGTAGTGGTTAATGACGATGTCATTACCAGCCAAGAATTGAATGATCGTTTGAAGGCAGTAGAGAAGCGGCTCTCAGCGCAAGGTACAGCCTTGCCAAGCAGAGCTGATCTGCAAAAGCAATTACTAGAGCGGATGATTGTTGATCGCGCTCAACTACAACTGGCCAAAGAAAACGGTATGCGTGTCGATGACATCATGCTGGATCGCTCTATGCAACGTCTTGCAGAGCAAAACAAAATGTCTCTGCAAGAGTTTCGTAATCAGGTTGAGCGCGAAGGCACGCCGTATGTACGTTTCCGCGAAGAAGTGCGCGACGACATCATGATGCAGCGTATTCGTGACCGCGAAGTTGATAGCAAGATTCAGGTCTCAGAATCTGAAGTAGATAACTATATCGCGCAAGAGGCTGCACCAGGTAAGGTCGCGCAAGAATTGAATCTGTCGCACATTTTAGTAGTTATTCCAGAGAATGCATCTGCGGAGCAAATTGCGCAACGCAAAGCCCGTGCAGAAGAAGTCTTGAAAAAAATAAAAGCAGGCGAAGATTTTGCCAAACTGGCGGTCACTTATTCTGACGCCAGCGAAGGTATCAAAGGCGGTGACATCGGTTGGCGTGAGCAAGATCGTTTGCCGCAATTATTTTTGGATTCAATCAATAAGATCAAGGTAGGCGAAGTTACTGAAATTATTCGCAGCTCTAACGGCTTCCATATTTTAAAGTTGACGGGCAAACGTGATGTCGGCAAGAGTAAAGCGGATAGCACTGTCGTTCAACAGACGCATGTACGTCATATTTTGATCAAGCCAAGTCAAATCGTGACAACAGCGGAAGCACGTCGTAAATTGGTTGAATTAAAACAACGTCTGGATAATAAGGCGGCTACATTTGAAGAATTAGCAAAGTCCTTCTCTAACGATGGCTCTGCTGCTAAAGGTGGTGATCTGGGTTGGATTTATCCCGGTGATACCGTACCTGAATTTGAACAAGCGATGAATAAATTGGCGATTGGCGAGGTGAGTGAGCCAGTCGAAACACAATTCGGTTTGCATCTGATTCAGGTAACTGAACGCAAATCAGACGACGTTTCTAAAGAGCGTCAACGTTTGCTTGCTCGCCAGGCCGTGCGTGAGCGCAAGTCGGACGAGGCTTTGCAAGACTGGCTGCGTCAGTTACGTGACCGCGCTTATGTTGAGTTCCGTCTGGACGATAATTAATGACAAAAATTGCCATCACAGTAGGTGAACCGGCGGGCATTGGCCCAGAAGTTTCTTTATTGGCAGCATGGCAATTACGGTCAGAAATTCGTCCTGTCCTGATTGGTGACGCTGCTTATTTATCCATGCTGGCAGGAGAAATTGATCCTGCTATGCAGTTGATGGGCGTGTCATTAGAGGCTCTTCGTTACACTGGTTTGCCAGCCTGCGGCGTAAATCAAATTACCGTAATTGATTGTCCTCTAGCAGCTCATGTAATAGCTGGACAATTAGATCCTCGTAATGGCCGTTCGGTATTGCATACGCTGGATGTTGCTATAGAAAGCGTGCAGCAAGCCTGGTGCGATGCGATCGTTACAGCACCCCTACAAAAAAGTACGATCAATGATGCCGGTGTTGCTTTTAGCGGACACACCGAATATTTCGCTGAAAAAACAAATACTGCGCAAGTTGTCATGATGTTGGCATGTGAAGCATCCGATCATTTGCCACACGCTTTGCGAGTCGCTTTGGCGACCACGCACCTTGCATTAAAAGATGTGCCTGCCGCGATTACTTTTGATCATTTACTTAAAACGCTGCAGATTATTCATCAAGACTTACAAGTCAAATTTGGTTTACAACAACCGCGTATTTTCGTTACTGGCTTAAATCCCCACGCCGGTGAAAACGGTTATCTTGGGCGTGAAGAGATTGACATCATCACTCCTGTGATTTTACATGCACAGGGTTTAGGGATGGATGTGCGTGGCCCATATCCAGCAGACACGCTATTCCAGCAAAAATATTTGCAGGAGGCTGATTGCGTGCTGGCGATGTACCACGATCAAGGTTTGCCTGTACTAAAGCACGCTAGTTTTGGTTTAGGGGTAAATATCACTTTAGGTTTGCCGCTGATACGAACCTCAGTCGACCATGGCACTGCACTTGACTTAGCCGCGCAAGGCGTAGGTAAAGCAGATGTCGGCAGTATGCTGGTAGCGGTACGAGTCGCAGCTGGTATGGTGAAGGCGCAATCTCAGCACTAGCTTGTCAGAAGTATTAAGCGTCAATAAAAAACTTAGACAACGAGAGCATTTCGCTGGCAGTCATTGATGATCGCTGACGATCATAGCTTCTATCTTACTTGTCACACATGTTCTACAATCGTGAAATTCAGAATACCCAAAAATCATGAAACACATACCTCGTAAACGCTTCGGCCAAAACTTTTTGACTGATCAATTGGTGCTCAGTCACATCACCAGTGCCATCAATCCTCAGCCTGATCAAACTATGGTTGAGATCGGCCCAGGTTTGGCTGCTATGACTAAACTCTTGTTAGAAGGATTAAGTCAACTGCATGTAGTTGAGCTGGATCGTGATTTGGTAGCGCGTCTGAAAAAGAATTTTGATCCTGCTAAATTGATCGTGCATGAAGGGGATGCTTTACGGTTTGATTTTTCGACGATCCCATTGCCGCCGGATAAAAAGCTCCGTGTCGTTGGCAACCTGCCTTACAACATTTCTAGCCCTTTATTATTTCATCTGGCCGAGATTGCACATCTGGTTGAAGATCAGCATTTTATGCTGCAAAAAGAGGTTGTGGAACGTATGGTTGCAGAACCCGGTGGCAAAGCATATGGTCGCTTGTCCGTCATGCTGCAATGGCGCTATCACATGGATTTATTGTTTATCGTACCGCCGACAGCGTTTGACCCACCACCTAAAGTAGAGTCTGCGATTGTCCGTATGATCCCGAAGGCGGAACGTCTAGAATGCGATATTCATAAATTGGAACAAGTAGTGACTAAGGCATTCTCACAACGCCGTAAAGTGGTACGTAATTGTGTCGCCGGAATGTTTACTGAGCAGCAATTGATTGATGTTGGTATCAATCCGCAAATGCGACCAGAAACGATTCCGCTCGAACAGTATGTCGGTTTGGCTAGGTTACTCGTAGAACTGAAGCCCGATGTACCTGCAGATTGATTTGTAATTAATAGGGCTTACGCAAAACCAGCCCTATAAATAAGCTTAGTTGCTTTAGCCGAGCAATACCGTTTGCCTGGATACTGATTTTTCTTATCTCTATCGATTTTCCTCCGATTGCAAATATGAACATTACTACTACGCCAGAATGGCAAACCTTGCTAGCGCATCAAGCTCGTTTAGAACACGTGCATTTGCGCGATTTGTTTGCTGCTGACCCACAACGTTTTCAACATTTTTCTCAGGAGCTGGATGGCTTGCTGGTAGATTATTCCAAGCAAAGGATAGATGCCGAAACATTGCAAAGTCTGGTTGCCTTAGCCAGATTATCGAAGGTAGAGGACTGGCGTGACCGCATGTTTTCGGGTGAGAAAATCAATATCAGCGAAGACCGCGCTGTACTTCATACTGCTTTGAGGCACTCGGCTTTTACACCGTTCCCAAATCCAGAAGCCGACGTGATGCCTTTGGTACGCGCTGTGCGCAGACAAATGCGCGATATCGTCGAGCGGGTGCGCAGCGGATTATGGCGGGGCTTTAAAGGTGATGCGATTCAAAATGTGGTGAATATCGGGATTGGTGGTTCTGACCTCGGCCCTAAACTGGCGACGCGCGCATTGTCGGCAATGCAGCATCCTGGCCTGAGTTTTTATTATGTTTCTAATTTAGACAGCGCCCATCTCGCACCTTTGTTGGAGACCTTAGACCCGCGTACGACCTTGTTTATTGTCGCCTCCAAGACGTTTACCACGCAAGAGACCAGTATTAACGCCAACACTGCACGTACCTGGCTGATGGCCGCGGCGATGGAGGAATGGGCGGTCGCTAAGCATTTTATTGCTGTTACTTCCAGCCCCGATAAAGCGCATGAGTTTGGTATTCCTGATGCCAATATTTTACAAATCTGGGACTGGGTTGGCGGGCGATACTCTTTGTGGTCGGCGGTAGGTTTATCAGTTGCACTCGCAATCGGGATGAATGGCTTTGAGCGCTTGCTAGATGGTGCCGAGGCGATGGACAAGCATTTTTGTAAAACGCCGCTAGAGCATAATTTGCCGGTTTTGCTGGCGTTGATCTCCGTGTGGAACACGAATTTTCTTGGTGCTGAAACGACCGCAATCTTGCCGTATAACGAGTCCTTGCGTCACTTGCCCGCTTTCTTGCAGCAATTAGAAATGGAATCGAATGGCAAAACGGTAGGACGTGACGGTGAGCCTTTGACTTGTCGCGCCAATCCGATTGTGTGGGGCGAAATTGGCGTCAATGGCCAACATGCTTTTTTCCAGCTTTTGCATCAGGGCGGCTGGTTGATTCCATGTGATTTCGTGGTGGCTGCTTCCAGTGATTATCCTTTGCCAGGGCATCAGGCGCCATTATTAGCCAACTGTCTGGCGCAAAGTGCTGCTTTGGCTTTCGGCAAAACTGAAGAACAAGCACGCATAGAATTGTCTGCCGCAGGTTTGAGTGAGAGCAAGATCGCCGCGCTATTGCCGCATAAAGTATTTGCAGGCAATCAGCCATCCACGAGTATTCTCATCCCTAGCCTTGATCCTTATCAGCTCGGCATGTTGCTCGCTTTGTATGAGCATAAGGTGTTTGTCCAAGGCGTGATCTGGGGCATTAACTCTTTCGATCAGTGGGGCGTTGAGTTGGGTAAGCAGCTTGCCAATCGCTTATTGCCAGCAATTAAAGGCGATCAGGCCTACGACGTTCAACTGGACACTTCGACCACAGGTTTAATCGCTTATTTCCGTCGGCATGGGCATGTATAAGGAAAATCAACGGTTTTAATTTTGATAGGACTTACGCAAAACTACCCTAACTGCGTTGCAGCTCCTAGCTGTACCGAGACAAATCAAAGGTTTTATTTCGGATCATGTAATGGAGATAAGCTTTAACAAAAGTTGACACAAATTGACCGTCGGGTTGAAGCAAACTGAATATAATTGATTCAAGGCAATAAATTAATTGACTTGCAGAGATATAAATCACAACACTACACAATTGGCGGATCTATCATGTTGACAGGAATTATCAGTGTTCTCACTTTCGCCCTCATTGTTGGTGTGATTGGCTTGATTAAAGTAATGAACAAGATTGCAGAGCAATCTGACCAGCCACAATAAAAAAAGCTGTCTCTAATCTCAACAGATCACAGACAGCTTTTTTATTTAAACCTTCACTTGATTTGATCTGGTTCGTCCAGACTACAATTCCCTTCGTTTTTAACTGCCAAAGAGTCTTACAGACTGGTCGCTTGTTCGGCAGTTTTCCGCTCTATCAATTCTATTTTGTAGCCGTCAGGATCTTGTACAAAAGCGATAACGGTCTTGCCGCCTTTCACTGAACCTGCTTCACGCGTTACGTTGCCGCCTCTGGCTTTTACTGCATCACATGCCTTGTACGCATCTGGCACTGCGATCGCGATATGTCCATACGCGCTACCCAAATCGTATTTTTCGACGCCATAGTTGTAGGTCAACTCTAGTTCTGCGTGATCAGGGTTATTGCCATAGCCGACAAAGGCGAGGGTATATTTGTACTCGGGGTTATCCGATGTCCTGAGCAATTTCATACCCAACACTTCAGTATAAAAATCAATCGAGCTTTGTAAATTACCGACGCGTAACATGGTGTGTAATAGACGCATAATAAAATTCCTTTAAATATACTGGATATGAGTATGATAATTGAAGCACAGATTGTCCATAGAATGATTGGACGATCTTCTAAAAACTATAGATACTCCCCTTAAAATACGGGGAGGTCGTGTGCTGCATGCTGTTTTAATGCATGCTTAGCATGTTCAAATTCTGGGAACACCGATTGTACTGTCGCCCAAAAGCGGGGGCTGTGATTCATCTCTCGCAAATGCGAGAGTTCATGCGCGATCACATAGTCAATCACCGTCAGAGAGAAATGAATCAGCCGCCAGTTCAGACGAATTTTACCTTGCGAGGTACAAGAGCCCCAGCGCGTAGTCGCAGCAGACAGTGCCATTGAATGATAACTAACATCCAATTTTTCCGCATAGACAGGCAAGCGCTCTAAAAATACCCGGCGGGCTTCTTGCTGCAACCAAGCCTGTACCCGGTCTTTGAGTTGTTGCTCCCCCGAGTCCGCAGGCAGACAAATTCTCAGCTCGTTACTATCGCTGTCTAAATGAATGCCCAGCGATTGCGTGGCAAGAATTCGCAAAGTCAGTTGCTTGCCCAGATAAGGTAATTGAGCGCCATCTGCCCATACCATTTTAGGTTGAACCTGATGCGTAGCCCGTTCACGGCGCTCGGTAATTTTGGCGACGATCCAGCGCTGCTTCTCGTGAATTGCCTGCTCAATATCGCCAATTGTTACCCAGCGTGGTGCAGTGATTCTCAGTCCCTCGTCATTGATTAAAAAGCCAATGGTACGTCGCTTGGAGCGCAGCAGACTATATTCCAGCCATTGCTCTTGCAGGCGGATCTGACGTTTATTCGGAGATTTTTCTGGCGGCGTGGATGATGTCTTTGGCGGTGCCGGAAGACTGGGTGGCGTTGCTTTTTTCGGCGCCGGATCTTGCATTTTACGGCGGGGCGATTGGAACATCCCGCCGTCGTCAGTCCGGCTATCTGAAAACAAATCCAGTTGCAGTAAAAACTGCAACGGCTTGGTCAATAATGAGAAACGTGATTTCAAAAAACTCTCTTGTTCCTGATTGATCAAGAGTCGCTCTGATCAATCCTTTTTGTATATATGCGGTGAGATCACACGCATTTCGCCTTCTATCCAAGCCTCTACTTTTTGCATCATTTCAGCCGCACTCAAACCATCAGGTGGTATTGGTTTGCCGATTGATACCGTGATCAGACCTGGCATTTTGATGAAAGAATTTTTAGCCCAGCATTCACCGGAATTCATCGCGATCGGTACAACAGGAGTATTGGTTTCTGTCGCCAGGCGAGTACCGCCCATTTTGTAATTACCTTTTTGTCCCACCGGGATACGCGTGCCTTCCGGGAACATAATAACCCATTGTCCATCAGCGAGCCGGCGACGGCCATGTACCACGACTTGGGCGAATGCATCCTTACCTTTGCTACGATCAATCGGGATCATGCGCATCAAAGAAATGCCCCAACCGAAGAAAGGGATGTAGGTAATTTCTTTCTTAAATACGAAGACTAAAGGTCTTGGCATGCAGGTCAAATAGAAAATGGTTTCCCATGCCGATTGGTGCTTAGACAGTAAAATAACCGGCGCATCTGGCAGGTTTTCCATTCCTTTGATTTGGTAGCGGATGCCGCAAATAACTTTGGCCGTCCAGATCACAAATACATTCCAGCGCGCGGTCCAGTAGTAACGTTTGTTATACGGCAGTGGTGCAAACAGCAAGCAAGCCATAGACCAGATCACTGTCGCAACAGCCATCAGGCTAAAGAATAAAACCGAGCGTAAAAAATAATTAAAACGAAGCATTGCACATCCTAATAAGATCATAGCTAATAAGGTCACAGCTAATAAGGTCACAATAAATTACAGAAAACTCCAGCAGACTCAATCAGCGATGATATGTTGTATTCGTTTGCTAATTTGTTAGATTAGCTCAAACCGCCACAAAAAATTCCGCAGGTACAGTTTTTAAAAGAATATCCACCATCGAGGCGAGGTCTGGATAAATCTGTGTCCCCGGCGGTAGTCCTCCTTTTTCAAAGGTCTTTTTACCTTTGCCTGTCAGTACTAGATGCGGCAAGCAGCCGCATACAAATCCCGCCTGCAGATCACGCAGCGAATCGCCCACACAATGGATGCCTTTTAAGCTGACATCGTAACGACTGGCGATTTCTTGCAGCATGCCTGGTTTGGGTTTGCGACAATCACAATTATCTTCAGAGACATGCGGGCAAAAAAACACGGCATCAATTTCAGCACCGACTTGCTGTGCTGCTGAATGCATTTTTTGGTGAATCGCATTCAGCGTCGCCATATCAAACAGCTTACGTCCAATACCAGACTGATTGGTAGCAACGACGACTAAATAACCAGCCTGATTCAGTTTAGCAATCGCTTGCAATGAACCGGGTATCGCCTTCCACTCATCAGGAGATTTGATGAACGCGTCTGAGTCCTGATTGATTACGCCATCACGATCCAGAATGATTAGCTTCATAGTTTTTTCCATTGCTTCTTCTCTGTTCTGTTTGCGCGATCGATCTTGCTTAGTTGACTGATTAAACTGATTTTATGCTGCAAGTTTGGAAATGTCAGCCACCTGATTCAGCATGCCGTGCAACTCGTTTAGCAGCGCTAGACGATTATTGCGCAAGGCCTGATCCTCGGCGTTGACCATAACATCATTGAAGAAACTATCGACTTCAGCACGCAATGCCGCCAAGATTTTTAAAGCGCCGGAGAAATCACCTTGAGCGAACGCTGCATCGACCTTTGGCTTTACATCACACATCGCCGTATGCAATGCTTTTTCGGCTGCTTCTTGGAGTAACGGCAACTGTACCGATCCTAGCGCGCCATCTGTTTTTTTCAGAATGTTAGTGATTCGTTTATTGGCAGCTGCCAGCGCGCTGGATTCGGGTAAAGCAGCGAACGCTTGCACCGCTTGGTAGCGTTCTACAATATTATTGAGTTTATCTGGACGTTGACTAATTACCGCATCAATTTCATTCTGAGTATTGTTTTTATCAGACAATGATTCTCTGATCTTTTTTCCCAGCGCCATTACTTGTAATGAACCGTCATATCCTCGGAGCAGTCCATTCAAGCGATCATAGATAAAATTCAAGACATCAGTTGTTGGGTCTTTAAAATTAACATTATTACTAAATTGATTTACAGTATTATTTATTAACTCTAACAGCGATAAATCTAATTTTTTCTCCATTAACATTCGTACGATCCCTAAAGCATGGCGACGCAAGGCAAACGGATCACGATCCCCCGTTGGTTGCAAACCTATGCCCCAAATGCCGACCAGCGTTTCTAATTTATCGGCGAGCGCAACCGCGGTGCCTGTCGCGGTCGCAGGTAAGGCATCGCCCGCAAAACGTGGTTGATAATGTTCGGATGCGGCAGCAGCAACCTCTGGATTTTCATTATCATGTGAGGCGTAATACGTACCCATAATGCCTTGCAGTTCTGGGAATTCGCCTACCATATCGGTCAATAAATCAGCCTTTGCCAGCATCGCACCGCGCTCTGCCAACGCAACATCGTAGCCCAGACTTTGTGCGATTTTTCCAGCGAGTGATTTCACGCGCTGCATACGTTCAGCCTGGCTACCTAGTTTGTTGTGGTACACCACATTTGCCAGCATAGGCAGACGCGCTTCCAAGGTTTTTTTCTTATCTTGCTCAAAGAAGAATTTGGCGTCAGACAGGCGAGGGCGTACCACACGTTCGTTACCTTGAATGATATGTTCTGGCGTCGCTGTTTCCAGATTAGATACGATCAAAAAGCGTGAGCGCAATTTGCCTGCGGCATCGGTCAGCGCAAAATATTTTTGATTCGTCTGCATCGTCAGTATCAGACATTCTTGCGGTACTGCCAAGAATTCATCCTCAAATTTGCACTCATACACAACTGGCCACTCGACCAATGCCGTGACTTCATCCAGTAATGGTTCTGGCATCAAAACCTGATCGTCCCCCGCTTTTGCGAGCAAGGCAGTGCGGATTTTTTCTTTGCGTTCAGTGACATTGGCAATGACTTTACCCTGGCTCAGCAGATCCGCAGCATAGTCATTTGCATGCGCTATATTGATTTGGCCGCTAGTCAAAAAGCGATGTCCTAAAGTGATGCGGTCACTGGTCAGTCCCAGTAGTGCCAGCGGTACCACGTCAGCACCATGCAGGGCGATGATGCGATGTACCGGACGCACAAAATGGACTGTCGCACCGTCTTGACGTTGATAGCTCATGACTTTAGGAACCGGCAATTTATTAATCGATTCTTCGACCGTTGCTTGCAAGCTATCGGCTAGTGCAGTACCTGATGCAGTGTAGTTATAGAAAAAACTCTCAGCCTTGCCATCGACCGCACGTTCTAACTGGCTGATTTGCAAATCTGGGAATCCCAGTGCCGCTAACTTCTTCGCCAGCGGTGCGGTGGCATTACCTGCCGCGTCTAATGCCACAGAAACCGGCAAGATTTTTTCACGGAGTATTTTGTCCGGCGAGGTCGGACGCACATTGGTAATACTCACGGCCAGCCGGCGCGGTGACGCATAAGTTGTTGGGACAGAATCGCTCTCTAAAAAATCGCGTGACTTTAAGCCGTTGACGATACCCGCAGCAAATGCTTCGCCCAGCTTGGCGAGTGCTTTGGGTGGTAATTCTTCCGTGAGCAGTTCTACTAATAATGTTTGGTTCATTTCTTTTATTCCAGAATGGAGATCGCTTGCGAGCAGATATATTGTCGTTTTTGTGATCGCTAAGATGTCACTAAATTTAAGCGGCTTTCAGTTCCGCATTTGAGGCAGTCTCTAAAGCGGCTTTTTTATGCTGGCAATCTGGAGCACAAATCGGGAAGCCCAATGCTGCCCGCGAAGCCAAATAAGCCGCCGCGACCTTGCGTGATAAGTTGCGGATACGACCAATATAGGCAGCACGTTCCGTCACCGAGATCGCACCCCGAGCATCTAGCAAATTAAACGTATGGCCAGCTTTTAAGATCATTTCATAAGCTGGTAAAGCGAGTGATTTTTCTTCTACTGCCAGCAATTTTGCCGCCTCAGCCTCGTAGCTGTTAAATAGCGAGAACAAGAAATCGGTATTTGAGTACTCAAAGTTAAATGTCGATTGCTCGACTTCGTTTTGGTGGAATACATCGCCATAGGACAAGCGCACTGTTTTGCCGTTTTCTTCGCGCTCAGTCCACACCAGGTCATACACGTTTTCTACGCCTTGCAAATACATCGCCAGCCGCTCAATACCGTAAGTGATTTCGCCCAGAATCGGTTTGCAATCAATCCCGCCAACTTGCTGGAAATAAGTGAACTGGGTAACTTCCATTCCGTTCAGCCAGACCTCCCAACCCAAACCCCATGCACCTAAAGTCGGATTTTCCCAATCATCTTCCACAAAACGCACATCGTTTTGCTGCAAATCCAGACCGAGCGCTTTTAAAGAACCAAGGTAGAGATCCAGAATATTTTCTGGTGCTGGTTTTAGTACCACCTGATATTGGTAGTAATGCTGTAAGCGATTAGGATTTTCACCATAGCGACCATCCTTAGGGCGGCGTGACGGTTGTACATAGGCGGCGCGCCAAGGTTCTGGTCCAATCGCTCTTAAAAACGTGCCCGTGTGTGACGTACCTGCACCGACTTCCATGTCATAAGGTTGCAACAAGGCGCAACCTTGCGCAGCCCAGTATTCTTGCAGTTTGAGGATGATTTGTTGAAATGTAAGCATTATGATGTTCCGCTTTGATGAATGGCGCAGACTGAAGTTTGCTAAACCTTGGATTTTAGCGGGTTTTGCCCTAGATAGGCGAATTTGCTTGCAGCATTGACAGCTCAGATACTTGCTGAACCCAGAGTCACGGAGGCAAAAAAACCAAGAGGCAGTCACCGGTTGGCGCTGCCTCTTTTTATTGGCTACATGAGCAACCTTAAGTCTTACATCTCTTTTGGACAGGCACCGAATTGATTTTCTGAACGCTGGCTATCAGTTGCCCAAAATACGATCAGTACGATGACGCCCACTACCGGCACCAGGCCGATCAACAACCACCATGCGCTACGGTCAGTATCGTGCAGCCTTCTTACTGAAACTGCCAGTCCGGGGATCAGAGTCGCCAATGAATATAAGCTGCTGAGCAGTCCAGAATCCGTCCCGAAGTATGATGTCCCGGTTACGCGATCAACGATCGATAATCCTATGTTGATTAATATCGTGAACAGAGTAAAAAACCAAAATTCTTTACGACGTGAACGACCGCTAAACTGGATATATTTTTTTAATACCAGCACATACCAGTCGAAGGCTTGTGAAATATCTTCCGACTCCACTGGCAGCGCTGATGATGTTGACGATACTGTCTGTGAGGCGCCGCAATGCGGACAGGTTGGGGCGGTTTCGTGAATTTCTTTACCGCAGCCGCGACAAAATACCATGCTCATTTTGTACCCTCTATAAAGTTGTATTGCGTAGTCTTATGTTTTGTATTTTTAAAAATCTCATTTTTTGAGAACGCATTTAGTAGTTGAAACCGCCAAGCGTTTTGTTCTCTAAAATTTATGTCCAGAGATTAATCCTATTACCTTGTTTATCCGTAAAACTGCCGACCACAATCATAATAAAATCAATCAGCGCCCAAATCCCTAGGCCACCGAGTGTGAGCAATTGCAAAATACCTGTTCCGATTTTTCCAACATAAAATCGATGTACGCCAAACATGCCTAAAAAGAAGCAAAACAGCGCAGCCGGAAGTATTCTTTTTTCTGATTGGGTTTGCTGTTGCAAAGTGCCCTGTGGCGCACCGCAATGTGGACATGTGACAGCAGTTACATGGATTTCTTTTCCGCAGCCGCGGCAAAATACCATACTCATTTTTTTCTCCTTGTCGTGTTGGTAGTGCGTGATGACAGTGAATATCGATTACCAGCACTTGTTTTAAATAAGGTACTACCCGGTACCACTATGCAGAAAAAATTACCAATAAATCTATTAACACTGATAATTTCATGAGAGTACTTGTTTTATTGAAACGACAAAACAAAAATGTCAAAAACTTGTAGAAACTGTTGGATTGATACCCTAAGCTCGTGCATAGATACAGTTAACAAATCGCTTTTCGCATCCCGCCGTATAGGGCAATCAGACTGCAGATCGTTGGACGGAACTATTGTCGCTATTGCCACTCTGACAGAAGTTATTTTTAGCATGTCGATTTTGTCGCATCTTATTCAACCCCAATTTTTATCCGAGGTAAAAATGTATTCCACTCGATCGACGATGTTGTCCCGTATCTATTCAGTTGCTTTGATTAGTACCCTGTCAATCGGATCGCAATTTGCTTATGCCGACGGCTTAAGTGATTTAAAGACTGCTTTGATCAGGTTGCAAGGCGCGACACCGGTGAAGGCAAATTTGGAAGCAAAGACATGGAGTCGTCAGGGGGATGGTAAAGACGCAGATGAACGCAGTGGTATCGCCAGTGTGCAGATAGAGGAAGGGCCGCGTGGCTTGCAGGTGTATTACAGCAGAGACTTGTTGAGTCGACTGGAAACCGAAGAACGCGCCCGTGAAAAAGATCCAAAGGCCAAAACCCCAACGCTTTCTGCGCTCAACGATATCAATTCTAGTGAGCTGCGTCCGTTGATTTATGCCGCCAATAGTTTGTCCCGTGCAGTAGAAAAAGCCATATTCAAAAATGAAAAAGCGGATACCTACAATGGTAAGCCAGCGCGTCTGTTGAGTTTTGAAATGACCATCGACAAGATGACCGAAAAGGAGCGTAAGTATATTAAAAAGTATGAAGGTAATCTGGATATCTGGATCGCTGCCGACGGCACACCGCTGGCCAGTCGCATGCATGAAACCGCATCCGGGCGTGCTTTTATTGTGATTAGTTTTGAAACCAGTAATGACAACGATCAGGTCTACGGTTTAGTCGGTGACCGTTTGGTGATGATACGCAAAGAGACCAAAAGCAGCGGTGCAGGTGCAGGCGAGAAGGGTGAAATGCGTAGTATTAAAACGCTGCAATTGCAGTCCTGATGCTTGCTTGGCGTTGCTATTGCAACCGCCTTTATTCTGTTATCTATTCTACCATCTCGCAGCATAGATAAATATATACTCCTATCCTGTATATTTAATTGTCCATAGATTAATTGGTCTATAAGCCAATTTTAATAAAAAATAGGGGGAGTATGTTGAATTTTATCTATTTTTTGCTGCGGATTTCCCCATTTGATATGTTATTCGAGGCGAGACTGCTTTTTGTCTTACTCTGAAGTACGCCTTGATTTCCTGCATTTGCCCTGTTCACGCCCTCCGCCTATTTCCGTATCTAAAATGATGCAAATATTTTCAACTGTGCAGTAATTTTTGCGCATTTCTGTGACAATGTTTCTTCATCTCAATTCTGTTATTTCATCTAAAGAAAGCACATCCTGTGTTCTCCAGACAATCGCTCCTACCTTCCGCCGCCATTCTGTTTTTTAGTCTGACCAGTCAACTCGGCCTGGCGCAAACTGCTACTTCAGCCAATCTAGCTAGTCAAACTATGACTGCAAGCAATACCACGGCGAACAACAAAAAAATGATCACTCACGATGTCTATGCTAATTGGCGCAGCATTCAGGGCGATAAGCTTAGCCGGGACGGGCAGTGGGCAGCGTATGCATTGGTCGCGCAAGAAGGTGATGGCGAGCTAGTCATCCGTCATCTTGCCAGTGGACGCGAATGGCGTTACCCGCGCGGTACTGCACCTATCTTCAGCGCAGACGCTCACTATGTTGCATTTGCCATCCAACCCACTCGTGCAGAAATCGACAAGGCCAAAAAAGAAAAGAAGAAAGGGGAGGATCTACCGAAACCCGGTTTTGGCGTAATGGATCTAGCAACGGGTAAAGTCGAGACGCTGAACCGCGTTAAACGTTTTGGTTTTCCAGAAGAAGGCGGCAATTGGCTGGCAGTCTTGCTGGAGGCACCGAAAGACGAGAAAAAAGATAGCAAGAAAGAATCTGAAAAAGAATCCACAACCGCAAAGCCGGACGATATTCAAGATGGCATATCCGACCAGCAAATGGCTGGCGCTGGCAGCGCATCCGCCAGTGGCAAAAAGAAAGAGGCAGGCAGCGAGCTACAACTATGGGATTTGACTAGCGGAAAGCACATTAGCTACAAAGACGTAGCGGAGTTTGTCTGGGCAAAAAATGGTGGTTTGCTGGCCTATAGTGTGTCAGTAAAAGACGTCGTAAAAACGTCTGAAAAAGCTAGCGATAAGCTAATAGAGAAAGTGACAGAAAAATCAGCAGAGAAAGTGACAGAAAAAACCAATGAAAAAATAGGCGAAAAAACAGCTGAAAAAATAAATCAAAAAACCGACTCAACAATCGCTAGCAGCACCGACAAAATAAAAGAAGCAGAAAAATCCAAAGAAGCCTCTAAGGAGGGCGTGTATTTATTCAGCACCGCCGATAGCAGCACGCAAAGTCTATTAACAGGTGCCGGAAGCTACAAGCAGTTGAGGTTTGACGACGCAGGTACGCAACTCGCCTTTGTCAGCAACCGTGATCAATTGCTTGCCCTGCGAAATGAAAAATCGAGTGAAAAACTCGTTGAAAATACTACGCAAAAAGAAAAAAATAAAGAATCCGACAAAGCCAAAGACCCCGACCCAACAGCCTTCTCGCTGTTCTACTGGAATACCAAAGATCAGGCCGCCAGCTTATTAGCCAACGGCGCAACTCCAGGCATGCCAATCGCCTGGTCACCTAGCGAATTTGGTGAGGTCGCTTTCAGCAAAGACGGCGCACGGCTGTTTTTCGGCACCGCAGAAGATCCAAAAATAGAACCCAAAGACGCGCCAGAAGCGATGAAAGTCGATCTATGGCATTGGAAAGACCCAGAGCTGCAATCGATGCAAAAGGTCAAGGCAGAAAAAGAAAAGCAACGCAGCTATCGAGCCGTCGTGCATCTGGCCGACAAGCGTTTTGTGCAGCTGGCGAATAAAACTATGCCGGTTGTCATCACCAATGACAATGCCCAGTTTGCGCTGGGTATCAGCGATTTGCCCTATCAGATTTTGCAGTCATGGGATTCTTTATATTACGACGCCTATGCATTGGATTTGCAAACTGGCCAAAGTAAGCCCTTAGCAAAAAAATTACGCTTCGAACCCGCTCTGTCATCTGCCGGTAAATATATGCTGGCCTTTGATGCGGCGACCAGCACCTGGTTTAGCTGGAGTACCGCTGACGGTAGCAAGACCAACCTGACAGGCAAACTTAAAGTCCATTTTGAAGATATTAAACAAGACACGCCAGAGCCACGTTCTGCCTACGGCTTTGCAGGTTGGACAGAGAATGACGCCAGCGTTGTTGTGTACGACCAGTTCGATTTATGGGAGATCAATCCTGTCACTCATGTCAGCACTAATTTGACTGCTGGTTATGGCCGTAAAAATCATTTGGAACTGCGCTACGTCAGCTTAGATAAAGAACAAAAATTTTTGCCATCCGACCAAAATTGGGTGCTCGCTACGACCAATGATACTGATCGTTCTAGCGGCTATGTACAACAAAATCCCAAAGGGGGCGAGCCTGTCAAACTGATCCATGCGAACAAAATGATCAGTGGTTTATTGAAGGCAAAGCTGGCCGATACTGTCTTATTCACCCAGCAAAGTTTTGAAGAATTCCCTGACCTGTGGGCCAGCAATTTAAAAATGCAATCACCACAAAAAATCAGCAACGCTAATCCGCAACAAAGCCAATACAACTGGGGTACGCAAGAGTTGATCAGCTATACCACCGCCGACGGCAAAAAATTAAAAGCCTTGCTTGCCAAGCCAGACAATTTTGACCCGAAGAAAAAATACCCGATGATGGTCTACATCTACGAAAACATGACAGACAATTTATACCGCCATGTCCCGCCAGCACCTAGCCAGAATATCAATGTTACTCGCTACGTCAGCAATGGCTATATCGTGTTACGTCCGGATATTGTCTACACCACCGGTTACCCGGGTAAGAGCGCGATGAACACTGTATTGCCAGCCATCCAGCAAGTCATTGCCAAAGGCTATGTTGATCCGCAACGTGTCGGCATACAAGGCCACAGCTGGGGCGCGTACCAGATTAATTATCTGCTGACGCATACCAACATCTTCCGCGCGGCCGAGGCTGGCGCATCAATGGCAAATATGATCAGTGGTTACGGCGGCATTCGCTGGGGCACAGGGATGAGCCGCGCTTTTCAGTATGAACGCGGTCAGAGTCGTATCGGCGGCACGCCTTGGGGTGATCAGGCGAAGTACATCGAAAATTCACCTATCTTTAAAGTCGATAAAGTCCAGACGCCTTACCTGACCATTCACAATGATGAGGATGATGCGGTTCCGTATTACCAAGCAATTGAGTTTTTTACAGCGTTGCGACATCTAGGAAAAGAAGCCTACTGGTTCAATTACAACGGTGAAAAACATGGCTTAAGAGAGCGCGACAACATCAAACATTACACCGTTCACATGGCAGAATTTTTTGACCATTATTTGCTAGGCAGTCCACGCCCAGAATGGATGGATAAACCGGTTCCTTATCTGGAGCGCGGTAAGCGTGATGTGATGGGATTGTTTAAAACGGCGGAGCAAAAAGAGCAGGAGGCAAAAGCCGATGCCGATGCTAAAGCGAAAACGGCTAAGAAAGAGCCGGCACTAAACTAGCGTTTTATATCTATTAACTCAGACTTAATCTGATAATAATTGCTAGATGGTTTAAAGTAGTTATTAGTTTGCAAGCAAATTGGAAGTGTCATTCGTATGCGCTTCCAATTTGTTGCCAGAAAATATTTTTTAAAGCAATATACTTCAACCATTTTTCTATGGTCGCTATGTCGATACTCCTTTGGTTACTAGTTCCTTCTTGCGCCTTAAGTTTTGCGGCTTCTATTGATTTAAATGAAAGCGATTTGTTTTCGCGAACGGAAAAAATTTTATGGTTCTTTCTCATATGCTTTATTCCTTATGCGGGCTTTCTTATGTTTCGGCGTACCTTACAAGCCAAAAACTGGTTACAGCGAAAATCTGATAAAGACGGTGTGCCAGTTCAATGGGACACAGCAGAAGCTGACTTTCAAGAGCCGAGTAGTTCGTCAGAAATCTATGATAGTTCAGACGGATTTTGGAGTGATGGACACCATTGATTTTTTTACTGCTTATTTGCGACCGTCGGGTAGTGCATTTTATAAGCGCATGACAGGGTTCGCTTAAGGCTTATTTATCTATAATGAAAATTAAACGTTGTTGGCCATTAGAGGACGATCAGCGTAAGAGAACTTGACAAAAAAATGATATCAAAAAACCTTATTTTTTTTTTGACACTTCTAATAGGTGTAATTGCTGGATTTGTTTTAGGTCAGTCGTTTAGAGCGACATATCGAGTGACGCCACCGCATCGTCCATCAAATGTTCCGGTCTCAAGTAGTTGGGAGGGAGGCGAATCTGGTGGTAATTGGTTTGACTGCACCCATCAAGTTGATGGGAAATATCGATGTTTAGTTTTTGCTGATACGACTGGCGTGCTGATTTCCGATGGATTGTATACTTTCATGCCTGAGGACTCGGACGGGCGAATACACCCAGTGCTTCTTAGTTCCGACACCGAAATAAAAGTAAGTGGTTCAAGGCTAATCCGCATTAAGTAATTTGTTAATTGTGCTCAAGCGGAATCGATGATTGCTATAGCTTGCAAGTTGCCAACATGCCAGCACGAAGCCTTAGGTTAAGTCTGAGTTACATTTTATAAAAATGATACTCATCGAGAAGATGTCAGCTACGTGGTGTATTTAGTAGGTATTAATCCGTGTTCATTTTTCCATGGCAACAGAGCGAACCAAAGAACTACTTCAACACAAAGCGCTGCTCTACAACTTCTTTACCCCATTGATTACCGATACACTCCTCCACCAATACAAAGCCAAATTTTTCATAGAGCCGGCGCGCGCTATCCAATCCTTGAAATGTCCAGAGGTGTACTTCCGCGAAATTCTGTTTTTTACAAAACGATATCGCTACATTCAAAAGTTGATAACCAACACCTGCGCCACGTAAGTTATCGTCTACGATAAACCAGCGCAGATGTGCCAAGTTTTGTCCGAGATGCTCTCCATCTATGGCGATTGATCCTGCAATTCGCCCTGAGTCCAGCGCCACCCACAGACCGTTCTGCGGGTTAGTTAATCGGGTCATAAATTCTGCAATGCCGGTCGCTACCTGGCTTTCAAAAAATTGCCCGAAGCCGATCAACGATGAGTAAAAAGATGCATGCATTTCTGTTACCCGACCAATTACGCCGGGTAAATATCCCTGCTTAATTGTAATGCCTTGATTTGATGTTGCTGAGTTACCTAGCCGGCTATTCTCCAGCGCCGCCGCATAAGTCTGTAAGCCCTGCGATATTGTGCGTTGCTGATAGTCGCTGAGCTGATCGATAGCGCTGGCGACCTGTCGCTGAGCAAACGTATTGATCGATGCCAAAGTACGTTTGCCTTGTGGAGTTAAATTTAATAGTTTTGCCCGGCCATCATTGTCGCTAATCGTTTCTTTCAATTCGCCTGCTTCTAATAATTTTCGGATCATCCGGCTAATACTGGATTTCTCTAAATTCAGTACGTCTGCAAGTTGCGCCGCCGTCAGGGTGCGCTCTTCACCGATCTCTACCATCGCATGGACTGCGGACGGTTGATAGTTGGTCGCAGCAAGAGTTATTTGCATGAACCCGAGTTCACGCACCATTTTCCTAGACGCTTTACGAATCGGATCAATATGGGAATGATCAGAATTGGGCATGCTCTCGTCCTAGGATATAAAGTTGTATTGTACAACTAAATTAGTTGACGTCAGGAAAAGGCAGAAAAGTCGAAAAGGCCGAAAAAGTAGGGAAGCGATGCCGTCTCATTTTGACGACGGTTACAAAATAGTTTTCAGCTAAAAGTCTCATTTTTGAAAATTTCGCCGGGTATTTTCAAATAATCCGTCTTGATTGCAACAGCTTTGCTCCGTCAATTTTTACATATCACTATCTGTTTTCCTGCTAAACCGTATTTTTTTACTTGCCTGTTTCATCGCATTTGATGAAAAACTCCTCTTTAAATTAGTAAAATAATTTACATAAATATAAATTGTGTAAATTATTTTCCGTGCCTATGATGTTCTTACAGTTTTCTCCCAGCTTAGCGATCACTTGGCATTTTTTAGGTTATCGATCATCAGGCGCATATCAAATGGATTTCAAGTAAGTGAAAACTGGTTCTGTGCAGATGGGCAGGTTGGTCAGACGGTAGCAAGACGGCGGACTGGTCCTAAGATTTTTGTTGTAATAAGTAATGGGTAATAGGCAATGGGTAATAGGCAATAAGCAATAAGCAATTGAATTCATGTTGTTGAAAACAGATTGACGACATTTGATCGTCATCCAACTTTTAGGAAAGCAAAAATGAATAAAATGTTTTTGGGATTAACGATCAGAATGCTGACTTGTGCCGGCTTATTAGCGACACCTTTTACGACGCATGCCGCCAAGGTTTTTATGATGGGCGGTGCGACAGCAGAAACCAATAATGAAATCTATGCCGGATTGCGCGCATCTACCTCGCGCAACTGGACGCCTAACACCAGCATCTATACCAATTGCGTGACTGATTGGAATACGACAACTTGCCCGAGAGTTGCCGTCGTCACGGCATCGGCAGATACCGCTGCCTCCGGTGACAACGTGTATAACAATGATGATGCGACGACCGGTGCGCTGAGTTACATCAAGCTATTCCAAAAGCATGGTTTTGCTCCAAAGCATATCACTGCGCATGCGGATAATTACACCAACGATTCTTATTCTGGCAATGCAGTAGGAAACGCTAATATCGCCATCATTAATCAGGCCGACGTGGTGTTTTTTAATGGTGGTGATCAGTCGCGTGCTGCCAGAACTTTTTTAACTAATAGTGGCGCTGATACGCCATTGATGGCGGCATTGCGCACTCGTGTCAACAATGGCAGTCTGGTGATTGCAGGTACATCGGCAGGCACCATGATTCAGGCAAATCCTATGATGGGCGAGGGCGTTGCCTACGGTGTTTTGTACTTCAACGCCAACTTTGCACCTAAGAGTGTTGGCAGCGCGACCGGTTTAAAAGATGACCGCAGCGGTACCAGTTCACTCGCTTATTTAGAAAATGCCGGCACGATGACAGGCTTTGGATTTTCTGGCACCAATGTCGCAGTCGATACCCATTGCAATGCTCGCGGACGCGTCGCCCGCTTGCTGGCAGGGATGAGAAATACCTCAAAAACGCAAGGTGTTTGCGTGGATGAGGATACCGCTATTTATCTCAATGGCAGTGCCGCAACGATCTACGGTTCCAACGGCGTGAGCGTTGCCGATACGGCCAATGCGATCTTCCCAACGGCCTCGTATTTTAAAGTTACCGGCGCACAAATTACCTACCTGACCAGCGGTGACGCCTATAACTTTTCGACTAAAACAGCGACCAGCAGCAAGAGCCTGATTACACGGCCTTACAATGCAACCTACTATGACTCGGCTGCGATTTTAGACCCGAACGAGATTACTAAATCATTGACCTGGATCGTAGACAGCACCACGGCTTATAACGTCGGGACTGCACCCAAACCAGTCTATACATCGGGACCAACTTACCCGTCCAGCGCGATTGCGTACAAAATTAAGTTCTACAAAGATAGCAATACCAAAGGCTATTACAGCAGCGGAAAATATAGTGCTGTCAGAGTATTGGTCGATATTTATTGAACCTACTACGTTGAATGAAAAAGCCGCTGATGTTGAGTCAGCGGCTTTTTTATTGCTCAATTTCCTCGGTATATTTTGTATATCGTTGCAGTATCGTTTATTTAGTGCGAACATCAAATACTGGCTTAATCTCTTATTTTATAATGAAAAGAAAACCTCGAAAGACTATAGTCGTCGTCATTTTTTTAGGCTTGATCACAGCCGGAATTATGCTGACTCCTTTTGGTTGTTCCGTGATTGGTGGTCGATGGGGGAGCACTTGTGTTTCCCCTCTATGTGATTATTTTGGCGATTGTGGTCAGTGGGCTGCGCCAATGATTAATTGCGATACTTTGCCGCTGCAAACATCTAAAGCGCGAGTGCATTTTTTGTTTGGGCGGCCATGGCGTGTTAGTGGCAATACTGAATATTGGGCTTTTGAAAAAGTGCCAGTATTTCCGAAAATCACGTATAGCGATGCGCGTGTTAGGCATGTCGCTTGTCTGAAGACGCCTGAGTTGTCAGTCGAATAGACAGACCAATATTTTTATTAAGGATTTTATGCCCTCCTTCGACCAACTTACGCTACAAACTGAACGTTTACTACTGCGTCCATTTAAGTTAGACGATGCTGCCGACTTGCTGTCGATTTTTTCTGATCCGCTTATCACAAAATATGGCATTACTTTGCCATGGACAGAGTTAGAGACTGCGCAAAAAAGGATACAGCGTGATTTAAAAGAAATGCCTGTGGGTGACAGTTTGTGTTTGGCGATAGTGCGATTATCTGACAATCAATTATTGGGTGACTGTTCGCTTTTTCATTTCTCTGAACAATGTCGCCGTGCCGAAATTGGTTATGTCTTGAAACATGCAGCCTGGGGGCAGGGCTATATGCAAGAGGCTTTGCTGGCATTGATTCAGTATGGATTTTCTGAACTTCGGCTCAATCGTATTGAGGCGGATATTGATCCCATGAACCTGGCATCTGCCAGATGTCTGGAGCGACTTGGCTTTAAGCTGGAGGGCATGTTGCGCGAGCGCTGGATTGTGGCCGGCGTTGTGTCAGATTCGGCTATGTATGGCTTGCTTGCGAGTGACTGGGCTGCGCGTAGTTAAGCGTTGGAGCTTGCTGATCAAGGCATGAATTCTATAGTGATAGAGTGGTGTTATTTGTATACTCCTGCGGTGTATGTATTAGTCGTCCATATAAAGTTTGGTCAATCAGGCATATTTATGGAAAATTAGGGGGAGTATATTCATTTCTGACAAGGATAAGATTTATCTCTACGTCAGTTTGAGTTGAAAAACCTTGTCGCATAATATCCTGCCGATCCCGCCGCTGCGCTGACACATGCGCCCCAGATGATGTCGATGACGGTGAGTGTTGGAGACCAGCCTTTTAAGGTGGCAAGATTGCTGAGGTCGTAGGTGCCGTAGGCAACAATACCCAACAGGCCACTCATCAGTACAGCGGTCAGCCAGCTTTGTTCACGTACGGCTGGCATGATGGCGAATACCAGCAAGCCAAGCAGATAAACGAGATAAAAAGTGGCAGCCGGAATCATCTTGGGCTCGGCCAGCATCAGCGGGCCGAGTTGAGATTGATAAAAGTTCTTGGCTACGATCGTAAGCCAGATAAAATCGAGTACGCAAAATACTACTGCCGCGACCAGATAGGCAACAAGGTAAGTGTTAAACGATTTTGTCATGACAGTAGAGGATGGTTAGGTTAGGAGTGTTCGTTAGACTAACTCAATTTAGCCGAAATTTTCGATTACGATTCGAGATAATGAGGGATGCACTTTTCGTGTAGTTTTGATGTGAGTTTGTTGTGAGTTTGCTCTGAATAAGACGCTCATGGCGAGCCATGAGCAACTAATAGTGTCAAAAATGACCAGAAACGCGTGGCCAGCACGTAAATAGCACTACTGGCTTGCCTAATACATTCACTCCTAAGCATCAAGAATCAGCAGTGTTGATCTCAAAACTGAAGTTTGGCGTGTTCACCTAAATTCTGTTGATGTTCACCGGTAATCGCCGCTTTGGCCATCTGATATAGCATATCCATTTTATTCGTTTTGCTATCCCAAATCTCTGCCAAGTGGATATGCAATTTGATCAAAGAGAGTTGCGGATCATCCAGGCCGGATGGAAACCATGCCGCGACTTGGGATGTCCACAACTGTTTTTCTTTGGCTTGGTCTTTGACTAGTTCGACCGTACCGGCAATCGCAATGTAGAGATTGTCAGATGGATCTGCAAAGCTGACGTTGGTCTTTGGATGGCGCGTAAGATCTAAAGCCAGTTGAGAATTGCTGGACACAAAAAACCACATAATGCCATCGTCATCCGTCGCTTGAGCAGTCATTGGACGACTTGATAAACTCAGGTCTTCGTTGATCGTTGTCATCATGCAGAAATGAATATGCTCGATTTTTGAACGTAAGGTTTGAATAGAATTGCTGTTATCTGACGACATGATCATTCTCCTGAATTAAGAATGATTAACGATATAGCAGGTAACGGGATGGCTCTGTGCGGTATCACACACCGGCGAGCTTAGCATGCATATTGATAGGTCTTACGCAAAAAAGGAAAGCCACTTGCGGCCTCTGTGTCTCTGTGCGTTTGTGGTGTGGGGTTTTAGTTTTTGCGTAAGTCCTATCGATTAGAAAGCGCAGGATATTCGACTTAGGAAAACGCTATCGCCATGACGAGACGTGAACAGGCCGCTTGAGCGATAGCGTGACTAAAATAGTGGTTAGATAAAGTCTTGCTCGGATTCCCGCTTCAGTCTGCGTACTACTTCCCAATCTAATTCGACATCACGTTTTTTTTCTAACGCGTCGATATTTTTGATTTTTTTGCCTTCTACAAATTTACCGGATAACAAGTGGCGTGGTTTGGTTGGCGCAGAGACAAATCCGTGGCTTTCCCAGAGCGATCGGCGCAGGGTAGTGCCCGCCAAAATACCATAATCGTCACCGCTGCTGACACCTTTTTCTGCGACGACGGATTCGCCTGCCTTGATGTATTTGGCCGCGTAGATAGTGGCTTTGGTGGCAATCCAGCGGCCGCAATGGATTTCGCCGTTCAGGCTGCTAATTTCACCGCTGGCGCGTAATGTGCCCCAGGTGCTGATGTCGCCATGGCAGACAATCGCGCCGGTTTCCAGATTGCCCTGGCAGGTAACATTGCCTGCGAATAGCGTGCCGGTGACAGTGATGTCGGTTTCGCTAAATACTTCACCTTTGCAATTGGCGTCGCCTGCGATCAGGACTTCGCTCGCGCTTAAATGACCGCCGATATATTGGACCTCAATCACATCAAAGACATCATCCAATTGCACGCTGCCATGACAATCCAAGACGTCGCAAGCCAGATAGCCGAGCGCTTGGATGTCGCCAAAGCCACCAAAAATTTCATGATGCGCATCACGTTGCAGAATAGAAGGATGGACTAATTTGTCCATATAGCTGCTGCCGTCCTTGCTGGCTTTGGCTTGATCAAGTTCCAGCATGCGCGCCATCCATTCGGCATTGCAACCTGTCTTGAGTAAAAATTCGACTTCGATATCGCCGCCGCAATCGAGTGCCTGGCCGACATACAGCGATTGAACCTGAATATTGCCTGTCACAGTAATTTTGCCAAGGCAAAATACTTCTTCTGCCTGCAGATCACCGTCTACCAGCAAGTCACCGCCGACGATGAGTTGTGTTGCGATCAGCAAATCGCCCTGAATATGCACATCGCCTGTGCTGGCAAATTGCTTGCGCTTAAGACGTTTAGCTTGAAAAGGCGCGGGTGTGTTTGACTTGGTAGACATAGTAGTTTCCAGTGGAGGGAACGCGGTGCGTCCGAGAATGAAGTCGCTATTATCCTCGGAGCTTGGCTTGCTGGGGAAGTTTAACTGACGCGATGCTTGATTGACCAAGCAGAAGCTATATTTTGATACTGAAGTTTTGTAGTTGCTCGTCGTCCTCATGACGACGAGAGGTTTTGCGACGGATTATTTTGGCGCGGGTATCAAATAAAATCGCTACCGAGGATGGCGCGCGCTCGGTCTGGCGGCGGTCGTTGCCACGGCGGCGATCTTCTCCACTGCGGGCGCCATTGACAGAAGCAGGTGTCGCATTGCTCACGGGTTGGTCATCTGGTTTTACCTTCTGTGGAGCTTCGTCATCAGATTGCGCAACGGTTTCATAGCCCATATGACGTGTATCAGCGGGAATGACTTGGTTGACGCGAGGAAATGAAAAGAGTTTCATACAAATTTGCTGAGTGTTATCTGTGACGTGCTGTATCAAGTAGTTTTAATCTAGTTAAGCTAAATAACGGCAAAACCTGCGCTAACTTAAATTAGCGATCAATTTTCTATAAGCGTGATTAAAAAATATATTTAAATGAGCAAGTTGTTGGGTGTTCTCTTGTTATTAACTAAGTGTCATTAACCAAGTGTCATTGACTACGCTAAAGAAAAAAGAGCATTTTGATCATTGATGCCAGCCGTGAAATATCGAAAATCGGTACATGACCGACTTTAAGTTGTGAGCAAAACTAAGTGCATTGTCAATGTCGATTACAATGCGCTAGCGCAAAACCAACCGAAAAAAGTACGGCAAAAAACTCAGTGGCAGACCGCATGACTCTCACGTAATCGATGTGTAATCGACGTGTAATCGACGTGTGATCGATGTCTAATTGATTACGGTTGCTATCCGGTTCATTTGTGCCCGCGTATTTTTTCTGTTTGATAAGCGCTCCTTGCTACCCATTTTTGTAACGATGTACATCATGCCAATGAACTCCCCAGATAATCCTCAAATCCACAGCGTTTTGCCAGAGTCGGCGATAGCAATGGCGACCAAAAATATTGCCGATATTTTGTCAATGGCGATGGAGCATCAGCTCGCACACAAAGCTCTGATCGTCGCTGATCGGGGCTGCGGTTTGTCTTTGGCGCTGAGTGAGGCGTATCGACGTTGTTTACCAGACGCACAGTTCATTGATTTTGATCAGGTAAGCCCGGAAGAGATCCATGCCGTGTTTGAGACTCTAGCGCCATCCGATCTGGTGGTGTTGGTACAAACTACCAGTTTCCGTCTGGATGCCTATAGGGTAAGGGTCGAGTTATTTAAGCGTGGTTTAAAAGTGATTGAGCATGTGCATCTGGCGCGCTTGTCGGCTGCTGAGGCATTGATTTATATCGATAGTCTGGCCTACGACCCTGCGTATTTTCGCGGCGTCGGTCGGGCACTAAAAGATAAGATTGACCGCGCTGGCAGTGCGGTGGTCGAGAGCGGCGAGGGCGCACGTCTTGTATTTGCTTCGCCATTAGAGCCCGCTAAATTGAATATTGGCGATTACACTGGCATGACCAATGTCGGCGGCCAGTTTCCGATTGGCGAGGTATTTACTGAGGCGCAAGATTTAGAAGCGGTTAGTGGTCGCGTGAGAATTTTTGTATTTGGCGACAGTAATTTTATGGTCAACAAACCAGCGCACCCGATTACGCTGGTCGTAGAAAAAGGCCGGGTCATCGACGTCATTGATTCCACGCCCGAGTTTGATGAGGTCTTAGCCAGTATCCGTGCTGCCGAGGGCGAAGTCTGGTTACGTGAATTGGGATTCGGTATGAACCGGGCATTTTCAGCAGATCGTACCGTATGCGATATCGGCACTTACGAACGCATGTGCGGTATTCATTTATCGCTTGGTGCAAAACATGGCGTATACACCAAGCCGCAACTCAAGCGTAAAGATGCGCGTTTCCATGTCGATGTTTTTGCCGTAACCAATGCCGTGTTATTGGATGACGAAGTTGTCTACCGTGATGGTGCGTGGCTGGCGTAATTGGTGGGTTTTGTAGCCGCTAATTTGGATGTGACTATCAAGGTCGGCTATCAGGTTCGTGTATGGCGCAGCAATAGCAAAATGCGCTTATGAATATTCAGTATCCTTCTGCTCCATAAACGATTGTCATGCGCCTTAAACGCATGTAAAGAGCGTAAGTCTTTAATCTTGTCGTAGATACTCTCGATCAATTTGCCCGTGGGCTTGCCTGCCCATGTGGCGAGATCACTTTTCTCTATACCCTCGTAGCTTGGAATGTCGTGGCGCTGGACTGAATCAAAATCAAATCCGCTAGCGTTCAGACGATCAAACACTGTTGTTGAGAACGACGGGATGACATCGGCTGGCGGCACATGGTCTTGTACTACCCTAAAACATAAGCGGGAATTTTCTTTAATCTCTTCAATCAGGGCACGGACGTCGCCTTTGTTTTTCGCACTGACATCTCTGAACCATTGCATAGCTTTGGCAGCGGTAGAGATGACGTTGAGGAAGGGCAGTAGATTTTCTATCATAGGGATTACAAGCGGTCGCTGTCAGTATCGCGCTAGCTTACGTAAAGTTGAATTCCTTGTCTATCCGTTACGCTTAGATTTTCCACTTTGACTAGGATGACTTCTCAGAAGCGTAGATCGGATGCCTTGTTCTGCGTCATTCACCGATGTTTCGCTATTGACCGAACGATCACTGCTATTGGCCGAAATCAGGAAGACATTTTTCCCCACATCTATTATCTTGAACATGTCGACGCAGCAAGAGCAAATTGATTAAAAAATATAGTGGGTCTGTACAAAGTACGATCCGTTCATTTTAATAAGGGAGTCATGATGAACTCTGATATTTCGCAAGCTAGTATTCAACAATACAGAAAACAACGTCAACGTAAATCGGTGATCTGGGGATTGGTATTGATCGCAGTCGGTACTATTTTTTTATTAGAGCGGCTGGGGTATGTTGATTTGCACCCTTACATCGGCGAAAAAATTCGCTGGTGGTACGGCTGGCCACTGGTGATCGCTATCGTTGGTTTGGTTGAGGCCTTAAGTGCCACTATGCTGGTGCAGGTGATTAAAGGGATCTCGCAAATAGCCATAGGATTGTGGCTGTATGTTTGTCTGACTCAACTCTGGGACTGGACATTTCAAACCAGCTGGCCGATTATCCTCATCATTTTTGGCGTTACTTGGGTCGCTACCGGCATAACGAATTTGTCAGAAAAATCAAATAAGGAATCACAATCATGAACCAGTCACATAATCAACGTCGCGTCTTAATTGGCGCTATCGTTATCATCTTTGGTGTGTTGGCGTTGGTAGACAACTTACATTGGTTTAACGCTCGCGACTATATTCAATTCTGGCCCATGGTATTCATTGCTTTTGGTGTTTTAAAACTGTCGCAGACGCGTGCTACTTCAGGCTATATCATCGCTGGTGGATTAATTGCCGCCGGAGCGTTGATGACATTATCCAACCTTGGTTTTATTATTTTCCGGATGCGTGACTGGTGGCCGTTGTTTATTATTGTGGCGGGCCTCGCGGTCGTCTTCAAGGGTGTACGCAAAGACCGCTTTAGCGACAATAATAGTGACCAGCTTGGGGATAATACCAATACGGGATTATCTGGTTTGAGTAGCATGGGCGATAGCAGTATCGACGCAATCGCTGTCATGAGTGGCAATAATATGAAGGTCGTATCACAAAATTTTCGGGGTGGTGAAGCAACCGCGATTATGGGTTCAGTAGAGATCGATTTACGCCAGGCATCTATTCAGTCTGAAGCAGTCTTGCAAGTCTTTGCTGTCTGGGGAGGCATCTCTTTAAAAGTACCTGCTGATTGGACCATTGTCAGTAATGGCATACCGATTATGGGCGGGATTGAAGATAAAACTATTCCTCCGATGACGGCGACCAAACGCTTGGTGATTGAAGGTTATGTCGTAATGGGTGGCGTTGAGATCAAAAATTAATTTATATTTATATAGATGAGGACTTATGCAAAATTTCGCTAGCAAAGTGCTGCAATGCAGTTAGGGCAGTTTTGCGTAAGTTCTATAAACGTAATTGGCTGTATTTATTAGCTCTATTTTTTAGCTCTATTTTTTAGCTTTATTTATATCAAGCACACCGATTAGACCAATGATAAAACCAATAGTCTCTAGCATGCGTAAGTTGATGTGGTATCTGATGGCATGGCTATTGGCTGGCGTGGTGATTGCTGCCTTATTAGTGACAATGGCAAATATTAGTTGGGGAGCAGGTCTTGGGTTTGCCATCCCGGTTAGTTTGATTTATGGCTTTGTCGCTGCTTCTGCATTCTATGTTTGCCGCTCTTTGCCTTTTGAAAAGCGGCAATTTCTTTTGACGCTGGTGATTTTTGGCGGCGCGTCATTGTTGTCTGGATTGATGTGGCTATTGCTCTGCTACGCATGGAATTATTTGGCGCAAGCAATACGTCATTCATTTTTATATGGTGCAGATACAGATAGTAATTTGACTGTAAATTTGATCGTAATAACGCAGCCGATGTCAGTCATGCTGTTTGTAGCTGGTTGTGGTTTTTATTTGCTTTCTATCTTAGTGCATGACGTTCTGATTGCACTTGACAATATGCGCCTGGCAGATCGCCGTGCAGCAGAGTCTCGGGTACAGGCACGTGATGCAGAGTTGCAGGTTTTACGGACACAAATCAATCCTCATTTTTTGTTTAATAGCCTGAATTCAATTAGCGCTTTAACTTCGATTGATCCAATTGCCGCTCGTACGATGACTTTGGAGTTAGCGCAATTTTTTCGTCAGACTTTGGCTTTGTCGGAAAAAGAACAGATTCCCTTAACAGATGAAATCAGCTTATGTCGGCATTTTTTAGCGATAGAAAAAATCCGCTTTGGTAAAAAATTGCAAAGCGATATTCAGGTTAGCGACACTGCGCAAACGGCATTGATACCGCCTATGTTATTGCAGCCTTGTATTGAGAACGCGATCAAACATGGTATCCGTGATTTGACCGAGGGTGGGACTATTACACTACGCGCAATGACAAGAGGTGACTGGTTACATGTCACGATAGAAAATCCTGTTGATATCAACCCAAGTACGACCGTAGGAAATGGCTTAGGCTTAAAAAATAGTCAGCAACGCTTACGTTCTTTGTATGGTGAAAAAGCGCGTATCAGTTGGACAAGAAATACAGAATTCTTTATCGTAGAAATAGCGATACCACTTAGTATCGTCAATCTTTAAAAATACTAAAAAATGATGAATCCTATAAATGTATTGATCGTTGATGATGAGGAATTAGCGCGATGCTTGATCCGGGAATATCTGCGCGCGCATCCAGATATTGTCATCGTAGGTGAGGCAGAGCACGGACTTGATGCGGTGAAGCAGATTAACGCGCTTAATCCTGATTTAATATTTTTAGATATCCAGATGCCTAAGCTGACTGGCTTGGAAGTGCTGGAGCTGACGGGCAGACAGGCTGGGGTGATCTTTACTACCGCTTACGATCAATATGCCCTTAAGGCATTTGATCTACATGCGATTGATTATTTACTCAAACCATTTTCACAAACACGATTTGATGAGGCCCTTGCGCAGGCACGTAAATCAATCGCGCAACTGGTCAATCCGCAAGCCACCGCGATCCAGCAATTGCTGTCAGTGCCGGGCAAACTACTGGACCGTATTTTGATCCGTGACCGAACTCAGGTGCATGTTATTCCCGTAGATAAGATGGAATATGTAGAAGCGCAAGATGACTACATCAGTATTGTCAGCGACGCAAAATCTTACCTGAAGACGCAATCTCTGTCGGAGCTGGAAGCGCAGCTCGATCCGAAAAAATTTGTGCGGGTGCATCGTTCATATTTAATCAATATTGAACAGCTGAAAAGTATAGAACGTAGCACCAAAGACAGTCATGTTGCGATCATGCGCTCTGGCAAACAGATTCCGATCAGCCGGACTGGTTATGAACGTATCAGGCAGATTATGTAAACAGGCCATGTCAGCAGATCATGCAAATTAAATGACACAAAAATCACAATTACTTAGGGCTAATTGAAATAGATAATCACTAAGTTCTGGCGCAAGAAGGCCTTAGTATGTTGCGTAAAACTAACGGGCGATCTTGGATGGTAATCGATTATTGTGTCGCATTTACGCACTTTGCCAGCGCTAACAATCGACGAAAAACGATCTAAAAATTGACAGTCGCTACTGATAATTTTTGGTCGCCTCAGATGGAGTATTTTTTGAATAGTTCACTTTTTTCTCAAAAAAACATAAAAAACAATGTTTTTTACCTCCCGCAGCGATAAGTCTTTTGCTCGCATTTCATTATCGCTTTTTATTCGCTAGTCCCATCCTAAAAAACAAGTAAAGAACTTGTAAGCAATTGTATTGACTTCATTCCATGACGATCAGATACTGCAATGCTATGAAAAAGAGACCCTCTTTTTCAGTCTATTTCAATAACGATCCCATAAAGATTCTGAGACTCCGATGAAAAAATCACTCGTATTATTTACTGCGCTGACAGCATTGAGCAGCGCTATCAGCGTTGCTTACGCCAACGAAGGCATGTGGATGCCGCAACAATTGCCAGCCATCGCCAAGCAATTAAAAGCGGCTGGCTTAAAGCTTGATCCTGCCAGCTTAACTAAATTGACTGAGTTCCCTATGGGCGCGATCGTTAGCTTGGGTGGTTGCTCCGCATCGTTTGTTTCAGATCAAGGTCTGGTGATTACTAATCACCACTGCGCTTACGACAGTATTGCCCGTAACTCCACACCAGAGCGTAACTATCTGGCTAATGGGTTTTTGGCAAAGACAATGGCGGATGAACTCCCGGCATCCCCAGGCAGCCGGGTTTTTGTGACCAAGGATGTCAAAGATGTCAGTTCTAAAATTATCAGTCCTGAGGTCGCTAAATTAGTCGGTAAGGCGCGAGTAGATGCGATAGAAAAGAATGAAAAAGCATTAGTAGCAGAATGCGAAAAAGATGTCGGCCATCGCTGCAATGTTTATCCTTACTATGGTGGCTTAGAGTATTACCTGATCAAGCAATTAGAAATTAAAGACGTGCGCCTGGTACATGCACCAGCCGAAGGTGTAGGTAAATTTGGTGGTGATACCGATAACTGGATGTGGCCACGTCACACCGGTGACTATAGCTTCTTGCGTGCTTATGTCAGCAAAGACGGCAAGTCAGCAGAATTCAGTAAAGATAACGTCCCATACAAGCCTACGCACTATCTGCGTCTGGCTAAAGAGGGCGTGAAAGAAGGCGACTTCGTCATGGTAACTGGTTATCCGGGACGTACCAATCGCCATCGTTTGCCTTCAGAAGTTGCTTATACATTCGACTGGAACTATCCAGCCTATGTCAAAGCCTCTGGCGAACAACTGGCTGTGATCGAACGTGAAACCAAAGATAGCCCGGACAAAAAATTGAAATACGCTGGCATGGTTGCAGGCGTTAACAATTACTATAAAAACCGCCAAGGTATGTTGGATAGCTATGCCGGTAGTGATTTATTAGCCCGCAAGCAAAAAGAACATGCGGACTTGAAGACATGGATCAATGCTGATGCTGGTCGTAAGCAAATGTATGCAGCAGATATCGACGCGATCGAAAAACTCATCTCTGAACGTGATGCAGAAAACCGCCGTGACTTCTTGCTAGCCTATTCTTCACCTCGTTTGTTAGCTTCTGCACGTAGCATGTATCGCCTGGCAAATGAGTCAACCAAGCCAGACGCAGAACGTAAATCTGGTTTCCAGACACGCGATCTGCCACGCTTTAAAGCGGGTGTCGCCGCGGTAGATCGTAGCTATGATGAGACCGTTGATAAAGCATTGGTACTGAACTTCATGACTAAGTACGCAGCGCAAGCGAGTAAAGACCGCAATGCGAATTTTGATGCTGCCGTTGGTATTAAAGATGGTATGAAAGAAGCCGACATTAAAGCTCTATTAGATGCAATGTATGCGGGTAGCAAACTGGCGATCAAAGAAGAACGTGCGCCTTGGCTGGAACGCAAACCAGATGATTTCAAAGCTAGTAATGATAGTTTCATCAAAGCTGCTGTTGCGATGTATGACGAAAGTCTGAAGCGTGAAGCACGTGACGAAGAGATGGCTGGCAAAATTCAGCAAGCCTATGCAAACTACATGAAGGCAAAAATCGCTTTCATGAATAGCAAAGGTCAAGCGGTTTATCCTGATGCTAACAGCACTTTGCGCGTTACTTTTGGTAAAGTCGCTGGTCGTCCATATGGTGTTGATGGCACAAGTTGGACCGCCTTTACCAGCCTGCATGGTATCGAGAAAAAAGCGACTGGTACTGGCGAGTTTAATGCCCCACAAAACCAATTGGATGCAATCAAATCCAGCAAATATGGTGCCGACAGCAAATACTATGATGCCAAGTTGAAATCAGTGCCGGTCAATTTTATGGCGACATTGGATATTACAGGCGGTAACTCTGGCTCTGCAGCATTGAACGCTAAAGGTGAATTGGTTGGCTTGGCATTTGACGGCACTTTAGATTCCATCATCTCTGACTGGGATTTCAACGATGCAAACACACGCGATATCCAAGTAGATTTGCGCTATGTATTGTGGGAAATGAAAAACGTTGATAAAGCCGATAACCTGCTGAAAGAATTACGCGTAGAGTAATTAGCTAAAGTAATAAAGAAAAAAGACGCCGTTCTTTGAACGGCGTCTTTTTTTATTTCTATTCAGACTAAAACAGCAACTGGTAGCACGCGTAGTGTCAATGAGTCGCGATATTCAACGACAAAAACTTATGATGGCAATGCGTTCAGCCGTCCGGCTTCTGCCATTTCTCTTATAACGCGTATCGTATCAATATCCGCTTCCTGATAAGCAGAGCGGCGATATTCGTTGTACATCTCATTCGCGATATCTTCTTCCGCGCTATGACCATCGTCATATAAAAAACGCACGAATAAAGCATCCGGCGAGGGTTCTTCAATCTTCATTAATAGCGACGACTGAGGAATATCCTTCTGCGCTGCTACGTCATACAACACCGAATCAAGTTCGACAAAACGAACCTCATCGCTAATCACTAAATCGCCATAACGCAGACTACGTGAGAATCCGTTTGTATTGCGTGCAGTGATCGTACTCTCATCAAGGTAAGGCACAAATAACTTGGGAGACTCGGCGCGCAACACCAAGCCACGCCACAATTGTTCGCGCGTAATGACATCGTTCAACGGATTAAGTATGTCGTTGATTTCTACTAAGTGTTCAAATTTCATATGCAAATTCCTTGTGGACAGCGCTTAGTTTACTCTGCTTCTAAACCAATTGCCACGCAAGCGAGTCGAGCCTACTTTTGGGTTTGACATTGAGTTTCAAATTCAGGCGATTTATGCTGCGATGAAAGGCAGCTTATTTGTCTGGTCAAATCTAACTCATGTAAATCACAAAAACTTCATATCAAACGCACGCTCTATGAACCAGATCGCTGCCAGAATCGCGATGACGACCGAGCCACCAATCAAGATCAGGCGACGATAAAACCAGCTTGTTCTTAATGCAAATGCGATGGGTAAAAATGCGGCAACAATCGCTAACTGACCACCTTCAACGCCCAAATTAAATCCGACCAATGCCAGGATCAAGGCACCTTGCGGCAATCCAAGATCAGTCAACACACTGGCAAATCCGAATCCGTGTATCAATCCAAATAAAAACGCCATGACCCAGCGTCGTTCCCGGAATAGAGGATAAATATTATTTAGTGCCGCGATGACGACCGATGCTGCAATCGTCGATTCTACCCAGCGCGATGGCAAACTAATGACGCCTAATGTTGCCAGCGTCAGCGTGATGGAATGCGCCAGCGTAAACGCCGTAACGATTTTTAATACCGACCAAAATGCTGGCTTAAAAGCGCTGACGGCCTGCCATTTTTTATCCTGGCGGAACACCACTGCTGGTAGGAGTAAAGCTAACAAAAATAGAATGTGATCAAAGCCGATCCAGATATGCCAAACACCTTCTCGGGCATAGTCCAAAAATTGTTTAAAGCGACTGACTTCACTGAGCTTGAATTCCTGAGTTGCTTTATCCGGACTAAATATCGCGGTACTGGATTGCCCTTGATAATCGAGCCGCAACAAACCCTTGTGCTGGGGATCAATATCAAAAAACAGATTGTACTTAGCTTGCAGTACGCTGATGGGCGTAGGACATTCTGCTTTAAAGCGCATCACTGCATAAGCACCATCTGTATGATCATCGACCAAATGTTCTGTTACTTGTATCGGGCAATCCTTGCCTTGCGCTGAGACGTGCAAGCGTGACATGGCATAGGCTGCAATCTCCGTATGTTTGGCACGAACCTCGCCCCAGGTAATTTCGGCATCACCATTGGCGTCCAGGCCAATCGCAAAATCTAAATCGCGCAGGGCGATATCCCATTGTCCGATGATGGAGCTGTCCTTCACGCTCAGACTAAGATAGCTGTCGCTGGGTTTGTGGGCAGATGCGGTCAGAGCAAAAAACAGACCGGCTAACAAGAGAATTAAGCGTTTCATCAATGAGCTACCTGCATTGCTTGTAGTTGTTTTAATTGCTGACCCAGCTTGATTAAATAAGCGTCTTCTATGTGACTGCTATCGAGCCACTGCAAAACAGCTTGAGCCGCATTGGGGTCTTTGAGTGCTAAGGCGGATTCCAAAAAGATGCGCGCATCACGTGGTTCTAATTGGACTTTCCAGTTTTCTTGCGCCAGAGCCAGTGCTTTTTTAGGGTTGGCTTTTACCTGCAGTTCGAATCTGGCTTCTTCTTGTTGGTGTACTGTGTCGCCCCTTAGCTGCGCTGCGACATAGCGTGCTGTTAATATGGATTCACTTTCTTTTGCTTCCGGCATATTCAGAATTCGCTCAGCAAATACCAGGCGCAGCAATAAGTTATCCGAACGAATTTTGTCTTTTAACAGCGTGACCACTTCGGTAGGGCGTTTCTGGTCTAACAGAAAATCCGCATACGCCGCGAGTAGAAATGTGTCTTGAATACCCAGTGCCAATGCTTGTTTGAAATGTGCTTCAGTGCGTTCAATTTTCCCTTGCCTCTGACTTAGTTCGGCAAGTCGTATCAGTACCCACAATTGTAGATCGGGCGCGACCTTATCTCCGTCGCTTTGTGCGTCTTTTAAAGCATCGTTAAAAGTGGTGTTTAAGGTATCGTAGGCGCTGGCTAATTTCCCGGTTAAACCATCAACCATGGTTTCGCAGCCGACTACGATCAAATCATTGGTTAGTCCATCCAGCGCGCGGCAATCGGATCTAGCCAAATCATATCGGGCCTGAACAATTTCAATCACCGCTCTCAGCACACGAGCTTGAGGATTTTTTGGATCGCGTGCGATTGCCTTATTCAGATCCGATGTCGCACCAGAAAAATCGTGGCGGAATTGCAACAGCCCCGCGCGTAGCACCTGGACATCGATTGGCGGCTCCGGCATATCCCACCAAGGCTTGAGCGCAGCCTCCGCATAGCCTAGATAACGCGGATCGCCTTCTTCACCCACCATTCCATAATAGCGACGCGCCAGTTTGACGGCGACCTCAACATTCTTTGGGTTGCGCTGCAACTCAGCACGCATCTGCGCCAGCTCACGTGCCACAGGATCATTGGGCTTAAATGGTAGTCGCTCCAGCACGGTCGCGTCATTGGGCGGGATGTGCGCTGCTGAAAATGCTGTTGTTGCAGTGCAAAACAAGAGACTTAAAATGAGTAGCTGACGTGGCGCAAAATGGGTAAAAGAGGGCATCGGACGATCCAAAAAATTGGGTGTGACTGCAAAGTGCCATCGATCGCGCATCATAGCAACAAGACTACAGGCATGCAATTTGACTGAAGCGACTTTGAATATGAACAGAACTTAGGATTGGGTAAATACGCTTGATTGTTGATTAAATTAGAGTACGACTTTCGGGTCAAGACCAGTTCGCCAAAAAATAGATAAATCTTTTTTAAAATAAATCGTCAACCACTTATAATTAATTTGCGTTAAGGGTACAGGTTCATGTGAATCGTAGATGTAGAAATTAGTAATTTTGATTTTAATTAACAACAACAGTTCTAATTACAGGGGTATAAAATGAAGAAACTCATCGCTGCTTTGGTTACTTGCTTATTCGCCGCATCCGCTTTCGCTGCTTCCCACACGGCTGCTCCTTCAGCATCTGCAATGGCATCTGCAATGGCATCTGCACCAGCCGCTTCTGCTGACGCTTCTGCGCCAAAAGCGAAAAAAATGAAAAAAATGAAAGCAAAAAAAGCTGATGCGTCCGCATCAGCAGCTGCACCAGCCGCATCTAAATAATTTGTAAGCTGTATTCGGGCAGAGCGGGTTACTCCCTCTGCTGCGGTTGGTAATTGTCTTTTTATGAGCCTCCTCTTTTTGCGAAGATGAGGCTTTTATTTTGACTTTTGACCTTATAATTTTATTGTTTTTCTTGCATTCTGCTCCTCTGTCATTTCAAGCGTACGCTTGCAAGGCGCCTGGCAGTCCATGAAGTATTGTTTGATTGCCGTCGGTGCGTGGCTACGTCCATACGGCAGAATGATTGAATACAGCTACAATAGCGCCTGCCCAGATATCTGCTGACCATCCTTCAGATATACCAATTCGGCGCTGCTGCTCCGCTTTACATCACCTCAAAGTACATTCAACTCATGTCCCACGGCCTTAACCAACCCCAACGCGATGCAGTCAACTATATGGACGGCCCTTGTCTGGTGCTGGCGGGTGCGGGATCGGGTAAGACACGGGTCATTACGCAAAAAATCGCCAACCTGATCGAAAAGCATGGCTATGATCCCAAGCACATTGCCGCGCTGACGTTTACGAATAAAGCCGCGCTAGAGATGCAGGAGCGCATTGCTAAGATTTTGCAGGAGCCTAAAAAAGCTAAGCAACTTACAGTGTCGACTTTTCACTCTCTTGGCGTCAAAATTTTACGGCAAGAGGCGCGGGCCTTAGGTTTGAAGGACCGGTTTTCGATCATGGATAGTGATGATTGCTTTTCTTTGGTGCAAGACTTAGCAATCACGACAGATAAGCAATTGATACGCCGTATCCAGACCGCAATGTCGCTCTGGAAAAATGGATTGATCGATCCCGAGCTGGCAATCCAGCAAGCTCAGGATGAGGATGAGGCCACCGCCGCCCGGATTTATCGCAGCTATGTAGCGACCTTGTCTGCTTACCAGGCGGTTGATTTTGATGATCTGATCCGCCTGCCTGTTGAGTTATTCCGTACCAACGAACAAGTACGCGATAAATGGCAGCGCCGTTTGCGCTATCTGCTGGTGGATGAGTATCAGGATACCAATACCTGTCAGTACGAACTGGTTAAATTACTCGTCACCGGTATAGGTAAAAAACCGATGTTCACTGCTGTGGGTGACGACGATCAGGCGATTTACGCCTGGCGCGGTGCAACGATAGAAAATTTGAAGACGCTGGGCATCGACTTCCCCGATTTAAAGCTGATCAAACTGGAGCAAAATTACCGCTCCAGTACCCGCATTTTGCAGGCAGCGAATTCTGTGATTGGCAATAATCCTAAATTATTTGATAAATCGCTCTGGTCAGAACACGGCCTCGGTGATCCGGTCAAAGTCTTGGGTATGCAAGATGATGAGCAAGAGGCGGATCAAGTCGCCATCATGATTTCTGCCCATCGCTTTGAGCGTCGCGCCAAATGGTCGGATTACGCCATTTTGTACCGTGGCAATCATCAGGCGCGCGTGATTGAGAAAGCGCTGCGTAAAGAGCGTATTCCTTACACGATCTCTGGCGGGCAAAGCTTTTTTGATAAAGCGGAGATCAAAGATATTATTTCTTATCTGCGTCTGATCGCTAACGAAGACGACGACCCGGCCTTCATCCGTGCGATCACCACGCCCAAACGCGGTGTCGGTCAGGCTACCTTAGAGGTGTTAGGCGCATTCGCCGGACAATGGCAATGCTCCTTATTTGAAGCCGTATTCAAAGGTGGGATAGAGGCCAAACTGACGGATCGCCAGCTCACGCCTTTACGTGATTTCTGTACCTTCATCAATCAGGTTGAAGCACATGCGCACCGCGAAACCCATGCCGGAACCTTGCTCGACGATTTGATGAAAGAGATCAATTATGAAGGCTATCTTTACGACAGTTTTGATGATCGTGCCGCGCAAGCCAAATGGCAAAATGTGCTCGATTTCACCAACTGGCTCAAAGAAAAAGGCAGCGGCGGCAAAGAAGGTACCGACGATCATCGCAGCTTGTTGGACTTAACCCAGATGGTCGCATTGATGACCATGATGGAAGGTAAGGATGAAGATCCCGATGCCGTCAGAATGTCCACCTTACATGCATCCAAGGGGCTGGAGTTTCCCCACGTGTTTTTGGTTGGAGTGGAAGAGGGCATCTTGCCGCATAAAGGCGACCCTGATGCGCCGGTAGAAACCATCGCCGCCCGTATCGAGGAAGAACGTCGTCTGATGTACGTCGGCATCACCCGCGCTCAGCGCAGTCTGCATATCACCTGGTGCAAAAAGCGCAAACGTGCTGGTGCGCCGGTGCATTGCGATGTCTCCCGCTTTATTAAAGAGATGAAATTAGACGAGGGTGATGCCGTGCCGACCGAGGCAGAAACGATCACGCCGCAAAATCGTCTGGCGAATTTGAAAGCCTTGTTAAGTCGTCCAAAAGAATAAAATTGAGAGATATTTAAGCCGATTTAAATATACTCCCCATTATTTTTATAGAAATAGCCTTATTGTCCAATGATTATATGGACAACTTAAATATACTAATAGGGAGTAATATAGTTTGAAGATTCGTTTAGCAGGCAAAGAATACCGTGCACACTTGAGGATTGATTTTATTTCCATCTGATGAAAACTATTTTGAAATGACGAATCAGACCGACGATAAGCTAGTTTCGGTTGACGGGCAAAGTACAGAGCAGCAAGCAGTACAAGGGGTGATTGAGCAAGCATTCATACCAATATCGCCGTCAAACCCGTCAAACTCAGCAAACGGCTTGCATCATTATTGCAAAACCGAGTTACAAGATTTCTGGCGATTTATTAAACGTCCTACCCGCCGTTTGCAACCATCATTAAATGCCGGAGGACGCTGGCAGAGGCTAGCTTTTTTTCTATTCCTGAGTGTGTTGTTCTACCTGATTTATATGGTCACGATAGGTTGGGCAATTGATGCGCTGACGAGTATCACCTCAGATTTAGATTTCTCTAATTTAAAATTATTTGCCTTTGCCGCATTGATCATAGCGCCCATTTTGGAGGAATTAATTTTCCGTCTTGGGCTTAGAAATGCGACCTACACCTTATTTTTCGGACCTATCTTAGTGACGATTTTTTCGGGCAGTTTTTTCGTCACGCTGGGATTGACGGCTGTGATCGTTTTAATGGCGTTGGTGTTTGAAATTCAAGAACGCTATCGAACTAGAAATGGAAAATCGGGGCATAATTTTTATCTAGGACGCCAGTTTATCCAGGCTTACCCTAAGGTATTTTGGCTATATGCATTTGCTTTTTCGTTCGTACATATTGCCAACCACAGCTTTGACGATGCCTCTGGGTTTCTGGTAGTTTTTGCTGTTATCCCACAATTGGTATTGGGTATTTTTCTTGGCTACTTACGCTTACGTGATGGCATTACCAGCGCGATGAGCCTGCATTTTTTGAACAATCTGCTGGCAGCTAGTCTGATTTTTATTTCGCCAGATTCTTAAGCGAAAATCTCAATCGACATCAGACTGAATGATCGCGATTAGTCTGCCTTATTGGTTTTCCTTGCTTCCCTTACTTTCCAATCCGCACGCGATATTGCATACGTAGCCGTGTCCATATCGTTCCAGCGCTCAATGCCGCGGTACTGCATGCCAAGTTTTTTCATGACATTGGCAGATCCGACATTATCCTGATCACAGATTGCAAACAGTGAGTCGCCGCCGATCTGATCAAAGGCAAATTCTGCCATCCGCTGCGCTGCCTCGGACGCAAAACCTTGGCCCCATTTATCTTGCCGCAGGCGCCAGCCAATTTCTAAAGGATTTGCGGGATCACGTCCCAAATACTGTATGCATCCAGCACCGATAAGCTCGTTAGTCTTCAGCTCAATAAAACTCCACCAGGAAAAGCCAAATTCGATCCAGCGTACTTTGATGCGTTCAATCATTGCGATTGTCTCTTCGCGGGTTTCGGGTTTGCCGGTGATATAGCGCATGACTTCCGGATCACTGTTCAGGCGGAAAAGACCATCAAGATGGTCATCATTTAAAGGTTCCAGGCGCAGACGTTGGGTAGTGAGTATGCTCATATTCAGTCGGATTAGATTAGGACTTGCGCAAAACTGCCCTTGCTGCGATGCAGTGCTTGTCATTCTAATTATCTCAGGCATGTTTGCTCCGAAAATAACATCTTGACGGAAATGTCACATGCATTAATATCATGATAAGCCCACCATATGATTGCTGTTTTATTTTTATGTAATTGTTGCCACCAATTTTAGTCAAACCGTGGAAATTTGTTGTTCTATAGCTTAATTCCTGCTTTGGTATATGATCAATTTCAGGCAAATAGTGACCGTAATTAGCTAGCTTTAGAGCTAGTCATTTATCTACCTATCCAGTACCCACCCCATAGCTATTGAATACTTCCAATACTAAACATTCATGAATCAAAGTCAGCCAAACAATAATGCCCGTCCTAACGCAGATCAGATTGATGATGGTAATCAACGTGTGCTGTTACTGTATCAAGCCTGTTTAGCAGAAATTGCAAAAAATGCACCGCTGGCTGAAACCCTTAGTCTGGTTACACATGGTATTGAAGAGCAATGCTCAGGATTGATTGCCACCGTTTTAGTGCTGACAGAGTATCATCAGCTTGGGATGGTGGTTGCACCCTCTCTGTCGCCAGCTTGCGTTGCTGCGATCAGCAAAATGACGGTTGGTATGGACCTACTAGGATGTCGCTGCAATGTGGTAAGTGCGCCTGATATTGAAACTCGAGCTGACGATCCATGTACATACACCAGCTTGTTCTGGAATAACTTACAAGTGTTGGCCGCGCAACACGAGTTGTTTGTCTCGTCAGCTTTACCTGTTGTTAACGGATCAGGTACCCTGATCGGGATGATTGCTTTGTTTGCAAAACATAGCGGCAGAATTTCTGTAGCCGATCATCACAGGATCTCTGGACTTAGTAGTTTAGTTGTCATCAGCATAGAGCGCCATCATGACCAACGCAGAACTATTGTAGCCAACGAGGCAATGAGACAGAGTGAAGCCAATATGAGCCGTATGGCATTGGCGATTGAGGGCAGTGCGACTGGCATCTGGGATCGCCATATTCAAACCGGAGAAATTCATTATTCGTCAGGCTGGAAAGCACTATTAGGCTACACCGAGTCAGAAATATCCAACCGGATTGAAGACAGCTATACCCGCGTTCATCCTGATGATCTGGCTTATGTGCAAGCAACGATCCGTGCTCATTTTGAAGGTAAGACCGATAGCTATGCAGTAGAACATCGCGTGCGCTGTAAAAACGGCAGCTATATCTGGGTTTCTAGCCGCGGTAAAATTGCGGTTCGTGATGCCGACGGTACCCCATTACGCATGATAGGTACCACTACCGATATCACAGCAATGCACCTGCTGTCAGACCGGCTGCAACACAGCGTTGATCTTGTCACCAATCTCACTAACGAAGTACCTGGATTGGCATATCAATATCAACAACTACCCAATGGCCCAGAACATTTTTCTTATGTCAGCGAAGGCATCAAGGATATTTATGAGTTGTCGCCAGCGCAAATCACGGATACAGTTGCGCTAGTCCATCAACTGATACATCCAGACGATTTTGGCGCTTATCGTGCTGCGATCGATGCATCTGCCAAAGACCTGCATCAGTTGCACTTAGAGTTTCGCGTTAATCTGCCGCAACAAGGGTTGCAGTGGCGTCAGATGGCGGCTCGTCCACGCCGCTTGCCTGACGGGGGCACCTTATGGCACGGTTTCATTACCGATGTCACCGAGCGTAAACGGCTAGAAATTGAGTTGCAGGCACTTGCCACTATCGATTTTTTAACTCAAATACCCAACCGTCGTTATTTTATGGGACGCATGGCAGAAGAGCTGGCGCGCGTTCAGCGCGCCGTTGGTAAACCATCGGCAGTGCTGATGTGCGACCTTGATCATTTTAAAAGTATCAATGACCGGCATGGGCACGCCGTCGGTGACCTTGTATTAAAACACTTCGCTAACATTTTGCGCGACGAACTACGCAAGAGCGACTCCGCAGGCAGAGTTGGTGGTGAGGAATTTGCCGTCGTCTTATCCGGTACCAGCATCTTAGATGCGAATGTGTTTGCCCAGCGCGTCCAAAAACAGTTGCATGACACTCCGGTCAACGCCAACAATCAAATAATTCCAATTACTGTTAGCATCGGTATTGCCATGATGTCTGCCAGTGACACCAGCCCAGATGCCTCGCTGTCCCGTAGCGACATGGCTCTGTACCTGGCCAAGGAAAGTGGCCGCAATAAGATTACGATTGCGGCAGACTAATTCGTTTTAGGCGATAAAAATATCGCTTTGTTAATGCATCTTCAAAGAAATTTAGCGGTCTATTAGAAAATCTGGGTTGAATATACTCCCCTACTTTTTTCTTAAAATAAGCCGGATGCCCAGACTTTGATTAGATAATTAAAACATATGGGTAGGGAGTAATTTTTTAATGCAGGCAGTTTGCAAGCATCCAGCTGCTACCGGTTAATTTTAAGCCCTGACATCCTTCAATTTTTCTATCCGGCGTTGTAATACAAAAATCGGTTGCGCCCACTCGGTGTCTTTTTTCTTTTTGCTGGTGATCAGCGTCAATTCTGATGGATCGTAGACGTCGGTGTTGTGTGTCAGCGGGGTGGTCATTAGATACTGTGCATCGGTGTTTTTCAGGAATTCACCGACTAGCTGAATATTGCGGATGTCCAGATGAGCAAATGGTTCGTCAATGAAGACAAAGCCGCCGGAACCATCTTCGGATTTCAGCAAACCGATTAGCAGGATCAGCGATTTCATCACTTGCTGACCACCAGACGCTTCGCCGTCATTCATACCGATCGGGCCTTTGCCGTCGAACTTAAATCGCACATGCAGGCCAGCTTGAGATAACTGGATGTCGTCATTCTCCAATTTGACCGGATCGGTATGGACTTCGATCCCTGCGAGTTCGCCCAACTGTTTGATGTTTTTGCTGTAAGTCTTAATCGTAAACCGCAACCGGTCCATGTAGGCAGCACGGGCATTAACGGTGGCTTCTGAGGCGCGGTTATTCTGGTAGCGACGTTCGTCAGTTTCTGCCTGTCGACCTTGCAGCAATGCGTTGAGCCGGACAAACTGATCCACTACTGTGGAGTCAATCTCCCAGTCTACACGCGCCAGATTATTGCCCAGACTACGCAAGCGTAATTCTATCTGGTGGACGTTTTCATGTTCTGCGACTAGCTGTTGTCTGTGCTTGGCGCGCTTCCAGTTGAGGGGTAATTGATGCCAGGTCTGGCGCATGCTGGTTAGCGTTTCAAAATGTCCTTTACGTTCATCTGCCAAGCGTTTTTCTGCACTACGTAATTGGGATTCTGCGTCGGCAATCGCGGCTTTAGCTTGTTCCCATTTCAGATGGGCGACGGTACGTTGTTCGGTCGCTGATTTAAGCAAAGGCGAAATCTCACCAAGGCGGCTACCGACGACGATCCTTTGCTGTCTGAGAGGTTGTATGTGATGGCTAGCCTCTTCAAATTCAGCGTGACGGGCGCTGAGTTCTTTTGCCGCATCGACACCGGCCAGGCGCGCTTTAAAGGCACTGATTTCGCCAGCAAGTTTGCTGATGGTAATCGTGAGCTGGTCCTCTTGCGATTGTAATCGTGGTAAAGAGCGTTGCAATGCCTCCAGCCTTTGTGTACGACCTGCACTGCCAAAACGATAGCGTGAAGCCTCGACAAACAGCGACCGACCACCACGACGTTCGCCGTGATAGGCGTCGGGTGTGATCCATTCTTGTGACTTGGATTTTGAGTCGGACTGTGATTTATTAAAACTAAGGCCGACCTCAACAGAGTCGACCATTTCAATACGTTGCAATTGCTCGATCAACCAGGCAGGGGCAGCGGCGGTGAAGTTGACTACCGATAGCAGACTTTTATCTTTGACCACCGGTGCGTGGATACGTTCTGGCACGATGAAGTGACCATAGCGTTGCTTCTCACCGACGCGATAGGCTGCGCTGGCATCACTGGCTTTATCCAGCAAAATGACCGAGGTGTAACCGCGCAAGACACCTTCGACCGCGCCTTGCCATTTGGGATCAGTCACTTCGACGATCTCCGGCAGCATACTGTGTGAAATGCCTGCATCGTTCAAAGCACGGCGCATATTGCGTACGTTCTCAGGATCGGGCAAGGTAGCTTTGCCTTGCAAGGCGGCGATGGTTTCCAGCTCGGCTGCGATGCGGTTAGACAGCGTGTCGCGCTCTTGTTTATTGCGTGATAGTTCGGCTTCTTTTTTCTCTAAATCGTCCGCAACGTTAGCGACGTCGGCATCTGCCTCTGCCGCAAGTTTTTGCAAGCGCGCTTTTTGCTCAAGCAGACTTTCTTGCGGCTTCAGCTTAGCGTTGATGTGTTGTAGTTTTTCGCGTAGCTGTGATTCTTCTGCTTCTAATGCTGCCTCGTGTTGCTGCGCTTCGGAGCGACTTTGTGCTTGCATTGCCAGGTTGCCACGGCGCTCTGACAAACCGTCTTCTTGCGTTTTTAATAGACGTTTTCCATTGCGCAGACTTTGACTGGTAGCAGACGCCTGTTGCAAGGCCTCGTGATATTGCAGCGTTGGCAAAATCTCTTCCTGCAAATCACGCTTTTCTTTATTCAGACTCTCCCACTGGTGATAATTGGCTACGCGCAGACGCAGACCTTCCAGATTGGTTTTTGCGCCTTCGAGTTCGGTCTCAAAGCGCTGTAATTCTGTTTCTGTATCTCGCTGGTGGCGCTTGGCATCGTCGTAGGCGTCCAGTACTTCTTTGTCACCAAATACCTGAAAAACCAAATCCAGCAATTGACGTGGTGCGTACTCACAGAGTTTGTCTGTCTCGCCTTGTTCCAGCGCGAGAACTTTGCCCATGGCGGTCGATAAGCCCGCATGGGACAGGCGTTTCCTGTAGCTTTCTACGCCCAGCCAATCATTGGCTTCCTGAATATCTTCGATCTCGACTTTGCCGCTGCGCATCAGGTATTGACGCTTCCAGTCGCCGCCATTTTTTTGGATCTGGCAAAACAGCGTGACCTCATCCTCGTACAGGCCGGACATGCGGAAAGGACGATTAGAAATCTGCGGCCCCACCGCGCTGTTATCCACTACCGCGCGTATCCAGGCAGTTTGCTGGCCAGAGTGACGGGCGTAATGTTTGTACGAGCGCCCCATTGAACATTCGAGCCCGAACAGGGTGCGCAATGCATCCAGCAGTGTGGTTTTGCCCGAGCCGTTTTGTCCGGCAATCGTGATGATTTTGGCGTCGAGCGGGATATTCTTGATACGTTGCCAGTAGTCCCAATGGACCAGTTCTAGTGATTTGATATGGAACATGTGGCTTATTCTTCTACGGAGGTATTGTTATCGATGACTGGCTCGTCAGGGTCTGCGCTGGTGGCTGCATCGTTAGCTGCACTGATTGGCGCCATGGGTTCAATCAGCGCAGGTGTGCGTACTGGAATTTTGAAGATGTCCGACAGCGCACCATTGATGATGCGGTCTTTTAACGTGTCGGTATCCATCATCAGATCGAGCAACGGACCTTCGACGATCAGATCGGCTTTACGCTCCACAAAACCATAACGTACAAGCTGGCCGAGATTCATATCCATACGGGTTTTTTTACCGAGCTTCTCGCCAAAGTCAGCTAATAGTGCACGGTAAGAAATACCGATGGAGGTATCTTCTGCGCGTGGCATAGGCTTATCTTTGCCGAACATATCGTTTTGATTTTCTTCGGCGAGTTGGTGTGCTTCTTGCCGTTCACGCTTAGGCAAAATAATCAGCGACCATAAGACAACTAGCAGCGCAACACCATCACGTGCCAGGCTAAAATTATTGTTCTGCCAGGTTTCTCTGGTGCCGAATACTTTGGATTCGCTATCACGGGTGAGTGCCAGCGTGACGTGATCGGCGTAGACGTTGTCGATAAACTTCATACCGCAGGCTTTTAACCGGGCATCCACATCGGCGCGAAATAATTCGTCCGAGAGGGCGCGCTTGACGAGCTTGTCTTCACGGCGCAGGGTTTGATGCGCGAGCAGGCGGGCGATCAGGAATTGTGCATCTTCTGTCATTCTTGCGTACTCGATTGGGTTGGAACTGGGATTGAAACTGGAGTCGATGCTGGAGCCGATGCTGGAGTCGACACGACTACTTTAGCGGATTGATTTACCGGACTTAATACCGTCAGGCTGGCGACTGACATTGCAGAAATAGACGGATCAGATACCCGCTGCATTTTGTCTTTGGAATTAAATTCCAGTGGTAGTCGCGCCAGGGCTGCGGTTGCGCCTTGCAATGCAGATTCGTTCACATCACCCAGCAGCGGTAATAGCGATGCACGATACGAGGCGATGGCAAAACTCGACGGCAGTAATAAATCCTGTAGCGGCACCGGTTTAGTAGCTTGCTGGTGTTCGGTGTTGCTTAGTTGGCTAAGTTGGCTTATTTGACTTAGGCGGTCTAAGCGATCCAGCCAATGATCAAGTTCCAGCAGCGCATCGCTGGCTTCATTGGCGATCTCTGGCGCATTCTCGCCAGTGGGCAAAATGTTAGCAACCGCGGACAGGCGATTGGTCAGTAATTCGCTCTCTGCTACGTCTATGATTTCTGATGGCGTAATAAACAGCGGCGTCATCGGGTATGCCAAGGCATCATCCGCCAGCGAGGCCAGATCAGGGTATTGCAACAACCAGGTTTTAATATCGGTAGTGGACAGACCAGATTGTCCGAGGTGCACGCGCTGACGTTCGATCTGGTTGAGCGCACGTGAAAACATACCTTGCATATTTAGCAGCGCGCTCTGGGCACGCCCGATCGCTTGCGCCGCTCTGTGCGTTGCCGAGTCGGCCCGGCTGTCGTTGGTGATCGCATGAATGATCTGCGAGCCCTTTTCTACCCAATCGCATGCGGTATGCCATTTCTGTTGCGCGGTACGGAGCTGGAATTCTGAGCCTGATGCAATCGCATCAGAAAATTCTTCCGTCAGTTCGATCAGGCGACCCAGCAGATGATGCAACTGCTCAACCGACACGCCACCGACCGCTTGTGCGCCTGCAACTTGGGTCAGCATGTAGCTCATCTCGGCTTCGTCACCTTGTTGCTCAGCCTGATTCTCAGCTTGTAATAAGGACGACAAGGCCGCCAGTACATTACGAGCGGTTGGTGTGATTCTATACACCGACTGAGCTGCATCCCAGGCCAACAGTCCATGAGAGCGCAAACGCGTGAGGATGGTTTCTAAGCGGTCAGGGTCAATATAGCCCAGCTTGGCATTGATATCGGCACGCGACAGCGACGGCGTGTCGACATCGGCAGCGAGTTCGCGCAACACCAGCAAACGCAACATGACATTGTTAAAGCCGCCATGGAATAAGGCAGTAAAAGCCTGTAGCAGCGGCTGCGCACGTCGCAAAGGGAAAATAGGAGATACGTCATCGGGGCTGATGCCCGGCCGAAAAAACGACTGAAGCGCGTCGTCATCTTCGCTAATCTGTTCAGTTGCTTTATGTGTATCGTGGGTAAAATTTTGCATGCCGCATTTTACCTTCTCGCGTGACAATTTAGTATTGTTAAGAAGTTATGTATTGAATAGTATCGTTATCCGAAAGAGCCTGGCTCTTTGCCGGGATTCGAGAATTTTATGGAAATATCATGGATATATACTGGTTAGTAGTATATTTTATTGTCCATGTATTAATTGGGGATTAAGTGGTATTTGACTACATACTCCCAAAAAAAGTAGTTTTACTTGAATTTTAAAAAACCTCTTAATCATCGCAGATCAAATTTTCTCACCATCAGCCACTTGCTTATCAGCCCAATCGGGCAATATAGATTGCAGCTTAGTGCCGTAAAAAACGCATTGTTCCACCGGAAAATCCGGCTTGAATGCGGCTTGCAATGAAATGTAAGAAAATAGCCCGTCGTCCGACCAATCATCAATATCGCAAGCTCATTGCAAATTCATCGCAAACCGACTGCAAATTCGACCTCAAAAAGGAAAAATCATGACTTTATATTCATCGCCTGCAACCAGCGTCGCTACTTTGGGTGGCGGCTGTTTTTGGTGTACAGAGGCCGTATTCCAGCAAATCCGCGGCGTGTTAAAGGTGGAATCTGGCTATAGCGGCGGCGCCAACCCCAATCCGACTTATGAGCAAATTTGTACCGGACGCACCGGTCATGCAGAAGTTGTCAGGTTGAGTTTTGATCCTGCGGTCATCAGTTATCGTGAGTTGCTGGAGATTTTTTTCACGATTCATGATCCGACGACATTAAACCGTCAGGGTAATGATGCAGGTACCCAATATCGCTCAGTGATTTACTTCCATGACGATGAGCAAAAAGTCATTGCACAGGACGTTATTAAAGGGATGAAAGCCGTTTGGGACGATCCTATCGTCACTGAGTTGACTGCCGCGCCGACGTTTTATCTGGCGGAGGCTTATCACCAGAATTACTTTAAGCAGCACCCCGAGCAAGGCTATTGCTCGTTTGTGGTAGCGCCTAAAGTGGCGAAGGCGCGCAAGCTTTTTTCTAGCAAGCTTATAGGTTAAGTTTATTGAATAAGCTCGACAAACCCTAGTATTCACACTTCACTATTACCGGTAGTGTCCTTAGCCTCATGTTCTGCATGAGGTTTTTTTTCGCCGCTGAGTCAGTGTGCTTTCGGATGCTAGCGGGATTTTTTATTTTTCTTTTGCTCATGCTGCTCGATATAGTCTTTTCTGACCAGAGACTTAAATTGTTTTGGCAGCCACGGCCGTGCAGCCAGCATAAAACTGATGCGGTGTTTTTCTTCAAACGGCAGCTTGGCATCTTCCTGATGCTGCTCTGAGAATTCACGGGCGACTTGTTTCAAGCGATTGAGCAGCGCAGCGACTGATTGCTTGGAGAGCATCACGTTCACCAGGCGCATGATTTCATGCTCGCCATCAAAATTGGATTCCAGATATTCCGCATAAGCTTGATCGCGGAAATTACTTTGGATAGGGCCATTCGGTATCCAGCGGAAAGTACGTGCAACCAGTAACTTTACCCGGTTATTTGGTAGCAATTCTAAAAACCCAATTTTATCCAGACGCAACAAATGTTTGACCACTTCAATTTCTGAAATGTCATAAATGCGTGTCATTTGCTCTACCGTCAGCAAATTCAGCGCCGATACCGCGACGATAAATTTTTTTGGATCGCTGATGATTTCTTTTTCCTGATCGAAGGTCAGTTCTGAGATTAAGGGTTCTTCATTCGATGCCAGCGCCAGATCGCGCAGGCTGATCTCGGTCGCTTGCAGGATTTCATCCAACCGTTGCAGCGTAAAGTTCTTTTGGGCAAACATCCGCTTGACGCTGGCCTCTGATATGTCAATCCGGGCTGCCAGATCGGCGTAAGTGATACTTCTGGCCTCCAGTTCGCGTTTTAAGGCATCAATTAACAGGCTGGCTTTGAGCATAAAATTCTCAACAATGTAAAAGAGTATTAAAAAATGATACACCAAGCGACCCCAGCCGCAACTCTTTGTTTATGTATTGATCACTTTCTTTGTTGACTTGATAATCCACTCCGTCGCTTAAATAGAGCTATGTATTTAGATACTGTTTATGGCGATCATTTCGTAAGAAACAGAGTCAGTCAGTATCTGTAGCGATTATAGAGAATTCAAGGGGGAAACAACATGGGATTAGAAACGATCATTTTTGGCGGCGGCTGCTTTTGGTGTACTGAGGCCGTATTTCAGCAAATTCGCGGGATTAAGAATGTTGAGCCTGGTTATGCCGGCGGACACGTCGATTTTCCTACATATGAAGATATTTGCGAAGGCGATACGGGGCATGCCGAAGTAGTGCGTCTGACGTTTGATACTGATGTAGTGAGCTTGCATGCTCTGCTAGAGATTTTTTTCACTATCCATGACCCTACCAGCATCAACCGCCAGGGCAGCGATGTGGGTAGTCAATACCGTTCAGTAATTTATTGTGAATCTGAACATCAAATGAAACTGGCGGCACAAGCTGTGATTGATGTTGCACCTAACTGGAATGCGCCCATCGTCACTGAAGTAGCGATGGCACCTGTGTTTTATCCGGCAGAAGACTATCATCATAATTATTTTAAGATGAACAAACACCAGCGCTATTGCACGATAGTGGTAGCGCCAAAAGTAGATAAAGCACGCAAATTTTTCTCAGGCAAACTGGTTGCTTGATTGAGCTTGAATGAGTTGCTTTACTCTAATCAATGTCAGGGCTGCAAGCGGCTAATCGCCCATGTCCCATCTGCATGTTTGGTATAAACAATCCGATCATGCAGACGCGAGCTGCGACCTTGCCAGAACTCTAGTCGCTCCGGCTGCAAGCGATAACCACCCCAATGCTCGGGGCGCGGCGGTTGTTCACCAGCTTGTTCCACGACTTCTGCCATGCGGGTTTCCAGCAACTTCCGGCTATCTACTTCTGCACTTTGTTGTGACGCAATCGCGCCGTGGCGACTTCCCAAAGGGCGGCTATGAAAATAGCGATCACTTTCTTCTGCTGACATCTTTTCTACTCTGCCTTCGATTCTGACCTGTCTCTCCAAGACGACCCAATGGAAGAGTAAGGCGGCATAAGGATTGACATCCAGATCATGTCCTTTCTTGCTCGCATAATTGGTAAACCAGCAAAAGCCACGTTGATCAAATTCTTTAACTAAAACGATACGGGAGGAAGGACGACCCTGGGCATTGACGGTTGCCAGACTCATCGCGTTCGGTTCTGCCACATCGGCGTTTAATGCCTGCTCAAACCAGACCGAAAATTGCTGTATCGGGTCGCTGGCGACTTCTGATTTGGACAAACTGGCATGCTGATAATCTTTACGTAAATGAGCGATAGACATGTTGATTCCTTGAATAATATGGATGCTAAGCAGAACATCATCGGTAAAAAATTATCCTCTATTTAGCGCCAAGTCGCTTGCGCTGTATCAAACAAACCGGATTGTTCTAAAGCATCTTGTAAAATGGCGAGATATCTATTTTGAGTAAATCCCCATGCAAGAACAGTTAGAAGTTGATTTTGAACGTCGTTTTGGCGGTATCGCCCGCCTATATGGCAGCGCGGGACTAGAGCGCTTTAAACAAGCGCATATTTGTGTGATTGGTGTCGGTGGTGTGGGTTCCTGGGTGGTGGAGGCGCTAGCGCGTAGTGCGATCGGCCAGATCACGATGATCGATCTGGACAATGTGGCCGAGTCCAATATCAATCGGCAAATACAAGCAACCAGCGAGACCATTGGTAAAGCCAAAGTCACCGCGCTGGCGGAGCGGATTGCACAAATCAATCCATTTTGTACTGTCCATGAAATCGAAGATTTCATCGCGCCTGATAATTTGACGCAGATGATAGGCGCTCATCAGTTTGACTATGTGATCGATGCGATTGATAACGTCAAAGCAAAAACTGCGCTGATCGCTTATTGCCGCGAGCATGCTGTACCGCTGATCACGATTGGCGCCGCGGGCGGGCAGACTGATCCGGGCAAAATTGAAATACGGGATTTATCCCGCACCGAGCAAGAACCTTTGCTGGCATTGGTGCGCAAACGCTTGCGCCAAAATCACGGTTTTCCACGCGGAGCAAAAAGTAAATTTGGGATTGATGCGGTGTTCTCGATGGAGGCATTGAGCATGCCCGAGACGGTAGAAGCGTGCGAGGTCGGGGATACGTTAGCTGGCAATCCGGGCACGAACAGTGTCGCTGCTGTTACTGGATTAAACTGCGCTGGCTTTGGGTCTTCTATCGTCGTGACTGCGTCGTTTGGTTTGATGGCAGTGGCGCATGTACTGCGCAAATTGGCTGGATTAGGTTAAGAAATTATCACATTGGATATGGGGTTTTTAGAATTTCTCCGGCGTGAATTTTTTAGGTATATTTAATATACTCCCCTTATTTTTATTGAAAATTGACAAATTGTCCAAGGAATATATGGACGCTTGAAATATACATGGTGGGAGTATTTATTTCTTCCCGCGCTGCGTTAGGAGATTTCTGGCATCCAATTCTGCGTAATTTCCTGCATAATTCTCCACTTGATCTCTTCCGCTAGTCGCTCGACCATGTAGGAATTTCGATCATAAATTTGAGATCGGCGGAAGGCACAAACCAGCGTTTGTGCCCTTTGCAAACGAAAGCGACTATCCGTCTGCGCCATCTGCTCAATCTGCCATTAGGCAGAAATTGCATTACGACTTACCAAACACCTCATTCAATTGCTGCGTCACACGGATAAAGGTCGTGCGTTTGGTCAGCTCCTTAAGCTTATGCGCACCGACATAAGTACAGGCTGAACGCACACCGCCAAGAATATCCAACAAGCTGGCATCAACCGGACCACGATACGGGATCAGCACTTCTTTACCTTCCGACGCGCGGTATTTGGCAACGCCGCCAGCATATTTGTCCATCGCGGCTTTGCTGCTCATACCGTAGAAACGTTTGTATTGCTGACCATCGCGCTCCACCAGATCGCCAGCGCATTCATCATGCCCTGCCAGCATGCCGCCCAGCATAATAAAATCTGCCCCGGCACCAAATGCTTTCGCCAGATCGCCCGGTACAACGCAACCTCCGTCAGCACAAATTTGTCCGCCCAAACCATGTGCTGCATCTGCGCATTCAATTACAGCAGACAGTTGCGGGTAACCTACGCCCGTCATCTTACGCGTGGTGCAAACCGAGCCTGGACCGATTCCCACTTTGACGATATCTGCGCCAGCAAGTATCAATTCTTCGGTGATGTCGCCAGTCACGACATTACCCGCCATGATGGTGATATGAGGATATGCATCCCGGACTTTTTTGACGAAGTGGATAAAGCCTTCCGTATAGCCATTGGCAACGTCGATGCAGACGTATTCAATTGCATTTTTTGCACGCGTCATGACTGCTATGAATTTTTCGAAATCAGATTGCGTGATCCCCATCGAATAAAACGCAGTCGATTTCTTTTCTAAACCAGTGAAATAGGTCACCAAAGTGTCTTCATCATAATGCTTATGTAAGGCAACAGAAAGCTGATGCTGTCCTAGTGCAGTCGCCATTTCTAAGGTGCCAGTGGAATCCATATTGGCAGCAATGATAGGAATGCCCTGATACTTTTTGCGGGAATGATGGAATATAAATTCGCGTTGCAATTCAACTTGCGAGCGGGAAGTGAGGGTAGAGCGTTTAGGACGGATCAATACGTCTTTAAAATCGAGCTTGAGGGTTTCTTCAATATGCATTACGACTCCTGTGTCCGGTTGGCAGGCGCACGAAAACAGTCATTTCAACATTAAAATGACCGTAGAAAGTTTCGAGCCGTGCTTGAGTATAGTAAGTATTTGGCCGATTACCGATTTAATTTCGATATAGGCGGTATCAGCGATGACATATACCAAGAACCGGATTGGGAAAATGCGTTAATCCACGATGTAGGTCAGTTTTGCGTAAGTCTTAAGAGTGTATTAATAGCTATTTAGTGACAGACTCCAACACCTTTGTCGGTAAAGCCGCTGCCATCTACAGGGATAAATTCCCACTCATAGTTTTTGTCGTGGAGCGTTAGTTTGAGTACGCCTGCGGTCGAATTGTCACGCACTTCTGTGATCACTTTTGGGAAGAACATCGGCGTCAATTTTGCTCCGCCGGTGCCGACTACAAAACTACGTATGCCGTTTTTTTGATCGATTAATCCATCTGCATTCAACGGTGCAAAGCGCTCGTAGTCATGGTCGTGGCCTGCCAGAACGATATCTGCTTTTGCTTCTGCCAATAATTTCCATGCGGCCTGCATGACTGCATTATTGCCATGTCCACCAGAGCTAAATGCAGGGTGATGCCAAAAGGCTAGCGTGCAATGAGTTTGATGTTTATTGCTGAGCTCATCTTTCAGCCAATGCAATTGTACTTGCATTTGTACGCCTTCAATATTGCTGTTGAGCGAAATGATCTGCCACTGACCAACTTTGGTGCTGTAATAGCCGCGCTTCTCAGGGCCGGCAAGTTCACCAAAATAATTGTAATAGCCTTGCGCTGCTGGCATATCGTAATCATGATTGCCGGGAGAGGGGAGGGTGCGTGCTTTAAATTTGCCCCAGGTAGGTTCGTAGCACTTATTAAATTCTTCCGGATTACCGACTGGATAAGTATTGTCACCCAACGTAATTGCAATGGCTTTGCTGTCCGCGGCTAAGCCCGCTTCGATGATGTTTGCAGTTTTGGCAGCCATGGTGTCAGCTGCTGCTTTTTTTCTGCAATCGGCGATGTCGCCAGCCGCAAATACGGTGACTGTCAAAGCAGATGCTGGAGCTGTCGTTTTTGCTTTAGAAGTCCTGTTCTTGGACGGTAATGATTTTGGTTGTTGTGGGTTCTCAGCATTAGAAACATCGTCCTTTTGCACAACGTCGGTATAGCGAGCTGCATTTGTTGAAGTTGGAGCGCTGATAAAAGTGAGTAATAAAATCGCTGTGGAGAAAAATACAAATCGTGACATGTAGATCAATCTGAATAAATGAGATGACATTGATGACGTCAGCAAAAACCGCGCCAGCTGCGTTACAGCTTTAGTTGTACCAAAAGTATGGCCTTAGTGACTGCGCCTTGCTGCGACAATTTTGTATAAGTTCTATTTTTATAGCGTGTCGTTGGTTTGGCTTATTCGTCCGGAGCAGCATTTTACCCGTTTACCGTCGCTTGGTTTTTGTGTCCCGCAGTGTTGTTGCGATATTTAAATAAATCAGCCGGTCGATTAATCAGAGTTTGGCGTGCCGCAAGCGTAATGCATTTCCAATCACCGAAACCGAGCTCAGGCTCATCGCCGCGCTGGCGATCATAGGACTGAGCAAGATGCCAAACCAGGGGTAGAGCACTCCTGCTGCGATGGGTACGCCGATAAAATTATAGGCAAATGCAAAGAACAGGTTTTGCCGGATATTTTTCATCGTGTGCTGACTCAGGCTACGTGCTTTAAAAATGCCGACTAAATCTCCTTTGACTAGCACTACTTTTGCGCTATTCATCGCGATATCGGTGCCGTTACCCATGGCAATGCCCACATCGGCCTGCGCTAATGCTGGCGCATCGTTAATGCCGTCCCCCGCCATTGCAACAATTCGTCCTTCGCCTTGAAGTTGTTTGATGAATCGAAACTTATCTTCTGGCAGGACATCTGCATGGACTTCGGCCAGGCCGAGTTGCGATGCGACTGCTTTGGCGGTCAACGCGTTATCACCGCTCAGAACGATGATGCGAAGTCCAGATTCTTTTAACTGCTGAATTGCTTGCAAGCTCGTTGATTTGATGCTGTCTGCAACACTGATTGCGCCCGCTAGCACATCATCTAGCGACAGCAGCATCACGGTATGACCCAGACCTTGAAGTTCCGCAATGCGCTTATCGAGTTCTAGCGTTTGTATCTGGTGATCTCGCATCAGTTGCTGATTACCGAACAGAACACGTTTTCCTTCCCATTGTGCGCTGACACCTTTGCCTGTGATGGCTGCAAACTCACTAATCGTCGCTGCTTTTACTTGATGCTGTTTCGCGTAGCTGAGAATGGCATGCGCCAGAGGATGCTCACTTTGCTGCTCGATCGCGCAAGCGATCTCGATCAAACTTTGCTCTTTCACGCCATTGGTGGCGACAATTTGTTGCAATGTCGGCTTGCCTTCAGTCAGCGTCCCTGTCTTATCAATGACGAGGGTATCGATTTTCTCCATTTGCTCAAGCGCTTGGGCGTCTTTGATCAGAATGCCGTCAGTTGCGCCACGTCCAATCCCTACCGTGATCGAGATCGGGGTTGCGAGGCCGAGAGCGCAGGGACATGCGACGATCAGTACCGACACTGCGGCCATTAAGGCATTTGCCATGGCTGGCGCAGGCCCAAGCCATGCCCATACGATAAATGCGATGACTGCAATCCCGATCACGCCGGGTACAAACCAGCCTGATACTTTATCTGCCAGACTCTGGATCGGCGCACGCGATCGTCCTGCTTCATTCACCAGCTGGATAATTTTTGAAAGTAAGGTGTCATGTCCAATGCGCTCCACACGGATGCTGAAGCTACCTTGTTGATTAATCGTACCTGCGCTAACGTGATCATTGATTTGTTTGGTGACCGGAAGCGGTTCGCCAGTAATCATCGATTCATCGACATTTGAGCGACCGTCGACGACGACACCATCTACCGGCACGTGTGCGCCCGGCTTTACCCGTAATAGATCTTTTAACTGAACCTGATCGATGCTGATTTCAGTTTCTTTGCTTTCTGCATCAAGCCGGAAGGCTGTTGCGGGTGTCAGCGCCAATAAGGACTTTAAGGCAGCATTGGTGCGTGAGCGTGCGCGTAGTTCTAATACCTGCCCCAACAATACCAAGGTAATAATGACTCCTGCAGCCTCAAAATATAAAGGTGCCATGCCATCCATCAAAAAAGCCGCAGGTAATATTTGTGGCAATAGCAAAGCCACGACGCTAAATAAATAGGCGGTGGCAGTTCCTATACCAATCAGACTAAACATGTTCAGATGGCCGGATTTAAAAGAAGCAACGGCTCGTTCAAAAAAGGGTTTTCCCGACCATAGAACGACGGGTGTCGCCAGTCCAAATTGTAGCCAGCTAAATAAACGCATTCCTAATCGCTCGTGCAATTGCAGCGCAGGCAGCATGTCGCCCATACTGAGCAATAGTAGGGGAATGCTGAGTGCGACACTGATTTTGAAGCGGCGCGTCATGTCATCGAGCTCAGTCGTATCTTCCTCAGCGCTGGCTTCCATTGGCTCTAACGCCATACCGCATTTGGGACAAGTTCCTGGGCCGACTTGTTGTATTTCTAAATGCATGGGACAGGTATAAATCGCATCTTTGGCTACAGGTTTTTTGGATGCATCCTCGGTCTTTGGCGTCAGATATTTTTGTGGATCTTTGCTAAATTTGTTCAGGCAGCCAGCGCAACAGAAATAATATGTTTGATCCTGATATCGATAATGATGTTGACTGTCTTCCTTAACACTCATTTTGCAGACGGGATCAGTGTGTTGAGTGACTGAATTCTGACTCGTGCTCGACTCATCAGAATTCCCGCCACAGCAGGCGGTAGCCGAATTTGCAGTGGAAACGGTCTGCGTCGATTTTAAGCTACCTCCGATGAGTTTTTTTGCTTTCACAAATCCGTCTGGATTGGCATTGAATTTACTGATGCAAGATTGACTACAAAAATAGTAGGCAATACCTTGATATCGAGCCATTTTTTCTGGATTTTTGCGAACTTGCATACCGCACACCGGATCGATATAGTTCTTTTCGTTGCTCTCAACAGGAGTCGATTTTTGCTGCGCGGTAGTTTCTGTTACGCCGCAACATGATTCGCCCTGCAGATCATCAGTTTTTTGTGAGGTTTGATTCATCGCAACTACTCCAGGCTATTTCAACGTATCTATTTCAATTGGTCTGTTTCAATCTATCATAGACGCCGTACCCAACTACGTAGTCAAGCACTTTATGGAACATACTTCAGCTAGCTTTTGCACCATAGGACGTTTGGCGCGTGCCGCTGGAGTGGGAGTAGAGACCATACGCTATTACCAACGTCGCCAACTGTTGCCTATCCCACATAGCAATAGTTCGGGCGGTTTTCGTGCCTATCCCGTGGCCTTGGTGGATCGCATCCGCTTTATTAAACGGGCGCAGGAATTAGGTTTTACTCTGGATGAAATCAGTCATTTATTGCTGCTAGAAGACGGCGATGACAGGGTAGCGATACGCGATGTTGCGAATGAAAGATTACTGCAAGTACGTGCAAAACTAGCGGATCTGCAAAAAATGGAACACATGCTGTCGGGCTTAATTCAACAATGTGAGGCGAGTGCAGACGCCGCTAATTGTCCGATTATTCATGCTCTAGCGCACTCAAAACCTCACTGCTAGAAATCCATACCACTTGCTCTGCTCTGAGCGGTCACTGGCCACGTGGCGTCCGTACACATCGTCAATACATTAGATATTTAAAAATCGTATATAAATCATGGGTTTATCGAAATTCTTGTGGTTGGCATATTTCGTGCTGAAAGAACATTATTCTTTCCAAGGAGTACACCATGAATCCCGATTCGACCTCGCGCCCCGTAGTTAGCTTACAGCGATTTTTTGAATTGACAGCGACCATTTTGCTGGGATTTGTCTTATCTTTATTGATGACATTTTTCTTGCTCGGCAACGGCAAGATTGAACGACTCAGTTCTTATTCTCCTTGCCATTTACTACATGTCAGCGCATCGCTTCAGTGGTGTGACAGTGCTGAATGGACTGCGGAAATTTGCGCTGATGTACAAGAAACCAGCGGCTTCCTGCTCACTAAATTTCTATCAGCATTGGCTATTTGTACGCATGCAGAGCATCGCATTCCATTTTTTAGTTTGGGCGATGACACTCAGTTTGCCGTGTCCGGTGGGATTCAATTAGTGTCCGCTCATTTGTTCGCGGACACTCCGCGGACACAGCGCACAGTCAATCGAAAAAAGCTAATTCTCAATAAATCAATGACTTAGATCTGGCACGAATACTGCAATACATTAATTAAACACTCACATTACAAAAAATAAAATGATCCGCGATACTTCTGCTCAAGATTCTGTCATTGCTTCTACGCCGATCTGGCGCAGTAAAAAAGTCTATTTGATCTTGGCAATCGCAGCCGCGATCCTGATTGCGACTGTTGTATTGCTTAGCGCTTGGACTGGTAGTTCTCAGTCGGTCAGTGCATCCCGGCTGAGTATCGCGACCGTAACACGCGGCAAACTGGTTAGAGACGCTGCGGTTAACGGGCGCATGGTTGCCGCGAATAGTCCTACGTTATATGCCACAGCACCTAGCACCGTCACGCTGAAAGTCAAAGCAGGCGATAAAGTCAGTAAGGGTGATGTCGTTGCAGAACTGGAGTCACCAGACCTGAGCAATGAGCTTAAACGTGAACAGGCCAATTATGAACAGTTAGAAGCCGAAGTCGCCCGTCAGCACATCCTCGCACGCAAGCAAAAATTATTAGCCAGACGTGATGCCGATCAGGCCGAGATTGATCGGGTCTCGGCTGAGCGCACTTATCAACGGATTGAAAATGCGGGGCAATTGGGTGTCGTGGCAAAGATCGATTTTTTAAAAGCCCAGGACGCGATGAAGTCTGCACAAATCCGCGCCAAGCATGCAGAGCAGGCGACAGGTTTAGAAAATGAGGATGTTGATCTGGTGCTGAAAACTAAGAACAGCCAGTTACTGCAACAGCGTTTAGTCCGTGATAACGCACAACGTCGTGTGGACGATCTCAGATTGCGTGCGCCAGTTGATGGCATCGTTGGTACTTTGTCTGTGGCGAATCGTAGTGTAGTCGCTGCGAATACGCCGCTGATGACTTTAGTCGATCTGTCACAACTGGAGGTTGAATTAGAAATTCCAGAAACCTATGTCGCTGATTTAGGTCTTGGTATGAATGTAGAGATCACCATCAATGGCATCAATGCGATTGGTAAGTTATCTGCACTATCTCCTGAGGTCGTCAAAAACCAAGTGCTTGCCCGGGTACGTTTTAACGGTCAGCAACCCGCAGGATTACGACAAAGCCAACGCGTCTCTGCCCGCCTATTGATTGAGGAAAAGCCGAATGTCTTAATCGTCCCCCGTGGCCCTTTTGTCGAGAGTGAAGGCGGTCGCTTTGCCTACGTTGTCGAAGCTGGTGTCGCTACCCGGAAGCCGATCAAAATAGGCGCAACCAGTGTCACTTCAGTGGAGATTTTAGAGGGGTTAAAAACAGGTGATAAGGTCGTTATCGCCGGAACCGACACTTTCCAAAATGCGCAACGTGTCACGATCAACAATTAGATTGTCTACTCATGACCAGCTCAATATCAATATCAGTTCAATATTAAATCAGCATCAATTTTTAAGCCTAGCCTGCCGTCATCAGATATCAACCATTAGTTAATTACATCGAGAGTACAACTATGTTACGCATGAATAATCTCAGCAAAGTGTATCGCACCCACATGATAGAAACACATGCATTACGTGGTTTTGAAATCCATGTCAAAGAGGGCGAATTTGTGACTGTCACTGGTCCATCCGGCTCAGGTAAGACGACGTTTTTGAATATCGCGGGTTTGCTGGAAGAATTCTCCGATGGCGATTATTTTTTGGATGGAGTCAATGTTAAGGGCATGAATGACAATGACCGTTCGCGCTTACGGAATGAGAAGTTAGGATTTATCTTTCAAGGCTTCAATCTGATCCCTGATCTAAGTTTGTTTGATAACGTCGATGTCCCACTGCGTTACCGTGGTTTTAATGCGGCTGAACGTAAGCGCCGGATTGAAGAGGCGCTCACACAAGTTGGTCTGGCCTCCCGTATGAAACATTATCCAGCTGAGCTTTCTGGCGGTCAGCAACAACGGGTTGCAATTGCCCGTGCTCTGGCTGGCTCCCCCAAATTACTGTTAGCTGATGAACCGACCGGTAATCTGGATACCCATATGGCACGCAGTGTGATGGAGTTGCTGGAAGAAATTAACGCACGCGGTACAACCATACTGATGGTGACTCATGACCCTGAACTGGCAGTTAGAGCGCAGCGCAATGTACATATTATTGATGGCCAGGTATCCGATCTGATACGTCAATCGCCATCGCTGTATCAGACTGAATCAGAGTCCGCCAGTAACTCAATCGCTGCCTAGGAAATGCCATGATTCAATATTATTTTTTTCTGGGTATCCGCAGCCTGCGACGTAATCCGGTATTGACAAGTTTGATGGTGTTAACGCTGGCAATCGGGGTCGCGGCGAGCGTGTCTACGCTGACGATTTTGCACATGATGTCAACTGATCCTATCCCCTCAAAAAGCGATCGCCTGTTTGTGCCTGTCATGGACAACTCTCCGTTGGAAGGTTATGTCCCAGGTGCGCCGATTGAGGAAACGCAATTATCTTATCCTGATGTAACCAATTTTTTAAAAGCGGATCAGGGCGTGCGACGTGCGGCGGTGTATGGCGTTCAAATGACATTAGAGCCATCCAGACCAGATTTACGTGTTGCCGATATTCAGGGACTTGCCGTCAGCGCCGACTATTTTGCTATGTTTGAAGTTCCTTTTTCTCAAGGTCAGGGTTGGACTAACGCAGAAGAAAAAAATGCAGCCAAAGTCGTTGTATTGAGCCAGACCTTAAGCGAAAAATTGTTCGGAAAAGAGAGCGCACTTGGCAAGCGCTTACGTATGCAAAATAATGAATATCAAGTGATCGGCGTCTTGGGTAAATGGAATCCCTTACCCCGCTTTACCCATTTGATCAACGGTAGCGGAGGAAGTTTTAAAGGGGAAGATGAGTTTTATATTCCTTTCAATACAGCAGCCGTAGTCGAGATAGGACCAAGTGGGTCTATGTGGTGTCACGGTCCTATGGGTGCTGGCTTTAAGGGAATCCTTGCCTCTGATTGCACTTGGCTACAATTTTGGTTTGAAACAGCAACAGCCTCAGATCATACCAAGCTACTTAATTACCTGAATGCTTACACCGCAGATCAAAAGAAAGTAGGCCGCTATCCTCGTGGCGCACCGAATCTTTTGTTGAACGTAAAAGAGTGGATGAGCTTTCTGAAAATTGTAAGGGACGATAGTAAATTATCTGCATGGCTGGCATTTGGATTCTTATTACTCTGCCTGGTGAATACCGCCGGATTATTACTGGCAAAATTTTCTGTGCGATCGTCGGAGGTTGGAGTGCGCAGGGCGCTTGGTGCTAGTCGGGCAGATATTTTTATGCAGTTTTTTATTGAGACCGGTGTGATTGGTTTAGTTGGTGGTCTTTTTGGATTAGTTTTAAGTTTCGGCGGACTTTGGCTGATCTCAAGACAGTCGGGTGAGATGGCAGTGCTGGCGAAGATGGACTGGAATATGCTAGTTTTGACCTTCATCCTCGCTGTGAGTGCCAGTGTGCTGGCAGGCTTACTCCCGACCTGGCGCGCATGTCAGGTGACGCCAGCGCTACAACTTAAATCCCAATAATAGTAAAGAGGATCAATATGGAAATCCGTCCGATTTTATCTGCGTTGTTGAGAAATAAAACAGCACCGCTGTTAGTTGCAATACAGGTTGCTATCAGCTTGGCGATTTTGACCAACGCCATGTATATCGTCCAGCTGAGGCAAGAGGCATCCGTACGCTCCAGCGGTATTAATGACGAAGCTAGTGTGTTTCATATTACTAGCAGTCGTCTTCAAAGAAAATCAATGGATGACTTTAAAGCGGTATTACAGAGCGAAAAACAAATTCTGCGTGCGATCCCCGGTGTAGTCTCTGTGGCGCAAACATCGCAGGTGCCGATGTCGCGTTCAGGTAGTCGTTCAAGTATTTCTGTCGACCGTCTACAAACCTTGCCCTCCACTACAGTTGATAATTACAACACCTCTGATTCTTTGGTAAAAACCTTAGGATTAAAACTGATTGCCGGTCGTGATTTTAATCCTGATGACGTACTTGAATATGATCCGCGCGAACAAAGTGACTTAAGACCGCGTGTCGTGATTGTGACAAAAGCGGTAGCCAAAGAACTCTATCCCAATGAGGCAAATGTGATTGGAAAATCCATGTTTTGGGGCACAGGCAATGATTCCGATGAATCGAAAATCATTGGCGTCGTCGAGAGTTTACAGACCACTGAAGCAGAAAGTACAGGACGGTTTGAGGATTCTGTTATTGCCCCTTTAACTACCGTCAGATCATCGAACACCTATTTTGTGCGTGTTGAAGCAGGTCAAAGAGACCGTGTAATGAAAGAGGCAGAATCAGCACTGACTAAAGCAGCCGGAGAGCCAATGATTGTTCGAATGGATACGATAGATAATGAGCGATTTAAGCGTTATCGCAGCGATAAGGCTTTGGCGTGGATGCTGATTACCGTGAGTGCATTGTTGATGTTGGTGACTGCCAGCGGGATTGTCGGTATGAGTACCTTATGGGTTGCACAACGTCGCAAGCAAATCGGTGTGCGCCGGGCTTTGGGTGCGCGTAAGGTAGATATTTTGCGCTACTTTATTACCGAAAATATCTTGATTACGACTGGCGGAATTGTTCTCGGCACTATGCTCGCGGTAGGGCTCAATCAATTACTGGTCAGTCAGTTTGAGTTAAGCAAATTGCCGTTCCAGTATTTATTCTTTGCACCCTGCGTGTTTTGGATATTGGGTGTCGCTGCTGTGTATGTGCCTGCTTTGCGTGGGGCGAGTATTTCACCTGCTACGGCGACACGTGGCGCTTAGAATGTGATCGGTCCTATCTTATCGGCGTATCGGAAAAACTTTATGTGATGTTCTGTTTTTTTGTGTTGTACGATGCGGTTTAATCCGATATTCCATAATCAATTTCTCTATGCCTAATGTACTCATCATTGACGACAACCCCTCGATTGCCATCGCACTGGAGGTGCTGTTGTCTTTGCACGATATCGCCGCAATCAGCGCGCAATCGCCGGAACAAGGCTTAGCGTTATTAGAAAAAACCAGTGTCGATTTAGTGATACAGGACATGAACTTTAGCGCTGACACTACCTCTGGTGAGGAGGGCGTAGCCTTGTTTCATCAGATTCGTCAACGTCATCCCGATCTGCCTGTGATTTTGCTCACCGCCTGGACGCATCTGGATGCTGCTGTTGGATTGATTAAAGCAGGTGCTGCGGATTACTTAGCTAAGCCTTGGAATGATCAGCGTCTGATGGCGACAGTAAAAAATCTGATCGAGCTAGGTCAAGCCAATCGGGCATTGCAGCAGAGAGTGTTGCGTGAGCGTAAAAATAAACGCGAGCTGGAACAAAAATATGACCTGCGTAATTTAGTCTGGCAAGACGCGGCAACAGAGCGAGTGTTGACTATGGCCTGTCAGGTTGCACGCTCAGATGTATCTGTGCTGATCACAGGGCCGAATGGTGCTGGCAAAGAGAGAATTGCCGAAATTATTCAAGCTAATTCCAGTGTTAAAGATGGTACTTTTGTTGTGTTAAATTGTGGTGCACTTCCTTCTGAATTGATTGAGGCAGAATTATTCGGTGCTGAAGCCGGTGCTTATACCGGTGCCATCAAAGCGCGGGAGGGTAAGTTTGAGGCAGCTGATGGCGGTACCTTATTCTTAGATGAAATTGGTAACTTACCGCTTGCAGGGCAGATGAAGTTATTACGTGTGTTGGAGACTGGACGTTTTGAACGTCTTGGCTCTAACAAAGAGCGTCAGGTTAAGGTCCGGGTGATCAGTGCGACCAATGCTGATTTAACCGCGATGATTAAAGCGGGAAGCTTCAGAGAGGATTTGTATTATCGCCTGAACGTGATTCAGCTCAATTTACCGTCCTTGGCAGATAGACCGGACGACATCATTCCCTTAGCGATGCATTTCTTAAGTCGTGGTGAAAGCGCTGCTAAAACTCTACATCCGACAGCACGTGCGTTGTTGCTGCAGTATACCTGGCCCGGTAATGTGCGTGAATTAAAAAATGTCATGCAAAGAGCAAGCTTGCTTGCCAGCGATTCAGAGCTGAAAGCCAGCGATCTAGGCTTGCCAGTGATCGCGCAAGCGCGCGTCAATGTCGAGGTGGAACTGGATCGTGCGACGATAGAAAAAGCCTTAAGTAAGGCAAATGGGGTGATTGCTCAGGCGGCCACGGAGTTGGGGTTAAGCCGTCAGTCGCTCTACCGGCGGATGGACAGACTTGGCATTAGCAAGGCCGGGTGATCTGAGTGACGCCTGACGACTCTAAAACCAAGCTAGGTATATCGCTGACAGCCAGATTTACTTTGCTGTCCGTTTTTTTAATCGCGATGAGCATTGCTCTGGTCTATACGTCGCAGCATTTTTTTCCTAAAGAGTTTGGTCTGACAGTATTACTTGTCGCACTGGTGATGTTGCCGGTTACGGTCATGCTGGTACGTAACCAGATGCAAGCGATGTTGGCATTATTCCGCGCGCTGAGTGGTACCGTCATTAGCTATCAGGATGGAGATTATTCGTTTGGACTGCATTGGCCGCGGCATGATGAGCTGGCGGATTTGGTGGATGCCCATAATGCGTTGGGTGATGTATTACGCGAGCAGCGCCTGAGTCTGGTTCAGCGTGAGTTGTTGCTGGATACAATGCTACAAAATACGCCGGTGGCAATGCTGCTGGTTGCCGAAAAAGGCCCGATTGTTTTTGCCAATATCGCCGCGAGACAGTTGCTCAACGAGGGTCGTAAGTTAGAAGGCCATACTCTTGATGCGTTGTTAAAACATCTCTCAGCTTCGTTGCGCGACGCCATCGATAAAGGTGGCGACGGTTTGTTCACGGTCAATGCCAAAGAGGGCGCAAACAGACAAAACGGTGATGACGAGGAGGAGGTGTATCACCTGGCACGTCGTAACTTCAGTTTGAACGGACGGCATCATGAACTGCTATTGTTGCGCCACTTGACGGCAGAGCTGCGCCGGCAAGAAGTCCAGACCTGGAAAAAAGTCATCCGTGTGATCAGCCATGAATTGAATAATTCGCTGGCACCGGTGGCCTCACTCGCCAACTCTGGCGCAGAGTTATTGCGGCGAGGGCAAACTGAGCGCTTGCCAGAAATTTTATCCACGATAGAAGAGCGTTCCCGCCACCTGGAAAGCTTTATTCAAGGTTATGCGAGTTTTGCTAAATTGCCGACCCCGCGCACAGAAACGACCTCGTGGCAGCCATTTATTTCTCGCTTGCAGTCGCAGATGGATTTCCACCTGATCGGTGAATTACCTGATGAGAAGGTCAGTTTTGATATCGCGCAAATGGAGCAGGCGTTACTCAACCTGTTAAAAAACGCGCATGAATCAGGATCAGCGCCTGAACATGTCAGTTTAGGTGTGCGTCGATTGCACGGCATGATACGCATCGAAGTCATGGATCAGGGCAATGGAATGATCGATGCCGTTATGTCAAACGCGCTGGTACCGTTTTATTCGACCAAACGCAGTGGTACCGGATTAGGATTGGCGCTGGCGAGAGAAATTATCGAAGCGCATGGCGGTCGCATCTTGCTGCGTAACCGTCAAGGCGGTGGCGTGATAGTGACTTTAGTATTGCCTGCATAATATTAAAAATAGGCAGTAGTAAGCTGTAAAAATAGATAAATAGGGGAGTATAGGCAATAATATAGGGTATCGTCCAGATAATCATTGGACGTTAAAAAATACACCGGGGTAGTAATTTTATGAGGGATATAGCAAAAAACGCCAGTTCATCATCCCTGCGCAGGCGGAGAGCCAGCGTCTTTGCTGATACTTTTGCTGACCGATGCTAGCTGTCCACCCGCACTAGAACGATAAATTGACGGATGTTCAACCACTGAGCCTGATCGAAATTTCAGGCTCAGTGATCAAGCTCAGTGATCAAGCTCAGTGATTAAGCGTAGTGAATAACATCGTAATCAGACGCAACGATCAAATCTATGCCGCCACTTTCGCTTCTTGCATCGTTGGATAATCGGTATATCCTTTTTCTTCACCACCGTAGTAGGTCGTGCGATCACCCTGATTGAGTTCTGCGCCTGCTGCAAAACGTGCGACCAGATCTGGGTTAGCGATATAAGGGCGACCAAATGCAACGGCGTCAGACAAACCGCTGGCGATCAAAGCTTCTGCTTCATCGGCGGTGTAGCCACCGCAGCAAATCAATGTGCCTTTGAATGCAGCACGTAATTGCTTACGGAATGCTTCCGTCAACACCGGACCGCCTGCCCAGTCAGGTTCTGCAATATGCAAATAAGCGATATCACGCTGGGTGAAGGCTGCAGCCAAATACAATGCCATTTCTTCGGCTTCAGTATCAGCAATACCATGTGCGACGAAGTGTGGCGAGATGCGAACACCTACGCGGTCAGCGCCGATTTCTGCAATCGCTGCATCGACTGCTTCCAACGTCAGGCGTGCGCGATTTTCCAGTGAGCCGCCATAGATGTCGGTACGGACATTGCTGTTGGTCGACATGAATTGCTGTAACAAATAACCATTGGCAGCGTGGACTTCCACCAGATCAAAACCGGCTTGTTTTGCGCGTACTGCCGCAGCACTATATTGCGCAACGATGCCTGGCATTTCTTCCAACAGCAAAGCGCGTGGTGTTTCGGTCGGGACGTTGGCGGGCGTGCCATCTGGTTGCACAACGAAGCACTGACTATTGGCCGCGATGATCGCAGACGGTGCTACCGGTGCTGCGCCGTTTTCTTGCAACAGCGAGTGAGAAATGCGACCGACATGCCAGAGTTGCAGTGCGATTCGGCCACCTTTGTTGTGCACGGCACCAACCACTTGCTTCCAGCCGGCTTGTTGTGCGTCGGTATAAATGCCAGGTGTCCATGCATAACCCTGACCTTGACGGGAGATTTGGCTAGCCTCGGTCACGATCAAACCTGCGGTGGCGCGCTGTGCGTAGTACTCAACATTCAGTGCGCGTGGTAGATCACCAGGTTGCCCTGCACGTGAGCGTGTCAATGGCGCCATCACTACGCGGTTATTTAAATGGATGCTGCCGGTTGCTACAGGGGAGAGTAAATGCTTAAGCATGTGTATCCTTTAAGAGTAAATAAAATAGACCAGTCGTCTAGTCTGGATTAAAAATAAAAGGCAATTAATTGCCTGTCTCGGTTTGATCAGGATTAAAAAACCTGGTCTTTAATATTGCGTCAGTCTTATTGCTAAGGGGTTTGTAGCGGTTGTAGCGGTTGTAGCATTTGCTGCGTTTGTTTATAGGCTAAATCCATTGCCTTGATATCGTGGTTAACCTTGGTCAATAATGACGCGCCAACCCACATGCCATATAAAGATTCGGCTAGTTGTGCGGCATCTAACTGCTTGGACAGACTACCTTCGGCCTGCGCCTGTTCCAACACTTGCGCGATTTGTTCGATGATGCGCGTCATGCCCTTGCTCAAAGCGATACGCATCGGCTCTGACAAATCCGCGACTTCAGCGGCCAGTTTTATCGCCAGGCACATGACCTGACATTGGCTGTTGTCGGCAACTTTGCGCCAATTGCCAAAGTAAGCTAACAGGCGTTCGCGCGAGCTGATTGATTCGTTACAAAACAACAGAGCAGAGCGTGCATGATAATCATCAAAGTAGCGTTCTAACAACGCAACGCCAAAGCCTTCTTTAGATTGGAAGTAATGATAAAAAGAACCTTTAGGCACTTCTGCGCGAGTCAAAATCTCATTCAAGCCGATTGCACTAAAGCCACGCCCCACGATCAGCTCTTGGCCAATGGCGAGTATGCGTTCTCGGGTATCTTGATATTGATCTATTCTGTCCATAACACAAGATATTATTAGACCAGTCGTCTAGTGTCAAGATATTTGATGTTTTAAATCATGTTTAGTCACGGCATGGTGGTCGCAATGAGGTGTATTACTTATTGTTGGTTTAACCCGAAGGACGCATGCTAATTGAGTCTTCGTCGCATTTTATGCGATAATCTAAATTTCCGTGTGGAAATAAAATTACTCTAATGTCTCCCATGTTCAATCATGTTCCGCTGGCTTTCGCTTAACGAAAGCGGGCTAGATCCAACAGAGCACACCGTATGGAAAATAAGCGCTTTGCGTATTATTTTGGTGTCAGGTTTTTTGTTGGAAGCAATTGTTGCCGTTGATAGTTCGCTCAAAGCGATTGCTGTCGGGGCTTATCACGTCTTATGGGTTGTGGGCTTGTTTTACCTTGCCTTGAGTATCGGCCTGTTTTATTCGGCGCGCCATGTTGCCTTAAGTGCGGGTGTGTTAATTGGCACGGTATATGGCGCTGCGTTTGCCATGCTCAGTTTTATTGATCAATTTGAAATCGCCAAACTTGGTGTGATTTTTATCTACACCACACCCATCATCGCAAGATTATTTTTTAATACCCGACTAGCAGTTGGGTTGATGTTGGTGAATAGCTTGCCGTTTTTACTGTTACTGCATAATCAACCGATCTTCCATTTTCCTGGTATTAATATCACGCTGCCAGATAGTCACGGCTATGTTCAGTCTTTGCTGTTCCTATTTTTTAATGTCTGTGTGCCGCTCGCAGTATTTCGCGTCCTACATGCTCTGGATGCATCTGCTGCCCGTCACCGCAAGACCAGTGTCGAGCTTGAGGTTAGCCATGCCCAGTACCACGAGATTTTTCAAAATGCGGGAAGTGCGCTGGTATTGACCGATAGCAACGGCACAATTTTGCAAGCGAATAATCTGGCGAATGCTTTACTGGGATGTGTGACGGAGGTATCCGCAAATGGCTCTACTATTCTTGGGGCTACTGACAGCAAAGACACCAATGACACCAGAGGCAGTCAATTATTTGACTGGTTGTCTTTAGATAATAGTGTTCGCCTCAAAGTAAACACATCTGCGTCTAGCTCAGCTATTAATAATATGGCTAATGAAGAGGTTGCCAATCTACGTATGTCCGCATACCGGACGCGTGACGGTAAATTGGTCTCGATGGAAAATATTTCTCAGACCAAAAACGAAAACTATATCGTCGCGCTGCGTGATGTTTCGCACTTGTACTCGATGCACAATGCCTTGCAACTGAGTCAGGAGCGTGAAAGCTTTTTGACCAATCACGATACCTTAACCAATTTACCTAACCGCGACATGTTGCGCCAGCATTTGCGGCGTATTCTGGCAAATCCTACGCCAGATAAAGTGACTGCATTGGTCTCGTTTCGCCTGAATAGTATCCGTCATGCGAATCAAAAATTAGGCGTACATTTTGGCGATCAATTACTGCGTCGCTTCGCAGAAGAATTATCCACTGTTCTGCCGCAAGATTGTTTTTGTGCGCGCTTACGCAGTATTGTTTTTTCCTTCGTTGTCGAGCAATACAGTACGCCGGGCGATATTATTAAACTGGTCGAGCGTGTGCGACATGCCTTGCCTAAAGAGATTTTGATCGATGGCGAAACTTTGCTGGTTCAGTTTTCAGCAGGTATCGCGCTGGTCAGAACAGACGAGACCGAAGCCGATGATCTGATACGCCGTAGTGAATTGGCGCTAGACACCGCGCGCCGCTCCAGCGAATCGGGCGCGACTTTATTTGATGATGAGGACGAATCAGAAATCCGGCGCAGTATCGAAATCGAAGTCGATATTATCAACGGCCTTAAGCAGCGTGAATTCAGGCTGGTATATCAACCCAAGATCACACAAGACGGCAGTCTGGCTGGGGTAGAGGCGCTGATACGCTGGCAGTCCTCCAGCTTGGGTAATGTGTCCCCGGTTGAATTTATTCCGATTGCAGAGCGCGCTGGTTTAATCCGCGAGATCAGCAATTTCGTACTCGATAGCGCCTGCTCACAAATCCGGCAATGGCTGGATGAATTTGGCGACAGTCCGGTAGTGGCGGTAAATCTGTCCGCCTCTGATGTGGCGCGTAGCGACTTACTGGAACTGATAGAGCGTACTTGTGCCCAGTATGCGGTGACAGCCCAATATCTGGAATTTGAAATCACAGAAACCGGTCTAATCGCGAACGAATCTCTGGCAGTAGAGCATTTAAATGCGCTGAAAGAAAAAGGCTTTGGCATTGCGATAGATGATTTTGGTACTGGCTATTCTTCCTTATCAAAACTAAGCCACTTCCCCGCCCGCAGCGTCAAAATTGATCGTTCGTTTGTTGCGCAGATTGGCAATAATCAAAAAAGTGAAATGATCATCAAAGCGATTGTCTCGCTAGCCAGCATCTTGTCTTGTACGACAGTAGCAGAGGGTGTAGAAAACCTAGAGCAAGAGCAATTCCTGAAAGATATCGGCTGTGATTATTTCCAGGGATATTTGTATTATCGTCCTTTGGAAGTCGCCGATATGCACTCCTTGCTCGCACAGCAATTCGACATGACCTGCCAAATTTTAGCCGCTTGTTGATCGTTGATTTGCGCTGTTCGCTACGAACTTAGCTGACTTCTTCATTACTTTTTTCGTTCGTCACAGCGGTTACTTTCTCCTCCTGATTGCCACGTTCCCTCTGCGCAACTGATTCAACACATCATTTAGACCAATGGCTAAATAAGTCCTTGACTTCATTTAGATGATTAGCTAATCTTCAAAACATGAATCAGATATTTAAAGCCCTCTCCGATCCGACTCGCCGTCAGGTACTGGCGCTACTGCGCAATGGTCCACAAACGGCAGGCGAGTTAGCGGACTATTTTGACGTGTCCAAACCCACCATGTCAGCCCATTTTTCTATCCTGCGTGAAGCTGATTTAATCGCTTCCTCAAAACAAGGCAAGACCATCGTGTATTGCTTGCAACTCTCGGTACTGGAGGACGCCTTGCTTGGGTTTGCCCAACTGCTGGGCAGTCAGCTTAAGGCGGACTCATCACCAATGTCACCGCCATTAACATCAGCAGCAGTGCCAGATGCTCAACCACCATCCTCACAAACTGAAGGAAAATGATGAAAACTATCTCCGAGCAACCGCTCCGCACATTCGCCATCCTCATCAGCACATGGGTAGTTTTTGCCAGCAGCTATCTGTGCTACCTCCATCTTGCCCGTCCTTGGCCTTATGTCCTCGCGCTCGCTATCATCGGTATCGCGTGGATCGCTCGTCAGTTGTTACCAACAGGTGCAGCAGTTGGCTCGGCAGGCCAAGTCAATCGCCGTAAAATTACGCAAGCCATAGTGCTAGCTGGCTCAATGCTGGGACTCGCTTTGCTTATACCGTTGGGATGGACGGATGGATTAGTCAGTCAGTTTGCCGAGCGGAGCAATAGCGTGATGATGGGAGTCATCGTTGTCGTCTTTGCCAACAGCATCCCCAAACAAGTAAGCACAGCACGTGGTCTCGCAATGCGCCGGATTGCAGGCTGGGCTTTGGTAGTTGGTGGCTTGGGATATGCGCTGTCCTGGTTATTCTTGCCGCTAGCCTACGCAAATATCGCAGCACCACTCATACTATTTTTAGGGCTGATGTATGCGCTAGTACGCATCCTCGGAGATCGTGTACTACGTAGTGCTGGCGGATGTTGATTTTCTCGTTAAATTAATATACTCCCCTCTATTTTTTTAAAATATGCCTTAGTGTCCAGTATTTAATTGGACTACTTATATATACAGAGTGAGAGTATATTGATTTTGCAATAGTGTTCTGCTTGTATATCAATCTTATTGTTCACCATGTTCGCCCGGCATTTTGATGAACCACCACAGTAATGATTGTCCGAATTGCCGCCCAAACTACTGAATCGCTGAATCAGTGACTGCTCCAATCTTCACCCAAATTTCCACCCGGATTTTTCAGATTAAATCCTCCTGACTCCGCGATAGCATTCACTCTCTCTTCATCAATCCTGAAGAAAAATTCAGGACTTCTTAAGTATTTCTTCAGACACACATCGTTAAAATGCAACACCTGAGTCCTGACGTCATTCTCAGGTCAAATACCGCAAATAAACTCTAGGCCAAATTCAAGGCTCAATTCAAAACTTTATGGTTCTGAATTGATTGTGGCTGGTTAACAACTTTGCATACTCTGCTTGCTCATCTGAGAAGTAGTCCCAAGACCGATCATCGTCTGGATTTCTTTCCGGTAAAAATATACCCAGACTAGCCCCCACTGGTCGTTACGACCAAAAATCTGCAGCACTGACATTGTCGTGTGAATAAACAATGAGGCAAACCTCAATGAAAATGATAAATCCTATTTCCACGATCACAAAAAATCGTCAACGTCTTACGGTGCTTGTTGCGATGCTTGGTAGCTTTGCGCTAGTGGTTTTGATCGCTGACAAATTGTCCGCCTCTGCTGGTGCAACAACTGCCAAAACATCAGATGAGGAACAAATGATGATCCGGCAGGGCGATAAAATTAGCGTCCCCGCTAAATCACCTTTGCGATCCCGGCTGGCTGTTTTGCCAGTGGCAACGTCGGTGCCATCGCACATCATTACCGTACCTGCGACGGTGGAGGCTGACCCTTCGTTGACAGTCAATATTTTGCCGCCGTTGACCGGGCGTTTGGTCGAGTTAAAAGTAAAGCTGGGGGATGTCGTTAAACAAGGGCAAGTGCTGGCGCTCATCAGCTCGCCGGATTTGGCGCAAGCCTATGCAGATGCCGATAAAGCGCAGGACGGCCTGGAGTTATCGCATAAAGCGCTGGAGCGCGCGCGTGGCGTGAATGCTGCGGGTGGTAATGCCGCCAAAGATTTTGAGCAAGCGACTAGCAATTATGTACAAGCCCAAGCAGAAGCGCGACGTGCTGAAACCCGTCTGAGGGTGTTGAATGGCTCCACAAACACGCTCCAAAGCAATACCAGCAATACCAGCAATACCAGCAATACTGGTAATGCCATCAACACCCACACCAAAGCCAGTTCCAGATTACTCAGCATCACTGCACCTATCTCAGGCGTGGTCACTACGCTTACTGTGGGCAGCGGCGCCTATCTGAACGACGCTACAGCGAGCCTGATGACCGTCGCTAATCTCAACCAGATTTGGGTCACGGCCAATGTGCCAGAACAATTGGTCTCTTCCGTCGCTAAAGGGCAGTCGGTAGATATTAACTTACCTGCTTACCCTAACCAGACGTTTCATGGCACGGTCGCCTTTGTCAGTGCCGTGCTGGAGCCAGACACCAGACGCAATAAAGTGCGCATCAGCTTTGCCAATCAGGATGGCAAGCTCAAGCCGAATATGTTTGCAACGGCTAGTATTTTGCTTACGCAAACTACGCAAACTACGCAAACTACGCAAACTACGCAAACTACGCAAACTACGCAAACTACCAAAGCCGGATCAACACCTCAAGCGCAGGCGTCACAGCCGGCCTCTATTACACCTATTACGATCCCAACTTCGGCTTTGTTAATGAACAATGACGACATCACCGTATTTGTTGAAGTTGCTCCGTGGACGTTTGTACGCCGCAGCGTGGAATTGGGTCATGAGGATAACGACAAGGTGACCATCTTGTCCGGTCTGACTGCAACAGATCGTGTGGTCGTACGCGGTGGAGTGCTGCTCAATGATTAACCAGCTCATCGCTTTATGTTTCCGGCGGCGTCATCTGGCATGGGTGCTGGCGATTGTGATTTCGATGTATGGTTACGTGTCATGGCAAAAAATGGCAGTCGAAGCCTATCCCGATTTAAGTGATGTCACAGTACAGGTTTCTACCCAAGTGCCGGGTCTGGCTGCGGAAGAAATAGAGCAACAAATCACCACGCCACTAGAGCGCGCGCTGAGTAATACGCCAGGCTTAGTCACGATGCGTTCCAGCAGCACGTTTGCATTGTCTTTGATCACTCTTGTGTTTCAGGATGGCGCAGATGATTATTTCGTACGCCAACGTGTGTTGGAGCGTATTGCATCAGTCTCGTTACCCGCTGGTGTGCAGCCGGGTCTGGGGCCGGTTTCTGGGCCGGCGGGAGAAATTTTTCGGTATACGCTGGAATCCGATACCAAAAATCTGATGGAGTTATCCGAGATTCAGCGCTGGATCGTGATCCCCGGATTTAAGCAGGTACCCGGCATTGCAGATGTGAATAACTTTGGCGGATTTACCAAACAATTTCAGTTAGAACTTGACCCCACCCAGCTGCAACGTTACAACGTGGTGTTGAATGATGTGGTGACCGCGATCAACGCCAATAGCGCCAATGCAGGCGGTGGCCGGATTGCACGTGGCGAGCAAAGTTATGTCATCCGCGGCATCGGGCAGGTGCATTCGCTAGATGATCTGGCGACGGTTGTGGTCACGCAAAATAACGGTGTTCCGGTACTGCTACGTGATCTCGGCAAGCTGCAATACGGACATCAGGAACGTGAAGGCATTCTGGGTAAAGACAATAATCCAGACACCATAGAAGGCATTGTGCTCATGCTTAAATATGAGAACCCTTCTATGGTCTTGCAAGGCGTGCATGCAAAAGTAGAGCAGCTACGCAAAAAGCTGGAGCCTATGGGTGTCAAGATTGTGCCCTACATTGATCGTGATGATCTGGTCAAACTAACGGTGCATAAAGTCAGCCATACCGTGTTGGAAGGCATAGGTTTAGTCTGCCTGGTACTGATCTTATTTTTGGGTAGCCCACGTAGCGCGGTTGTAGCTGCTGTGGCAATACCGATTGCGCTGGTCACGGTCTTTATCATTATGGCGGCGACCAAAATGCCTGCCAATTTATTCTCACTCGGAGCGATTGATTTTGGCATTATTGTCGATGGCGCGATTGTCGTTATGGAGGCGATCTTGTTGCGTCGCGAGAAAAATCCTGATGTTGAATTATCAGAAGAAGATGTCTTGCGCACGACAGGGCAAGTGGCGCGCCCGATCTTTTTTGCGACCTTGATTATTATCGCTGCCTACATCCCCTTATTCGCATTCCAGCGTGCTGAGGGCAAGTTGTTAACACCGATGGCCTACACGGTTTCTTATGCCTTGTTAGGTGCTCTAGTATGCGCACTGGTATTGATCCCGGGACTTGCGTTTACCGCTTTGCGTAAGCCGCGCAAAATATTTCATAACCGCCCCTTAGTCTGGCTAACCCAAAGATACACCAGTCTGTTGCGTCATTCGTTAGAAAATACCTGGATTGCGTACGGCATAGGCGCATTGACGCTGGTGTGCGTCATCATTCTCGGCTCAACAGCGGGACGCGAATTTTTACCTGATATTGATGAGGGAGCGCTGTGGCTACAGGTGCAAGTACCCAGCGGTATTTCTATCGAAAAAGCTAATGAGATGGCGAGTGATTTGCGCAGAACATTAAAAGAGTTTCCAGAAATTTCTTACGTCGTCACTCAGCTTGGTCGTAATGATGACGGTACCGATCCGTGGACGCCATCGCATATGGAAGTGCCAGTCGGATTAAAGCCTTACGATCAGTGGCCCAATGGCGGTAGCAAGGCTGATCTGATCAAACGCCTGAATCAGCGTTTTGCCACTATGCCGGGATTTTCTATCAGCATCAGTCAGCCGATTATTGACGGTGTAAATGACGCGATCGGTGGTGCGCATAGCCCATTAGTCTTGCGTGTGTATGGCGACGATCTGAGAGAAAATCGCCGTATTGGTAATCAGATTGTCGATATTTTGCAGACGATACCCGGTACTGCCTCGGCATCCTTATTCCAGGAGCCGCCGATACCGCAAGTGGTGATTAAAGTGGATAGAGAACAGGCTGCACGTTACGGTATTAACACAGCAGATATCGCGGCCCTGATACAGACCGGAGTTGGCGGTGCGGCGATCTCATCGGTGTATGTGGGCGATCGTATTTACAATGTGACCGCACGTTTTCCTAAAGCCAGCAAAAACAATCCTGAGTCCTTGGGTAGCCTGACATTAAACAGTTCAACCGGCGCAAAGATCGCTTTATCGCAAGTTGCCAGTATCAAACTCCAGACCGGAGAAAGTACGATTTCACATGAGGCGAGTGAACGTCAGATCACTGTCCGTATCGATAATCGTGGACGTGATCTCACTTCTTATTTGGCAGAAGCGCAACAAAGGATTGATGCTGAGATCAAAATTAATCCGCAGAAAATTCGGCTCGAATGGGCAGGGCAGTTTGAGAACGAACGACGGGCTCACGCAAGGCTAATCGTTATTTTAGGCGTGGTATTGGCGCTAATGTCCGTATTGCTGTTCTTCCAGTTTGGAAAAATCCGTCAGGTCATTTTAATCTTGGGTGTGGTACCAATGGCGACCTTGGGTGGACTTGTTGCCTTGCATGTGACTGGCGAGACTTTAAACGTCGCAACCGCAGTCGGCTTTATTGCCTTGTTTGGAGTGTCGGTACAAAACGGCATCATCATGGTTGCTAACTTCCGCCGTGTACGCGGTCAGGGTTTGCCGCTAAACGATACCGTCATTGCAGGTGCAACCGAGCGCCTGCGCCCTGTCTTGATGACGGCGACTGTCGCTGCCTTCGGCATGCTACCTGCAGCGCTGGCAACTGGCGTTGGCACCGATGTCCAGCGTGGACTGGCAACCGTAGTCGTCGGTGGTTTGATCGTATCAACCTTGCTGACTTTATTTATTCTACCCACTTACTATTTTGCGATGGAACGTCTGTTCGAGAGCAAAACTTGGGGTTTGCGATTAAGGCAGAATCGATAATGAAAAATCTGAATCGGCTCTTGATGAAGCATCCTATGTTTCACAATTTATTCAAAAAACCGGCTAATGTTATAGAGCGTATCGTGGCAAAAATTGTGACTGAGAATGCAATGGTAAAAGTGCGAGCATATTGGTCGCCCATCGCTGGCTTGCTGCTGTTATCCGGATGTGCTGCAGGACCTGATTATGTGCGTCCGGCGACTATGCTGCCGTCGACTTATATGTCTGGCACTGCATCCGTTCCTACATCAAACGGTAGCGTTAAAAATCAACCGGATAGCGGCATAGATAAAAATCTGGAGTCACAAAAATTTATCCAAAGTGATATTCCCGCGCAGTGGTGGGAGCTATTTCAATCGCCTGCATTAAGTACCTTGGTCGAGGCAAGTCTAAAACAAAATCCGACTGTAGAAGCAGCGCAGGCCGCTTTGCGTGGCGCGATGGAAAATGTCTATGCGCAGCAAGGCGCGTGGTTCCCATCAGTTGAAGCATCGTTTTTGCCAACCCGACAGAAAATTGCCGGTACCCTCGCCAGCCCGGCTTCTTCCGGTGCCAGCTATTACAACTTGCATACGGCGCAGGTCAGCGTGTCTTATACCTTAGACGTGTTTGGTGGTAATCGCCGCCAGATCGAGTCTTTGCAGGCGCAGGCAGAGGCACAAAAATTTCAGTTAGAAGCCAGCTATTTAACGTTGACGTCTAATGTCGTGGTGGCAGCAATTCAAGAGGCTGCTTTACGCGGTCAGATCGCAGCGACCAAAGAAATCATTGCCAGTCAGACTCAGTTGATGAAGATGATTCAACGTCAGTATGCGCTGGGACAAATCGCACAGATTGATGTCGCGGCACAAGAGTCTGCGCTGGCAAATACAGAAGTGGCGTTGCCATCCTTAGAAAAACAATTAGCCCTGCAAAGAGATTTATTAAGTGCGCTTGCCGGGCGCTTGCCGGATGGGTTTGAGAGCCAACCCAAGAGCCAACCCAAGAGCGAACCCAAGGATAAATCTAATAACGAACATACGTCCGGTCTTGCTACTACGATCTTCACGCTAGACAGCTTGCAACTGCCAGCTGAGTTACCGCTAACGCTACCCGCATCATTGGTTGAGCATAGGCCAGATGTCCGTGCCGCAGAGGAGCAATTACATGCCGCCAGTGCCGCGATTGGTGTTGCTGTTGCTAACCGTTTGCCGAATATTAGTTTGGGTGTGAATACCTATGGCTCTGCTGCCAGTTCTATCAGTGATCTGTTTAAAGCGGGTACCGGTTTTTGGACTTTGGCAGGCAATATCACGCAACCTATTTTTGATGGCGGTACGCTAAAACATCGGCAGGGTGCAGCGCAGGCCGCGTATGATCAAGCGGCCGCGCAATACCGCGCGACTGTGATCAATGCTTTCCAAAATGTGGCAGATGCCTTGATCGCGATACAATCAGACGCGGTTGCGCTAAAGGCTGCACAAAGGGCAGAGCGGGCTGCTGCCAAGAGTCTGGCGATTGTTCAACGGCAACTGGCATTAGGCGATATCAGTAGTGCAAATGTGTTAAGCAGCGAGCAAGCGTATCAGCAATCCCGGTTAAATTTAGTACAGGCGCAGGCAGCTCGTTTGACGGACACCGTTGCATTGTTCCAGGCCTTAGGCGGCGGTTGGTGGAACAGAAATTCTGCAACGGTGACTAAAGACATGGCAGCGTCAAAATAGCGAGGCGCGGATAGCCAGGCCAACATAGCATTACCAATACGCTGCCTTCGGTAACAAAATAAGCAAACAAAAAGAGAATGAGACGATATGGAAATTCTGCGTTTTGAAATGGGATCACGTTTTAGCGAGATGACCGTAGTCGATCTTGGTACTGCTAAATTAATTTATATCGCAGGACAAGTTGCTGAGCATACTTCCTTAGATGTGATGGGACAGACTCGCGAGATTTTGCATTTTATCGATCGTCTGCTGGCCAAAGTAGGCGCTGATAAAACGAATATTGTTTCCGCCAGAATTTATCTGGCATCAGTGGGCGACTATGCCGCGATGAATGATGCCTGGGACACATGGGTAGCGCCGGGCCACGCTCCGGCACGCTCGACCACAGGCGCAAAATTGATTCATCCTGATTACAAAGTAGAGATCGAAATGACGGCGGCTGTTCAAAGCGTTGCTACTTAGATCATTCCTGCTCAGATTATGTAAACAGCGTACAGCCGATGTGACTTTGTCAGAGATCACCAACTACTTCGCCAATCCGTTTTGATGCTTGCTTAATGAGCAGACAAGACCTTAACGATATGGGCAAACTTCCCTTTCTCGCAATTCTCTGGCACTACTTCGACTTCATCATCCAATTTTAAGCTCATGGATTCCGGCACTTCAGCAATGGTATTCAAGCCACGACGTGCATGCTGGTAATGTATTTTGGCGAAATGCTTATTGTCGCGCTCTGAGTCCGTGAGTTTTTCCAGACACTCAGGCAAGTTTTTCCGATCAGACTTCGCATCGTAGAGATTGCTTACCCAGCCATGCTTAAGATTGTCTTTGGCCGCTGGTTCCAGATCAGCTTCATGGCTAAAGGCATTTGGTGTACTGATTGCCAGCGCAGCACAGATACTCAGCAGGCAGATCATCAATCTTGGTATGGTGATTTCTTTCTTGGACATCGTATTCTCCTAAGTCAATAAATTGACGGTTAAGTCACTTTTTGGTCAGATTTTGGCTGATCAATTTAATATACTCCCCATAAGTTTCTATAAAAACCCTATATTGACCAGATAATGTATGGACAATTAAAATATACCTATGGGGAGTATTAATTAATTCATCGATCATCATTACTTTCCTTTACTCCTATTCTTCCTTCGCTTTATCCTTAAATAAGCGGTAGCTCAACGGCAGTAACAGCAGAGTGAAAAAAGTTGCTGAGACAATGCCGCCCACAATCACGACCGCGAACGGGCGTTGGGTTTCTGAGCCGATTCCGTGCGATAACGCGGCTGGCAATAAACCTAAACCTGCCATCAATGCAGTCATCAATATCGGTCTGAGCCGGCTTACCGCGCCTTCAATTGCGCTAGAAAAATCAGCACGGCTGGTTTTCTCAAATTCTAATATTTGCTCAAGCATGATCACACCGTTCTGCACAGAGATGCCCGCTACTGCGATGAATCCTACTGCAGCAGAAACAGAGAAGTGCAAACCCGCCAGTGCTAAACCAGCGATTCCGCCTATCATCGTAAAAGGTACCATCATCAAGATAAGCATTGCCATACGGATGGAGCGAAAGGCCCAGAACAGTAATGCAAAGATTAGGAAAATCGTTATTGGTACAATGATTTCTAAGCGCTTGACTGCACGTTGCTGGTTCTCAAACTGACCACCCCAGACGATGTAATAACCGGTCGGTAAATTGACTTGTTCAGCAACTTTTTGCTGCGCTTCTGCTACAAAACTGCCTTGATCCCGTCCTAACAAATTCGCTTTGACCGAGGCATTGCGGCCACCAGCTTCGCGGCTGATACGTGCCGCACCCTGCCGCACCTCAATGCGCGCAAGATCAGCCAGATCAATCGTGCCTGCACCGTTAGGTAAGTTGATTTGCAGACTACCAATGCCATCTATCGATTCTCTGTAGGCAGCTTTTAATCGGATGGTGATGTCAAAGCGTTTGTCGTCTTCATAAAACGTACTGACGGGTGTGTCGGCTAAGGCGGTCTGTATCGTATTATTGACATCCGACACGTTGATACCTAAGCGTGCAATTTTTTCTCTGTCAATCACAATATTGAGTTGTGTTTGACCACCGCTTTTGATCGCATCTACATCGCTTGCGCCACGAATGCCTTTGAGTATTCCAGAAATCTGCTCACTCTTTTGTGTCAGGATATCCAAGTCTGGACCAAAAATTTTGACCGCGATTTCACCTTTGACGCCCGATAGAGCTTCTTCCACATTATCTTGTATCACTTGGGAAAAATTAGTCGGCACGCCTGGTAGTGTCCCGATCTTGGCGGTCATGCTTTCGATCAGACTTTCTTTATCGGCGAACTTCCATTGATCATGTGGTTTTAGATCAACCAGTATTTCCATACTGTTAGGACCTTTCGGATCAGTGCCATCATCTGGGCGGCCGACTTGGGATACCACGGTGCTGACTTCGGGATAACTCAGCAAAATAGCTCTGACCTGACGCTCTACTTCACGCGTTTTCTCTAGTGCAGTGGAGGGCGGTAAGCTGACGGTCAACCAGATATTTCCTTCATCCAGCTTAGGCAAAAATTCACTACCAAGCCGGGGCGCCAGTAACAAAGTGATCGCAAGTACGATGCAAGATACGATCATGACTGTGCGTTTTTGTCCATCAGCTTTGTAGAGTAGCTTGCGGTACCAGTCCTGTATGGCTTGCATCCAGTTGCTATGCTTTTCTGCCAGGCTATGACGCTTCATCGTCAGCGCCAGTAAGGTCGGGATCAGGGTCATGGTTAAAATCAAGGCACCCAACATTGCAAAGCTTAACGTTAAGGCGACAGGTGAGAAGATTTTTCCTTCAACCCGCTGGAAAGTAAAAATTGGAATAAACGCCAGAATGATGATGGCTTTGGCAAACAGAATAGGGTGTCCCATTTCAACCACGGTTTTTTTCAGTACCTGTTTGCGCCAGAGGAAGAGATTACTCTGATGTTCTAAATCATGGTGTTTCAGGGCCAGCCTCACCATTAATGCTTCGACCAGCACGACCGCACTATCGATGATGATCCCAAAGTCTACTGCCCCCAAAGAAATCAGGTTGGCAGGAATCCCTTTTAGATCGAGCATGATAAAAGCGCATAGTAGGGATAGCGGTATCACCGTTACCACGATTAACGCAGCGCGCCAATTGCGTAAAAACAGGATCAATATCGTCATCACTAATACCGCACCGACGACTAAGTTTTCAAATACTGTTTTGACCGTATGGTTGAGTAGCTCGGTACGATCATAGATCTGATGCAGACGTACACCTTTTGGCAACTTGGTATTGACGACTTCAATTTTTTTCTTCAGATCAGTAATGATCTTGGCCGCGTTACCGCCTTTGACCATTTGCACGATGCCAAGAACATAGCTGTCACCTTGGTTATAAGAGATGTTGCCAGAGCGTGGGCGGCTACCAATTTCTACATCGGCTACATCCGAGAGTAATACTGTCTTGCCGTTTTTTGCATTGACAATGACGCGACCAATATCTTCTTTATTGTTGAATAAGCCGACTCCGCGGACGATCAGCGTTTCGTCACCACGACGAATAGCGCCGCCACCAACGTTAACATTATTATTTGCCAGTGCTTGATTGACTTGGTCTAGAGTGATGCCATAACGTCGTAAGGCATTAGGATCTACCTGGACTTGGTATTCTTTTACAGTGCCACCAAAACTGACGACATCTGCAACACCTGAGACGATTCTTAATTCAGGCCTGACGACCCAATCTTGTAAAGTGCGGATGTCGTTTTCTGACATGCCTGCCGGTGCATCAATCACATAACGATAGATTTCACCAACCGAGGTCGTTAACGGTGCAATGCTGGACTGAATGCCATTCGGTAGTGTTACGCCTTGTAATTTTTCCAGTACTTGCTGGCGCGCAAAGTAGTCGTCCGTACCGTCATTAAAGGTAATGGTAACAACCGACAGACCGATAATCGATACCGAGCGTACTTGAGTCTGGCCTGGCACACCACTCATCTCGCGCTCTATCGGTAAGGTGATGGCTCGCTCAACTTCTTCCGCCGCTTGTCCCGGGAATTGAGTGACAATTTGTACTTGTACATCCTGCACATCGGGGAAGGCTTCAATCGGTAAGTTGCCTAGTGCGCGATAGCCAAATACAACTAGCGCTACTGTCAGTACTAATACAAATACGCGCTGAGTCAGAACAAAATCAACAAACTTATTGAGCATGAGAAGCCACCTCAGCATTGAGTAACAAGCTGCCTTCAGTGACTATCCGTTGACCCGCATTTAAGCCGCTATCGACATAGCTATTTTTCTGGCCACGTCGAACAACGTTGACACGCTGTTTTTGGAATTCACCTTCTTTTTTCTCAACAAAGACATAGCTATAAAGCCCCTCCGCGATCAGGCTTGTATTCGGCACCTTGATGGCTTTTTTGTCGCTGTCACTGAGAAAAGAAATTCGGGCGAACATCTCAGGACGTAGTTTTTGATCGTGATTAGATAATACGCCGCGCACTTGTATGCGTCTGGTGTTCGGGTCCAATGCTAAGCCGACCCGATCTACTGTGGCGTCGAACAATTGATCTGGATAGGCATCAAATGACATTGCCATTTTTTGGCCTGGATGAATGCTGGCGATGTAACGTTCAGGTACATCAATCAAGACCCACAGTTTGCTTAAATCACTAATCACGAATAATGAATTTGGTGCATCAGGACGCACCTCCATACCGGGATTGATTTGTTTGTCTGCAACCAGGCCAGCGATCGGCGCTTTTAATGAGAACTTGCCGTTTTCGTTACCGACTGCGTTCAGGTTGCGCATATGCAGGCTGCACCGCTTAGTTTCTGCTACGGCTTGTAAAAAATCGGCTTCGGCGGATTCAAAATCTTTGCGCGCAATGACTTCGTGCTCGAACAGATTTTTTGCCCGGTCAAAGGCTAATTTCTTACGTTGCTCATCCGCTTTTGCTTTAGCCCAGTCGGCATCTGCAGTGGCTAAATCTGGTGAGTCCAGTTCAGCCAGTGATTGGTTCTTTGCTACTTTGTCACCTGCTTCAACATGCGATGACAATACGCGTCCAAGAACGGGGGAGCTTACTCGTGCGGTGACGTTTTCGTCGTAGGCTATTTTGCCATTCATCGCCTCCGCGATTGGAATACTAACTTCGCTGACGGCGGCCACTTTGATTGAAGACAGTTGAGGTGCATTGTGGGGGTAACTAATTTTCCCTGTATCGGGCTTTACATCTGACTTCGATCCAGCTGATAAAGTAGCTGGCGAATCAGTTTTTTTCTCTGTTGCTTTAACGGAGGTAACGATATAGCTGGTGGCACAAACTACGATGACGGTTACTACAATACCAAAACCCAAATTAATTATTTTATTGCGCTTCATTTCTTTTCTTCTTCCTCTATGCTGATACGCAGGGCAGCCTGCACCTTGGCAAAATCGGCTTGGGCATTAATCGCATCCATCTCAATTGCACGATAAGTTCGCCTTGCATCAAGCACATCCATCACACCAAGCGCACCATTTTTAAATGCGAATTCTGCCGCCTCGGCAGAACTGCGGGCAGCGCTCAATAACTCGCCTTGGAAACGTGCATTCATCTCCTTCGATGCCTGAGCAGATTCGATTAACAGTACCAGCTCATTACGCGCTGCTTCTTTAGTTTTCTCTAAACTCTCATTGGCGGCATCTACTGCGCTCTCTGCTGCGCGTATTTCGCCCTGAAATTCATAGCGCGTAAACAAGGGAATCTGTACGCCAAAACCGACACTGTTACCCGAGCCTTGAGGATTACTGGCGCTTACCGGGTAATGTTCAAATTGAACGCCGACGGAGATGTCTCTGGTTCTTGCTGCCAGCGCCAGCTTACGTGCAGCCAGTGCCGCATCTAGCCGGGCTTTTGCTGCTAATACATCAGGGCGCTTTTGTATGACCAAGTCCAGCGTATCTTGAGCATCCGGGAGTATTTGCGCTGGCCAATCGTCAATTGCATGCACGCTGGTAGCAGGTGCTGTCAGGCTTAATAAAGAAATCAGGTTCGTTTGTGCGTGCAACAGATCGGACGCCGCTTGTCGTGCGTCGTTGTCGGCTCGCAAAGCATCTACCCGGATTCTGGCAGCGTCTGCTCCTGCGATATCACCAGCTTTCTTTCTCTTATCGGCAGCGGCTTGTGTGATAGTGAACAAGTCTCTGGTCTCGTTGGCAACGCGTAGTTTATGTTGTGCTGCTATCAGATCAAAATACGCTGCGCTGACGATTTTCCTGGTTTGTCTGCGCACATCATGCCAGTCTTGGCGTGCTGCAGTCTCCAGATAGCTGGCATTCTCAATCCGTAAATCTCGTTTGCCGCCGCGCTCTATCAATTGATCTACTCTGATCGTACTATCGACAGTTTTATCTTTAGGTTTTCCTGCGCCGATTCCCAGTTTGGGATTAATACCAGCGGTTTGCAGCGTCAGCAAGGGATTAGGCGGCGCAGCAGCTATCGTTTTCATCGCGTTGGCAGTATCAATCGCAATATTGCCAAGCTTGAGATCGCGGTTGTGCTGCAACGCATATTCCAGCGCTTGCTGCAAAGTCAATCGGGGCAGTGACGATACGATCTCCTGCTCATCATGCGCTCCAGAGTTACGACTATTTTGGACGGAGGAGGTAGTGGCGCTATCGATTAAATTTGCGTGTGCTGTGATTGGTGCTAGCAGACTGATCGTAGCAAGCCCGATTAAAAAGACGGCAGATTGGGCTTGCCATGAGTTTGACGAAATCATTACGGTTTCTCTATACAAAAAGGTAGAGATGAAAAAGCATTTTTTTGCTTTTAAAAAAATATTGGAGCTAATTTGACGTCTGTTTTAACGCCATTATTAGTCTCTGTTTTAATGTCAGTTGTACTACGTGTATGAAGCGATTTCCTTCCGGTTTATTTGTATTTTTTTTGTCGTTATGAAAGCAAACATTATACTCAACTTCGCTAAGATGAAAGACATGAATCAGTCACTTTCGCCAGATATGGCCCAACAAAAATGTTTCCAAATGTTTCAATTTTTTTGTCCGGCTTACGAATAAATATTTTCGTAACAGGTGTTGGTAGTTGTTGATCTGCTTTGATGATGACAAAACAATGAGTTTGTCATCTGCTATTGACATAGCTAAATCAGCTTCTAGTGATTTAGAATTTGAGAAAGATTTTTAGTCTTTGAGTGAGGTGAATAATCAAATATTTTTGTGCCGGGTCAGAGGTTTATTTCACATTGATTGTTGACGATTTTCGTTTGCAAAAATAATGGATTTTTAGTGACCTTGATTCAATCAAATATGCCAAGCGCAAAAAATCAGTCAATAAAAAAGCGCCGGTGATTGTTTGTATTAAACAATCACCGGCGCTTTTTTACTTTTATTTCACATAGCTAATGCATTTTAATGTGCGCTTTATTTCATCATCTGACATTGGCGTAATTCACAACGCGCCATAAACGTGCCGCCGCCTTCACAGCTCATACGATAAATTTCTATTGGACCAGGTGGCGTCAGCAAGCCCGCTCCTTGCCCTCCATTGCAGTTATTTTGTTTCGCTAGTTTCTCTACCGTCACCGATGAACTTCCAGGACGGAATTCTACTTTTTGCAGCGACGCAGTTCCATTGCCATCCATTATTTGACTAGAAGCCCTGTTGCTGGATGACGCGAACTTTGTGCTGTAGGCACCGGATATAGTGATTAATTCAGAACCATTGACCCCAGCTTGACCCGTTGTTGCATCGACCAATTGCAATTTGCTGCCCGCCGATATAAACCCTAATTTGACTTCTTGCCAGACAAAATAATTTTTCCCGGCTTCAGTCATAATACTTAAAACTGATTCGTTTTCTGCTTTTGATGCCAACTTGTGTTGACCAGGATTAACGCTGACTAACACGTAACTTTTTGACGTAGTCTGGCCGATTTCTTTTCCGTCGAGTTCTACCGGCATTTTGCTGACGGCACCAAAGAGCTCATTGCGATAAATGTAGATATTGGCTTGGCTTGGATTAGTTTTAAAGGTTTTAGCTCGTACATCCTGCTCTTGGCTGGCCATTTGTACCGATGCACAACCAGTTAACAGGCCGGAGGCCAAGCTAGATAGCGCTATTACGCTGAGTGTAAGTAATCTGAGTGATCTGAAAGTGCCGAGCAAACGTTTCATGTTTTTCCTGTTGATAAAAATAGCGCTCCTATTTAAGCAAATTCTTGCTGACATGAAAAGCTAAATGTTACAAATGGAGAAATGCTTGCACGACGCTTTGGTGTCGCCGCCACAAAGTTGGCGTTTAGTTTCTGCTTAATTACATTTAAATTTGAATTAGCTTGCATCTGTAGAAAAAAATTATTAGGGGATATGCTTTTGATTTTTACGGATAAATATTTAATGTTTCGTTTGAGACACAAAATTTCACGAATTTCGCCAACTTTTTTTGTAAATTCACCTACACTAAAGTTGTAGGGTGCATAAAAGCAAAGTGTCGGAACTCTAGTTAGCTTGCTTTGTCTATCAGCTTATCGGTCTATCGCTATCAAAGGAGATCACTATGAAAATCTTTGACAACTACACAGCACGGTATGAGAGGACTCGTGAAGAAGAATATTCTTTGCCAGAGTTCTTAGAATTATGTAAGAAAAATCCATTGGCTTACGCCACCGCCCCCGAACGCATGCTGGCCGCGATCGGTGAGCCAGAAATGGTTGATACGCGTCATGATTCCCGACGTTCACGCATCTTCTCCAACAAAGTCATCAAAATTTATCCCGCCTTCCGAGAATTTTATGGAATGGAAGAGGTGATAGAGCAAGTCGTATCTTATTTCCGTCATGCTGCACAAGGCTTAGAAGAGCGCAAACAAATCTTGTATTTGTTAGGCCCCGTCGGTGGCGGTAAATCTTCGATAGCCGAAAAGCTGAAGTATTTGATGGAGAAAATTCCGTTTTATTGTATTAAGGATTCGCCCATCAACGAATCGCCTTTGGGCTTGTTTGATGAGGCTGAGGACGGAACGATTTTAGAAGAAGATTTTGGGATCCCACGGCGCTATTTACGCAATATTCCTAGTCCTTGGGCGGTTAAACGCTTGCATGAATTTAATGGTGACATTAATCAATTCCGTGTGGTCAGGCGCTACCCATCTGTATTGAAACAAGTAGCGATTTCTAAGACCGAACCTGGCGATGAAAATAATCAGGACATTTCTTCTCTGGTCGGCAAAGTAGATATCCGCAAGTTAGAAGATTATGCACAAGATGATCCCGATGCCTACAGTTACTCGGGTGGCTTGTGTCTTGCCAACCAGGGTTTGATGGAATTTGTAGAGATGTTTAAAGCGCCAATCAAGGTGCTGCATCCATTGCTGACTGCGACGCAAGAAGGTAATTTTAAAGGTACTGAAGGCTTTGGCGCGATTCCGTTTGAGGGCATTATTTTGGCGCACTCAAACGAATCTGAATGGAAAACTTTTAAGAACAATAAAAATAATGAGGCTTTTTTAGATCGTATTTATATTGTCAAAGTACCGTACTGCCTGCGGGTCAGCGATGAGGTAAAAATTTACGACAAGCTGGTACGTACATCTTCATTGTCCGAAGCACCTTGCGCGCCGGGCACATTAAAAATGATGGCGCAGTTCGCCGTATTATCACGGCTGAAAGAGCCGGAAAATTCCAGCATCTTTAGCAAGATGCAGGTCTATGACGGTGAGAACTTAAAAGACACTGACCCCAAAGCAAAATCGCGTCAGGAATACGCGGATTATGCCGGCGTTGATGAGGGAATGAATGGACTTTCTACCCGTTTCGCTTTCAAGATTTTATCGAAAGTATTTAATTTTGATAATACCGAAGTAGCTGCAAATCCCGTTCATCTCTTGTACGTACTGGAGCAGCAAATTGAACGTGAACAGTTTGCCCCAGAAACGGAGCAAAAATATTTTTCCTACATTAAAGAATATTTAGCACAACGTTATGCAGAGTTTATTGGTAAAGAAATTCAAACCGCTTATTTAGAAAGTTATTCCGAATACGGCCAGAATATTTTTGACCGTTATGTAACCTTTGCCGATTTCTGGATACAAGATCAAGAGTTCCGCGATCCTGATACCGGTGAAAGTTTTGATCGTGATGCACTAAACAATGAATTGGAAAAAATTGAAAAGCCAGCAGGCATTTCCAACCCTAAAGACTTTAGAAACGAGATCGTCAATTTTGTGTTGCGTGCCAGAGCACAGAACGCTGGTAAAAATCCTACCTGGACAAGTTACGAAAAATTACGCACGGTCATAGAGAAAAAAATGTTCTCTAATACCGAAGAGTTATTGCCAGTCATTTCATTCAATGCCAAGGCGAGCGCCGACGATGCTAATAAGCATCAGGAGTTTGTGTCGCGTATGGTTGCAAAAGGCTACACGGCCAAACAGGTACGCTTGTTATGCGAATGGTATTTGCGAGTGAGAAAGTCTTCTTAAGCTGAAAGCCGTGATGATTGGGCTGATTCAATCTAGGTGAGGTTTTAAAACAGTATCTTTACAGGAGACCGCTTTGGTTCATCTGATAGATAGACGTGTACAGGGAAAAAATAAATCTGCCCCAAATCGTGAGCGGTTTTTGCGGCGCTACAAAGGGCAGATTAAAGAGGCGGTTGCACGCGCGATCAAAGGGCGTTCAATTACTGATTTTGAAAATGGCGAAAATATTCGCATTCCAGTTAAGGATGTAAGTGAACCTACCTTTGGTCATGACAGAGGTGGTGTGTGGGAGACAGTGCAACCTGGTAATCAAGAATATCTAAAAGGTGATCAGGTTGCCCGGCCCAAAGGTGGTGCAGGATCAGGAAAAGGGCAAGCCGGTAATAGCGACGAGTTAAGTGAGGATGATTTTGTTTTTCAGCTTAGCCGTGAAGAATTCATGAATTACTTTTTTGAAGATCTGGAGCTGCCAAATCTGATCAAAACTCAACTGGCATCCACCACTGATTTCAAAAGCCAGCGCGCCGGTTACAAAACCTCAGGCACCACCTCCAGCTTGCATGTACTCCGTTCTTTACGCGGCGCTTTAGGGCGGCGTATTGCCGTCGGCGGCAGATCTGCAAGACGATTAAAACAAGCAGAAGCCGAAATGGCAGATTTGTTGCAAACGGTCTCCGACATGGCGGATGAGCGCATCGTGTTGCTAAAACAAGAGATACATCATCTGCGTACTCGTTTGTTGGCAATCCCATTTATTGATCCGTTTGATTTGCGCTACAGCAATCGCATCAAAGTACCGAAACCCTCTACGCAAGCTGTCATGTTTTGTTTGTTGGATGTATCGGGGTCTATGGACGAACAAAAGAAGGAAATCGCTAAACGTTTCTTTATTTTGTTGTATCTGTTTTTGACCAGAGCGTATGAAAAGATTGATGTGGTGTTTATCCGTCACCACACAGCTGCATTAGAAGTGGATGAGAATGAGTTTTTTCATTCACGCGAATCAGGCGGCACCATCGTATCTTCTGCTTTGCATTTGCTGACCAAGATCATCAAAGAACGTTATCCCAGTGGTGATTGGAACGCCTATGTAGCGCAAGCCTCTGATGGCGATAATTGGGATAATGATTCTATCGCCTGCCGCCAGTTATTGATCAATACAATTATGCCGCTGGTTCAATACTATGCTTACGTAGAAATCACCGAGGGCGACCCCCAAAATTTATGGGAGGAATACGCCCAGGTAACAGATCATCATGCGCACTTTGCGATGCAAAAAATTCGGACACCGGCGGATATTTACCCAGTGTTCAGAGAGTTGTTCAAGAAACAAAGCAAATGAGGTCGGCCATGGACAGCGACAAAAACCATACCGCAATTAGTAAGACAGAAAGCACTGGTGAAGTGAATGAAACCAGTGATGTCAATGCTAACAGTACCAACCGTGCCAATGTAAACGGCGCTACTATACCGACTGACGGAGTGCGTCCTAAAAATCCTCATCGCTTGCCAGAACAGTCCGAATGGACGTTTGAGTTAATCGAACAAGTGCATGATGAAATCCGTCGTGTTGCACAATATTTTCACCTCGATACTTATCCTAATCAATTAGAAATCATCACCGCAGAGCAAATGATGGATGCTTATGCATCCGTTGGTATGCCGGTCTCTTACCACCACTGGTCATTCGGTAAGCATTTTGTATCGACTGAGAGAAATTACAAACGTGGCCAGATGGGTTTAGCGTATGAGATCGTGATTAATTCTGATCCTTGCATCTCCTATTTAATGGAAGAAAATAGTTTGACCATGCAGGCTTTGGTAATTGCCCATGCTGCGTATGGACATAATTCTTTTTTTAAAGGGAATTATTTATTCCGGACCTGGACTGATGCCGATGCGATCATTGACTACATGGTATTCGCCCGAAATTATGTTAGCGATTGTGAGCAGCGCTATGGTGTAGAAGCGGTGGAGTTATTGCTGGATTCTTGCCATGCTTTACAAAATTACGGAGTCGATCGTTACAAACGTCCCGCTAAATTGTCGCTGGCAGAAGAGCGAGAAAAACAAGAAGAGCGCGAGCGATATTTGCAATCACAAGTTAATGACTTATGGCGCACTTTGCCACGCCGCGATGAGACAGTAGCGAGTGAGGAAGTGCTACGCTTTCCTCACGAGCCGCAAGAAAATCTACTCTACTTTATTGAGAAATATTCGCCTTTGCTAGAGCCGTGGCAGCGTGAATTAGTGCGTATTACACGCAAGATTTCTCAGTATTTTTATCCCCAACGCCAAACCCAGGTAATGAACGAAGGATGGGCAACCTTTTGGCACTACACGATTTTGCATCAGCTATATGACGAGGGCATTGTTGGTGATGGTTTTATGATTGAGTTTTTACAAAGTCATACAAACGTCGTTTATCAGCCGCCTGTGACCAGTCGTCATTTCAGTGGAATTAATCCCTACGCGCTCGGTTTTGCGATGATGCGTGATATCCGGCGTATTTGTGAAAATCCAACTGAGGAAGATAAACATTGGTTCCCGGATATTGCTGGCAGCGATTGGCAAAAGACGTTAGATTTTGCGATGCGTAATTTTAAGGACGAAAGTTTCATCGCCCAATTTTTATCACCTAAATTGATACGTGACTTTCACTTCTTTGCGGTATTGGATGATGATAGCCAGGATAAATTAAATATCTCTGCCATCCATGATGAAAATGGTTACCAATACCTGCGCCAGCAATTGGCAGGACAATACAATCTGGGTAATCGTGAGCCTAATATTCAGGTCTGGTCCGTAGATTTGCAAGGCGACAGGGCGCTGACGCTGAGGCATACCGAATATCAACGGCGTCCGTTAAATAAGCAAACCGATGAAATGCTCAAACACGTAGCGCGCTTGTGGGGATTTGATGTGTATCTGGAGACCGTCGATACGCAAAATAAGATATTACATACACAAGAATGTAAATGGGAGAAACGTAGCCGCGTACGTTAACTCCGATTGATTCACGTTAAGTAATTATGGTGCTCTGAACAAGCGCCATAAAATGCAAATACCCTAGATTAACTTAGATTAAATTTGCAACAGCCCTCAATTAATGTCGGTCTATCGGATAGAATAAGCGCAGCACTGATGCGTATCCACTGTGCGATGCAGCAAGCATCGTTAAGAAAAACATCAGAATTCTCTCAGCTAAACCATTCGACGGAGTGTGCAAGATGTACCTCGACCATCCAAAAATTTCTGCAACCCACAGTGAGACAGAGCCGGACAGGCTGGAGCGTTTATACCGAGTATATGGCTACGCCATTGGTCTGGCGGATGTTGATGGCAACACCACTTGCATTACCAAGTTAGCCAAAGTCCATGATCACAAAGGTACGTTGATGGTGATCTGGCATGTTGCACCGACCGAAAAAGAAAAGCAGTATTTTGTCCGCGCCTGGCAAAGTAAAGTAGGCGATGAATCCTCACAGGTAGAACACGCGTTGATGTTAGCTGAGACGCCGATAACAGCGGTCGCAGCTTGATTGGTTTTAGGCCGAGTAGCTGAGCTTATTTCTTTATAGAGTTTAAAAAAAGCGCCATGCAATCTTACTTGCATGGCGCTTTTGCGTAAGTCCAAATTTTTAATGCAATTTCAAATCCACTAGCAAATCAGAAATTCCCGTCCAGCCAATTTCAATACCAATACAAAGCAAAATAAAAGCGGATAAACGCAACAAAACGATCGCTCCGATATCACCTAAAAATCGCTCCATATTGCGGGCAAAGCGATAGCACAGATAGATTACCAAAGTTGTCAACAAAACCCCAATAGCAGAAGCGATACTGGTAATCAGAAAATCCACCGGCTTGTTTGGCATTTGCGTGCCCAGTGTGACCGATGCCGCAATCGTTCCGGGACCGACCGTTAACGGAAAACTAAAGGGATAAAAACTACGACGACGCAATTCTTCTTTGCTCCATATACCTATTTGTGACTCGGCAACCGAAGTGCGCAACTTATCTTGCTCTTGGTCATTCAATAGCTTCCAGCCTGCCATCGCTACGACTATCCCACCCGCTACCCGCACGATAGGGAGTGAGATACCGAAAAAATCCAGAACATAAGAGCCGATAAAAATCGCCCCCATCAACAAGAAAAAACAATTCAGTGCAATGCGCTTTGCCAGACGACGAGCAACAATCGTCTCAATCGGCCCGGTCATTGAGAGAAAAATCGGCGCAATCGCTATCGGATTTAAGATGGGCAGCAGCGTGATCGGAACCACGATCAAGGCCTTAAAAAAAACAATCACTGAAATGCTCATAACAACTCCTGAAAAATCTGAGCCTTGATTATAAAGTTGTATTGAGGTTTAAAGCGAATTTGCGTTATTTATAGATTTCAAAAATAGTAGTCCAATCATTCTGGGGCTTGTAGCGCGAAAATGGCCTGGAAGCCGCATAATGATTGGACGATGCTTTTTTTAGGAAATGTCTAAAATCTATTTGTTTGCTCTTCGCTTCTGTGCAGTGATCATCGCTAGCAAGCGATATTCTTAAACCCAGATTTTCCATTAGACCGCTACCACTTCGCAAAAAACGCAGACGGCGTGCGGTCTTCAGAGGGATAGCACCACCGCGATTTGATTGGGAGCGCTACAGCGATAATTGCACCTTTGGCGAACTGCCTGGCGTTGTTGCTCCTCCTAGCAAGATGCAGCTTGCGTCGTCGTCGCGTCTAGCCAGTCAGTCCGCCAAAGGCGCACTTGTCGCTGTTCCAATGGAAAATCTGGGTTTAAGTGATAGCAAAAGTCCGGAGACGTTTGTTAAATCATGAACGCCGCTGGATTCTTGCTAACAGCACGCAGGAATGACATGCTTAGAGCTTACCTTTATTTAGTTAGTGATCTGTCTTGCACTCAATTGTTTTCACATTACAGGCTGTCTTTGCCACAGCAGTGCACCTGCTTCTAAACTTAAAATGATTAAGAGGCTCATTCCCAGAGTGGGTAAGAAAATACCCAATCCCAGCAAACTGACCCACATCCACCAGGGGACGGCACGTATATGATAGCTTTGGATTTTAGGCGCAGAAATGGATCTTGCTTTGCGGCGTTGTAGCCACATCACATAGCCTGAAATGACGGAGAACATCACGCTTAATCCTACTAACACCAGTAGAGCTTGATTCCACCAGCCAAACTCACCGCGATGGAAAGCGATACCAACTGCGGTGGCGCGTGCCAGGGTCGGTAAGCTTGCCCAGTCAGACTGGTATAAAGCGTTGCCTGCATAGGCATCTAATACTAGCTGAAATCGCTTTGCAGGTTGGCTACGATCATAGTTTTCTACACGCCAGATACCGCCCGAAGCTTTTGGTGGCGTCAATTGCATTTGTATATCGGGTGCGAGCTGTTTTGCCTTGGTATATATGGCTTGCAGGCTCAGTGCAGCAGCTCCATCAACTGGTACGATTGAGATCAGATTTTTGGGTGCTCTGGGCGAATTTTGTGATGTCAGGTTTTGAATCATGCGGAAATTTTCTCCCGCATATTTTGACCAGGTGATGCCGGTTAATAAGATCGTCAGTGTGACTAATCCTAAGGCAACGCTGACGATACTATGCAGATAGCGCCAGTTGGCGCGAGTATTTAGCGCGGTGTTATTTCCTGTCCACTGCAAGACGCTACGCCAACTTGCTTTGCCGCGTGGCCACCAGAGATAGATGCCAGTGATCATCATCAATAACATCCAGCTCGCTCCCAGCTCAATCAGCCAACGCCAGCCGTCACCTTGCAACATATTTGAATGCAGCTTGCGTGACCAGTTACGAAAACGATCCGATTCTGCCAATGCCCCTTGTACTCTTGCCGTGCCGGGATCAACATAGGCAACGATTGTTTCGGCAGCCGCAGGCTGGTTGGTATTGTGCTCTGAATGATCTGTCTTACTTTCCTTACTGATTTTATCGACAGGCGCTGGATGCTTGTGCTCAATATGATCACTGTGCTCGCTAGTGTTTGTTCCTGCCGGTACCGCCGCTATCGATGCTTTCGGTAATAGTTGCTCGCGCTCTTGCCTTGCTTCGCCAAAAACGATTTTGGTGGTTTCACCTTCCAGATACGCTGGGATGATTGTTTTGACGGTTTTTCCTGGCAACGCAGATTGTGCTGCTGCCAGTTGCTGGTCTAGCGGCAAGCGAGACATGATGCGGTCTACCTGATCTAAGTCCTGATATTTCCATGCTTCGATTTGCGGCGTAAAAATATATAAGATGCCGCTGACCGCAGCGAATAAAAGAATAGGTGCAGTCATTAAACCTGACCAAAAATGTAGTCGCCAAAAGATGCGATATAACATGGCTGCGGTGTTGCCGCTTGATGCTTCGTTAGTAGACAGATGAGTGCTCATATTATTCCTTGAACAAAAATAGAGCAGGGCATCAGCGCTGCTCCGTGCTACAAATTAAAATGCGTAACGGGCTTCGGCAAACAAATTGCGCGCTGGTAGAGGATGCGATTGATAAGCGCGATAATCAAATACGTTATCGATACCTGCTGCTAGTTCCAGACCTTTTGCTGGCTTAAATAACACCCGCAAATCTAGTTGTTTAACCCGTGATAAACCGCCATAGGTATCTGGATTGATATCGATATTCGTCATCTCGTTGTATTGACGACCGGAGTAGCGATAAGTCCCGGCGACACTCCATTTGTTGCTCGTCGCATAGCTTAGTGTGACGGCACTGCGCACACGTGGAATACGTACCCAGGTTTTTCCGACGGAGGCGATAAAATTATCATTCTCGATAATTTTACTGTCGTTAAAAGCCAGATTGCCATCCAGATTAAGGCCATTGATAAAGAGGTTGTCCATCTCTGCTGCCAACTCTATCCCTCGGGTGCGGACTCGTCCCACATTTTGTACATTGGTGATGTTAGGAAAAACAGCCGTATTGGTCTGGCTCCAGATAGTGTTGCGTATGTCATCCTGGAAAAGCGAAACCCGCAGGCTGGCATTGCGGTAGCGCTTTTCTAACATCAGCTCTACTGCATCGGATTGTTCTGGTTTAAGATTAGGATCATTCACGACGATGGCGCTACCTGATTGCGATCCCTGGAATAGTTCTGCCACGGTAGCAAAGCGGGTACCGCGACCTGCAGATAAACGCAGAGTCATATCGTCGGTGGCTTCCCATGCAAGTGATACTTTAGGTGAGGCGGCTGAGATAGATCGCTCGGTATAATTCTGGGTTGCGCCAGGGATAAACCGTTGCACGCCATTAAAGGCTTTCCAAGATTCTAGCCGCAAACCAAATGTGGCTCTCCAGTCGCTTGCAAAGCGCCATGCATCCTGCGCGTATAGCGCAAACAAACGAGTGTCGCCGCCAACAAATTGATTCTCTGCGCCTGCGCCAGTACGCCAGTCGTTGTTCAGGGTTTGAGTGCTTTGTTGTAAATGGTAATCGTTGGCGTGAATGCCAAAAGTCAATGCGTGTTTGCCATCGCCAAAATCACCCGCCACTGGTGTGTAGGCAGACTGGACTTCAAACGTACGAAAGCCTGTGCCATCTCGCAATACTGCGTTACCGGCACCGCCATTGGCCGCGATTGGGTCAGCAAAGTTAGCATTGCGTTGCAGGTCTTTAAGTATTCGATATTGACTGGCGACGACTGACATATTCCAGCCCGTCTGATAATGGGATTTGACGGTCAGACCCGCTTGCAAATGGGTTTCTGCACGGTTGTAAGGGGCAAAACTATTCGCCGGAATATCGAAGACGTTGCCGTTGTTGCTGACGCGCCCCGACCATATCCGATTGCCGTTTGCGTCGCGTAAAAAGCTGTTGTTGCGAGTGACGGTGTCATTCGTCCACCAGGCAAGCATTGCCTCGGCACTGATCGCTGACGTGATGTCGTAGCCGGCGACCGCTTTTGCAGTGGTTTGTACGGTGTGGTCAATTGCGCCAGCGTTGGCACCAAACACAGCGCGGGTTTGTCCGGTTGGTGCAGCATCGTATTGCACGCCAGTGACTGGCGTCGTTGGCTTGCTACCAGTAGGCGGGACAAAAATGCCAGCAGCATTGGCGTTGACTGTGTAGTACTGCATAGGGTGGCCGGTAGAATCCTGACGATTCAGCATCAATCGATAGGACCAGCCGGACGCCAGTTTGTCGCCCAATAAAACGGAGGCTTGGGTGTTCGTAAAAGTTTCGCTCTGACCATACGCATCGAAGCTTTCTGACTGTACCGCAAAGCGGGCTGAGCCTTCAAACGTCTTCGGTTTTTTCGTCGTCATTACCACTGTTGTGCCGATAGAGTTACCAGGATAAATAGCAGAGAAGGGGCCGTATAAAACATCGACGCGTTCGATTTCCTCAGGTGCGATCATGTTCCAGCGTGGCGCGTCAAAGCGTCCGAGGAAATTAGAAATCAAATAGCCATCCATAAATACCAGACCACGCGGTGCTTGTGTGGTACCAAAGCTACGACCACCTATGAGTGCGTTGCGGTCGCCGCTATAACGTTTGCGGATTGTGGTGTTGGGGAGATTGCGCAGGACATCCTCTGGATTAAAAACATTTTGCTGCTCGCGTAACTCTTGGGCAGTCATGCTGGCAGTGGTCATCGGCAGATTGGGTGCGAGCGGCAAGCGGTTGCCATCAATTGCCACCGACTGCAATTGCTGATCGCTGGCGACGCCTTGCGCGAGACTGCCCCCTGAGAAGGTGGTAGCGATGAGTAAAACTAAAGGTTTAAGGGATGATTTCATAGAGTTGAGTTAAATTTTTAAATGAGCTGTAAATGAGCTGTAAATGAGCTGTAAATCAGCTGTAAATAAGTTGTATGTGCGTTTGAAATAAGCTTGAACTGAGTGCTCAATAAGTCGGACATAACTTGGAAATAAGTTTGTTTTGCAAAAGTGGCCAACTGAAAAAGTCAAAATTGATCGTCCAATCATTCCGCGGCTTCTGGCACAAAAATGGCCTGGATGCCGCAGAATCATTGGACAATGCTTTTTAACTTTTAATAATCAGATTAAATTTTAAAAATCAAACTTCAGCTCACCCACCACAGTGCGCTGTGTGTAAGGATGAAAAGCCCAGTATTTGGCGTTGTTAAGATTGTCGATGCCGACTGATGCAGTCCATTGCTTGGCGACTTGGTATTGCACGCGCAAGTCCACCACAAAAAAGCGAGAAAATCCTGTGTACGTTTTGCCATTAGGATCGCTGTTGTCTAAGGTGCCGTATTGCTTGCCGCTATAACGTGCGCCGAAGGTGGTGGCGAGTTTGTCGTTGACTTTGTAGCTGCTGACAAAGTTGGCGCGCCAGTTAGGTACACGTGGTTGCCACATGCCGACGCTGGTGGGGAATTTATCGTTTTTTACGATTTTTGAATCGGTATATGTCAGGCTGGCAGTCAGGTCTAAGCCGCGGGTAATGACGTCATTTGCCATGTACGCCAATTCCAATCCGGTAGTGTGGATGTCATCAATGTTTTGGATATTGGTGATGTTAGGTGTAACGCTGACATTGGTTTGCGAATACAGCGCATCCTGCGTACGCTCATGGAATAGCGTAGCGCGCACCATGCCAGTTTCTAAGCTTCTCTCTACGCTCCATTCTGAGGTCCAGGATTTTTCTGGCTTTAAGTTCGGATCGTTATTGACGATGGTATTGACGCTGACCGACCCCTGATATAACTCGGACACAGTCGGCATACGTATAGCCCGACCGACGGATGCTTTGATCGTCCAGTCGTTATCGGCTTTGTAGGCCAGGGCGGCTTTGGGCGAGAAGGCGGTTTCTTTCCGTGGAATAAATGGCAAGCTGCTGGTGGCGGTACAGATGACACCATTATTGGCAGCCCACTGTTCTATGCGGCCGCCGAGTATGGTTTTCCATTGCGGATTGATGCGCCACGCGTCTTGCGTATATATGCTTTGTAATTCGGTATTGCCCTGGAAGCCGGAGAATACCGTGCTGGCTGCACCGTTAATCCAATCGCTGGTATTGGAAACTAGGGTGCGTAGTTTGTAAGCTTCGCGCTGGTAGCCGAATTCAACCGTATGATCTTTGGCCGCTTCTGGACGCCAGATGCCTTTGAGTGCCAGCGTGTTCCAGCCGGTACCGCTCATATCGGTGATGCGACCTGCGCCGCCGCTGTTGGCTTGCGGGATTGCAACGGTAGGTGCGCGTGCGATATCTTTGCTGTAATCGTAAAGGCTGGCGGCGATTTCCCAGTCCCATACGCCTTTGGTATTGCTCTTCAGGTTGAGCCCGTGGGTGACATGCTCCAGGCTATTGGTGCTGTTGGAAAAATCGGTCGGAACCAGGGTATATTTTTTGCCGTTGACATTGATGTCGCCGTTAAGCACCGGATTGCCAGCAGCATCGCGCAGATAGCTTTCTACGGTGCTGGTCATATTATTGCGCCAGTAGCCCAAGGTATAGCTGGCACGTAGCGTGGGTGTGATGTCGTAAGCGACTTTGAATTTGGCGTGGTCTTGCACCGTATTGTATTGACCCGTTGCACCAAGGATGAGCCAATCTTGATTTTTCGGATTTTTATCCAAGATCGCGCCGCTCACTGGCGTACCCAAATTGCTGCTCACGCCTGCGGATAATAATTTATTCACGAAGACAATAGGGTGGCCATCACTATCGAGCCGGTTGACATTCGCCCACCATGACCAGTCACCTTGTTTGTCACCTAACGAGGCGCTGAGCTGATGGCCGCTATAACTTTTATCGGTACCATATTGCTGAAAATTCTCACTAAAGGCCATGACTTTTGCATGGGCTTCAAATTGGCTGGGCATCCTTGTGATGTAGTCCACCACCGCACCGACCGAGTTGCCAGAATATGCTGCTGAAAACGGACCGTAGAGGACGTCGACACGTTCGATCTCTTCGGGCGTCACCAGTCCCCAGCGTGGCGTATAACTTGCGCCATTACCTAGTAAGTTCGACAGTAATATGCCGTCGGCATACACCAGCGAGCGGGCGCTATTGCCTGTGCCAGATGCGCGCGTTGCGAGCACGGCATGGTTGTAGTCACCAATGTAGCGCTTGCGCACTAGCAAGCTGGGCAGATATTTGAGCGCGTCTTCTGCATCCGTCGCATTGATGGTTTGTGCCAGCGTTTTAGCATTGATACCTTCGATCGTAGTTGGGATTTCGGTCGGCAATGAAGACGGACGACCAGCAGTAATCAAGACACGATCGGCCACATCATTGCTGCCAACGACGATATCGCTAGCGGCGTCATTATTACCATTAGCCGCCAGTACGCTGGCAGACAATAAAGGCAATGCGGCGGCGATGCCGACGCTGAGTGTGTGCCGGATAAAACGGTCGCTGCGCTGAGACGACGGATTTTGGGACGAGTTTTTTGGCGGATTTTTGTATAGCGTGAGGGTGATAAAAGGATTCATGATGTGAGCAAACTTTAAAAAAACAGGACTTACGCAAAATTGTCCCAGCAAGGCGCAGCGACGACGACAATACCTCTGTACGGCTAGTCGCTGTAACGCAGCTGGGGCGGTTTTGCGCAAGTTCTGAAAAAAACAAACGCACGCAGCACCGCATTCGCAGGTGAGCGCAGGACAAAATCTGATCAAATGAGTAGATGATCAGACGTTGAGCAAACAGATTGTTTTAATTTAAAGCAGGTGGCCCACGCGCCGGTAAAGGCGCAGAAACCATAGAGGCCAGCCGTGCCGCTGGAATAGCGCGCAGGGCATAAGACAAAGTATGTGGTGGTTCTACGATGTCTTGTTGAGGAAACGCATTAGTGATGCCGGTTGCCAGGCAGAACGAGCAATCCAGCAAATGCGACATAGATTGGCCAGTTTTGCTAGTTTTTCCATCAGCGGATAAGTCATTGCCAGCGAAATCGCCGCTAGTCTGGCTGATCAGCTTGATACCCGTGCTGGTACAAATCACATTCATTGCCTGCGGATTGAACACCGGAGATGCAATTGCCACGCCCAATGCCGTAACGTACAAAAAAAGTACGAGGGCAACCAGTTGGCGGGAGAGGCGGGGCATGTTCATGGAAGCGGATTATAACAGCGCTGTAACAACTGGATACAAATTGGCTTCTGTCGTGGCGAATATCTGATCAGGTTTGTTTGGCGTAGTGATATCCAGCGACATGCCCAGCGACATGTCCAATGATATCGGCCGCGATAGCCGTAAAGCTGCATCTGGCAATAGCTAAAAAAGCGGCATGACGCGCCGGATAGGAGTAAAAATCATCTAAATTGTTCTACAAAATACAACGGACTTCTTTTTGCAACACAGATAGAATGTTCGACACTGTAGGCGAGCCATCAGAACCTTGATTGTCTTGCTCTGCTATTGGCCTTTCCGTTATTTTTTTGGTTCTTTTATTGATCTTGCTCTCAGAGGATTACATGCAAAAGCGTCGCCCTGTTTTGTCACTCGCTATGTCCCGCGTTTTACCTCGTATTTTGTCCCCGCTGGCTGCCAGCTTGTTAATGGTCAATTGCATTGCGGTTGCTAATCTTGCGCATGCTGCGGATGCTGCTACCTCGGTTGCTACTCCAGTGACCCAGTCTACAAATAAACCAGCGCCTGTGCTTGCAATCAAGGCAGGTAAATTGATTGATGTAGAGGCCGGTAAGGTATTGCTGGATCAAATTATTTTGGTACAAAACCAGCATATTCTCTCCGTCGGTTCTAGCAAAACCATGGCGATCCCGGCAGGTGCGCAAATTCTCGATTTGTCCAAATCCACGGTATTGCCCGGCTTGATTGACTCTCACACGCATCTGACTGGGAATGCACATCAGCATGGCTATTCCAGTATTGGTACTTCTAATATCCGTGCTGCTTTGTATGGTGTTCGCGCTGCCCGCGACACTTTGCAGGCCGGTTTTACGACAGTGCGTAATGTCGGTGCAGATGGTTTTGGCGATGTCGCCTTGCGGGACGCGATCAATGACGGCGATGTACCTGGCCCGCGCATGCTGGTTTCTGGCTATGCGCTGGGGATTACCGGCGGTCATTGCGATAATAATTTATTGCCGGCTGAATATAACGATATCGGTAAAGGTGTGGCCGACGGACCTTGGGCGGCCCGCGCTAAGGTGCGCGAGATGGCGAAGTATGGCGCCGACTTGATTAAAATTTGTGCGACCGGCGGTGTGTTATCCAAAGGCGATGCTGCTGGTGCGCAGCAATATACGCTGGAAGAAATGCAAGCTATTGTGTCTGAAGCCCACAAACTCGGTCGCAAAGTCGCAGCGCATGCGCACGGCACCAGCGGTATCAATGATGCTATCCGCGCCGGTGTCGATTCGGTAGAGCATGCCAGTTTGATTGATGCAGAAGGCATGCGCATGGCGAAAGAAAAAGGTACTTATCTGGTCATGGATATTTATGATGATGACTACATTTTGAGTGAAGGCGAGAAGGCAGGATTTTTACCAGAGTCCCTCGCCAAGGAAAAAGAGATCGGTCAGCTGCAACGCGATAACTTCCGCAAAGCATTTGAGTTCGGCGACAAAATGGCATTCGGTACTGATGCCGGCGTCTATCCGCATGGCGACAACGCTAAGCAATTTTTCTACATGGTCAAATACGGCATGACGCCGATGCAGGCAATCCAGGCAGCGACCATTAGCGCGGCTGATTTACTCGGCTGGAAAAATAAAGTAGGTAGCATTAAGGCTGGAAAATTCGCCGACATTATCGCCGTAACAGGTGACCCTATGAATGATGTGACGGTACTGACCAAGGTTGATTTTGTGATGAAAGATGGCGAAGTTGTGAAGTCGTCTGTAGCGCAATAAGGATTGTTTGCTCGATATTTCCCCTTGGTAAATTTTATAAAAGAGGGGGAGTATGTTGGTAAATATGCCTTAATGTCCAGTTATTGTATGGACGTTAAAATATACATAGGTGGAGTATATTTTGCGGGGTACGAGGTGTAGCGTGCTTAAAGAACGAATAAGCCGGAGTGCTTCAACCTCGGGATTCTAGTCTTTTGGTATGGCGAGCTTTTGGAAACTTGAACTTCCCCCTCATCCTGCCTTCTCCCGCTAGCGGGAGAAGGAGCTACAGCAGATGCTAAAGTCGCTGCTACAGCCGAAGCCAAAGCCAACGTAGACAATAATTATTTAATACAGCATTACAATTAAATCCTGATTCAAAAATTTAAAAAAAGGAATTCTTTTGGGACAGCAAACATTTGGGCAGCAACTGATACGTACCAAGCCAGTTGATGCCAGCGGTAGTGAGGTTGAGGCAGGTAGCAGCAATGGTTTACATCGCTCGCTAGGCTTGTTTTCTTTAACCATGATTGGCGTTGGTGCCACGATTGGGACCGGTATCTTTTTTACCATGGTGGAGGCCGTGCCCAAGGCAGGGCCTTCGGTGATTTTGTCCTTTATTCTGGCGGCAGTGACGGCGGGTCTGACGGCACTATGCTATGCCGAATTGTCATCCCGCATCCCAGCGTCAGGCTCTTCATATTCATATGCTTACGCTACCGTCGGCGAGTTTCCTGCGTATATCGTCGCTGCTTGTTTACTATTGGAATATGGGTTGGCTGCCAGCGCTACGGCGGTGGGTTGGTCAGCTTATTTAAATAATTTTCTTGCGAATGCCATTGGATGGCAAATCCCAGAAATGCTGCGCTCATCCATGATAGTGGCAGGGGCAAATGGGGTTGAATTCCACCCCGGGCAAATTAATTTACCGCCAATTATTCTGGTGATCGTTTGTGGTTTTTTATTGTTACGCGGAACCAAAGAATCTGCCACCGTCAACGCGGTGATGGTACTGACTAAATTAGTTATCTTGACTTTTTTTGCAGTAGTGGCGTTCTCTGGTTTTAATGCAGAACACTTCACACCATTTTTCAACCCAGACAACAGCAAAGGTCTGGGCGGCATGGCTGGCGTGACCGCTGCTGCCGGTACCGTGTTTTTTTCTTTTATCGGTCTGGATACCGTCGCTACCGCAGGTGAAGAAGTTAAAAATCCAAAACGCAATGTGCCACTGGCGATCTTGGCCGCATTGGTAATTGTGACGGTATTTTATTTATTGGTTGCTGTTGCGGCCGTCGGCGCTCAGCCTGCCAGCATGTTTGCAGGGCAAGAAGCTGGTTTGTCCGTGATTTTGCAAAACGTAACTGGCAAAGCCTGGCCTGCTTTGATCTTATCTGCCGGTGCAGTGATCTCGGTATTTAGCGTGACGCTGGTGACGATCTACGGTCAGACCCGGATTTTGTTTGCGATCAGCAAAGATGGCTTGATCTCACCCTCTTTCCAGCGCTTGCATGCACGTACTCAGACCCCGACTAGCAATACAATTATCGTTTGTGTCGTGGTCAGTATTGTTGCCGGTTTAGTCGATGCGACCTTCTTGTGGGACATGGTTAGTATGGGCACGCTGGTGGCATTTATCGTAGTCTCAACGGCTGTGCCAGTGATGCGTGCTAAAGGTATTGGTGCTGGCAGTGGTGGTTTCCGGGTTCCGTTTGGGCCATATTTTTTACCCGGACTAAGTATCTTGGCTTGTTTATATATCGTTAAAGATTTACCACCGACGACTTACAAGGTATTTTTTATCTGGATGGCAGTAGCGATCGGTGTATATTTTTTATATGGAATGAGACATTCACGTTTGCGCCAAAATGACGAAAAATAAATATTGGTATAAGCGCAATGGCATTGCAAAGCCATTGCGCCATAGACCAGATTTTTTCATGATAGCTTTATGATGTGTCAGATGGACATACGGTTAACGATTGATCGTGCTAATTATTTTTCAAATTGGTGATATATGAAATTGAAACTGAAAAAAATCTGCAATGGCGTAGTCGCTGCAAGTAGCCTGGCTGTCCTCGCTTTGATGACGCCGGTATGCAGCGCAAACGCTGAAGTCATTGGCAGCGTAGATACCGCTTTCATTTTGATTGGACCCGACCATAAAATTATCGTTGAGGCCTATGACGATCCTAAAGTGGATGGCATAACTTGTTACATTTCTCGTGCAAAAACGGGTGGTATCAAAGGTGCGATCGGCTTGGCAGAGGACAAGGCAGAAGCTTCTATCGCATGCCGCCAGGTTGGCCCTATTAGTTTTAAAAAACCTTTGGTGCAGCAAGAAGAAGTATTTAATGAGCGCTTATCTATTTTGTTTAAAAAACTCAGAATAGTCCGTGTCGTTGATACCAAACGCAATGCGCTGGTATATCTGACGTATTCTGATCGCCTGATTAATGGTTCACCGCAAAATAGTGTGACCGCAGTGCCGGTAGATAAAGCTATGCCGATTCCGCTAAAGTAAATTATCTGAAAGATTTAGTGATAAATACGAGAAATAAATGCAGCAAAGCAACGATTGCGCTTTAAAATCTGGGATTACACGAAAAAATGTGCTGGCAATATTTGTCCTAAATCAAATCAATGAAAACCTCTGCTGCCCCAGCCAGAACCACTGAGCAATCAGTTGATGCTCTGCTTAAAACGATCAGAATTCCGCCGCGCCCTAGTTTGTTAGCAGAGGTTCAGCAAGAACTGTCGTCTAAAGAGCCCGATCCGCGTCGCCTCGCAAAAATTATCGCTAATGATGTCGGCCTGGCAGGTTCTTTGATGAAGTTGACCAACTCCTCTTTTTTTGGATTACGTTTAAAGGCGAGTTCTGTCGATCATGCGGTTGATCTATTAGGCATGGCGCAGTGCGGCACATTAATGACGGGCATCATTGCCCGTCAGTCGGTTGTAGTGCAAGGGCAATCACTGGTGAAGTTTTGGGATTTTTCTACCAAGCGGGCGCAGGCGATGATTTATCTGGCGCGTAATATGCATATTTATCCCTCAGATATTGCGCATACGTTTGGCTTGTTTTGCGATATCGGCATTCCAATTATGCTGGAGCGTTTTCCTCACTATGCAGCAACGCTGACTAAAGCTAATCAGGAATTTACTAAAAAATTTACCGAGATCGAAGATGAGGCGCATCAGTGCAATCACGCCGCAGTCGGGTCTTTGATGGCGCGTACCTGGGGTTTGCCCGAAGATGTTTTTACCGCGATTTTATTGCACCATGACTACGCGGTTTTAGAAGATAGCGCTACGCCAGAAATGGTTCGTGCACTAGTAGCAATGGCCTTGATGTCGGAATACGCCATACAAAAATATCATGGGCAAGATGTTTCCGCCGAATGGGAAAAAGGCGGAGTGCAGGCTTGCCATTTTCTGGGTTTATCCACAGATGAAGCTGCCGATAAATTTGATGAATTACATGAAATGTTTAATAGTATGGAGTGATCACGGTATTTTTCTTGCAACGACTCCTACCGTGAACATCACCAAACTTCAAGCTTTCCCCCGCAGTAAACGTGCTGGCAACAAAACGATTGCACGCAATAATTCAAACACGCCTTCTACGGCAATCCCCATCAGTCTGAATGGCAAGCAGATCAGCCATACCAGCGGATAAAGCACCAGTGCGAACAAGGCCAGCGGCCAGCACATTACTAACAGCACAATCCACAAAATAAACGTCAGCATTGAGTTTCCTAGACTTGAGGTTTCAGACAAAAAGTTGGTGTATCACACTGCTGATAATCAGGATGGCGATGCTCAGGATAACAACGCCATCCATGTCTGCTTTGAGGTCCATACAATATCCTTTCAAATTCTTGGGTTGGTTTTTGTTAGCTTATAAAAATCCGTATCCCTGGTGCGGCTAGCTTGCCAGACTAGCATGCTGGATCAAGCAGAATATGCGCTTAAGTATTGATCCAAATACGCATCACAGTCTTAGTTTTTTTAGAAGCTAACTCCAATATAGTCAGTGTCGCTCAATCCCGCTAGGACGGTCTGACGAACTGTAATTTGGCAGGCTTGATCGATCTGAATTGGAGGATCAATGGTGTAGGGGAGATTTAAAAAACTCCACATTTGAGCACATAGCGTTATGGTTGTTGTTCAGTTTGATCAGGTGGATTTACTTAATCCTGAAGTAATCAGATCGTGTAGCGTTGCCGGATTGCCGTCTTTGTCCCAATAAAATAACCAGCCAGTTTCAGAAAAATGCCTAACTCTCAGTGCAATGAATGACATTGCCATTTGTACAGCATGCCAGCTATCGCACCCATAAATCCTTGATGGGTGCGAGTCGAGTATCCCCAGCGATACGGCGCAACCCCAGTCAATATGATCCTTGATCGGGGCAGCAATACTTAAGTTCAGGTCTGCGCCGACACCGTCTGGTGACACGGCATATCAGCGTCGTTCTATCAAAAAATCGTTCATGACCGAGCCTCTTTCTTTGAAATGGATTTCTGTTTAGCTTGTGGTTTTTACTTCATTGAACAGAATCTTGTTGGAAAAAGGGTCTGTCAGGCTCAAGATTCTGTCGCCCCATACGGCGATTTCAATGCCAGGTTTATTGTATTTGTAGGTCTTCTGAGATAACTCTTGGTACAACGCATCGATGTCTGATGTGTTTACAAATACCTTGCTTCCCGGTGTGCAGTCACCGGAATGTTCGCTCAGGTGAAAAACTAGATTGTCTTTCGATACTTGCATATAGATAGGAAAATCGTCCTTAAACCGATGTTCCCAATCGATACTCATGCCGAGAAACTCAACATAAAACTGTTTCGCTTTTTCTTCATCAAAGATGCGTAAGACGGGAATGCTCTGGAAGTCCATCATTGCTCCTTATTCCTATGCCAGTTGCGACAGTGTGTTGAGTGAATGGTAATCAAGATAATAATTTATATTTAGGACTGACGTAAAAATGCCCCAGCCACGTTGTAGCTCCTAGCCGTACTAAAGTACTGTCATCGTCGCTACGCCTTGCTGGGACAGTTTTGCGTCAGTCCTAATATTCTCAACTTAAATATACTGCCTATTAGTATATTTAAGTTGTCCAGGTAATATTTGGAGGATAAGCGGTATTTTATAAAAATAATGGGGAGTATATAAAAATTTCTAGGTTTAACCCGCCTGTTTGGCACTATCTAACAACCAGTTCTTAAACGCCAGCAAAGGTCCCAGACTCGCGTTTTGTTCCGGATACACCAGATAATAGGCGGCCGAGCGGGGTAGGCTTAATTGCAGTGGAATGCTTAGCGTGCCAGCATCCAATTCTGCCTGCACCATAAAACGCGGAATCAGCGCCACACCTAAACCGGCGGCGGCGGCACTGATCAGCATGGTGAACAATTCATAGCGAGCACCTTTGACAGCGGATACATCATTGCGGCAATCATGTAAATCAAACCAGCGTCGCCAATCGTCTAAACGGCTGGTCAGGTGCAGCAAAGGCATTTTGCTGATATCTGTGATGCCTATGATGTTCTCGTTGGCTTTGGTCGCATCCGTAGTTTGATATTTTGCCAATAAGGCAGGGCTGCAAACTGGTGTCGTGTCATCTTCACCGATTAAAAAATCCCCAATGGTGCCGGGCCAAGGCGCTTGTCCTGAATGAATCGCCGCATGGAAATGCGATTCAGAAAAAATAAACGCATCGGTTCTGGTACTGAGATTAATCGTAATGTCGGGGCGCAGTGCGTGGAATTGTGCCAGACGCGGGATCAGCCATTGGGTCGCAAAAGTCGGTACGACTGCCAATTCCAGCACGCCGGAACCCTCCTGGCTCGCCATTAACTCCAGGGTGTCGCGCTCTATTCGGCCCAGATGCAGACGTATACGTCCGGCATACTCTTGCCCGGCAGGCGTTAATACGACGCGTTGTTTGATGCGGGCAAATAGCGGTACACCCAACCAGCTCTCTAACCCCGCAATTTGTTTGCAGACCGCGCCTTGGGTCAGCGCCAGTTCATCCGCGGTACGGGTAAAACTTTGCAGGCGTGCTGCAGCCTCAAAGATCATGAGCGCATTTAAGCTAGGGATTTTTTTTCTCATTGATATAGATTATTCTTTTTATTCACTAACTTGTGATTTTATATCGTTTGTCCCGATTGTCCAGTTAAGTGAGAATGCTGCACTAGCTAACAATTAAACCATCTACTATGAATCCACATATTCAAACCCTGCTTGTTGCCAGTATAGGCGAGCAGCAAACAAGCAACTTAGTGAATTTATTGCATGTATCTCCTAAATTTGACCACGTACAACCGGGGCAGGTAACACGTGCCGAGATCGCGCAGGCCTTGAATATGTTGCTGTTTTACGGAATTTTGCAGCGGGTTCCCAGCGGGAAGACTTACACCGATGAGCTCGTTGCCCGTGGCGGCAAAGTCATGCTGGATCATGGTGCTTTGCGCACGGTACGCTGGTTTGGCATCGGTGCTTTGCCACCGGGCGAAGCCGCTGTGACGCGGATTCTCAAGCCACTAGGGTATCGCCTGAATGGCAAATATCCGCTGGATCGTTTAAACATGACCGGGCGTTCTTATGCACAGATCGATGATCCTGAAAATATCTCGCAGTTTTTTGTCAGCGAACTACATCCAGAACGTTTTAGTCCGGCTTTTCAGCAAGCGGTGAGCCGGGTTTTGGGCGACTCCAAAGATCCTTTGACGCCAGCGGCGTTTAGTCTGCTCAATGAACTGGAGCGCGACGGCAGTCTGAGCGTGCAGCAGTCGCTGGAATTATTGCCCGTGCTGGTTGCCTGTTTTGATCGTCAACATGGCACTCCGCAATTAAGCGACTATGAGTTGCTAATCAAAGAATCCGCCGAAATGGCATGGATCGCCACTGAGGGAAATGTGTTTAACCACGCAACGGACCGCGTAGCGGATGTGTTCCAGACTGCGGAGGAGCAAAAAGCCTTGGGGCGCCCCATCAAAGCGCAGGTCGAAGTCTCTGGCTCTGGCCGCGTAAGGCAGACCGCGTTTAAGGCCGACAATGTTGTGCGGGAATTTTATGATGCAGAGGCGGCGCTGGTGATGCGCGAAGTGCCGGGATCATTTTATGAATTTATCTCACGCGACACGATGCTTGATCCCGTCACCGGATTGTCAAAACTCGATCTGCAGTTTGACACAGGCAATGCGCAAGGTATTTTTAAGATGACTGCCAATGCTTGAGCCTGTCAACCGCTTAGCTGTGCTGGAGTCACTGCAAGATTTATTGGGTAATGCCGGCTTGCTGACCACGCCAGAGGACTGCGCTCGTTACGTAACCGGAGCGCGTTATGGCGTCGGGCAGGCAATGGCGGTCGCGCGTCCCAATAGCACCGCGCAATTGTCGCAACTGGTCAGTCTGTGTGCAGCGCATCACTTGAAGCTGGTGGTGCAGGGTGCCAATACGGGCTTGGTCGCAGCCAGCACACCAGATCAGAGCGGACAGTATTTGGTGTTAAGCACGGAACGTCTTAGTCGTTGCATAGAGATTGATACGGTCAACCGCTCAGTCACCGTCGATTCTGGTGTGACCTTGCACGATCTGAATGAGGCGCTGAAAGAACACGATTTATGCTTCCCGATTGACCTCGGTGCCAACCCGACCATCGGCGGTATGATCGCCGCCAATACTGGGGGTGCACGATTGATTAAATATGGCGACGTGCGGCAAAATTTGTTGGGGCTGGAAGTCGTATTGCTGAATCCGGCAGGCAGGGTGCTGGATCTGCAATCGGCGCTTCGCAAAAATAATACCGGCCCCGATCTAAAGCAATTGTTTATCGGCACCAGCGGCGCCTACGGGATTATCAGCAAAGCCGTTTTACAAGTGCATCGCCTGCCAAAACAAAGCGCTACTGCATTAGTTGTGCCGCGTGATCAGGCGGCGGTTTTAGAATTGTTGCAAAGGCTGGAGCGTGATTGCGGCGAATTTTTGAGTGCCTTTGAGGGGATTTCTGGACAAGCATTGACGTCGGTATTGCGACATGTCCCCGCGATCAGCAATCCCTTTGGCGGTCTGGCTGATATCCCCGATTATTGCGTCCTGATTGAGCTGGATACCAGCATCACTCAGCAGCATTCAGGCTTGTGTCTGGAGGATTTATTAAGCAATTCGCTGGCTGCCTTGTTGACTGGAAGCGATGACGACATCATCACCAATGCAGTGATTGGTCGCGGTAAAGATTTATGGCGTATCCGGCATGCAATCAGTGAGTCTTTGCGTAGCGAAGGTAAGATCATTGCGTTTGACATTTCTATGCCGCGTTCATCTTTGGTTGATTTTCGGCAGCAGGCGATTGGCTTGATCGAAACCGATTATCCATTTTTACAGATCATGGATTTTGGTCATTGGGCGGATGGCGGTTGCCACTTCAATCTGGTGTGGCCGCATGTGGCGACGATCGCTTACGATGCGGCAACGGTCAGCGCAGTGCGTGATGCGATCTACGATATGGTGGTGAATGAGTATCAAGGCAGCTTTAGTGCCGAACACGGAGTCGGCCCCTATAATCAAACCTACTACCATCGGTTTACGTCGCAAGCAGCGCAGCAACTGGCGGGAAAAATGCAAACACTGCTCGACCCTGATCGCTTATTTGGCCTGACCTGGTTCGGTGAGCTGGCTGAATAAAGCAATGCGCTCATTGCTACGTTTGAGAGTGACTTTTGAGCGACCGCTGAATGACGAGGCAGGGAAAATAAGTGGGCGAAACCTCATTGAGAATGTCTAAATCGATTCGTCGTTAAATATATACTCATAGTAGGTATATTTTAGTAGTCCATATATTTAATGGTCAATAAGCCAGTTTTTATAAAAATAAACGGGAGTATGTTGATTGTTGTGGAATCCAATTGCCTCCACGCTACCTTGTTAAGCTAATCAAGCAGTGTCTTTTACCAATGCTTAGTCGCACCAGATCAACATCAGCGCTGAAACGATTTCGCCCTCATTCTCGTCAGAATGAGGGCGAAATTCTTTATAGCTTATTTGACTGACCGCAAACTTGTGGCAGCCAGCCAAACTCACTAGCGACTAATCGCTAACAATACCTATTAGTCAGAAGCCACCAAGCTCACGCCGCTGAAGCTAGCGTAAGAGTTGAGCAACAGGTAGTAAGTACCTGCGGCTGGTGAGCTAATAGTGATCGTTTCAGTCGTGGTAGAACCATCAGATTTTTTCAAATAAGATGATGTTGTCGGTGCAGAACCTAGTTTGACGTAGATATCTGCATCGCCAGTTCCGCCCGATGTTTTAAAGGTCAATGTAGTGCGACCTGATGGAACCACAAAAGTGTATACCGTGGAGTTGCCAGTCGTCAGAGCGAGGCCAGTTTTTGCTACGCCATTGCTCAATACATTGGATGGTGGAGGTGTTGTACCGCCGCCTGATCCCATGACAGTCGCAAAATTAGCAACGTTCAAACTGCCGTAGCCACTCGCATAATCCCAACCAGTTTTTGCAGTATAACCACCGTTGCTGCCAGAAGTTACGTCATGGAACATTGTTGGATTAGCCGCTGCTTTTTGATAAATGGCAGAAGCTGGGAAGGCCAGTGTATTGTTGTTCATGGACTGAACGCGAGCCCAGAAACCAGTGAACAACGGTGCTGCCAGACTAGTACCACCGATTTGCGAGCTAGTACCGTTGACGATTACCAATGCGCCGCTATTAGGTGATGCATCAAATGCGACGTCAGGTGCGCCACGTTTGGTTGAGCTGCCTAATACGCCGGCGGCAGTTTGCCAGCTTGGTGCTGCTTCTGTCAGGCTTGGTCCGCCGCCTGCGCCACCACTGGAACTTTGCTGGCAATTAGCAGAGCTGGTGCAAGCCCATACTGTTTCAGATGTCCATGTGGTACCTGACGTGTTCAGCAAAGTGCCGCCAACAGAGATGACATAAGGGGATACTGATGGATAGCTTTGAGCAGTGCTGGTGCCGCCGCATTCATATGCGCCTGAATCGCCGGAAGAGACCGAGAAAGTCTGCCCTTGTGCTACCGCAGTCTGGAAGATCTGATCATTACTTGCGATGATGCCGGAGCTTTGCGCATCAGTTTCGCATTCGCCTAAAGACACGTTGATGGTTTTGGCCAAGTTATCACTGACAGCTTTGTTATAGGTATTTGTCAGGTCAGCATCGCTCAAGGTATTGGCTGTATACAAAATCATCTGTTTGATCGTACCACCTGCTGCTGCCAGTGCATCTTGTGTATCCATATTCCATTCATCTACACCAGACGTATCTGTGCTGGCAGAGCCGACAGTAACAGTAGTGACATTGGTTTTTGGATAACCAGCGTTGGTGGTGAATGTGTTCAGATCTTTGATCGTTTGCGTCATGCTACCTTGGGTAATAATACCGATAGTGGCATTGGTCGCACTTGGCAAGCTCGATGCATTATAGATCAGAGGAAAATCAGTTGGATTGTGACCAGCTGTCGTCAGTGTTTTTGCATCAGGACGTATTGCCATTGTGTGATGCAGATGAACAGTTTGCAGACCATGGACTGCCAATACGATATCACCCAGCGATTGGGGTACAGAGACATCACTTACGTTGGCATGCGCAGTGCGGCCATTGATGTTGTATGTTTGCAGGTCGGTGTTGAAGGCAGTTTTGATGGAGGATGCAGTACCGTCAGCACTCACCAGCATACGATTGTCAGCAACGACGATGTTGACGAAACCGCTTTTTGTCAAATGATCGACTACGGATTTTACTTGTTCTGCGGTTGGTGCGTAGTGACTCAAGAACTCTGCGCTAGTGATGGGCTTTGCGCCGCCGCCAGTGATGAGGTTGGCCGTCAATGCATCAAGATCTGCTTTATTGCGTACTTTTAAAGAGATCACAACATGGGTAGGTGTACCCGCTTGCATCAATGCAATGGGTGTCGCTGCGCTAAGTAAACGAGGTGCTTTAGTCGCGGTAGATGCACGTAGTTCTGCTGCATGTGCTGCGCCACCAATTGTGGCTAAAACCATTGCTGCCACTGGCAGCATTTTAAATTTACAACTGAGTTTCATTACTTATCTCCAAATGGTAATACGAAGAAAGTGACCAGTCCAAAGGATTTTGAAGCGATCGGTTCAGTCACAGCAACCTGAGAGAAAATCTTGTTTTCTACAGGCTTGGCAAATTCAATTTCCCGTTTTTAAGAGGCGGTCTAGAAAAAATGCCTATTACAGGGCCGACTTACGTTGGATAGTAAGTTGGTCGACCTTGAAATATTCTTGGTAAAGCAGTGATGCGTAAATCTAAAAACGAGGCTTTGAAGCTAGATTTTTAAAATCAGACTTTTGAAATAATATTTTTACAGCTCGGAATTGTTAACTGAGGCAAAAATAATTAGGTTTGAAACGCTTAGTCTCAAAGTCATACTGGCTAATTTGACTGTTGACGCTGTTGTTTGATGTTGGAGCTAATGTTGTAACTGATGCTGGAACGAGAGGATTGAAGTGATGCAGCTGAGGTGTATCAAGCTCAGAAGCAATTACCGTAAAGAGGGACATTTTTTCTTCTGTTATCGATAATCTCAGATCAATAGAACCGGGAGACGTTGGGTGGCGCATGGCGATCAGGTCGCCATCATTAAAGAGACTTTTTTTGTCTATACAATCTGCATTCCAATTAACTCTTTCAGCAATCTGTTGATAATGCTGGATCATCTTTAATGCACTCCAATGAATGGGTGACACAAACAATTACAACCAATTTTAAGCAACTTTATACTGATGCATCGCCAGTTTTTCGCAGCGCCAATCAGCTTCTTTTTTTGGATCTTGCTAGTTTATTAATTTAGTTCCCGGCTCGCAGTTTTACGCTCAAATCTGAATTTAATTTAGCGTTTAAATCTGTTGAATCTGAGATAAATAATTGACTGAAAGAAAACTTATGCTAGCAGAAGAAATATTCTGGAAAGTTAAGGAACACCGATTAATGTGTAACTATCAGTAACAATCTGCTGAAATGGATATTGAAAAATAAGTCATTTTTATGTTTTTTTTACATTCCTAAAAATCACCAAATTTATCTGCAAAGATGCAGCTTTTTTTCTCATCGATTTTGGAGATTTAATTTGTGTAAAGAAATCAGCTTAGAATTTTTATACTAATACTGTTGTATTTTCTGCCGTTGTTTTCAAGCGTCAAAATTCATAATCAAAAAACTTTCTTCAAGAAAAAATATTCAACGGCTTTTTTGCTGGATAAAAAATTTTGATGAAAATCTCGTCAGCTTGGGAAGTGCAATGATCAGATATTCGACAGATATTCTCCAAGCGACATCCTCGCCGCTGCGCCTTGCTGCGACAAATTGGCGTAAATCTTGTTGACGACTTAGTGAAGACTTAGTGATGATTGAGTGGCTGGCTAATGCTGGGTCAAATGCTGAGCCAAATGTTAAGGATGCAATCCGATGATGTCAGAATGTTTTTTTCTTGTTATGATCTCGCATCCTTAATGCAACTCAAGTGCAAAAACAAAAGAATGGTTCAGCGTAAGTCTACCGATCAACATCCGCTTGCTAAGCAAGGCACTGCCGCCATGTCGGAGATGCCTGCAAAGTTGGCTACAGCTACATTCGCTCGTGCATTTGCAGCGCGTGATGTATGGCGCTTGCTGATTATTTTGTTTGGTGCTTTTGCCTTGGTCTTAGCTTTGACAACGGCTGCGACACATCAACACAAGACCGCGCTGGACACCAAAGAATGCGCCATCTGCAGCGATGTAATCGATAAGGTAGTCGGTCTGCCGTTGTTACCTGCGATTGTTCAGCACGTTTATGTTATGCCTTACCGGGTTCTCGCTGTCTCGGTCAAGATCGCCAACTATTGCTCGCCTGAGCTTTTTCCACCAAGCTGCGGTCCCCCGCACGCCTCTGCGTAATTCATCAAAAACAGTTCAATTTAAAAATTGAGCTGAACTCCGGTTTTAATTTAAATTTTCGAACTTCAGTTTGAAAATTATATTTTTAAGCGAGCTTGCCTTCATTCGACAAGGCTGGGTTTCGCGTATTTTATTCAGAGGTTATTAACATGCAACGTACTCTTAAACTGAGTAAGCTTTCACTCGCCCTGGCTGGTCTGTTTGCCATTTCATCCACTCATGCTGCAGGTGATTCTGTGGCGGACACGCCGGACGCATCAGGCAAATCTGACACGCCAGTACAAAGCGTAGAAGTGACCGCGGCGCATCTTAAAAGTGCGCGGATTGAATTGTCACCCAAGATCGGTACCACCGTTTATAGCATTGATACCCACATGATAGACATGCTGGGACAAGGCGATAACACACCGTTTAATGAGGTTTTGCTGCGTTTGCCTGGCGTCGCTCAAGACTCTAAGGCGTCTGGCGGTTTGCACGTACGTGATGATCACGCTAACGTGCAATATCGGATTAACGGTGTCCAGCTGCCAGAAAGTATTACTGGTTTTGGGCAGTCGATTGACACGCGTTTGGTCGATCAGACTGATTTTATGACAGGGGCATTGCCAGCACAGTTTGGTTTGCGTACTGCGGGTATTGTTGATATCCAAACCAAGGAAGGCGGCGTAACGCCAGGTGGCCGGATTGGTATCCAGATGGGTAGCCATAGCTATGTTGAACCTAGCGCGGAATTTTTTGGTAGCAAAGGCGCGTTCAATTATTATTTGTCCGGTAGCTTCTTATCCAACTCTCTGGGGATTGAGAATCCGGTACCAAGTTCTAGCGCATTGCATGACAAAACCCGGCAATCTAAAACCTTTGGTAATTTGTCTTATTTTTTAGATGACAACACGCGTCTGGGTTTGATGTTTGGTACCTATAACGGTCGTTTCCAGATTCCAAACAATCCTAACCAGGCGCCCGGTTTTGCGCTCACAGGTTTTAGTGACGGTACCACTAGCAGTTTGCCCTCATCCAACCTGAATGAGAACCAACGTGAGGTGAACCGCTTCGCCGTGGTTTCGCTGCAAAAAAGTTTAGGGAACGTCAATTTTCAGCTATCCGCTTTCAATCAATATTCTGAATTGCATTTTACGCCGGATGCGAATGGCGATTTAATTTATAACGGCGTCGCTTCAGATTCGCTGCGTTCTAACCGTGCCAACGGCGTGCAATTTGATATCAGTTATAAACTGCATCAAGATCACACTTTGCGGGCGGGCGGTGCTTATACCCGTCAAGTCACGGCCAGCAATAATGCTGTGTCCTTATTTACGACGGATGATTCCGGCGCACAAAATTCTTCAGACGCCATCACGATTCAAGACAATGGTGGCAAAACCGGTACGCTATCTAGTTTGTATTTGCAGGATGAATGGCATATCGCCCAACCACTGACATTGAACTACGGCGTGCGCTTTGACAAAGTGTCGGCCTACACCTCTGAACAGCAATGGAGTCCCCGTTTAAACCTGGCGTATAAATTGAGTGATACCACCGCTTTACACGCAGGTTATTCACGCTACTTCACGCCGCCACCGCAAGAATTGGCCGCGCAATCGAGTATTAATTTGTATGCCGGTACCACCAACGCACCACAAATTCCGACCTCCGACAACGTCAAGGCGGAGCGCACGCATTACTACGATCTGGGGATTAGCCATCACGTCAATCAAGACCTGGTATTGACCGCTGATGCTTACTATAAAAAAATTACCAATATGCTGGACGAAGGCCAATTTGGCCAGGCCTTGATACTCACGCCATTTAACTATGCGCAGGGTTACGCCAAAGGCTTGGAGTTGTCTGCAATTTACAGCCAAAAAAATTGGGGAGCGTATCTGAATCTGGCTTTTCAAAAAGCTCAAGGTAAAAATATTAATTCCGGCCAGGCTTTGTTTGGCGTAGATGAAGTTGCTTATATCGCCAATCATTACATCTATGTGGATCATGATCAGACCATGACGTTGTCGGGCGGTACTCACTACCATTTCGGCGATTCTCAACTCAGTGCCGACTTCTTATACGGTAGTGGTTTACGTGATACGCCAGATGGTGCAGCACCAAATTCAGGTACTTTGCCAAGCTATACAACGATCAATACGGCGTTCACCCATACCTGGAAAAATACCCCCGCCGGTAAGATAGAAGGACGAATTGCCTTGATCAATTTGTTTGATAAATCCTACTTACTACGTGACGGTTCTGGCGTCGGCGTCGGGGCTCCACAATATGGCCCGCGTCGTACTTTGTATGTGGGATTGTCCACCAGTTTTTAAGAGAATGTTTATTTAAATTTGTTAATGTGAAATGAATAGCCGATACTATAAAAAGATCGGCTATTTTTATATACTCCCCATAAATTTTATTATAAATGCCTTATTGTCCAATTAAGATATGGACGATCAATTTATACTTAAGGTGAGTATATGTTTTACAAGCGAGATTTATATCGGTATCTTGACAATAAAAAATGAATGTTAATACGTACAAATAAGTATCTGCAATTGAAACATCAGCATCCAAAATAACCTCAAACTGAATATGCTCGTACAATATTCCAAATGAGCACACCCACCTCGAACCCTCAATCCGCTTACGAGCGCCGTCAATATTTAATTGGTCTGGTGATCGCCATTACTGGGGCGATTTTATTTTCGACCAAGGCAATTGTCGCCAAACTGATTTACCGTTATCACGTTGATGCGGTCACTCTGATTATGTTTCGCATGCTATTTTCTTTGCCAATTTTTGCTGCAATTGCTATTTGGCAAGCACATAAAGGTGGCGCCTTGTCAGTAGCTGATCGTTGGCGTTTAGTGGTCTTGGGTTTGATCGGTTATTACCTCTCCAGTTTTTTAGATTTTTTGGGTTTGCAATACATCACCGCAGCACTGGAACGCCTGATTTTATTTTTGACACCTTCATTTGTGCTGCTGATTTCAGCAACATTTTTAAAACGTAAAATCAGCAAAATAGAATGCGCCGCTTTAGCAGTTTCTTACCTTGGAATAGTGCTGGTATTTGTGCATGATTTACAGTTTGGTGGCGCAGATGTTTTGCTAGGCGGGTTGCTGGTTTTAGGTGCCGCCACATCGTATGCTCTGTACTTAATACAGTCTGGTCAATTGGTGATGCGCCTTGGTAGCCTGCGCCTAGTTTCTTATGCGATGTGTGTATCTAGTGTGGCATGTATCGGGCAATTTTTTGCGCTGCGCCCTGTCAGCATGATGATCCAGCCCGCACCTGTATACTGGTTGTCTTTAATTAACGCAATATTGTGTACTGTGTTGCCGGTATTCCTGACCATGATTGCGGTGCAACGTATTGGCGCGCCCATCGCCTCGCAAGCAGGCATGATAGGGCCGGTTTCTACTTTATTTTTAGGGGCGTTTTTTTTAAGTGAACCGATCACCGCCTGGCAGCTTGCAGGCACTGTTTTAGTCGTTGGCGGCATGTATTTATTGTCGATGAAAAAATGATTATTTTTTTAATCTGAGTTCACATTTCAATTCAGCTCAATTCACATTAAGAGCTAAATTAAAACTTTAATTCAAATTTGAATTACAGCTAATTAACCAAGAGAGCGAGACCATGACAACCACAAAAGCCATCATAATCCAGCAAACCGGCGGTCCAGAAGTGATGGAATACGTCGATGTCACACTGGGCCAGCCAGGCCCCGGCGAAGCGCTGGTCCGCCATGCCGCCTGCGGGCTGAATTATATCGATGTGTACTTTCGTACCGGCCTATATCCGCAAGTCTTGCCAGCGGGTTTAGGGATGGAAGCCGCAGGCGTAGTGGAGGCTGTTGGTGCTGATGTGACTTATGTCAAGGTAGGTGATCGTGTTGCTTATGCCGGTCGCCCCAACGGTGCGTATGCCGAGGCTAGGATTATGCCAGCCGATAATCTGGTGCGTCTGCCAGACAATATCTCGTTTGAAACCGCCGCAGCAATGATGTTGCAAGGCTTGACTGTGGAATATTTGTTTAACCGCACCTTTCCGCTCAAAGGTGGAGAAACTATTTTGTTCCATGCCGCAGCAGGTGGCGTCGGTTTGATTGCTTGTCAGTGGGCGCGGGCGATTGGCGTGACGATGATAGGTACCGTCGGTTCGGACGAAAAAGCCGAGCTCGCCAAAGCGCACGGTTGTACTCATGTGATCAATTACAACAAAGAGAATTTTGTTGAACGGGTGAAAGAAATTACCGGCGGCAAAGGCGTGCCAGTCGTGTATGACTCCATCGGTAAAGATACCTTCATCGGTTCGCTCAATTGTTTGTCGCCATTGGGCATGATGGTTAGCTTTGGCAGCGCTTCCGGTCCCGTACCAGAATTTGGTTTGAACGAACTCGCATCGCGCGGATCTTTGTTTATCACCCGTCCTAGCCTGATGAGTTATGCCGCTAAGCGCGAGGATCTGGAACAGATGGCAGCGCATTTATTTGCCATGGTGGAGGGCGGCAAAATCAAAATCGACGTGCATCAGCGCTATGCTTTAAGTGAAGTAGCCCAAGCACATCACGATCTGGAAGCCCGAAAAACAACGGGTTCTACCATTTTGATTCCTTAGTATTGATTCCCTAAGATCGGCGCTGTCAGACACTCGGGACTTACGGAAAAACTAAAACCCCTCATTGCAGGGTCGTGGAGGCGCGGAGTCGCAACAAGAGCAGAGAAAAGCATTGATTTGCTGTTTCCCAGATTTCTCTGCGTTTGTTCATCTTCTCTTCCTCTGCGGTGTGCGGGGTTTTTTGTAGATTTGAATCCAAGCATACAGTTAGAAACGACAATAAAGCAACAGCACAATTAACAGCAGTGCATGTGGTAATCCTCATCAAATTTTTGTGCATGCAAATTTATTTGGTATTTTCAAAATAGATCATCCGCAGGCTTAACTTTTTATCTGTTTTTTTGGTTGTTTTTTATTTGCGTCGTTTTATACTTCAGTCAAGTATGTTGGGTGTATTTATTCTTTTTATCTCGATATGAATCCAAAAATAATCTATTCAACCGTGATAGCAGCAATGTTTTTTTACTTTGATTTGACTTCGATTGCCTGTGCAGAGACTCCATTGAATCATTTGGTTCAAGCAGACATCGAGTTGGGTAAAGCTAAGACAGCGTTTGAACTTCTGCGCAAGCAAGCTGACAGTTTGATCTCAATAAATGATGCCACCAAGATTCAACAACTTGCCCAAGAGCTGGCAGAAGCAGAGGTGGTGTTAAGTGGCAAGAGCCTTAGTAAGATTGACGGAGACTACTCTCGCTTAGGTGGGCTGTTGTACGATATACGCTCTGACCTTGCCAGAGCGTATATGAGGTTAGGCAATACAGAGCGCGCACTATTGGTATTGGAATCAATGAGTGGCCAAGTAATTGGACCATTTCTTCGTCCCCTAATTGAAAAGGATGAGATATATAAACCAGTTATAACAGATTCTCGATTTCAAAAGTTTCTTGCTACTCAAGATATACCCAAGTCAATTGGCAGCAACTCGCCGATTGGAAGTGGTTTTCAGACCACACTTTCAGTCGAACAACGTATCGCTGGTTTATCACTCTTTTGGGCTAATGCGAGACGTGATTTTGTCTACATAAATCGACTGCCTGAACTGAGCTGGGACAAGATTTATATGGAATTTCTTCCTCAGGTCATCGCTGCAGAATCAACCAAGGATTATTATCAGGTCATGATGCGTCTGGCTCCGCTGTTGAACGATAGTCACACCAATATTTATCCACCAGACGAATTATCAGAAGTTTTCTTCTCGCGCCCTCCAATGATGACTAGCAAGATTGGCGATCAGGTCATCATCCTTGAAATAAGAAGCAATACATTACGCCACCATTTATCCGTCGGCGAGGAAATACTGAAAGTTAATGGGCAAGAGGTGCATCAATATGTAGCCTCGCGTGTGGCGCCTTATGTGAGTAGTTCAACGCCACAGGATCGTGCTGTTCGTGAGTACTATTACCAATTTTTGGCAGGAGATGCTGATACTCCAGTCAAATTTACCATTCGTGGGATTGACGGAAAAATACGTGAGGAAATTGTTGCCCGAACTGGTTATACGGATATTGAGGAGAGGAAGATTTTTAGTTTTGCAGTATTGTCGGACAATATCGCGTACTTAGCCCTTGAGCAATTTGAAAATAATGACGGTGTCCAGGCGTTCATAAAAGCCCTTCCCATTATTTTAAAATCGAATGGATTGATCTTGGATGTCCGGAGAAATGGTGGGGGCTCTACTAATGAGGGGCTAAAAATTTTAAGCTACCTCACCAAAGAATCAATCCCATATCCTACAAGTATAAAGAGATCGGAAACTGGGCTTGATCGCGCACGTGGTGACATCATATCCTGGACTCCAATACCTTTAAGTGGAAATTTTGTACTTCGACATACGCAGATTTATTCTGGACCTGTTGTCGTTCTCGCTGGGCCACAAACGTTTTCTGCTGCAGAGGATTTTTTAGTGGCTTTTGACGTCATGAAGCGCGGAAAAATTATTGGAGAAACGTCTGCCGGTAGTACTGGTCAGCCATATTTTTTTAAGCTGCCAGGTGGCGGTAATGCGCGAATTTGCGTAAAACGCGACACATACCCAGATAGCAAACAGTTTGTCGGTGTAGGAATAAAACCAAATATTGAGATCATTCCAACTGTGAATGACATTCGCTCAGGCCGCGATATTGTTTTGGATACGGCAGTGTTACAGTTAAAATCGTACTCAGAACAGACTGCTAACAAGGTAGAAGCTAGTGATAGCGCAGGTTTTCATTTTTTCTCTAAAAAATCAACATCCAGTGCGATAAACTAATTTTCAATATGTTTGATTAATAAGCAAAATAATTCATTTCCTGAGTCTGCGCTAGGGAGTGGTATTGGTCTCTGTTACCATTCATGACTTGAGACAATTTCAAAATTAAGACAAAATCAAGACAAAACCGAGACGAAATTAATATGAGCAAGCAAGAGCAAAAAGAACCAGTCGCCTCAAATAATGTAGATGGCGTACCAAAGTTTGGGCGGTTATTGATCGTACTATTTTTGGCTGTTGCCTTAATTGTATTTATTACGTTTGCGACAGAAGCTTATTACTCATAAAGCATAACGCTGGCGCAAATCATTTTTTGATTAAGTTAGGACTTACGCAAAACCGCGCCTAACTACGTTGTATCTCCTAGCTGTGTAAAGTAGTATCTTCGTCGCTACGTGTTACCGGACAATTTTTCGTAAGTCCTATAAGCTTAATTGATGGTGTGATTCATAAAATAAGTTAAATAAACAATGGACACTATCCCACTCGGACTTGGCAACACCACCAAAAAGAGCGAATTTTCTAGCTCGAGCAGACTATTGATTTTACAAAGTCTGGTACCGGTTGCGACTAATCGAGTCTCTTCTCAATTAGAGGCATTTTGTGCCCGGTTAACGGAGGCTTTGTTTAAGATTTCTGATCAAACGGTCAGGCCGGAAGAGGCGACTACTAGTTTTCATGCCTATCAGCTTTTAAAAAGAAACAGCACAACCTTTTATCGTTTGGTCGGTGGGCAAATTAATGCAGCGCTTGCCAAAGAAGTTAGCACTGTTAATACCCGCAAAAAGTCCAAAAAAGAAGATGAAAAACAAGACTTCTCGCTGGTCACCTTTGAGGAGATGGAAAGTAAAGTCTTGATCCGAAACTTGTGCCAATCTTTAGAAGTCAGCAATGCAGAGCAGTTAGTGGCATTGAATATCCGTATTGGACATGTCTTAAGGCGGACACCAATCAACGTGTCGCAGAATCCATTCCGGCCGGAGCTGTTTGTACGTGCGGTATATCAAGCCTGGATGGAATTCGACACCACACCAGAATCACACCATCTGGTATTACGGCTGTTGCAGCCTAATTTGTTTTTGCAGCTCGCACCGATATTGCAAGAGGTGAACGAGGCCTTAATCGCGCGTGGAATTTTGCCTGATATCAGCGAATCATTTAGGAAGAATCAGCGTAAAAGTGAGTTTAGCCGCTCTGATGATATTGCCGACCGTGATCCTTATTTAGAAAATAAACTCAGGAATATTTTTTCTGCACAATCAAATAATCAAGCTGTGTTCAGTTCATCCGGGCAGAGTGGTCAAACTCATCAAGCTGGCCAAACTCCTCAAACCGGCCAAGCTGGTCAATCTAATCAAACTGGTCAATCTGAGCATGCAGGAAAAGAACATTCTCTCGAGTGGACTGGTAGAGAAACACATACCGCAGGCAATGTTAATCATGCCGAGAAAATCACCATAGACCGTAACTTTTTTGACTACCTGACCAGCATACAAAGAAATAATAATTTGGCGTCTGCTACCGGCAATCCAGATGCGTCGGCTTTGCGCCAATTGTCGCAGCAAGCGACAAGCGATAGTAAGCTGACGCACATTGATCAAAATACGATAGAACTATTGGCACGTATTTTTGATTTTGTTTTTAATGATCCGAATATTCCAGGTGACATTAAAGGATTGATTGGGCAGTTGCAGATACCGACGCTCAAGGTTGCGTTGATGGATAAAGATTTTTTTTTCAAAGAAACGCATCCAGCGCGAGTTTTGATCGACACTCTCGCCAAGTCCAGTATTTTGTTGAATGCAGAGAGTAATAGCGAGGATCCCTTATATCAAATGATAGAAGGCATCGTCGAACGCGTGCAGCAAGAGTTTGATCAGCAAATCGATTTGTTTTCTGATGTGGTTTCTGATCTGGAAACCTTCCTCAAAGATGAAGAACAGAAGATAGAAGATGCGATAGTGCAGCCCGTTGCTAACGCGCTCAAGCAAGAAAAAATGCGCCTGGCGCGCGAATTTGCAGAGCATGACGTGTCTTTGCGGGTAGAGACAGGTGAAGTTGCCGGCTTCTTAGAAACCTTTTTACTAGAGCAATGGATACGTATTCTGACCATTGCGCACAGCGTAAAAGAGCAAAAGCCGCACGCTCTGGAAAACGCCTTAAAAACGATGGACGACCTGATCTGGAGCTTAAAGCCTAAGAACAGTGCCGAAGAACGTAAGAGCCTGGTCAGCAAATTACCATCGATGCTGACCTTGCTCAATGCCTGGTTAAATGCGATTAAATGGGATGAGCCAGATCGGGTGATTTTCTTTTCTAAGTTGGCCGAGCGGCACGCTGCCATTGCCCGCGCCCCGCTGGAGTTTTCACCGCGTCGTCAATTAGAAATCGCGGTGAACATTGCTCAGCGTGCGAGTGAGCGCCGCCTCAATCGTCATGTGCAAGACCAGATTGATCAAACGGATGATGAATGGGTATTATTGCTGGAGAGTTTGGAGAGAGGCATCTGGATCGACTTTACCCGCAGCAATGGCTCTATTGCGAGATTCAAACTAGCATGGGTTAGCCCAAAACGTACCCGCTATATTTTTACTAATCGTCAAGGGCATGACGCTTTTTCTATCGCCAGTGAAGAGCTGGCAAATAAATTCCGCAATGGAGAAGCGCTATTAATTTCAGCAGATTCTGTGGTTGACAGAGCGCTGGTCGAAGCGTTGCGCGATCCTCCAAATTAAACTTGAGCTGTTTAGTTGGTGCCAACAGGATTGCAATTCTGCTAGTCAGCAATAATATACTCCCCATTATTTTTATTGAAAATGCCTTATTGTCCAGTAAGCGCCTGGACAATCTAAAAATACGGGAGGGGAGTATATTTTCTGATTTACTTCATAATTGGTAATTCTATCTCCATCGTACTGCCAGTTTTGGCGGGGAAATCAATAAAAGCGCTATCAATCAAATACGGCATTTGCAGATTAATTTCTGGGCTCAATTGCTCGGTACTGGCTTTGATTTCATACAGCTTTTTGCCGCTGACTTTGTCGGCAATGCCAATTTCTAATTGATGCAAATAGTAACGTCGCACGCTCAGATCTGACATCAGCATGCTATCGGTGCGCCCAAAATAGTATGGCGAATAAGAATAAGGGTAGCGATAGTAATAGGCTCTCGGGATAAGGCCTCTTCTGAAATGGCTACCCCAGAATGGGTCATACAAAGCTAAATCCCAAGGTGCGGAGAATTGGATTTCACTTAAGCCAGTGCCGTATTGCATGCTGATTTTAAGCGCCGCATTCGCCTCGCTGCCAGCTTCTGCAAAGCCTAATGTCTGTAATTTGTTACGCAATAATTGCTCATAGCTGTTGTACTCAGGACTATTTTGTTGCGGCTCTGTGCGCTCGATGACATAGCTTTTATCTTTAATATCGGCTGGCCATTCCTGAAAAACACTGACTCTGCTCGTTACGCTGGTTGCGCAGCCCGCTAACAACAAGCTAGTCGTCGCCAGTAATAACAAAAGAGATTTTCTGATGGGGGAGGTTCTTCCTGTTTTCATGATCGTGCTCCTGTTTTGCTTTTACATTGTTGCTGTGTTGCTTCGATTTGTATCTCTGTTGGTGTCTGTACATATTAGTCGATAGAATTTTAAGTTGGTTCTGTTTGCGATCTATTATCTGTTTCTCTTTGTAACTACGTTACCTCTTAACGATGATTTACTCGACTTAAACGACGATTCGCTTAACCATATCCCTAAAAATCCACACACTTACCCAAATTTTCTGCGGTAATCATCAAAGCTTGCATGCCTTCCGGCGCAGCTTGGTAAAATGGTAGCCTTTGCTGTGTCTTTAAACTAGTTGCAAAATAGATTAAAGACACAGCACCTATTCTTTTTAGAAGGCTCACCATCACATGCGCACAGACAACAACGATACCGCAGTTACCCCAGTGACGATTTATCGCAAAGATTACATCGCTCCAGGATATTGGGTAGATACGGTCGAAATGGGTTTCGACCTCGACCCTGACGCTACCCATGTTGCCACCAGAATGGTGATGCGACGTAATCACGATAGCAGCGAAAAAGATATCGTGCTGTTTGGTGAGTCACTCAAATTGCTGCAACTGCGCATGAACGGTGTCAACCTCAAAAAGTCGGCGTACAAAATCGAAGGCGAAACACTACGTATCGCCAATGCGCCGGACGAAGTCACGCTAGAAATTGAAACGCTGATCAAGCCAGTCAAAAATACCTCCTTGTCCGGCTTGTACACCTCCAATCAAAACTTCATCACGCAATGTGAGGCAGAAGGTTTCCGCAAAATTACCTGGTTTCCGGATCGTCCTGATGTGATGGCGAAATACACCGTCATGCTGCGCGCCGATAAAAAGAAATTTCCGGTCTTGCTCTCCAACGGCAATCTGATTGAAGAAGGTGATCTGGGTGACGGCCGTCATTACGCCAAGTGGGAAGATCCGTTTAAAAAACCTTCTTATTTATTCGCGCTGGTTGCAGGTAAATTAGTGTGTCAGGAAGAAAAATACAAACTTAAATCTGGCCGTAAAGTCTTGTTGCAAGTGTGGGTAGAAAACGGCAATCTCGACAAAACCCAACATGCTATGGATTCGCTGAAAAACAGTATCCGTTGGGATGAGGAACGTTTCGGCCTGGAGTTGGATTTAGATCGTTTTATGATCGTTGCCACTGGTGACTTTAATATGGGTGCGATGGAAAACAAGGGTCTAAATATTTTCAACACCAAGTATGTACTAGCGAATCCACGTGTTGCAACGGACGTGGATTATGCCGGTATTGAATCGGTCGTCGGACACGAATATTTTCATAACTGGACCGGTAATCGCGTTACTTGCCGCGACTGGTTTCAGTTGTCGCTAAAAGAAGGCCTGACAGTATTCCGTGACCAGGAATTCTCTGCTGATCTGGTCGGTACTGCCACTGGCCGCGCCGTAAAACGGATAGAAGATGTGCGCTTGTTACGCCAAGTCCAGTTCTCTGAGGATGCAGGTCCGATGGCGCATCCTGTGCGTCCAGATTCTTTTGTTGAGATTAATAATTTTTATACTGTCACGATTTACGAAAAAGGGTCGGAAGTCGTACGTATGTATTACACCTTGCTCGGTCATGAAGGATTCCGTAAGGGCATGGATTTATACTTCCAGCGCCATGATGGGCAAGCAGTCGAGTGTGATGATTTCCGTGCGGCGATGGCGGATTCTTCCGGTCGCAATCTGAAGCAATTTGAACGCTGGTACAGCCAGTCTGGCACGCCTCGCGTCAAGGTCGTGACGAGCTTTGACGCCGATACAAAAACTTATGAAATTAAGCTGAGCCAGTCTTGCCCGGCGACGCCAGGTCAGCCAAAAAAACAGGCTTTCCATATTCCTGTTGCAGTCGGTTTGCTGGACGCGGCTGGTAAAGATTTACCATTAAACGTAGAGGGGCAGCCAGCCACGGATAAAACTACTTTAGTGCTGGAACTGACGCAAGCCAGCCAGAGCTTTAAGTTCACTGGCATTGCGCAAGAACCTACGCCATCAATTTTGCGTAATTTCTCTGCACCGGTCATGTTAGAGATTGATTACACCGATGAGCAACTCGGTCATTTGCTGGCACATGACAGTGATCCGTTTAATCGTTGGGAAGCCGGCCAACGTCTGGCAATACGTCGCTTAGTGAAGCTGACAAACGCAGTACAAAATGCGGAAGTCTTAGAACTGGACAGCATGTTTATCGAAGCGCTGCGGTCCACTTTAAATGACAAAACATTAGATCCGGCTTTCCGTGAACTGGTCTTGACCTTGCCATCCGAGGCAATGATCGCAGAAGAGTTTAAGGTGGTCGATCCGCAAGCGATCCATATCGCCAGAAAATTCGTCCGTAGCACTCTGACACAACATCTCAAAGCCGATCTATTGACGACCTATGAAGAGAATTTGACGCCAGGAAAATACAGTCCAGATGCAGTGTCTGCCGCTAAACGGGCGCTAAAAAATCTGGCATTGTCCTATCTGCTGGAGTGGGCGGATGACAGTACATTTGATCTGGCAAAAACCCAGTTTGATGAAGCCGAAAATATGACAGACAGAATTGCAGCGTTGACTGCCTTGACGAATTTTTCTGGCTCTGCCAAAAATACTAAAGCTGCTGCCCAGGCATTGAATAAGTTCTTCAGAGACTTCAAAAAAGAAGCTTTGGTCATCGATAAGTGGTTTATGTTGCAAGGCACGGCACGCACCACGGATGTGGCAAAGGTGCGCGAGTTAATGAAGTATCCAGCCTTTACTCTGAGTAACCCAAATCGTGCACGTAGTTTGGTGTTTAGTTTTTGTAATGCTAATCCGTCCCGCTTCCATGCGGCAGATGGCAGCGGTTATGCTTTATGGGCAGAATTAGTCATCACTTTAAACAAGATGAACCCACAAGTTGCTGCACGTTTAGCGCGCAGTATGGATCGTTGGAAAAAATATCCTAAGAATTTGCAAGTGCATATGAAGGCCGCTTTGCAAAGTGTTGCCGATACTAAAAAATTATCTAGCGATGTGTTGGAAGTGGTGACAAAAGCACTTGCTTCTTAAGTTTCTGTTGAATTGCTGCTGAGCTGTAGTTGAGTTGCAGCTCAGTTGCAGCTCAGTTACAGTTAGCCGCTCTAATTTTGAATTGTTATGTTGAATCACTGCCTGTGCGTTGTAATACGTTTTAATAGTAAGCAACGCAGAGCATAAAAAGGAAGCTCATGAAACGTGTCAGTCTGACCCAATATCTGGTCGAAGAACAACGCCTGAATAATTCGATTCCAGCAGAATTGCGCTTGTTGATCGAAGTCGTCGCACGCGCTTGCAAAACCATTAGTCATGCCGTCGGCAAAGGTGCCTTGGGCGAAGTCTTAGGTACCGCAGGTAGCGAAAATATTCAGGGCGAAGTGCAAAAGAAATTAGATATTTTGTCTAATGAAATTCTGCTGGAAGCCAATGAATGGGGCGGCCATCTGGCAGCGATGGCATCCGAGGAAATGGAAAGTATCCACCCAATTCCCAACCGGTATCCTAAAGGCGAATACATGTTGCTATTCGACCCGCTCGACGGCTCCAGCAATATTGATGTCAATGTTTCCATCGGTACGATTTTCTCCGTGCTCAAGGCACCAGAAGGTATGGCAGAGCCGACTGAGCAAGATTTTATGCAGGCCGGTAATAAGCAAGTTGCAGCGGGCTATGCGGTATATGGTCCGCAAACTGTGCTGGTGCTCACCACTGGCAATGGTGTAAATTGCTTTACCTTGGATAGGGAAATGGGTTCTTGGGTACTGACTCAACAAAACATGCAAATTCCCGTCGATACCAAAGAATATGCGATAAATGCCTCTAATGCGCGCCATTGGTTGCCGCCAGTGACTCGCTATGTTAATGAGTTACAGGCTGGCGTCACTGGTCCACGCGGTAAAGATTTTAATATGCGCTGGATTGCTTCTATGGTGGCTGACGTGCATCGTATTCTTAACCGTGGTGGTGTCTTCATGTACCCGGCTGATGCGCGTGAACCAGACAAGCCAGGCAAGCTACGTTTGATGTATGAAGCGAATCCTATGTCCTTCATCGTAGAACAAGCGGGTGGCGCATCCACCGATGGCAAGCAGCGTATGCTGGATATTCAGCCAGAGAAATTGCATCAACGCGTACCCGTTTTTCTGGGGTCGAAAAACGAAGTTGAGTTAGTGACTCGGTATCATCAGGAATAGTTTGATAACAGGTAGTTACTGCGAGCCAACGCTGCTGAGGACGTAGCTGATCTGTTGATAGAAAAAGCCCACTTCATTGTGGGCTTTTGCTTTTATCGCCGAATCCGGCTCTGTGACTTGGAATTACACTTTTTGGCCTTATATCGGTATAGGACGTCATCAAAAGTATCACCAATAGCATCACCTAGCAAAGCAGTTGCAAAGCTAGATAAGCAGAATTTTTTACGAAGAACTATTGTTTTTATGTAAATTAATTGCGATTTAAATAAATACAACCAAGCACAACCAAGCACAATCAAGCGTAACCAAGCCAGAAATAGCCTGTAAATCCCGCCAAGATGCTTGGTTCGCCTCTAAATTGGTACCGTCGTTTATACTCTGCTCTTCACGTTGTCACTGTAAGTTGTTGTGGTGATAACAGCTAGATAAGCTTTATACATGTTTATATTTGTTTAAACCCGTTTTAGACATGGTTTACAGATAAGAAGTAACGAGTCATCAAGACTCCTAAAAAGAATCAATCGCGAGAACCTTTATGTCCAGCCACCCATCGCCTGCAAGTACGCTCGCAGGTAATCCAAAATCTAACGACAGCAATACCAGCAACCCGAGCAGTAGCTCAGGTCAGGATTTGGATTATGTTACCTCCTGCATTTTGCCAACGACTTGGGCAACTTTTCAGATGCATGCTTTTTTTGAGCCAGCCACCGGCAAAGAGCATATTGCGCTGACCTTGGGTGATGTCGCCAACGGTGAACCTGTATTAGCCCGCATTCACTCAGAATGTCTGACCGGCGACGCCTTATTTAGCCAGCGCTGCGATTGCGGTCCGCAGCTGGAACTAGCATTACAAAAAATCGCCCAGGAAGGCCGCGGGGCTTTGCTGTATCTGCGCCAGGAAGGACGCGGTATTGGCTTGCTAAACAAAGTACGTGCGTATCATTTGCAAGACTTGGGTGCCGACACGGTAGAAGCCAATCAACAACTTGGGTTTGCTGCAGATTTACGTAACTACAGCCTGTGCGATCCTATGCTCAAGCATCTGGGCATTAGCTCGCTAAAACTGATGACCAATAATCCACGCAAAATCGCCGCGATGGAAGGATTAAACGTCAAGGTCACAGAGCATATCCCGCTAGTGATCAAACGCAATCCCCACAATGATCGCTATTTGAGTACCAAGGTTACCAAGCTGGGACATTTGATACAGCCGGAGTTGTAATTATTTCGCTATGTAGTTAAAAATAAATCGTTCAAAAACGAACCTCCAATACTATTGCGGCTTCTGGCATGAAAACATGCCAGAAGCCGCAATAGTATTGGACATCTAAAAGTAAGTTTTAGATGTCTGCAATAAATTCACATTAGCAAACGCTATGCATCCAGCCATGCGTATCTTCCGCGGTACCGTGCTGTAGCGCCAGCAGAGCTTCACGCAATGCCATAGTGACTTTGCCGTTTTCACCTTGGTTGATTTGCATCTCAAAATTCTTTGCTTTGACATGGCCGACTGGTGTGATGACGGCGGCTGTACCGCAGGCGAATACTTCTGTCATCCGCCCTGATGCGATGTCGTCGCGCCATTGTTGTACTGTGAGCTTGCGTTCTTCTGTTTCGTAACCCAAGTCTTTGGCCATTTCCAGCAAACTACGACGGGTGATGCCGGATAGCAGCGTGCCGGTGAGTTCTGGCGTAATGATGCGAGTTTTCCCTGCTTCTTCGTAGACAAAGAATAGGTTCATCCCACCCATTTCTTCTATGTATTCGCGCTTTACTGCATCCAGCCACACCACCTGGTCGCAGCCTTTTTCCAGCGCTTGCGCTTGCGCTACCAAGCTGGCGGCATAATTGCCTGCGCACTTCGCCTCTCCAGTGCCGCCGGGTGCTGCACGGACAAAATCTTCGCTGATCCACACCGTCACCGGTTTAACGCCTTGAGGAAAGTAGGCGCCGGCGGGGGAGGCAAATAAGACGAACAGATATTCGCTGGCAGGGCGCACACCCAAAAACGGATCAGTGGCAAACATCAGTGGTCGCAGGTACAGACTTTCTCCCACATTTTTGGGTACCCAGGCCTTATCCATGGTGATTAAAGCGTCTGCTGCTTGCATGAATATATCACCGGGCAAATCCGGCATTGCCAGCCGCTGTGCGCTGCGGTTGAAGCGCGCGCTGTTAGCATCTGGTCGGAAGGTTTTGACACTACCATCCGGCTGGCTGAAGGCTTTAAAGCCTTCAAAAATAGCCTGGCCGTAATGTAGTGCAGATGCCGCAGGGTCCAGGCTTAAAGGGCCGTAGGCTTTTAATTCGCCTTGTTGCCAAGCGCCGTTACGATAAGGAATGACCACCATATGATCCGTAAAAATTCGGCCAAAACTCGGGTTCGTCATGCGTTCGGCACGTTGTGCATCGCTCAGCGGGTGATCAGAGGGTGTTACTAACAGAGTCGGTGTGGAGGTGATCATCATTATCTTAGAAGTCAATGTAGGGAAAACAATCAAAATATTGCGTAAGTCCTGATGAATTAATTTTAGCCTTATTTTGCGATCAAGATAAGTTTTGCGCTAAAGATGTTGATCGCGGACTTGTCAGGGGCGACTAAGCGCAAGTACGCGGAGACTTGGTGGAGACCGTCACAGATGGCAATCGTAATCCCAAAATGATAATTTGGGACTGATGCGAACCGTCCTAGCTGTGTTGCCTTCGTCGTTAGGTCTTGCCGGAACAATTTTCAGGAAGCTCCCCAAGTATGAATATTCATATACTCCCCTGTTAATTTACCAAATATGCTACTTTATCCAATGATTATATGGACACCTAATATATACAGGGTGAGAGTATTTAAATTAACCTGGCTAAGCTGATTGACGGTGGATTGGTATAACCTCGCTTTGTTCCAACAACATCAAACTGAAGATACGCTTTTAGGAAACCGCACATCCACTTGCAAACCAATCCCATTGTCCGGCGTCTTTAAATCAATAGTCGCGTTTAAAGAATCACCAATCTCTTTCACAATCGCCAGCCCTAGACCAGAGCTATTGGGTTTACTGTCATCCAGACGGTAAAAGCGGTCAAAGACTTTTTGCTGTTCTGTTAGCGGGATACCGACACCGTTATCGATCACACTAAGTAAAACTTCGTTTGCTACCTGGCTGAGTGATACCGTAATCGTCCCTTCAGTTTTCATATGCTGTATGGCATTGTCGATTAAGTTGGAAACCAGTTCGCGCAGCAGATAGGGCGGTGCATCGACGATCGCAATGTCATCAAGCACGTCAATCCCAAGCTCGATATTTTTTTGTTGCGCTAGCGGTGCCAATTCTTCCATCACGTTTTTAATCAGGTCGGCAAGTTGTGTCGATTTGCGAGTGATGTTTGCATGTCGATTCTGTTCTACTGCCGCCAGAACGAGTAATTGATTGATGACTTTTGTGCCTTGCAAGATCGTTTTTTGGATGGCGTTCAATACTTCTTTTTGGGTCTGATCAAGATGACTATTTCGATGACCATAGTTGATCTGCGATGTGATGATGGCAAATGAGGTTCTTAACTGGTGTGCCGTATTTGCGACAAATTGCTCGTACGATGCCAGTGTCTTGTCTAGTCGCGCCACATAGTCGTTCATGGCAAAAATCACGGGTCTGATTTCAGCGGGAGCGGTTTTTTCATCCAGCTTTTCTAACGAGCCTGGCTGACGTAATAATAATTTTTCACCGAACTCAATGAGCGGACGGAGTGTCCAGCGAAACGCAATCATCATCCCGATAAGCACAATCGATAACAGGATTAAATGCTCCCGCATTGTTAAGTAAAATAAATTAGATTTGAATGCATCATGACCTCGTAGTGTCTGCGCTACTTGGGTAATCACGTAGTCCTTAGAGCCGCTGCTTGGCAACTGATGGGAGTAGGCAATTACCCTGACTGGTTCGCCACGGATGGTGCTAAGAAAGTAAGCAGCTTGCTCTGTCGTGAGTGTTGCTTTATAGACGCTTAGCTCCGGGTTACCTGCGATCAGTACCCCGGTGTTATTCCGTACCGAATATAAGACACGGTCTTGATATTTACTGGCGAACAGCTCTACCGCAGCAGGCGGCACACTGATTTCATACACGCCATCGACCTTCGAGATCTGTTCTGAAATAATTTTTGCAGCACCTTTAAGCAATTGTTCTTGCACCAAGGTAGCAACCTGATCTGTATTGATATAGGTCACAAGCAAATCGATTGCCGAGATCAGCACCGTTGGCAAAAATACCCAAAGAGCTAGCCGGCTTTTAAGACTTTTAAGTCGAGGCAACATAGGTCAACATATATCCCAGTCCACGCAAGGTAATAATCTGCGCACCCGAGCCTTCAATTTTTTTACGTAGGCGAAGAATATAAATTTCTAGTGCCTTTGGTGACACGGTATCGTCCAGAGTGAACAAGCCATCGGCTAATTCTTTCTTAGAAACGGTTTTCCCGGATTGTCGTATCAGCGCTTCTAAAACCGCATATTCTCTTGGCGTCAGGTTGATGTCCTCACCGTGACTACTAAATTTTTTTGAGTTACTGTCATAGCTTAGTGCTCCACATGCCACGACAGGATTCGTCTTGCCACTGGCGCGACGCAGTAAGGACCGCAGACGTGCCTCTAATTCTTGGATGTCAAACGGTTTGGCGAGATAATCGTCGGCACCTAAATTTAAATTTTCAATAATGTCGCTCAAGGTATCAAGCGCACTGATGATGAGCACCGGGACTTGATTATCTTTGCTGCGTAATTGCTTTAAGACCGCTTGCCCTTTTACTCCGGGTAGTGTCAGATCTAACAGGATGGCATCATAACTTTGCGTAAGCAGCAGGTGTAACGCATCCTCGCCTGAGAAGGCTTGCTCAACGGCATAACCCGACTGCGCTAATAGCCGTGTGAGCCAAGACGACAGCTCCCGGTTATCTTCTACTAAAAGTAATTTCATGGGCATAAGGCTAAACCATCTTGGCGATAACCGGGCAAGTGAGTTTCTTTTTTTCCACAAACAGATAGATTGAAGGCTGACTGAAGGTTTAAATCATCTACATTTGCCAACGTAGAATGAATCTATCAAAGCAGACTCGATAATTTTTTTGGCTTTTGGCTTGAGCGATAACAAAGTTAGAGTAAAACCTTATTTGCGATGAGGCCAAAGCGCAGGTCTGGCAATAGATCAATAAAAAACGATTCAAAGAAATCGAGAGTCATCTTGTAATACAACTCAAAAAAATAACGGAGACAATCATGAAAGCAGTATTAAAACTCGCATTAAAACCGATAGCAGCCATGCTGATGCTGGTATCCAGCATGCAAGTCCATGCGGCTGACAAAATCACGATTATGGTCGGTGGGATAGAGAAGCAAATCTACTTGCCGGCTAAATTGGCAGAGCAGTTAGGGTATTTAAAAGAAACCGGTCTGGAGATTGAATTACTGAGCGAGCCAGCCGGGGTCAATGCAGAGACAGAAATGTTATCTGGTGCAGCGCAAGGTGTAGTAGGTTTTTATGATCACACCATCGATTTGCAAGCGCGTGGAAAATTAGTGCAATCGGTAGTCCAGTTTAGCCAGGCACCGGGCGAAGTAATTTTAGTGTCCAAGGCGGCTGCCAAAGAGATCAAATCCCCCGCAGACTTTAAAGGTAAGACATTAGGCGTCACAGGTCTTGGCTCTTCCACCAATTTTTTGACGCAATATCTGGCGGCTAAAGCAGGCGTGAAGAATAGCGAATTTACGACCTTGCCAGTGGGCGCAGGCTCAACTTTTATTGCAGCAATGGCACAAAATAAAATTGATGCGGGCATGACCACAGAGCCAACAATTTCGCGTCTGGTATCCACCGGTGCGGCTACCATTTTGATCGATTTGCGCACGGTGAAAGAAACTGAAGCTGCGCTCGGTGGTACTTATCCGGCAGCTTGTCTGTATATGCCCACTGCCTGGGTGAATACGCACAAAGATCAGGTACAAAAGCTAGCAAACGCGTTTGTAAAGACCTTGAAATACATTAAAACTCATAGCGCAAAAGAGATCGCAGACAAAATGCCAGCGGATTATTACGCATCCAATAAGCAGATGTACATCGATGCGCTGGAAGCCAGCAAGCAGATGTTTACCGCTGATGGTGTGATGCCGGAAAACGGCCCCGCGACCGTACTCAAGGTATTGAATGGTTTTGATAAAGCGGTACAAGGCAAGACGATCAATCTGGCGAATACCTTCACCAGCGAGTTTGTGAAAGCGGCGAAATAATGGAACATTCGGTGATTGAGGTGATGACTACGGCAACCAGTATGGCAACGAGCCTAACTAAGAATGTGGCGACGAATGTAGCCATCGAGTTGACCAATGTCAGCAGAAAATTTATCAGTCCGGCTGGCAAAGTAACCCTTGCATTAAAAGATTTTAGTTTGACGGTCAATGAAGGTGATTTCTGCGCGATTGTTGGTCCTACCGGCTGCGGCAAATCAACTACTCTAGGCATGATCACGGGTTTAAATCCGCCGTCTTCAGGTAGCGTTAAAGTATTTGGTAAGCCGGTGACGGGGATTGATCCCGACATTGGTTTTGTGTTTCAGGCAGATGCAGTTTTCCCCTGGAAAAACGTGATCGATAATATTGCGATTGGTCCGATATTTCGCGGTAAGGATAAAAAAACGGCGAAAGAGATGGCGGGCGAGTGGGTGCGCAGAGTCGGTCTGGCGGGCTTTGAATACCATTATCCGCATCAGTTATCGGGCGGTATGCGTAAGCGTGTTGCACTGGCGCAGACGTTTATTAACGAGCCAAAAATCTTGTTGATGGACGAGCCATTCTCCGCATTAGACGTGCAGACCCGTGCACTGATGCAGGACGAATTACTGGGCTTGTGGTCAGAGAAAAAAGCCTCCGTCGTGTTTGTGACCCATGATATTGAGGAGGCGATTGCATTAGCAGATCGTGTGGTGGTGTTGTCTAAAGGTCCCGGCTCTGTCAAGAGCTGCTACGAGATTCCTTTAGCACGTCCGCGGGAAGTTTCTACGGCACGCTACTCAGAAGAATTTATCCATCTGTCAAAGCAAATCTGGACGGATTTAAAAGATGAAGTCCAAATTTAAAGCGGGATTAAAAATATGAATACTACTGTCCTAAATACGTCGCTCAATCTGCCTGAAATCGGTGAGGAAGAGCGCAAGGCGATTGCCAAAGGGGTTAATCATCACCGTCTGGTTATTTTTTTACGAATCGCACTGGCCGTGGTGACTTTAGGTGCGTGGGAATTATCGGTTAAAGCGGGTTTAATTGATCCTTTCTTTTTCTCGCAACCGACGGCTATTTATGAGCAACTGATGACATGGATCACAGAAGGTACGGCGCAAGGTCCGCTCTGGCGTGAATTGCTGGTAACGATGGAAGAAACGGTACTGGGGTTTTTGATTGGTAGTTTTCTGGGTATTTTTTTCGGGATTGCTCTGGGCCGCAATAAATTGGCAGCGGATGTGTTGAGTATCTATATCAAAGTCGCTAATGCTATTCCGCGTGTGGTGTTGGGGTCGATTTTTATCATCATGTTTGGTTTGGGCATGGGGTCTAAGATTGCATTAGCGGTTGTGATGGTATTTTTTGTCGTGTTTGGTAATGCGTTCCAAGGCGTGCGTGAGGCGGATAAAAATCTGATTGCCAACGCATATATTTTGGGGGCGAGTAAACGTCAGGTGACTTTCTCGGTCGTGTTTCCGTCGGCACTGACTTGGATTTTAGCCAGCTTGCATGTCAGCTTTGGTTTTGCATTAGTCGGTGCCGTGGTCGGTGAGTTTTTGGGTGCGCGACACGGTATCGGTTTGCTGATCGCCACAGCGCAAGGGACGTTTAATGCAGCCGGTGTATTTGCAGCAATGATCGTGTTGGCGGTGGTCGCCTTGGCGGCCGAGTATCTGCTGACTGCGATTGAAAACAGATTATTGAAATGGCGTCCGGTGCAGTTTGTTGAGCAGGGTATGTGATTGTTAGGCAGGTTTTATGTACTCCAATTGGCCCGCTGACGCGGGCTTTTTTTTCGTTATATTGCGTGATGTCGGCGATATCTGTGTCTGGCTTAGCTCGTTTTCTACAAGTGGAATACGGTATAAATCAATATACTCCCCATTATTTTTATTGAAAATAGTTAATTGTCCAATGAATCATTGGACAATTAAAATATACTATATAGGAGTATTTAATTTAACTGTGGTGAGAATGCAAATGCATTTCCATGCAGGCAGCGCTAAGGATTGTGCTTTGCTCGCTTTGCCTGTTTGCACTGACTTGATATTCGATTCCGGGCTATGCTGGAATATGGGATAGGCGGAGCCTTATCAGCGTGAGGCGTTGGAACGGGGTGAGAGAACTGTCGTGCTAATTTTCATCAGCACGATTGCTGCAGGAATGCTTAACTATTGCGCTTAACTACTGCGCTTAACTACTGCGCTTAACTACTTTGATTTCTTTGTCCCGTTTTGATATCGACTGAAATACGTACGCCTTTTTCCATCAGCCAGATTTCATCCGGTGGTTCGTCTCCTGCCAGTGCGCCAAATACGACGGGCAAACCTTCCCCTTTGCGCATTAACTCGTCTGCCCGTTCGTACACGTTAGGGCAGCCAGTTTCTGCCATCAGTGCCTGGACAATGGCGACTTTCCAGGCATCGACGCCAGCGGCATTAAATTGGCAGATCAGATAATCGTTCACTGCTTTGCTGTCGTCATTGGTACTACCATCTTTAATCCAATCAACCACCAGACCAGATAAACCATCTTCTTCACCGGATACTAGAGAAATAGACTGACTTACGTTTTTGCTGGCGCTGTTTACATTCGCTTTACGCTTGAGAACAGCCGTCTGAACACGTCGTTTAATCATGGCGTGATCGACGGATTCGTTTTGGTCAAAGGTCCAGACGCGGGCACTGATTTGTGATTTTGCGTTGTAGGCAGCACGTGCCAGAAATTGACCGGAAGACGATTGAACCAGGACTGTCGCGCCTAATTTATTTCGTTCTCCGGGTTTGCCATCGACCCGCGCCACGGCAGATAGATAAACCCAAGGCTGTCGTTCTAGCAGGCTTTTTTCTTTGCCTTGTTTAATAGTGAGTGTCAGCATGAGTCAACTTAAAATCTGTTTAAAAATAGTTAGAAATGAATAGTGTTGCTTTAGATGCCGAGGTTTTTACCGCTCGACCGACCTAATTATCGTATTGCGATAAACGCCGCTCTTCGTCCGCTTGTTCAATCCGCGCGATTTCAATCTCACGCATCACCGCGCCAACATCGGCCGGACGTTTATCCACTGCAACGCGACCAGTCAAGACGGTTTCTGGTGTGAGCAAACCTGCCTGATATAGCAGCCAGATTTCTTTGCCGTATTTGGTTCCTGCCAGTTGTGGCGCAAAGGGACTGAAGAAGTTCATCAAATTATCGACATCGCGCTCCAGCATGGCGCCTGCACTGGTATTGCCTGCAGCATCAATCGCTTGCGGCAAGTCAATGATGACAGGACCCTTGTCATCCACCAGAATATTGTATTCAGACAGATCGCCGTGGATGACGCCGGCACATAACATCAGGACGACCTGATGCAGCAATTGAGCGTGATAGTCCAGTGCCAGCGCTTCGGTCAGTTCAACATCATTTAAACGCGGTGCGGCGTTGCCAGTGGCATCTGTCACTAGATCCATCAGCAGTACGCCTTCAAAGCAGATATACGGCGTCGGGACGCGCACACCGGCAGCGGCCAGACGGTATAAGGCATCGACCTCGGCGCTTTGCCAGACTTCTTCCTGCATCTTACGGCCGTAGCGGGTGCCTTTTTCCATCGCCCGCGCCTGGCGGCTATTTTTGACGGTACGACCTTCCTGGTAGGCGACGGCTTTTTTAAAACTACGCTGATTCGCTTCTTTATATACTTTGGCGCAACGGATATCCTCACCGCAACGCACGACATACACCGTGGCCTCTTTGCCGCTCATGAGCTGGCGCAAGACATCATCGATTAACCCTTCATCAACAAGTGGCTGTATTCTTTTTGGTATTTTCATAAGTAATTAGTATAAATAATTCGGCTGAGTGCTTCCAATTTCCAGACACTGTAGCCAAACCGGGCGAAAAAATCAGATAAGCACCAAATTTAGCTATGACAAACAGTATGTAAAAACGGAATAGATAACGGATAGTACCAATTTGTGCGTCCCAGTCATACCATTGCGCACCATTCGACCTATAATCCAGTTTATCGCAGTACTGTTGTACTGTTTCACCAAGGAGCACATCATGAGCAAAGCACAAGACAGTAAAAAAGCAGTCAAAAAAGAACCAGCAAAAACCATGAAGGAAAAAAAAGCGGATAAGAAAGTGAAGAAGGAGGCAATGAAGCGTCAGTGATGCTGGATGTTGTCTACACCACTATCCAATATCATGTTTCCTTAAGATTATTGATTTTGGATATCTAAAGATAATGCGGCTTCTGGCATGTTTCTATGTTAGAAGCCGCATTATCATTGGACTTTGTACTTTTTGAATTTCCAAAAAATTACAAATGATGACCAGAGCTGATGACTCTAGTTCTGCATGGCTTTAGCAGGTATCCAAAGGGCGTTATTGAATTAACGCACGTCTCTGGACTCCCGCCTGCACAGGAGTAACAAGAAAAATAGTTTTTAGAAATTCTCTTAGCACTTATGCAAAAATCAAAACCCCTCATCACAGAGGCATGCAGACACGCGGAAACAGAGGAACAACAAAGGAAGAGAAAGACAGGTTTTCGCTGTTCTCATGGCTTTCTCTGTGGCCCTGTGCCTCTATGTTGAGAGGTCTTAATTTTTTATGTACAGCCATCTAGTTCCATGGGAATGGTAGTAAATAGCTTTACGTTTTTGCATCAGTCCTATTAATATCTCTATTTTAGAAAAGTATCCGCTTCTAATTTAATATCGAGATTTGATCCAGTCATCTATCGCAATTTTTCCAGGTCCAAATACTGCTAATACAGCCAGCAGCAAACCCCAATACAGATGATCATTGATGGCCGCCGGACACTCAAATGACCAAAGCTGCGGATACGATACGACTGCCATTGCATTGACTGCAAATAATCCTAAAGCGGCAGGGCGGGAGAATAAGCCTGTAATTAACAAAATCGGGAAAAACAATTCTCCACCAGCGCCGGTAATCGCGGCTAGCTCCGGCGGCAAGACGGGAACATGATATTCCTCGCGGAATAGGGATAAAGTTGCCTCCCAGTCCTGAATCTTTACCATCCCAGATTTTAGAAATTGCCAGCCTACAAAAATCCGCAAACCAAGATTAAGCAATGCGCCGCCCCATTCTTGTATTAGTTGATCGATGCTGGTGCTGAGTTGATGCAGCCGCAAAAATTGGTTCATTTTATTCTCCCTGTTAGTTATGCAAGTCAGTCGGAGGAGTGCGGTTTTCCTTACATGCGTTCATCGCTGGAAGACAGTTTACTCTCTACAAAAATGCCCCAGTTAAACCATTGCTGTAGTTGATCCGCAATCTGAAAATCGGGATCGTGTTCCATCGCTTGCTCCAATGCCCATCCGATACTTTCTCCTTGCGATAAGGCTAGCAATCCAACATACGACGCTATGCCTAATGCATGTACTTCGACTAACCAATGTTGGCGGTTGACTAAGCAATAGTTTTTTACCTCTAATTGCTCTGGATAAGCGACATCGATTTTTGGTTGGTGTGCTTGCCAAATGCTTGCACAAGCCCACTCCGATGTTATTAATCGGCAAGCTGGGTGTAGGCGCAAACGGGTTTGTCCAAAATGTTCTCCTGTTTTTTCAATCACTTCGGCCAGGCCCAACGGCGCTGTATTGGTTGCGTAATAGGCCGTATGCACATGCCACTCTAAGTTGGCGACATCTGGAAAATAGGGATAGTCATTGATGATACCGATACCAGTTGCTGGATCAGCTAAAAAAATGGATAGCTGCGATCCAAATTCGTTTAAATCGCCTGAAGTAGACGGATGGGCGCGTCCGTAGGCTTTGGCCATTTGCTCAAAAAATTCTGCGCCGACCAATTGATATAAAACAGGATAGGTATTTTGTAAGGCTTGAGTCCAGATGGCGGACACATTCCCCCTATAAATCCCCAAGCGTTCTTGTGCTTGTTCCGGCGAGGATTTGAACAATGGACTGGTACTTTGGTCGGGAAACAATAAAGCATCTGCAAACTGCTGTTGTATCGCAGAGAGGCTGCGAGGGTCAGCCATGATGTGCCGCTGATATTGAGTTACTGACACTACTTGCGTTGATGATGTTGGCACGAGACGCATCCCTGTAATACGTCGCCTTAGCCGCTTCGGCCAGCAGAACCGGTAGCGCCGGAATATCGGTATCCCATTCAATCAACACAGGAATTTCTGTGCCCAGTAGCGAGCACGTTGTTTGGTATAAATCCCATACCTCCGGCGCTAGTTCACAACCATGGTGATCGATCAGGCAGTCATCAGTACGCAAATGTCCTGCCAGATGAATCTCACCAATCACACCTTGTGGCAGATCAGAGAAATGACGCAGCGCTGCTAAGGCATCTTCGCCGTGATTATGCTGATTGACGTAGAGGTTATTGACGTCTAATAAAATGCCGCAGCCTGTACGCTTTGCCAGTTGTACCAGAAATTCTGCCTCGGACATGTCATCTTGGGCGAAGCGTAAATAGGTCGAGACGTTTTCGATCAGCACGCTTCTTTGCAATAGATTTTGTACTTGATCAACCCGCTCGCATATCAACTCTAAAGCATCTTGACGCAATGGTAGCGGGAGTAAATCGTTTAAATGACGACCAGTCACAGCACCCCAACACAAATGTTCGGATACCAGAGCAGGTTGTATGCGTTGAACCAGGTGGTGTAATTTTTGCAGATGGGCGTCGTTGTAGGCGTTGTAACCAACGGCAGAGCCGAGAGCTAAACCGACACCATGCAGGCTGATGGGATAATCTTGACGTAGTTGCTGCAAAACATGCAAATCGTAACCGCCATCGCCAAAATAATTTTCTGAATGCACCTCTAACCAGTCGATTGCTACTGGCGCATTCAGAAAATCACGGTAATGCTGACTGCGCAAACCAACGCCAACCCCTAAGTTGACGGTCGGTTTGCGCATCGTCTCGAACGCGGAGTTCAAGCTGTATTAAATTTAGCTAAAATCAGGCTGCTTTGTCTACTTTGCCGCCCATTTTTTCACAGGTGCCTGCCGGGACTTTTTTCCATTCACTAGGGTCCATATCTTTTTTGCCTTGGCCAGCGCAAGAATGGGAGCCAGTTTTAGTAGCGCAATCATTTTGACCTGCTTTGGCGACGCCAAAACATTTTTCTGTTTTTGCTGGTTCAGCGGCGGCTGCCATAGCGGAACCAAGCAAACCTGCTAATGCAACTGCGATCATGGCTTTGTTGTTCATGTTGATCTCCAATAAATTAAAAAGGGCTTACATTAAGTTGAATCGATAATTGAATCAATACACATCACTTACAACGAATAGTCGATCAAAGCAGAGATACCTTACACATCTTTTTAAAAAATGTCCTGCTTTTGTGTGAATCTTGTATTCATTATTAATTTTTACGAAACAAATTTCAAATTAGATTCAACCCAGATTTTCCATTGGAACAGCGACAAGTGTGCCTTTGGCGGACTGACTGGCTAGACGCGACGACGACGCAAGCTGCATCTTGCTAGGAGGAGCAACAACGCCAGGCAGTTCGCCAACGGTGCAATTGTCGCTGTAGCGTTTCCACTCGAATCGCGGTGGTGCTATCCCTCTGAAGACCGCACGCCGTCTGCGTTTTTTGCGAAGTGGTAGCGGTCTAATGGAAAATCTGGGTTCAATCTTGATTGGATACTAATTTTTAGCGGCAGTTTGGGTTATTCAGCGGATAGGTTATTCTTCGCCTTGTAGCTAACAAGAAGCTTAATGTTGATCAGGAATTTTATGCAAGAACTTACTTTTAGCCTGGATGGCGAATTCGTTGAATTGAATCAATTATTAAAACTGGTCGGACTATGCGACAGCGGTGGTGCAGGCAAAGTGATTGTCGCCAGTGGTGCCGTTGCCGTTGACGGCAAGCAGGAGTTGCGTAAAACAGCCAAAATCCGGCAAGGACAAAAAGTAGTCTTGGGCGATGTTCGCATCAAGGTGATTGCGGCTTAATTCACCCTAATACGTTTTGCTTATTTGTTGAATAATCAAACGGCTGCTGTGCCGGCGCTGACTGGCTCTTCAGACAATGTTGCAAGTTGATTTTGCTGCATTTGCTCATTACTCATAAAGCGCGCCAGCATATTGTCCATGGTATCAACATGATGTTCAAACCAGTGCGGCAATTCTTCTGCCAGGCGTGCGCCTAAATCGGTTTCTCCTAATTCTATCCGGCGTCGCACTTCGTGCATGACTTGCAGTATGGCGTTGTGCTCTGTGATATGACAGCCGCCTGGTGGAAATTGGGTTTCAGTCATCCATTGATTTTCTTGATCGAAGTGTTCGACTGAATGTGCGATCAAGGCATCTAAACGCTCGATGTAGGTTGCCGGATTGTCTTCTGCCAGCGCAGCGCAGAGCGTGACAAATTCTTGATGTGTTTCATCCATGGGCGCATAGCTCAAACTTAGCCGATCCGACCATCCCCATTGTGTATCAGTCATTATTTTTCCTAGTCGCGCCAGGCTCACTGGCGATTTCATTGCCAATTAATACTGCTCAATATTCTCGACAGGATTATCACTGATTGTAGATTTTTTTGCTGCGGGATTTTTTGGTGGTGTGAGCGTAATTTGTTAGTTCATCAAGGTGCGCTTTAATTTTTGGCTGACACGCTTGAATTACAACAAATCGTTGGTGAAGTGAGGAGGCGTGAGAAAAACTTAAGAAACAGTTCAAATGTAATTCATGAGTATGAATTACCGTAAAAATAAAGTCACCCGACGCACAACCTTGTACGTCGGCAACAAAATAACACTAAGCAGTGGTATTGATATTTCTGCCAAGATTTGGCGGTAAATTCGATACCGTTGGAGCGCTTGGAATCGCTTCGATCAAAGCGGTTGCGCTGTCCTTGCTAATGTCTTGCGCTTTTTTAAGCACAGCAATACTAACCGCTTGGCTAGTACCTACATCGGCCAAAGTTGTGGCAACGCTGGCAATACCTGTAACGTCCATTATATTCTCCCATTAATACGTGTCTTCCTTAACGGCTGGAACTGGGTGCGACTTTATAGCGAGACCGAAAATAACTTTTCCGCCAGCGCAAGTTGTAGCCATTTTAGTATCTGCTCCGGTTGATTCAGATCGAGCCAGACTATGCCGGCACTCAGATCTGCTGGCGCTGGCGTATCTGCCGCAACTGCCACCACTCGCAGATCGCTTGAATACAAATCAGGTTTGCCGAGGCCGGGGCGATGGATTTCTAGTTTTGGAATGGGCTCCCACTTATAACCTTCTACTAAAGTCAGGTCGGCGGCTGCCAGACGGCGGAGCAAGTCAGACAACGAGGGTTCTGGCTTTTGCCGTAACTCTGTGATTAATGAAACACGATAAGGCGAGGCCAGCAGCACTTCATTTGCGCCTGCCATACGTAATCTTGCGCTATCTTTGTGCGGCGGCTCTAAAACAATATCATGATGACTATGTTTGATCACATTCACACTTGTACCTTGAGCAACTAGTTGTGTGATGAGATATTCCAACAACGTGGTTTTTCCACTACCAGACCAGCCGATGACGCCGAGTAATTGAGTTGACATGTAATAATTGATTTTTTGGTAACTTAATAATTTCCTTGTCCGTATGGTACTCCAATAGAGAACAAGACTAGTGATCCAGAATCAACCACTATTCCGCAAACCAGCAGCAATCCCATTGATCGATAAGTGTATGCCCCGCCTTACCCGCTCATCCGGGTCGCCATTGCGATAGCGCTCCAGTAACTCAACCTGCACATGGTTTAGCGGCGATAAATATGGGAAGCGATTGCTGATTGAGCGTTTTAGCAAAGGGTTCGCAGACAATAATTCTGACTGCCCAGAGATCGACGTTAAAGCGGCAATAGTCGCTTCATGTTCGGCTTTTAAACGCGGGAAGATACGATTACGTAAAGCCTCGTCCTTGACCAGTTGCGCATAGCGGCTGGCGATACCGATATCGCTTTTGGATAACACCATCTCCATATTCGATAAGACCGTAGAAAAGAACGACCAGTCTTTAAACATCGCTTGCAGAGTTTGCAACCCATAGTCTGGATGTGCTTGCAAGTAGCTTGTGACGGCTGAGCCAAAACCAAACCAGCCCGGCAACATCAGGCGACATTGTGACCAGCTAAATACCCATGGAATCGCTCGTAAATCCTCTATCGCCGTAGATTTTTTACGCGATGCCGGACGGCTGCCGATATTCAGTCCTGCGATTTCTGAGATCACTGTGGATTCCCAAAAATACTGCTCAAAACCCTCGGTCTCATAGACCATATTCCGGTAAGCGCGGAAAGCGTGATCGGATAACTCTTCCATCACTTTTAAAAATGCGGGTGGTGGCGCGGGCTCTTTATCCGACAGCAGGCTGGCTTCCAGAGTCGCTGCTGCCAACACTTCCAGATTGCGACGGCCAACTTCAGGATTGCCATATTTAGCGGTGATCACTTCGCCTTGTTCAGTCAACCGGATTTGCCCCTGCACTGCGCCAGCTGGTTGCGCCAGAATCGCCTGATAACTTGGGCCACCACCACGGCCGACCGAGCCGCCACGGCCATGGAACAAGCGCAAGCGTACTTGATGTTTAGCGAATATTGTTACCAGATCTAACTCAGCTTTATACAGTTCCCAACCGGATGTCAGGAAGCCGCCGTCTTTGTTGCTGTCGGAGTAGCCCAGCATGACCTCTTGCGCATGATTGCGACTTGCCAGTAAGCGTGCGTAAGCGGGTAAAGCGAGCAATCTATCCATCGACGGTGCGCTGTTTTGTAAATCACCAATGGTTTCAAACAGCGGAATAATATTCACATCCAGACTGCCTTCTAGCGGATGTAGTAAGCCTGCTTCTTTTAGCAATAAAGCCAGTTCCAGCATGTCCGATACGCCATCGGTTTTGGAGATAATACAGTTGGGCACAGCTCCTTTGCCGTAGCGCAATTGCGCCGTTCGGGCGCCACGATAAATCGCCAGCTCAGATTGAGTCTCTTCCGAGTAAGTAATATAAGGCGAGGCAAGTGGGCGCGAGGATTCGATTTCAGCCGCCAACAAATGGATGCGTTGCTCTTCGTCTAATTGCAGGTAGTTGCTGCCGGGTTTGGCGGCTTCTAATAATTCAGCTACGACCCGCTCGTGCACGTCGGAGTTTTGACGCAGATCGACCGGCGCTAAATAGAATCCGAACACACGTACTGCTCGGCGCAGGTGTCGCAAACGACCCCGTGTAATCGCAGCCGAGCCGTTGTCCAGTAGGGATTGATGGACGATATCGAGGTCGGCTGATAATTCTTCCGCCGTGGCATAGGGCGTCGCATCGCCGGATGCATGAATGACCGGGTCTGCGCCCAGCAATTGTTTGTAGGTGCCAGCCAGCCGCGCATAAATGCCGCTGACGGCAAGGCGATAGGGTTCATCTGCTCGATGCGGTGAGTGATCGGGCGAACGTTCCGCCAGATCCAGCAAGTCTGCCGACACATTGACCAGTAAAGTGGCCATCGACAATTGCGAACCCAGCGTATGCAATTCATCCAGATAAAATTTGAGTGCGCGGGTTGCTTGCATTGCCAGAGTCTGTTCCAGCACGCTAGCAGTCACAAAAGGATTACCGTCGCGGTCACCGCCAATCCAGCTTCCCATCTTCATAAAACTAGGCAAATCAATTGGCTTATGGCTGTCCTCTTTGCTGCTCAGCAAATCCTCTAAACCTGCATACAAACTCGGTAGCTCGCGTAAGAAAGTGGCATCGTAAAAACTCAGACCGTTTTCCACTTCATCCAGCACCGATAATTTAGAGGTGCGCAGCATGCGGGTTTGCCATAAAGTCAGCACGGCACGATTGAGCGCCTCATCATTGGCGTCCGATTCTTCCGGCGTCAATTGCATACGATCACGCTCATCCAAGAGGCGAGTGATCACGGTCTGGCAATTCAAAATACTTTTGCGCTGCACCTCGGTCGGATGCGCTGTCAGCACAGGACTGACTTCTGCGGTCTGAAAAAAATCCAGTAACTGTTGGGTACTGTGACCGCTGCTGTACAAGGACTCTATTGTGTGCGCCAGACTGCCTGCGCGTGGTGTTGACCCAGCGATCAAATGCTTACGGGTGCGGCGAATATGATGCTGATCTTCTGCCAAATTTACCAGATGAGAAAAATAACTAAAAGCGCGGATGACTTGCGTCGTCTGATCGTTGGTGAGCGTATCCAGCGTCGATTCCAGTTCTTCCCGCGCAGCCTCATCGGCATCGCGCCGGAAGCGGATCGAGTTTTGCCTTACCGTCTCAATCAAATCAAACACAATGTCGCCATGCTGATTGCGTACGGTGTCGCCGAGTATCCGTCCGAGACGACGAATGTCTTCGCGCAGGCTTTGGTCTTTGTCGTCTTCAGTCATGTCGATTATTTGAGAAGAGTGAGTATTCATCAGGTGAGCATTCATCGGGCAAACTTATCGTTAATCGGAATTACTTAAATAAATATACTCTGGTTAAGTATATTTAAAGTGTCCATATAATCATTGGACAATAAGGCATATTTTTATAAAAAAATTGGGAGTATATAAAATGAGGCTGTTGTAACGATCTTTTGGGCAGGATTTTCCAGCGACCTACTGTCTTTCTCAATACCCCATAAAAACGGTCAATTCGCGTCAAACTCGGCACAAAGAAGCACCAAGCAGGCATCAAATTCAGCGATGCCCCCGCATTTCTGGACGCCTCAGTTCGCTTTATTGATATCGTTTACTAATCGCCTTCAGCAATCCGCGGGTAGAACTGTCGTAGTCTTCTTTTACCGCAGATGGGTCCAAGCTAATCAATTGCTGTGCCAGCGATTTACCGAGCTCTACACCCCATTGATCAAACGCATTAATATCCCAGATCACTGATTGTACAAATACTTTGTGCTCGTACAGTGCAATCAATGCACCTAATGAGCGCGGTGTGAGGGAATCTAGCAACAATGTTGATGTCGGACGATTTCCTTCAAAAACCCTAGGCGCTAATATCTGGTCTGACAAATCTCCAAGTTCAGCGCGAACCTCGTTAATATCTTTACCCCATGCCATAGCTTTTGATTGTGCAAAGCAGTTGGCCAGTAGTGCTTTATTGTGTCCTGGCATGCCAGCATCATCTTCTGCCACCACAATAAAATCAGTCGGGATAATCGTCGCGCCTTGATGCAATAACTGAAAGTAGGCATGCTGACCATTGGTACCCGCCTCACCAAATAAAATTGGTGAGGTGGCGTAATCTACCCGCTGACCTTCTCGCGTGACAGACTTGCCGTTGCTCTCCATTTCTAACTGTTGCAGATAAGCAGGCAGGCGTGTCATGCGCTGATGGTAAGGTGCAATCGATAGCGCCTGTAATCCAAGGAAGTTGATATTCCAGACACCGATCAAGGCCATTAATACCGGCAAGTTTTGCTCAAGCGGTGCTTGCGCGAAATGTAAATCCATCTCGTGCGCACCCGCCAGCATTTCTTCAAAGCGGTCTGCGCCGACATACAACGCAATCGACAAACCAATCGCACTCCACATCGAATAACGACCACCAGCCCAGTTCCAGAACGGGAACACATTTTCTGGCGCAATCCCAAAATCTGCCGCCGCTTTTACATTCGTACTGAGTGCCACAAAATGCTGACGGATTTGTTCTGCCGGACATCCGTGCGCCAGCATCCACTCGCGTGCAGTGCGGGCATTGGTTAAAGTTTCCATTGTGGTAAAGGTTTTGGATGCGACAACGAACAAGGTCGTTTCAGGATTCGCATTTTTCAACGCATCGGCGACGTGGCGACCGTCCACATTGGAGACAAAGTGCAGGGATAAATTATTCTTCGACCACGGTGCTAGGGCGATGCACGCCATCTGCGGTCCCAGATCCGATCCACCGATGCCAATATTGATGACGGTACTAATCGGTTTGCCGGTATAGCCTAGCCAGCGACCTTCGCGTACGGCATCGCTGAAGCTACGCATTTGTGCCAACACCTGATGCACGTCGGCAGCGATATTCTCGCCATTCAGATAAAACGATTCGCCTTTGGGTAGCCGCAACACGGTATGCAGTACGGCACGGTTTTCGGTATTGTTAATCGCTTCGCCGCGTAACATGGCATCACGATGAGACTCGACCTCTTGTTGTCGCGCCAGCGCCAGCAAATTGAGCTTGGCGGTCGTGTCGATTCTCTGTTTGGAGTAGTCCAGCAAGATACCGCAAGCCGATGCAGAAAAATGCGTAAATCGCTGCGGATCGGCGCGGAATAGTTCTTTCAGGCTGGGCAGATTAGTCGCCCGCTGCTGCAGCAAACACCAAAGGGAAGTACGAGAAACAGAGGTCGTCATGATCAGGATTGATTCTATGAACAAAAAGTCGATTTAAGGGGGAGTATCTTGATTAAAACTCTAATTGTCCAATAAATCATTGGACAATTAGGGTAAAAAGCACAATACATATATGAGTATATGTTTTTTTAGAGGGAGTTTTATGGATTGCTTCTTACCCGCTTGATGCGTTTTCCACATGGAAATTATGTGGAAAATCAAGCCAACTGAGGGCGTCCCGCAATCATCGCTTGCGTCGCCAGTGTGCCGATTGCTTCCCAATCGCCAGCATTGATCAGGGAGGCAGGGCACATCCAGGAGCCGCCGACGCACAAGATATTGTTTTGACGTAATAAGCCCGGCGTTGCTTCCACCGTTACGCCGCCCGTCAGGCAAAAACGTACGTCGGGGAAAGGACCACCCAAGGCTTTTGCCATCTTGATGCCACCGACGATGTCAGACGGGAAGAGTTTGACGACATCAAAGCCATGTTCCAGCGCCAACATCAAATCACTCGCACCGCCAACGCCTGGGAAGTAAGGCAAGCCAGATTCTGCCGCTGCTCTGGCCAGGCTCGGTGTGATACCTGGGCTGATGCCGAATGCGGCACCAGCATATTTCACTGCATCTAGCTGCGCTGACGTCAGCACCGTGCCTGCGCCAACAACGACATTCGGGCAAGCTTTGATCACTTCGCGCAAGACAGTCATCGCGTTTGGTGTACGCAAGGTAATCTCAACCGCAGGCAAGCCGTTTTCTGCGAGCGTCGTCACGCAACGAATCGCCTGATCCACATCGTCCGTCACCAGAATCGGCAAAACACGGAGTTGTTCTAATTGCGCAATGATGCTTTGTTTTGTGTGGATCATGATGGTCTCAATTCTTTAGTGATGGTTCTTTTTTAACAGATAAATAGCGGCACATCCTATTTGCTTGGCGGCCTCAATCAATAAACAAGGTCGATGCACCGTGTTCTGGCGCAGTGACCACGCGTCGCTGTGCTGCAAATAATTCGCGACCGTAATCAAATGTTGCTTCGGTCGATGGCACGCGAACCGCGCGTTGTTCCCACTCTTCCGCATCGACTAAGGCAAGCAGTTCACCGGTATGGACGTTTAATTCAATGAGGTCGCCATCACGTACTTTACCTAGCGGTCCGCCTTGTGCCACTTCTGGGCTAACATGCAATGCAGCAGGCACTTTGCCGCTGGCACCGGACATGCGGCCATCGGTGACCAGGGCGACTTTATAGCCAGCCGACATCAGACTACCTAACACTGGTGTGAAGTGATGCAGCTCTGGCATACCGTTGGCTTGTGGGCCCTGAAATATCACGACTGCGACAAAATCTTTATTCAGTTCGCCTGCTTTGTAAGCGCCGACTAGTGCGTCTTGCGACTCAAATACAATCGCTGGCGCACGTACGATCCAGGCGTCTTCTGGTACCGCAGAGGCTTTCACAATCGCCCGACCGACATTGCCCTGTAACAAGCGCAAACCGCCAGTCGGTGCGAACGGATCATTCACATTGCGCACGACATCGTGGTTGGTCGAGATAGCGGGTAGCGCTTGCCATTGGACTTTATTGCCCTCTGGATGCTCTACCAGTACCGGGCGGCTGGTGTGTCCTAACAAACCTTGATTACCGTAGACAGTTTTGACATCGGCATGCATCAAACCTGCCGACAATAATTCACGGATCACAAACGTTGGACCGCCCGCATCTTCAAAGGCATTTACGTCGGCTGTGCCGTTGGGATAGACGCGTGTCAGCAAGGGGATAACCGAGGACAATTCATCAAAATCTTGCCAGTCGATCAGGATGCCCGCCGCACGCGCTACCGCAATCCAGTGAATCGTATGATTGGTCGAGCCGCCAGTGGCCAGCAAGGCGATGACTGCATTGACGATGACTTTTTCATCGACCAGTTGACCAATCGGCGTGAACTGATCGCCATGTTCAGTCAGCTGCAAAACGCGCTCAACCGCAGCATCTGTCAGCACATGGCGCAAAGGATCGCCTGGATGAATAAAAGCCGCGCCGGGCAAATGCAAGCCCATGGCTTCCAGCAACATCTGATTGCTGTTGGCCGTGCCGTAAAAAGTGCATGTGCCAGCGCTGTGATATGCGGCGCTCTCCGCTGCTAGCAATTCTTCCTTGGTCGCCTTGCCTTGGGCATAGCGCTCACGTACTGCGGCTTTTTCTTTATTCGATAATCCCGAGCCCATAGGGCCGGCGGGAATAAAAATCGTCGGCAAATGACCAAACGCCAAAGCGCCGATCAATAGGCCCGGCACAATTTTGTCGCAAATACCCAGACACAAGGTCGCATCAAAGGCATCATGCGATAAAGCCACTGCAGTCGCCTGCGCAATCACATCACGTGAGAACAACGATAGCTCCATACCTGGGCGACCTTGCGTGACGCCATCGCACATGGCTGGCACGGCGCCTGCGACTTGTGCAGTGCCACCAAAACGTAATGCTGCCTGACGGATTTGTTGCGGATAAGATTCATAGGGCTGATGCGCCGACAGCATGTCGTTGTAGGCGGTGATGATGCCGATATTCGGTTTTTGTGCCTGATTCAACCAGATTTTGGTGCCGCTATCCATCGCTGCGTTGGCATGTGCCTGATTGGCGCAAGACAAGCTGGCACGACGTGGACCGCGTCCCCGCATTTTTTCCAAGCGTGCTAGATAGGCAGTGCGCAAGGTTTTGCTACGTTCAATAATGCGTTCTGTCACGCGGGCAACAGTTGGGTTGATTGGGTTGATGTTGGCGGGTGTATTTGATGCAGATGTACTCATGAGGAGGCTCGCTTCAGACTTTTTTGGATAATTTTTTGGATGGAATGAAGATAGCATAAATCCAGCAAAACTGTAACAAACTTTCATTTACGAGTATTTAACTCGATTAAAACAGTAAAAATGACAAATTTATCGTAATGAAACTACATTTTTGATTGAAATCAGGCATAATCAAGAAAATAAAATCACATAATCAAACATGAAATCAGTGTAGTAAAAATATCGGTATAACCTAGTTTATTTTCGTTTCATCAGGACTTACGCAAAATTGTCCCAGCAAGGCGTAGCGACGACGACAGTACTTTATTACGGCTAGGAGCTGCAACGCAGCTGGGGCGGTTTTGCGTAAGTCCATTCATCTCAAATTTAGAATAACTCTGGAGTCAGCATGACCACATTCGTATTATTTGGCGGCACTGGCGATCTCGCCAAACGCAAGATCATTCCCGCGCTGTATAGCGCATTTGTGAACGGTCGTTTAGATGCTGACTTTAAATTTATCGGTGCCGCACGCGAGGTGCTGACGGACGAAGAGTTTCGCGCCCGCGTTGCGGCAAGTATCGAGTCGCACGGTACCAAAGCGATTGATAAAGACGCAGGTCATAGCGAGAAGACGGCCGCCTTTTTGGCGCTGACGCATTACTCCAAAATTGATGCCCGCGAAGCTGGCGATTTTGACGCCTTAAAAAGTCAGCTCAATACCAGCGACACTAATCCGACTTTGTTTTATCTGGCGACTGCCCCCGATATTTTTGTACCAGTAGTAGAGCAATTGTCCAAGCATGGTCTGGTGGAAGGCAATGCCCGGGTTGTATTAGAAAAACCTCTGGGACGTGATGCGCAATCGGCAAAAGAAATCAATGCATCGTTGCGTACGCATCTGCGCGAAAATCAGATTTATCGTATCGATCACTATCTTGGCAAAGAGATGGTGCAAAACTTGTTGGCGCTACGTTTTGCTAATGCATTTTTAGAGCCGCTCTGGAACCGTAAGTCGATTCAAGATGTGCAGATCTCTATTTCTGAACAGGTCGGCGTCGAGTCCCGTGGAGATTTTTATGATCACACCGGCGCTTTGCGTGACATGGTGCAAAACCATTTATTGCAGCTGGTATCGATCGTCGCGATGGAGCCACCAGTAAACGCCAATCCCGATGCGATTCGCGATGAAAAAGTCAAAGTCCTGCGCGCATTGCGCAAGTTCACGCCAGACGATATTGCGAAGAAAACCGTGCGCGGCCAATATCGTGCTGGTGCGGTAGACGGCAAGCCTGTGATTTCGTATCAGTCGGAACCCGGCGTGCCGCCTGCATCGCGTACCGAAACCTTTGTGGCGATTAAAGCAGAAATTGATAACTGGCGTTGGGCTGGCGTACCGTTTTATCTGCGCACAGGCAAACGTATGGCGAGTCGCAGTGCTGAGATTACGATTAATTTCAAACCGATTCCGTATTCTATTTTTGGTAGTTCGCAAAGTAATTTGCGCTCTAATCGCCTGGTCATTTCTTTGCAGCCGGAAGAAAGCGTACAACTGTTTTTAAAAGCCAAAGAGCCGGGCGAGGGTATTCGTTTATCTGACGTCGCTTTAAATCTGGACTTTGCTGAAGCCTCTAGTTTGCGTCGAGTGGAATCCTATGAACGTCTGTTGCTCGATGCGATGCATGGCGACCTGACTTTGTTTGTGCGTGATGATGAACTGGGTGCCGCATGGGCATGGATTGATCCTATCATGACCGCTTGGCAGAACGACAGCGAGGGTTTGAAGTCATACATTGCCGGTAGTTGGGGGCCATCTGCTTCTAGCTATTTGCTGGCGCAAAACGGTGCGGCATGGGGCGAAGAATATGTTGAAAACTAATAGTATGGTGCTGCATAGTTTTAATAATTTTGCCGAACTCACTGACGCTTTAGTCGCACAATGGATAGATATTATCGATAGTGCAGCAGCTGAGCGACTCCCGGCTTATTTTGCTCTTGCTGGTGGCTCAACACCTGCACCGATCTATCGCCAGCTTGATCAGCTATTGTCGCAGCGCGATGTGAATAATGTGAACCTCGTTGCGACTGATGAGCGCTGGGTTGAGGACGCCGATGTACAAAGTAATGAAGGTCTTTTCAAAAAAAGTATGGCCTCATCGTATCGTCGTCAGTGGAATTTAATTTCATTAAAAAACGATGCAAGTACGCCGGAAGTAGCGACCGAGGCCATTAGTCACCGGTTAGCGCAACAAATCCCACAGCCATTTAATGCCGTGTTATTAGGGATGGGCGCGGATGGTCATGTTGCTTCATTATTTCCGCAAGCGCCTACCCAGCATGATGATCTGGCTTGTCTGGCCGCGTTACATCCGCAGACGCATCAAAGCCGCATGTCTTTATCGCTGCCACGTTTACTTGATACCGACAGAATTTGGTTAGTCATTACCGGCGCAGAAAAACGTCAGGTTTTAGAGGGCGCATTAGACACTGCTGCGGGTAGCGCTTTACCGATTTCTGTATTACTGCAAGAAGCTAGCTGTGATGTCGATGTATTTTGGTGTCCTTGATTACCACTAATAGTTCTCTAATTAAAGAGCAACATGCCTAATTCTGCCACCGTACTACAAGACCCAAAACCAATTCCTTCTGAAAAAGGTTTATTGGCACGCATCCGCACGGCCAGCACGGCGCTGAGTCGTGCTGAGCGGCAAGTAGCAGAATTTTTACTGCTCAAACCGCACGATGCATTAGAAATGTCGATACGAGTTTTAGCCCAGGCTTGTGATGTCAGTGAGCCTACGGTCGCACGTTTTTCGCAATCCTTGGGCTTTGACGGATTTAAAAGTTTTAAGCTGGCATTTGCAAAAAGTCTGGCAACTGGCATTCCCTATTTGCATCTGGATGTGAACCAGGCAGATCATGTGCGTGATGTGTTGCCCAAGGTATTTGATCGCACCATCGCCGCCTTGATGGAGGCGCGTAATTCTGCCAATACGGCGACCTTTGAGGCGGCAGTCAATCTGCTGTCGCGCGCGCGCCGTATTGAGTGCTATGGATTGGGATATTCCGGTGCCTTGGCGATTGATGCGCAACTCAAGTTTTTCCGTTTCGGGATTCCGACGACGGTATTTTGTGATGCGCATTTGCAGGCACAATCGGCATCTTTATTAAATAGCGATTGCGTGGTTGTCGCCTTCTCTCGCACAGGCCGTACCCGTGACATGATACGTAGTGTAGAACTGGCAAAAGGTGCTGGCGCCAAGGTGCTGGTGCTATGCGCTAGTGGTGGTCCATTGGCAGAATTGGCGGATGTCCACTTGAGTGTGGATGTAGAGGAAGATCCGGATATCTACACGCCCATGACCTCGCGTCTGGCACATCTGACGTATATCGATGCATTGGCAGTCGCCGTCACTTTACAGCGCGGTCCTGCTGCGATTGATATGTTAGAAAGAGCCAAAGCTAGCATTAGTGAAAAACGGCTGGACAGTAAAATTTAAGGCCGATTTTTTCTGTGGTGAAGGGTTTGGGTTTTTGCGTCAATCCACCGTATAAAATCTACAACAAGTTAATTTAAATCTGTAATGCTATTCGCTATCCTTTGGCGATTCCCCTGTTTTGGGTAATACTGGGAAAAAACCAGTCTAGGAATTGTCTATGTCAGCCATTGCGATTGAGCAGATTATTCAAGAAGTCAAAGACTTACCCACCTTGCCCGGCGTGGTGATGGAACTTCTCAATACCATTGATCAGGACGACGTGAATATCAATGAGCTGGCACAAAAAGTCAGCCGTGATATCGCGCTCACTGCCAAGACCTTGCGTTACGCTAATTCGGTGTATTACGCCACCATGGTGAAGGTCGCGACAATTCCACAGGCGATCACACTGCTGGGATTAGACACCTTCAAGCAAATGGTGATGATCGCTGCCTTATCTGGCTGCTTTCCAGAAAACAAGTGCAAGGGATTTAGTCACAAACGATTTTGGTACCACTCCAACGCGGTCGCTATCGCGGCAAAGATTTTAGCCCGGCGACTCAACTTTAATCTCGACCTTGCCTTCACCGCGGGTTTGTTGCACGACATCGGTTCGCTAGTCTTAGTGACACATTATTTGTCTGAATACGAGGCAACGATCGCATTCCGTTTAGAACATCAAGTCACGCAATTTGAGGCAGAGCGCCAGGTCTTGGGCATTGATCATGCGGTAGTGGGCGAGGCGCTGGCAAACCAGTGGCAGTTTTCTGAACTGATGGCCAAGGCCATTGGCGGTCATCACCAGCCCGACAAACCAGGCCTCGGCTTTTTGGCAACCATCGTGCATGTCGCTGATGGTATTGCGCATGCACTCAACATCAGCACAACACCCGATCACACGCCACCAGAGATTAGCGGCCAGGCATGGGAGAGTCTGGGACTAGATCAAGCATCGCTAGAAGAAGTCCTGGCCGAGGCGCAACTCCAGTTCGATAAACTGAATGCTGAAATGGATGTTTGATTGTTTAGGGTGAATTTGATACTGGTAGTAAGTATATTTAATCGTCCATATAATCATTGGTCTATAAGCTGATTTTAGTAAAATAAAGGGGGAGTATATTGGTTGCTCCTCACTGAAAAGAGATTTTTAGTCTTCGCCAACTCTCTCTACTTAGTCACCGCAATATCTTAAAAGCTAGCCCGGCATACAATACGTCTTTGCGTCCATCCTGCAATTTGTTCTCCACTATTTAGCTTCATTTTGATTTAATTCTGCAACTGGGTTCCCCACATCATGATGCAATCCCTGATCCACCTGGCACAACAATACGGCTTGATTATTGTCTTCGGCAATGTCTTGCTGATGCAATTAGGCCTGCCTTTGCCGACAGTTCCTACCTTAATTATTTCTGGCACATTGGCTGCCGATGGTCAGGTATCGCTGGCAGCCTTACTTGCGGTCACGCTGCTGGCCAGTTTGATTGGCGATACCGTCTGGTATCTGATCGGTCAGCGCCATGGTGTGCGGGTGATGCGCCTGTTATGTCGCTTATCTTTATCCCCAGACTCCTGCGTCAGACAAACCGAAACCCGGTTTGAGCGCTGGGGTTTGAGTACGTTGCTGATCGCCAAATTTGTGCCGGGTTTATCGCTGATCGTCGCGCCAATGGCAGGAGCTTTGCGTTTGCCATTGCTAGCTTTTTTATGTTTTGATGCAGTCGGTATTTTATTGTGGGGCGGGATTGCCATCGGTGCTGGCTGGTTGTTTCACCCCGATATTGAGATGATCAGCCGGCATCTGCTGGAGATGGGCAATGGCGCTTTGGCGCTAGTGGGCATTGCGCTCATTTTGTACGTCAGTTACAAATGGTGGCAACGCTGGCGTTTTCAAAAAATCCTCAACATTACCAGGATCAGCGTCAATGAGTTAGTCGATCTGATGGCAGCAGGGAAAACACCTGTGATCGTCGATATCCGCTCTTCATCCGTACGCAATCTGGATACCCGTCACATCCCTGGTGCCAGAATGATCGCCTTAAACGAATGGCAAACCTTAATACCGCATGTGCAGCAAGACAGCGATATCGTCGTCTACTGCAATTGCCCTAACGAAGCCTCCGCTGCTCAAATGGTGAAATTGCTGATGGGACGTGGCTACACTAGAGCAAGGCCGTTGCTAGGTGGATTAGACGCGTGGGAAAAAGCGGGGCAGGCGATACATACTCTGGATGCTTGAAAACCTCATCGTATCTCCACCACGCCTCCTAATCCCGAAAAAAATACTCTGATGGGATCAAAGCTACTCGATCACATCAAAGCTGCTTCGCCTGGAAAGTATTGCACTGATCGACTTTACCACTCTCCAATCCGCGGCTAAACCAGCGTACCCGTTGTTCTGATGTGCCATGCGTGAACGAGTCTGGCACGACCTGACCTTGTGCCTGACGTTGTAATGCATCGTCACCAATCGCGGTTGCTGCACTCAAGGCGGTTTGTACATCGCCGCTTTCTAATATGCTGCGTGACTGGTTGGCGTGGAACGCCCAAACGCCCGCAAAACAGTCCGCCTGCAATTCCATCCTGACCGACAAAGCATTGCCCATCACTTGTGATGCGCGTGATCTCGCCTCATGTACTTTGTCGGAAATGCCCATCAGATTCTGTACATGATGTCCGACCTCATGCGCGATCACATAGGCTTGCGCAAACTCACCGCTGACATGAAAACGATCACGCATTAGACGATAAAAGCTCAGATCGATATAGACTTTTTGATCCACCGGACAATAAAAAGGCCCGGTCGCGGTCTCGCCTTTACCGCAAGCAGTAGAGGTACTGTTATTAAAAATGACTAAAACAGGTTTGACATATTGCTTACCGCTGGCGCGGAACATTTCAGTCCACACGTCTTCCGTATCACCCAGTACGGTTTTTACAAATTTAGTTTCTCTGTCATTAGCAGGTGGGCGATGTGCTTGCGGCTGCTGGCTTTGCTGTGACGATGTGACCGGTGCTGATCCGCCGCTTAACAGGCTTAACACCGTCATTGGATTAATACCAAAAAAATACGAGGCCACCAAAGCGATCACTACCGAACCGATACCAATATGACGCCCGCCGAAACCACCTCCGCCGCCACCGCCAGTATTGCCGCCATCATCACTATCACCACGACGATCTTCTACGTTATCGCTCTCGCGATTGCCTTCCCATTTCATATTATTCCTCTAGCTTGATCGTTACGGATAGATTTCATCACGCTGTTTTTTGCGTTGTTCGTTTTCAGCTCAGTCGTTGTTATTGCGGTCTTCATCATCCATCAGCATCGCATCCCGCTTTTGTCTAACGTGATATGCCGTCAATACAGCATGCGCTACCAAATCTACGGCTGGTCTGGTGTTGCCTTGTTTATCTTCCCAGACTTTAGGTGTTAAGGCGCCCGATAACGCGACAGCATCGCCATCACCCAGCGCTAATAACTGATCTTGCAGATCGTCGTTAAAAGCGATGACGTTACAGAAAATAAAGTCACCATCCGGTGTCGGGAGTCGTAGTTTGCAAGTGACATAACTACTGCCGCCTTGTCCTTTACCTTCTTGTGCTTGGCCATACAATCTGCCGGAAATTAATGCATCTATCACTTGAGCCCTATTATGTGAAGGTTGAAACTAAGTATTGAAACTAAGTATTGAAAAAAATACTGAAGAAACAAATACTGAAATCCAGAGGTGAATTTTTATTTCAGTAGTTGAAAAAAATGTTCCGATTTACGGACTATTTTTTTTGATTCCATACCGAATAAGTCATGCGTTTCTTGCAGCACGAATTCATTGACTTCTTTGAGGTGGAAAATCAGACCACGGAAGTTGGTTCCCAAATAATCAAACGGTGCCAATTTGGTTTTTACCGGCACATCGGTTGCCAGTAAAGTACGCAGCTTACGTTCCAGATCATATAAACTTTTCTCATCAAAACTGACAATCGATCCCTTGGGAGTGGGGAAGCTGGTTGAGAATGAAGAGTTTTGTCCCATCGGGTTTTTCAGGGTAATTTTGATGCCTAGTCGCAAAAACTTCGCTATCGCAAAAAAATCATTATCGTCGTACATAGGTTCTCCGGGTGTTTTCTGTTTTTATACTGCCTGCCAATATAGGCTGACTTGTGATTGATCAATCTGCAAACTAAACATGAAAAAGACCAGCGATCAAAGCATCAGTAGCTTACGTCTTTCATATTCGGTCTTGATGATAAAGCGTTGAATCGCAACTTCCATCACATGCGGTAATTTTAAAAATTTGACGCCTATGCGATAACGGCCATTACCATCACGACTAATCAAGGTGACATGCCGAATTTGTCCGGGACAGATCAGGACATTTTTATCGGATAACTGGATTTCTAACTGCGCGATTTTATCGTCTGGTCGCAACGGCGTTTCGCCATACACGGTGGCGGCAAAACCACCTACGCTCAAATCATGTAATGCCAGATCATATAGTTGGCTATCTTCTTCCATGAGTAATTTCACTCTTAGAGGATTGACCACCGGCAGAGCATTGCGATAACTCTCGCGCCTTTGCAGGCGGACAATCCGTTCTGGTAAAGGGACCCAAAACGCATCTTTATCACCCCATAAAAACCGATTCGGTTCTATCCCGGAAAATTGCACGCGTATCCCATCCGGCAGTGCTAAAAACGTGCAACTAGCTGCTTTTTCTAACAGTTTGTTCGCTCTTTCATCGCCACCCAGATCAAAAATCAATGCCTCTGCTCTGGCCTCTAACAGCAAGCTCAATATAAATTCATTACCGCCATTAAAATAAACGGTCACAGGTTCCCGGCGATGGATCAGATCATTCAGTATGTTCAGGATCTCCATTCGCCCAAGCAAAAAAAAGCGATCCTCAATTTCGTCATTACTTAAGGACGCTGACATGGGTTTGTCTCCATCAAACGTTGGTGAGTATGACCATACCCTTTGCTGTTAGGGAGGTCAATACTCTTCAATCCAGATGTTGGATGCAGCTATGTCGATTAGGTACTATGAGGTCGATTATTAAACAGTCAAAATGAAGCGCGCACCGCCTTGTACCACGTGGGCATAGCGGATAGTGCCGCCGTTACCCTGGATCAGTTGCTGCACCATTGCCAGGCCGATTCCGCTGCCTTTTTCTTTGGTCGAGAAAAAAGGCGTAAAAATATGAGGAACAAATTCTTCCGGTACACCAGGCCCGTTGTCGGTGACTTCTACCCGCAAACGCCCGCCACGACTCAGTTTGGCGCGTATGACCACTTCGGGCGAGGCTTTTTTGGATGTCGCTTCTTCCGCATTTTTGATGAGGTTAATCAAGGCTTGTTCAAATTGGGCAGGGTCTATCATCAATTCTAGCGATGCCGGTTCTGTTATAAATTCGGCACGTCCGCCACGTTGTGCCCACGCTGGAGAGATTAAGGTGGATAAGCGCGTAAAAAGTGTCGCCAGATGGATACGTTCTGGATGTGCAGCCGGGACATTCGACAAGCTCCGGTAGCTACCGACAAACTCCGCTAAACCATGCGCGCGGCGACTGATAGCGTCTAAAGCCATGGTCAAGTCCTTGATGCTGTCGGTAGGTAAGCTTGGTTTTAGGTCCTCTAACAAATCATGCGCGGTGCGGGATAAAGATGCCACTGGCGTCAAAGAATTCATAATTTCATGGGTCAGCACATGCACTAATTTTTGCCATGCCTGTTGCGCCTCGGATTGCAGTTCGCTTTCTACCGGCATTAAGGCAATCATCAATCGCGTGTTGCCATGCGTGGTCAAACTGCTGGTTGCAAGTAATGCGCGCTCTAGTCCTTGCTCTGTTTCAAACAAAATCATGCTGCGCTTGCCCACTACTTGCGTTCTCAGCAGATCAAATAATTGCTCAGGCTGGACCGCACGACCTGGGGCGATCAGCCGACGTGCGTTGCCATTCATTGCTTGCACGGGATAAGGCGTGGATGTGGTGTCAATCGAAAACAGGGCAATCGGTGCGTGTTCCAGACTATTTTCTAGTGTGCTTAGATTTTCTTGCAGCGTTGATGAGGTATGCGGTAATGCGGGTGCCACATCGGCTAGGACATAGATTTGGCGCGGTAATAAACCTGCCAGACCAAAACCAAATAGCCAACTACCGATCAGCGCTAGTAATCCAGACAATGCCAATAATCGTGCTGTCTGTGTAAGCTGTGTTGCAGTCAAAATATAGGCCGTAGCGCCCGCGGCAAGCATCAAAATCAATACGCCAGAAATACAGAACAGTTTGCGATATCGATAGCGCGGGTCCGGCGTTGGTGATGCCGGTGACACTGGTGACGTTGGCGATGTTTGCAATGTTTCAGTGGGCATTTCAGATGTCATGCTTTTCTAATTTCCGGTACAAAGCCGCACGACTTAAGCCCAGCAATTTAGCCGCCTGACTAATATTGCCACTAGCTTGCGTCATGGCGCTGGCAATTGTGTCGCGTTCTAGTTTGGTCAGCTTAAATGTATGAACGGTATTCTGAGTATTGTTATCTGGCGCAATCCCCACTACTTCCGCCATCGCTACCAAAGTCGTGTTTGCAAAGCGTAAGCCAAAATCCTGAAGCTGATAATCTGCCTGCGTTCCTAAGATCACGGCTCTCTCGCATGAGTGCCTTAAAGAGCGAACATTGCCCGGCCAATCGTACTCGCACAGCGCGTTCAAAGCGGTATCGCTGAGCTGGCGTACAGGGCGCTGATATAGATTTTGATATAGCGCCAGATAATGGCTGAGCAAATCAGGGATATCTTCCCGCCGCTCGCGTAAAGGTGCTACGCGCAGGACGATGGTATTTAAGCGGAATAAAAGGTCCGAGCGAAAAATAGAGGGATCAAATAACTTGACCTCGCTTAAATTAGTCGCGCTGACGATACGCACATCAATTTTTTCTGCCTTGTCCATACCGACCGGTGTGACTTCACGCCGTTCTAGCGCGGTCAGTAATTTCGCTTGTGCACCCAAAGGTAGATTGCCAATTTCATCTAAAAATAAGACGCCACCGCGCGCCGTCTGAAAGCGTCCTGCACGGTCGCTACGCGCATCGGTAAAAGCGCCTTTGCGATGACCAAACATATCGCTCTCAAATGTGGTCTCGGGTATCGCTCCCATATCGACCGCTAAAAAATGAGCTGCTTTACGTGGTGACGCTAAATGGATGGCGCGTGCGACCAGTTCTTTACCCACGCCGTTCTCTCCCAATACCATGACATTGGCCTCGGTCGGAGCGACGTTGGCGATCATGGATTTGAGTTCACGCATGCTGGCAGAATTACCCATCAGGTTTGCAAATGCGATGGACGTATCATTATTACTGACCGCATCAGATGTACCTGATTTGTTAGATACGTGAGTAGTAGATTTTCTGGCGAGAGCCGTTTCTACCGCTGCCAGTAGTCTGGCATTGTCCCAAGGCTTGGTGATGAAATCGCAAGCACCGCGTTTTAATGCCTCCACCGCCAAAGGTACGTCGGCATACGCCGTTATGGCGATGACCGCAGGAGCGGGATGTTGTGCCCGCAACAAATCTAGCATCGCCAAACCCTCGCCTCCATCAGTGCGGCCAGCGGTAAAATTGAAATCCAGCAAGACGACATCCGGGTGTTCACGTGCTAACAAAGTTTTGACTTGTGCCGGTTCGGTCACAACCTTGACTTGCGCATATTTACGACGCAGTAAAAGTTGCGCTGCACAAGCTACATCTGGGTCGTCATCAATGATCAGCAGATGAGGTGCGCTATTAGACATGATTGTGCATAGTTGAAAATAAAGCTGGCTGGGATTTCTGTAGGTACTGGTAGGATTTTAATTTACACGGGTCAATGCACAGTCTAGCTTTGATAAAGGACACTAGCAATGATTCGCCAATGCTAACAAGCGTAAAAATAGGAAGTATCCGTGAAGTGTTCAATATCGGACAGTTTTTAAAATCTGTCTGAATCAGATTGTCCGATACCGATCAATGCCGATCGATAATCCCCAATTTTTAGTCCTTTTCAATCCAAATCAGCATGGCACAGAGATTGCGATAGTAGACATGAGTTTCAGAATGAGTAAAACATTCTCAAACAAAACCTCCTACCATTTTGATTGAACCATGAAATTATCTACGCCTCATCTTGCTGTGACCGGTGCCGCGATGGATGTCATCGTGCCGCAGAATCACAATAAGAAAATTCTGATTAGCGTGGTGTCAGTATGTTTAATCGGATTGGCGATTGCTGGTTTATGGAATCTGATGCCGCGTGGTTTGCAGGTATCTGCTGCCGATGTGCGTATCGCCAACGTCGAGAGCGGGATTTTTTTGGATGACATTATCGTCCGCTCTAAAGCCGAGGCGCTGCATTCGGTGATACTGGATTCCGTCGAATCCGGCAGGGTAGAAGAAGTGTTTGCGCATGATGGCGCGTTGGTGAAAAAAGGCGATATTCTTTTTAGGATTTCTAACCCTCAACGCAATTTAGAACTATTGCAACGTCAGTCAGAACATACTCAGCAGATTTCTAATCTGGCCAATTTGAGAGTGAATTTTGAGGCAGCAAATTCTGATCATCAGCGCCGCTTATCTGACCTTGAATTTAATCTGATGCAAGCGAAAAAAAAGCATGCCCGGAACGTCAAATTGGCTCAGCAAGGTTTTATTTCGTCGGTCGCTCTGGATGAGTCTGCTGACACCTTAGAGCAGCAGCAACGCGCTTTTAATGAAGAGAAAAATCATAGCGCGAGTGAGACCGAAGTCAAGCGTGACGCTGTTGCCCAGATGGAGTATGCGATTAAGACGATAGAAACGGGTTTGACACTGGTCAACGCTACGGTCGATGCGTTGGTGGTGCGGGCTCCAGTTGCCGGTCGCCTGACAGATTTCCGTTTGCAGATCGGTGAGACCGTGAAGACAGATCAGCATATAGGGCGTATCGATGATCCCGACCAATTTAAGCTCACAGCACAAGTCGATGAGTATTATCTGAACCGTATTGCGATAGGGCGACAAGGTGTGTTTAAGCAAGACGCCAAAGAGTATCGTGTCGAAGTTAGTCAGGTCTATCCACAAATCAAAGATGGTCGCTTTTCGATTGAATTAGTGTTTAAAAATGCACAACCTGCCAGCCTCAACCCCGGTCAAAGCCTGGATGCGCAAATTACCCTAGGTGAACCGAAAGATGCTTTGTTATTACCCAATGCGGCATTCATCACCGATAGCGGCGGCGCTTGGGTCTTTGTGGTCGCAGCCAATGGCGTTGATGCCGAGAAGCGCATGATTAAAACTGGGCGTCGCAATAACCGTCAGATAGAAGTCTTATCAGGCCTCAGTGCAGGAGAAAAAATAGTCGTGTCGAGTTACGCTACATTTGGTAATGCGACGCGCTTGCAATTGAAAAAATAGCTTCAAAAAAATAGCATCCTCGGCGCGTCAACTTAGGAAGGCGACAGCATCAACGCGATAGTTTTTTCTTTGCTGTATCAGAATGATAATTTATATACTCATAGATAGTATATTTAATTGTCCATATAAAGTCTGGACAATAGGCCAATTTTTATAAAAATGATGGGGAGTATATGGTTTTCATCAAAATTTTAAGATGCTTAACCTCATCATAAGCGCCGTACAGAACAGAGGAAATTTATTAGGGATTGTTGAGTATCTTAGATGTAATGAGAAAGCAAGCAGAGACGGTTGATGCAACTAAGTTTTTAATCAGTAAATCGGTAGTAAATCGGCAAAAAAAAAGAAAGCGATAAGACAATGAACTTTAAAGATTTTCGGATGGGGTGGCGCCTGTTGCAACAGCAGCCTGTGTATTCCGCCATTATGATTGTCAGCCTGACGATAGGATTTACTTTTTGCTTTTTGGTACTGGCATTCACCCGCTACGAATTTGGATTTGATACCAATGTTCCAGAGGTACAGAATGTGTATGTCGTCAAGGCACGTCCTAATTGGGGATTTGGTTTTTGGAGCGAGAATGTCCCTTTGTCGATGAAAGACTCGCTGGAAAAAAGCGATGCTCATTTATTGGTCACAGCAGTGTTGCCGTATTCCGCCGCAATGCGGGTGAACGACGGCGGCAATGATGTCGTGACCAAAGTAGAGCTGACTCTGGTGGATCCGGCTTTTTCTACAGTATTTGGTATCAAGCCAATGGAAGGTGATTTGCAAGCGGCACTCAGCCGCCCAGATGCACTGGCACTGTCAGTAGCGACAGCGCAAAAACTCTTTGGCGATCGTCACGTTGTTGGCAAAAATTTACAGATCAGAGGCGCTTCTTACCGTATCGCGGCGGTATTGCCTGATCAGCCGGCCACCAGCTCGATTCAGTTTTCCGCGCTAGCTGGTCTTAACTCTGCCGCATGGCCAGAGGCAGAGCGCCAGCGCGCAAGAGATAACTGGAATTACTATTCCTATGACGATAAAAATTTTCTGAATAACAAAGTCTATTTCCGCTTATTGCCCAATACGTTATTACCAAGTACGCAGTCGAATGCTACATCAGGCATTAAAACGGATACCAAGTCTGGCGGTTTATTGAGTGAGCTTGCCAGCGCAATCAACACCGACATCAGTCGCTCGGCATTGGCCGGACATCTGAATGCAAAAGATACGCAAGAGCTTGGCAACAAGCCTTTATTGAAGATCGCATTTGGTGCATTAGCAGACTCCCATCTGGATAGCGAGGCTCGCAGTAATAGCGGCTCTAAGGGTGACCCTATCGCTACGTTGGCGATGAATGCCGTCGCGTTTTTAATCCTCCTGCTAACCGCAGGCAATTACGTTAATCTCGCCACCATCCGCACCATAGCGCGTCAGCGCGAGATGGCGATCCGCAAAGTGCTGGGTGTGACAGCAGGGCGGTTGCTGATGCAGATGATGGCAGAATCGATCTTGGTATCTTTGATCGCCGCAATTGCTGGTGCCTTCTTAGCATGGTTATTACTACCAGCCTGGTCGGAGTTAACTGAGTTAGATATGGTGAGCGTTTTAACGCGTCAGGACTGGATGGCATTTGTCGCCATTGTCATCGTGATGGGTATATTGGTCGGTATCTGCGCTGCACTATATCCAGGTTGGATTGCACTCAAGATGCGCCCTGCCAGTGCTCTGGGTGGGCGTGGGAATAGTGAGACAGCAGGCGGTTTGTGGCTACGCCGCGTGTTAACCGTGATGCAATTCGCTATCGCCATGTTCGTGACCGGGGTGGTGATGACGATAGGGACGCAAATCCAATATCTGAAGCACATCGACTATGGCTACCAATTAGACTCACTGCTGATCATCAACTTGCCTGCAGAATTGAGCCAGACTGAGGTTCGTAGTTTTCAGGATGCTCTGGCACGTCGGCCAGAGATCAACGGTGTTGCAAATACAACGCCATGGCCTGCTAAGGTGGAATTTAAGACGACCAAGGCAGAGACTATTAGTCTAAGCACCTTGAGAGTAGGTCCAGAATATTTCCATACCATTGGTTTGGGGGCAGCAGTAGGGCGCGTGTTTGACCCCAACATCGATTCTGGTGACAGCAGTAATGGTTTGGTGATGAATGAGTTAGCCGCAACCCGGCTGGGCTATGCCAATGGCAATGCGGCGCTGGGGCAGATTGTTAGTATGGAAGGCAAAGCGATGCAGATTGTCGGCATCAGCAACAATGTCAGCAGCGGCTTTATGCATGGATCACCACGTCCGATTGTGTATCAGATTGCGACCTCAGAAAAATCGTCGCTAGCGCCGCTCTTGCCGCAATTAACCGTCAATGGACGCAATGATCTGACCGCAGCAAAAACAGCCATTACTGAGGTCTGGCATCAGCATTTCCCAGATATGTATTTAAATCTTAGTCATCTACGACAAAATTTGGAAGTCAACGCAGGCGGTCCTCAAGCTATTTTTGATTCTTGCGTGATTGTCGCTGCCATCATGATTCCATTGGCTATTTTCAGTATCTACATACTCTCTGCCTATGCTGTTCAGCGACGCGCTAAAGAGATCGTTATGCGTAAATTATTTGGTGCTGACAAACTCGATATCGCCAAGCTACTGCTCAAAGAATTTACGATTTTGCTCAGCATTGCCGCCATCGTCGGCTTGCCCTTGTCGTATGTTGCGGGTAGAGGTTTTGTCGAGCAATTTGCAGACCAGGCACCGATGGGATTATGGCCAATTGTCCTGGCATTGCTGGGTGCTGTCGTAGTGACTTTGCTGGCGACTACCAGACACACCTTAATCGCCGCAAGAATGTCCCCGGCAGTCGCCTTACGCGCTGCCTGAGTAAATTAGTTGTAGCAGAATTAAAAGTAAGCTGAATTAACAAGTAAATCTATTCCAGCCTTTAACAAAACATATAAGGAAGCATCATGCTAAAACTAGTCAACGTCAGCAAACTCTATGTCGCAGGCGAAGTACAGACCGCCGCACTGAACGGGGTAAATATCGAAATCGATGCTGGAGAATACGTCGCCATCACAGGCCCTTCTGGTTGCGGCAAATCGACTTTACTTAGTCTGTTGGGTTTGCTGGATATTCCTAATTCTGGTGAGTACTGGTTTGAGGGGCAAAACGTCGCAGGCTGGAGTGAGTCGCAATTAAATCAACTACGCCGCGGCAGAGTTGGCTTCATCTTCCAAAGTTTTAACCTGATAGAAGAACTCAGCGTATATGAAAACGTCGAACTGGCCTTGGAATATTCTGAAGTACCAGTCAAAGAGCGCCGCATTAAAGTCACCGCAATGTTAGAGAAGTTAGGCATAGGGCATAGGGCAAAACATAGGCCATCCCAATTGTCTGGTGGCCAGCAACAACGTGTCGCTATTGCACGTGCCTTAGTCGCTGGCCCCGCTATTTTATTAGCCGATGAACCGACAGGTAATCTCGATACTGCACATGGCGATGAAGTCATGCGCATCTTACGCACCATTAACGCCGAGGGCACGACCGTCGTAATGGTTACGCACTCGCCATCGCACGCAGCACAAGCATCACGGACATTGCATCTGCTGGACGGGCATGTGGTAGTGGATGCTTTGCGTGCCGCTTGATTGTTTGCTTTCTGACGAACTTGCCTGCTGATTTTGCATGGTGAGTTCACCATGTGGCGACCTGAACTCCCTGTCAGTAATAGCTGACGCCCCCATTACATAAGATAGACATTGATGAAATTCAGAGATTTCCGCATAGGCTGGCGCCTGCTGATACAAGAACCTGCGCATTCGCTGGTAGCGATCATAGGATTAGCCATAGGATTTATGGTGTTCTTTCTTGGCCTTAGCTATATTTATTATGCTTTGCATTTTGATCGTCATGTACCTGACAATCAGCATATCTTTATCGTCAAGAGTTTGCCAAATTGGGAGGATCAGCGCTGGCATGAAAATATTCCGACTTTAGTAAAAGATGGCCTGGAGCGCAGCGGCTTGCCATTGCATGCAACACGCTTGGTGGTGCTTGATACCGAGATGCGCGGTGACGGTGCAGTGCAAAACGTCAAACTCACCACGGCTGATGCTAGTTTGATAGAGGTATTTGGTATCAAGCCGGTTGAAGGCGATCTGTTAGTTGCCCTAAGTCGTCCGAATGCTCTGGCACTCACCGTATCGACTGCACGACGACTTTTTGGCGATACCCATGCCTTGGGAAAATACGTGCATATCAAAAACGATACTTTCCTCGTATCAGCAATTATCAGCGATACACCGGACAACTCTACAGTTCCGTTTTCTGCTGTTACCGGTATCAATACCTTGGCGTGGAAAGCGGATGAGCGTAAAGCCATATTAGACAGCTGGTCCGATTTGTCAGCTCGTCTTTACATCAAGTTAGGTGCAAATATCTCCGCAGATCAAATTGCGCGGCGTATTGCAGAGGATGCCGACAGGTCGCCTTTACGTGCGCAACTCAAAGCGGAGCAACTTGCACAATTAGGTCACGATCCGTTATATGAAGTGAAGTTAGGACCACTGACCGAGTCTTTCCTTGACCCTGTAGTCGGTGGTGGTAACGGATCAAGAAAAGGCAATCGAACGATCACTATTTCAGTTGCGTGCATCGCCTTATTCGTTTTGTTGTTAGCGATTGCAAATTACGTCAATCTGGCTACGGTCAGGATCATAGCGCGACAGCGCGAGATCGCTATTCGTAAAGTGCTTGGTGCTCCGCATTGGCGTGTCATCATGCAGATATTGACAGAGACGATACTGGTCTCTCTGATCGCGGCAGGTGTCGGGATGCTGTTGGCATGGCTAGTCTTGCCAGGATTTTCTGCTTTATCCGGTTTTGTATTGGAGTCACTGCTGACCGCTACCAATTGTTTATTGGGTATATTGGCTGTGCTAGGTTTCAGCATCGTTATAGGATTGCTGGCAGGTTTTTATCCGGCATTGATGACAGCCCAAATACGTCCCTCCGCAATCCTCGCTGGACGCGGCAGTTCGGTGAGTACTCATGGGATGTGGTTGCGCCGCAGCCTGACAGTATTTCAATTTGCAGTCGGGATGTTTTTTATTAGCATGGCATTGACAATGTCAGGGCAGCTTCAACACATCAGCCGTTTAAATTTTGGATTTGATCCAGACAAATTTCTCTCGATTGAGATGCCTTACGGATTAGAGCAGGTAAATTCTAAAAGCTTCAGTGACGCAGTAAGGCGCCTGCCTGGCGTCGTCAAAACAACGGCTTCTACCGTGGCAATCGGCCAGGCTGATTTTTGGAATGTCGATATCACCATGCCCGATGCTCGTGTCATCAAACTCGATAAAACGCTGGTCAGCCCCGACTACTTTAATGTCTATGAGATCGCCCCATTAGCAGGTCGCTTATTTGATGCAAAGATAGATAACGTTGACAATCCCAGTGTCGTAGTGATTGACGCTTTGGCTGTTACGCGCTTGGGCTTTAGCTCGCCTACCGCTGCCGTTGGACAATTCATTAAAGTCAAAGACAAGCCCTTACAAATCATCGGAGTCAATCAACCTGTCAGGACGCAGAGCCTGCTGATGGATGCTGCACCACGCGTGTTTATGCTGTCGCTAGAAACGCCATCGCTGTCCGTCAAATTTGAGGGTGATCCAGCTATTGTTAGCGCCGCTATCGCCCATCTTTGGGCGCAACATTTTCCTCAGAATATATTGCAGATTAAGCCGGTAAGGAATTTGCTGGAAAGAGGGCCAAGACAAATTGAACCTATGTTAATCATTTTTTCGATTGTGATGTGTATTGTGATTTCTCTGGCGTTTGTTGGCATGTATATTTTGTCCGCCTATAGTCTGCAACGGCGGTCAAAAGAGATCGTTTTGCGCAAGCTATACGGAGCCATGGGACGAGATATCGCTCAGTTACTTAGCTATGAGTTTATTGCGCTGATCGGCGTCGCGGCGCTACTTGGTTTGCCTGTGGCCTACGTCATGGGGGAATCTCTTTTAGATGAGTTTGCTGAACGTGCGGCGATCGGACCATGGGCGGTATTGGCCGCGCTGGTCAGTGCTTCGATCGTAGCAATGATCTCGACCATACGGCATACCAGAGTGGCAATGCATATGTCTCCTGCATCGGCTTTGCGAGGATAAAACTCTTTGTCATGTATTGAAAACGAGTGACTGGCTGGTACACTGGAAGGATAGAACCTTGTTCATTTTCATTAAAAATTCTTTCAGTATTACCACTCGATACAGGAGACCATCCATATGATCAAAGGCAGTTGCTTTCATCTTCGGCATGTGCAAAAAGATGATATCCCTGAGCTGATCAGATTACTCAACGCGCCAGAATCTAAAGGTGATTTTCTCTCTTTAGAGATGATGTTGCCAGGTGCATTGGAGAAGAAATTTGAAGCAGAATCCTTGAGTAAAGAACTCAATGAAACGTTTTTAATCGTTGATCACGACGGGACGATTTTAGGTCGCGTGTTTCATTTTAAAACTATCTCTTACTTTAACTCACGTGAGATCGGCTACGGACTATTTGCTAGCGACAAGCGTGGCAAAGGCATCATGACGGAGGCCGTGCAACTGCTGACCGATTATCTGTTTAAGACCTTACTGATCAATCGCTTAGAAATCCACATGCATGTCGATAATATCGCCTCAGAAAAAGTGGCGATCAATTGCGGCTATCTAAAAGAGGGCATCGCCCGTGGCGCCTCTTTTAGCCGGGGTAGACATGTTGATATGGCCATGTATGCACTGTTGCGGCATGAGTGGGAAGTACTTTGAGTAAGTCTGAGTTAGTTGATGTAGGTTTAATTACTGGATCAATCTAAAATTTCGATTTAGAGCGTCCAATCATTCTGCGGCTTCTGGCGTGATTTCCTTCCAAGAGCCGCAGAATGATTGGACATCCGTTTTTAGAGTTGACTTGTTAATCTGCTTTACGTGTTCTGGCGATGAACTCTGCATGCGGATAATCTGCTACCGTAAAATCAAATCCGCGTGAGGTCAGCCAGGTACAAGCTTCTTCTATCGTCGAGAAATAGTGGACTAAGTTTTCTGGCAAGTTGCCAGTTTGGCGGCGGTGGATTTCTTTGCGCATATTGTCTGGCACAACTACAGCGAGACAGACGCAAGAATTCTGGAATGCCCATTCACGCATTTTAGGGAATGCTTGTAGCGAATCTACATTCGACATCTCCCAATGAGCGGCATTGGTCAGACCCGCCCAAGACTGGTTGACCGGTGCCTTTTTTTTCGTATCGAGAAAGCAAGCCCAAGTGCCTTCTTCATTAAAACTACCCGCTGTAGTGCGTACGAGGACGTTGCGTACTACGGTAATTTCCCATTGACCATGTATTTTCATCAGATTGATTTTAGATGATGGAATTCGTATTTTACTAGTGTCTTATTAATGTCGGATCGATGTCTGATCAATGCGTTATTTGTGCATGCTAACAATTAAACGCCTTGCTAAATCCTATGTTGATACTACCGCAAATTCCTGCTGCAAATAGTGCACGATATCCTTGGATTCATATAACCACTTCACGCTGCCGTCGTCGTTGCTGATCTTCAGGCAGGGGACTTTAGGGCTGCCGCCTTGGGCTAATAAAGTTTGGCGATGTTCTGTCATATGTTGCGTATTACGTAGTTCTATAGTCAGCGACAGGCGCGCCATTTCTTTCCGCACCTTGATGCAAAAAGGGCACGTTGCAAACTGATATAAGGCCAGCTTTTGGCATGCTGCATCGACCTTAGTCTGATCAGCGACGGGGCGCACGACACCTTTTGGCCGTGTCAGGCTTTCTTTCAACAGCATGAAAGGGCCGAGGACGATGCGCAGCAGTCTAAAAAAGTATTTCATGAGTTCTACCAGGTTTAAAAATGATGACGCTGTTATCGAGATTGCCGATGTTATGGACGATGTTGTGGACGACGGTATCGACGATGGTATTGATAACGATTCAGCGCAGAAGGGCGCATTGTAAGCGACAAGTGCATGATTTCGGCAGATTGTATTGATGCGTGATCCACGCATCTCCCTAAGAAAATGTCTTACCGTCTTTGACCCAAATTGCCAGAGCCACAGCAAGCTCGTCCATCACAGTATTCCAACTTCCTGCTGAGTCCTGCCTGAACAGACGCATTTGATGCGGGTACCATGGGCTGTCCTGACGATGCGCCAGCCAGCGCCAGTCTGGTTTATAGTCCGGCACTAACAGCCAGCAGGGCACACCCAAAGCACCAGCCAGATGTGCGACAGCGGTGTCGACACTGATGACTAAATCCAGTTGTTTGATGATGGCCGCAGTGTCTGCAAAATCTGTGACGCAGTCACCCAGCATTAACACTGAAAATGACTCAGGGATAGATTCTCCCGCCAACTCTTTTTGCAGGCTGACAAATTGAACGCCAGGCACTTTTAATACCGGCGTCAAATAGGTCACCGACGGCAGCGAGCGGTGCGCATCATTTTCAAAACGAGAGTTGCCTTTCCAGACCAGACCTACGCGTTTCTGATTGGCAGACGACAGCTGTGAATATTGGGCTGGCCATTTTTCTGACCACTGTTGCAGCACATCTGCATCGGCATGCAGATAAGGAATAGTCGCAGGGATAGTATCTAAGCGGGTCTCAAAATGAAAAGGCAAGCTCATTGGTAAGGTCCAAAAATCCCATTCCCGGTTCGATAAATTATCATCCAGAGATAAAATTTCATCCACATCCGCCAGACCGCCGAACAATCTTTTTAAACCTGGATGACAAATCAACGTGACTTTAGTCGCGCCTTTTTCTCTCAGAAAAACAGCATAGCGACAGAATTGGATCATGTCGCCGTGACCTGCCTCAAAACCGATCACGATCGATTTGCCGGACAGGTCGCCACCTTGCCAGCGCTGACAAGTAAACACAGCCGATATACGTGTAATCCAATCACGCGCTTCCATGCAAGGCCAGCCTTCGGCATAGCGCCCTTGCCGCAACAAAATATAGGCTAAATTAAAACGTGCTGTCGCATAATCGTGGCTCAGATTGAGCGCAGTACGGTAGCAATCCTCAGCTTCTTCCTCTCGTTTCGTACAGGCTAGCAAGACACCCAAATTGGACCACAATGCGGGTGAGTCGGAGGTAAATAATAAACACTGCCGGTATACGTTCTCCGCCTCATCAAAGCGATCGCGTGCCATCAGCATCGCGCCTAAGTTCAGATAAGTTTGTACCACGTCGGGTCGTACCGTGATCGCTTGCTGATACCAAAACTCAGCACTCCTCCATGCGCCAACTTGCTCTTGCAGATAAGCCAGGTTAATCATCACCTCGGAAAAGTCGGGAGCGATTTCCAGCGCTTGCATAAAACAGGCAAGCGCTTTGTCATTTTCAGCAACTGCCATCAACTGATTACCGGTAGCGAAAAGTGTGAGAGCTGATTCGGGATAATCTGACATCGGATTCGCTTATGGGAAAAATCTGGTTTCTGTCCTGCGGGATTATATTTGCGTAAGTACTAATTTTTTAAAACAATGTGTTACAACGATGTATGTAGTTTGAGACTGTTCGCTGTATAACTGATGATTTTGGACGCCTCGATGCTATACACTATGACGGCCATTTAACTACTCAATTATTTGAATAGCTAAATAGCGCGTTGTTCTTCGGGAACCGGTTTAAGACGCTAAAAAATCAATCAAGCCTTTGTTAAATTCTGCTGCATGAGACAGATTAAATCCATGCGGGCCGCCCTCGATGACGCATAACTGGCTATCCTTAATTGCTTTGTGAGTTCTTGCGCCACTTACCTCCAGAGGCACGATACCATCAGCATCCCCGTGGATCACCAAAGTTGGTATGGTGCATTTAGTCAGGTCGCTACGGAAGTCCGTGTAAGAAAACGCGCCAATACAATCTAATGTCCCTTTGGGTGACGCGAAAGATGCAATCTCACGCGCATATACGCGCTGTGCTTCACTGACTAGCAACTTACCGTTCACGCTGAAAAAGTTAGTCGTGAACGTATCCAGAAAACTGATGCGGTCGCTGATGACGGCTTCCTGAAATTGCTTGATCGTCGCATCATCTAATCCTCCTTCAGGATTGTCGGCCGACTTGTAGAGATACGGAGGTACAGCGCCGGCAAATACCGCTTTGCCGACACGCTCGGTGCCGTATGTACTGATATAACGAGCGACTTCACCACCACCCATAGAAAAGCCGACAAGTGTGGCGTTTTTTAGATTGAGATGGGTTATCAGTTGATGCAAGTCAGCAGAAAAATGATCATAGTCGTAACCGGACCAGGGTTGTGACGACCCGCCAAAACCACGACGATCATAGGTTATTACACGATAGCCAGCTGCTACCAGAGCGGGTACTTGTGCCTCCCAAGATCGGCCACTTAATGGCCAGCCATGGATAAGGACAATCGGCAATCCGCTGCCATGATCCTCATAATACAAGTCAATCGGGGCTTGTTGAGGACTTTCAATTTTCAATATAGGCATTTAAAAACTCCTTGAGGTGATGTTGATACAAGCTTGCCGCGAGTTTTAAATTATTGATCGCGACCATTTTTCCGTTATCAATTACGGCAAAGCAAAATACATTATTGTTTTATGGATAAATTAACTGATCACTCATCACAGGCTAGAAGATAAAGCGCTATAAGCTCAAATTAGGCAACTCTGCATAAAATTAATTTGCTGAGGGCGCACCGACTTGTCGTTGCGGCGCCGCTTTGGCAAAAGCATCCAGTGCTTCACAGCTAGCCATAATCCTGTCAACAGTCGGTATATCGTTAACAGTGATTTTAAAAATGCGCATCACGGCAATAATACTGGCGAGGCAAATATCCGCGATGGTCGGTTTATCGCCATGACAAAATATTCCTGTATCTGGCTCCGACGCCAGCCGTTGTTCCAGCGCTTGCAGGCCAGTGGTGAACCAGTTAATTTGCCAGGCTCGCCAAGCTGCGTCATCAAAATGGCTAGTGCCAACTAAATATTTTTTTACTCGCGGGGTGATTAAAGGATGCATGTCGGCAACCAGTATTGATGCCAGAGAGCGCACTCGGGCACGAGCGTGCAGATCTTTTGGCAGTAATGCTGGGGACGGTTGAGATTCCTCTAAAAATTCCAGAATCGCTAGAGATTGCGTAATTGGCGGATGTCCTGCCTCAATCAGTGCAGGGATTGCCCCCATAGGATTGATCTTAAGGAAAGCCTCACTGCGTTGCTCGCCAGCATCGATGTTGACGATCTTCTCGTGCGCGACCAGACCTTTCAGATTCAAGGCAACGCGCACACGGTAAGTTGCTGACGTGCGCCAGAACGCAAATAACTCAAACTCAGGTTGTTTCAACATAAGACCTCCTAAAGAACAAAATTGAATGATTTGGCTAACAGAGCGTTGACTAATAGGGAAATCAATTTAGATGGTTAAAACTCTCTTTATTTCGTCAATTTTCAATGAAAAAAAATCTCTATTTTGATCGTACCACCTCGGTATTTCGCATTGGGTAATACGTTGCAGAATATGGAGGCTATCTTTCTGGGAAAAAGGTATGAGGTCAGATCAAACATTGATTTATTTACTGATTTTACTACAGTCACTAAAGTAAGTTTTTTCAGGCTGCGCGCATACTTTTTTAGGGTATCGATTGATGTTTTTGGTAGTTAAACGCTATTCAGGTAGCATCATTTTATCTCTGAGTTTAACTGCCAGTCAGAGCATTTATTTGCCTAAGATTGATATGGTAAGTATTGCAGGAAATGATGGTAAATAATGACGGTTGGAGCTACCGGATTTTTTATGAATTGTGTAAGCGTTTTAAAGTTCTGCGATTCGGAGTTTACTTGGGCTAAATAAATCCGTATTACTCCTATGGTGATTTTTATAATCACTGATTATTTCTTTCCAGAGTTTTCAGCAGGTATACTTTTGGAAAAATAGGTATTACACCAATAGTTAAATTGAAGATGCTGATGCCAAGCACATCCAGTTCTGAAATTAATTCTGGGGAATAAATTTCAGCAATTACCTCAGAATTTACGCTGTAAACACCACCTTTACTCAACGTAAAGTTGTAAACAATATTTAAGGTATTTTCAGCAGATTCCCACAAGCTATTTATATGTGCTAGGAACAGAGGACTATTTTTAATGTTTTGATAGGTCGAGGGATGATTCACTCTTGCCGCTTTTAGATAGGATAAGGTGTACAGCATAAAGTCGCTCATGCCGCTTATATTTCCAGCGTAAGATTGGAGTCCACTAGTTTTTAATTTTTCATAAACGCTAGTAGACGTTAAGTCTAGTTCCAGCCTAGCGGTAAGCGTGTAGGCGTTGAATTCATCCACCCCCATTGATATATCGTTACCTATGAATTTTTTGCTGTTAACAATGTAAGTGTTAAAGTTTGAATTTGACGGTAAAACTACTTTGAATTTGTCTGGTATTACTTCCTCGACGATGGAAAAGTTAGTGCTATCACCCGGACGTCGCTCGGTTAAACAAAACAACCGAAGCGATTGAAGAACACAACACCAGCTTGGAAGGCGCCTTGGTGTCGATTGACTTCAACGTCAAAAACAAACTCTCCGACAAAAAACTGGCAGACCTGCTATCGCACTTTTCTAAACATCGTCTCCGCAACCAAGATTTCGAATCGACCGATTTGTTAGGCACTGCCTACGAATACCTGATCAAAATGTTTGCCGACTCAGCGGGTAAAAAAGGCGGTGAGTTCTATACGCCTAGCGAAGTCGTGCAATTGCTGGTGGCTTTATTGCAGCCGCATGAATTATCGCACTTGGCTTTCAGCTCGCGACGATAGCCTTTAATTCTATAAATGTTGAGTTTGACTGACCGCAATAAAGAGCCTCGAACGGCAGCAGAGTGGGTTAGGCTTCAATGGGTATTAAGCGGGATACACTCGCTACCTTTGCGCTGTTGCAGAACAATGTTGCACCAAAGCCGTAGATTGACTCGACTTCAACTCGCATTCGTTCCCTGACCCCTTGGGTCACCGGGTAGATGACGAGCGAGTTGATGACATTTTGAAAATTGAAATCCTCGACCTGGACTTCTTCGACTCCGACGAAGGCGAATCGGATGACTACTTCCTTGATAAGAACAACTTTGTATTCTGCTGTTCCCACGTTTCTCGGCTCGTACTCTCGTACTTGTACTTCAAGCTCGGCGTCGGACGTCTTGGTGTCTGGCGATGCACCGCGGGCAAGCGAGAAGCGAATGACCTCTGCATCATGGAACGACGGCCACCACCCCAACGCAGACAGCACTTCTTCTGCACCTTGGATGGGAGGAATGTTCGCCATATGAGACCTAACGTTAAATTGACCGGCGCGAAGCGTCCGTGTCGGATGTTGAGTTAAACGGACTTGTTGTCTGCCAATGGAACATATTATTGAAGTCATCAAAACATTCGTTGCAGATCTAACGATCACGATCATCTGCCGTAAATCCCTCACGCAATGCGTCTACGGATTCGTTAGACATAAATTTAGCAAAACAAAACTCGCAATAGTCGTGATCATTTTCGGAACTCTTTGGTGCGGAACTACACCAATGAAGTGCGACACTTTTTAAGTATCGTTCCTGATTCGTTAGCCGCCAATCGCCCGTTGCTTTCATGTAGTTTGTGCGTTTAACTTCAAATAGAGTTAAATAACACGCATAACCTAGAGGTCTGTCCGCCTATTCTGGCGAAGCAGTTGCTTCCTAGCTGTGCGCGTTTCAGTTCTACCTCGTGTCTTTGCCTGGCGTTTGCTTGCTCCAAGCCCAGATTGGCGATCAATTGCTCTCGTTGCGCTAATTCCTCCTCTTGCTCTTGTGAAGTGGCTTGTAATCCAGCCAGCCTGATGCGCTCGCGCAGATCGGGCAATTGAATGAAATCGTTGAGTGCGTCTGCCGTTGTTTTTGTTGGTTTGCTCATCGATTGGCTCCGTAGTTCTCTAAACAAATGCTTAAATTTGAGAGCCATCGTTTGTGCAGCGCCAGAAGCGAGCCTGATACTGGAAGTGAGTAAGCTGCGGTAGATTACTTTGGTCTCAAAGAAGCCGTGTAGGTCTTCGGGGATATTGAGACGAAAGTACAAAACACCATGTCTATTGCGGTGTAAATTGGAAGGTAATTTGATGCCCATTTTGTGTGAGTTGTGACACTCATATGTGACACTAGACAAAAACAGAGCATAAAAACAAAAAAACCCTTGAAAAATCAAGAGCTTAGTGTCTTCTTGGTGCCGAGAGCCGGAATCGAACCGGCACGCCTTGCAGCGCGGGATTTTGAGTCCCGTGCGTCTACCTATTCCGCCATCTCGGCAACGCAAGCCAAGATTATGACAGAGCGGCAAAAATATTGCAAGAGCGCGCTAGCATTCTTGCTTTGCTGGCGCTGATTCTCCTTATTTTCTCGCTAGATTATTGCAATATCGTTGTTTGGATGTGGTTTTTTGCTATTGCGCTTTTAGGATACTGGCGATTGCTCCGAACAATTCATCCATCTGTGTTGGATCAATGATCAGTGGTGGTGACAGCGCAATGATGTCGCCAGTGGTGCGGATTAAGACGCCTTTTTCCCAGAAACATTTGAGGAACACGTCAAAGGCGCGTGCGCCGGGTTTGCCTGGAATACTTTCTAATTCGATGCCGCAAACCAGACCCAGATTGCGGATATCTTTGACGTAGGGCAGACCTTGCAAGCTGTGAGCTGCCTGTTCAAAATAGTTGGCGTTTGTGGCGGCGCGGTCAAACAGTTTTTCTTCTTTGTACACATCAATCGTCGCAATCGCCGCGGCGCATGCCAGTGGGTGTGCGCTGTAGGTGTATCCGTGGAAAAATTCGATAGTGTTTTCTGGCGCTGCATCCATAAATGCATCATGCACTGCTTGTTTGACGATGACTGCGCCCATCGGCACTGCCGCGTTGGTCAGGCCTTTGGCACATACAATCATGTCCGGAATAACGCCAAAATAATCAGCCGCAAACGGTGTGCCGAGGCGACCGAATCCAGTAATAACCTCATCAAAAATCAGCAGAATGCCGTACTTGTCACAAATTGCTCTTATTTTTTGTAAGTAGCCTTTGGGCGGCAAGATGACGCCGGTTGACCCTTGTAATGGTTCAACAATCACCGCAGCGACAGTGGATGGATCATGCAGGGCGAGCAAGCGTTGTTCTAACTCATCTGCCATCTCTGCACCGTGTTCTGGCAGGCCGCGGCTGAAAGCATTTTTTGTGATATTTAAAGGATGGCGCAGATGATCGACTGCGGGCAGAGCCGGACCAAAATGTTTGCGGTTGCCAGCGATACCACCCACAGAAATGCCGCCAAAGCCAACACCGTGATATCCACGCTCGCGTCCGATCAGGCGATGTCGCATGCCGTCTCCGCGTACCCGATGATAAGCCAGCGCCATTTTTAAAGCTGTATCAACGCCTTCAGACCCGTCATTACAAAAGAACACGCGGTTCAATCCCTCTGGTGCAATCGAGACTAATTTGCTGGCAGCCTCAAATGCCAGCGGATGTCCCATCTGGAAGGTGGGCGCAAAATCCATACGCGCTGCCTGTGTTTGAATCGCCTTCACGATGTGCGGGTGTCCATGCCCTGCATTCACGCACCATAAACCTGCGGTTCCATCCAAAATTTGTCGTCCGTCGTCCGTGGTGTAATGCATGCCCGCGGCGGCGACCATCAGACGCGGTTTGGTTTTGTATTGACGATTGGCGGAAAATGGCATCCAGAAATGTTCTGTGTTCAGAGTAGAGCTCATGGTCTTAAGTCCTGATGGAGTAAAATTTTTTGCGGGCTGCTTTGATTGTGACACTCCTGATTAGCTTACTCAAGAGCTTGTTTGATTAAACTGAGGACTTACGCAAAACTGCCCTAGCTGCACTAAAGTACCATCGTCGTCGCCAGGCCTTGCTGTGACAGTTTTGCGCAAGTCCTAAAAATATAAAGATCTGGACTTCAGTTGGGGTACGTTAGCGAACAGACAGGATTAAGCGATCAGTTCATTCTGATCTCTGTAAAAACTTTCAGTTAAAAGGCGACGTAATGCAAATCCTTACCTGTGTAGATAAAGCCTACGAAAATATGAACTTCCACGAGCTTGCCAATGCGCCGGTCGATGCCTTGCTAGGCGTTAGTGCCAAGGATGCTGAGTTACTAAAAAAGGCATTTAACGTCACTACTATCCGCGAACTTGGACATCTTAAATTCGTTAAATGGGCGATAGCCATAACGACTTTGGCAGATGAGATAGAAACGAAAGAAGATAAAGCCAGAGAGTGTTTGCTAGACGATGCGCTGGAAATGTCGTTTCCCTCCAGCGATCCAATTTCCGTTAATTCTGGCATCACCAGGATTGAAGTCGCGCCCGACATGGTGGATGCCAGCACCGACCATCAAAATAGCTTATCGATCGAGCCGCCAAATAAAACTAGCCATAATTAATGTTGGTTAGTGATTTAAGGGGAGTATTGCTAGATTAGTCTAAATCGTCCAAGTAATCAGTGGACGATTTTGCATTGAATATACATACACTATCCTAGTATATGTAAAACTCTTTAATACTTACGCAAAACCCCCAACTGCTTTGCAGCGATTAGCCGTAGTGAAGTGCTGTCCTAGTCGCTACGCTTTGCTGGCACAATTTTGCGTAAGTCCTGTTATTAAAGCCTAGCGAAAAAATCACTTTTACTGCATCAGCTTTTCTCGCTATTTTCTATTCACTCAGCAATTCAGCCACCGACTGCATCCCGTCGATATGCTCAGACACGACGCGTACCATCACGATAATCGGCACGCCTAGTAACAAGCCCCAGATTCCCCATAGCCAGCCCCAAAATAGTAAGCCGATGAAGAGCGCCGCCACATTCATTTTGGCGATTCTGCCGGTCATCCAGGTAGTAATGAAAGTACCGACCAAGACCGTCACCACTAGCGTCGCTCCGGTCACTAACAAGGTTTGCGACAAAGATCCAAACTGCATAAAGGATGTTGCTCCTAGCGCCAATGTGATGATGACCGGACCAAAATACGGAATGATATGCAAGCAGCCCGCAGCGACTGCCCAAGCACCGGCATTTTCTAATCCTAACCAGCGAAAAACTACCCACAGCAATAAGGCTAAAAGCAGATTAGTGACTAATAGCATAAACATATAGTTCTGGATTGACTTATTAATGTCATCAAGAATATGCACAGTCACTTTTTTGGATGACAGCGATGGTCCGGTGATTTTGACGAGTTTTCGCTTGAAGCTATTGCCGGACAAGAGGAGGAAAAAGATCAGAAAAATCAAGACAGTGATTTGACCAACGACACTAGCCGCACTCACTGATCCTGCTAACAGCCAGTCCTGTATTTTGAACGGGGGAGTCGCAACGATCACGGTGGTAGGTGTTTGCCGCGAACTTGGGCGCACGCTACTGGATTGATTTGCGGCCTTCTCAATCTCGTTTGCGATTGCCTGCATTTGTTGCATCGTGCTTGGCTGATTGTCTTGTGTTTTGGTGATCGCTTGCGATATTTGCCGCGCTGCGTCGGGCAAACTGACCAGGATAGAATTAAATTCGGTACGCAGAGAATTACCAACTACTCCTGCGCCACACAGAATAGTGATTAGCACAAGGCTGGTACCAAAAACACGTGGAATTTTAATGCGTTCCAGCCAGACCACAACCGGATTCAGTGTGTAAGAAATGATGATGCCAAAGACCAGCGGGATAAAAAATCGCTGCGCTGTTTGTAATGCAAAAACAAAAGCAACGGTGGCTAATATAGTCAGCGCCAAACCGCGGGCATTGACTGGAATGTGGATGGTAGGTGGTGCAGAGGATCTATTGATGGACAACAAATCACTATCGCTGATTTGTATGGTCGGCGGGCGATCATCTGGTGCATGGATATTCGGCATACTGTCAGCGTCGACATCTTTATGTTGAGGGGCACTCATTTTTTACCCTATTGACGTTAAACGGCTAACTAGCAGCAATTCTCCATCGACTATCAGCATGGTGAATCATTCGTACTCTCAATGCAAAGCGGGCAATGCATTTGACTTGATATTGATTTATATGACCATTGATCTGGCTGTATAAATCAGTATTGTCTTAACAGTACCCGCTTGCATATTAGATGCGAGTTGATTTTTAATCAGCTCGCATCTAGGTCGAAACACACTATATATCACGCAATATTATTTGACGTGCATATCGTTTTTAACCGATTTCACACCTTTAACACCACTGGTAACTTCTACGGCTTTGTTGATGTCAGCCTGTGATGATACGAAGCCGCTCAACTGAACAATACCTTTGAATGATTCAACATTGATCTCACGGGATTTCAACATTGGTTCGTTCAAGATTGCCGCTTTTACTTTGGTTGTGATAACGGTGTCATCAACGTACTCGCCTGTACCTTCAGATTTTTGTGTGGATGCGCAACCAGCTACAGCGATAAGAGCGAAAGAAAGCAAAGCTGTTGCAAAACGTTTAGATATATTCATGATAATGATCCTTCAAAAGTGATTAGAATTAGCTTGGTGATCGAACTTCGACAATCAAGATTTTTACTGCAATAGAGCTAAACTACCGGTCAAACTTAAAACCTAAATTTCAAGTAATAAACTTTAAGTGTTGAACTTTAAGTACGAAACTTATTTACCAAACTGTGATTTAGCACCAGCGACACAACTATCTTTTGATGGGCCTGCTAAAGCGTCACATTTTTCCAGAGCGACTTTGTAGTTGGCTTCTACTTTGTCATCTCTTGCATCAACACGTGCCTCAACTACTTTTTTGTCTGCTTTGGCATCTGCTTTGGCTGCAACCATAACGGCCTTCGCTTCTTTTACACAGACATCTTTCTCATTGCCGGTTTTGCTATCGCACTTTGTTTTTGCAACGTCATAATCTGCATTTGCCATTGCGTTGCGCGCGTCGGTGCGGGCACTGACAGTATTTTTGTATTTTGCTTCTGCATCTGCTTTAACGTGTTTGCGTGCGGATTCAGCTTCTGCTACGCAAACATCTTTTGGATTTCCAGCCAGTGCATTGCATTTTTCACGTGATACTTTGTAATCGGTATCTGCGGTTTCTTTTGCTGCTTTAAAGCTTGCTTTGGCCTCTGCCGTCGCTGCAACGGCCATGTTGGTAAAACCCAGAGTAGCTGCGCTGATTAGGATAATTGAGAGTGCTTTTTTCATGTAGTGCTCCTTGATATTATTAAAATCGCTTACGGAAAAATGCCGCATGCGGTTTGCTACTTTCGACTAAATGTCTGGCTAAGAAGTACGAATTTCTTTAAGAAATTTCTGAAAAGCCTTCACTTGCTTATCAGCCTCGTCCTTGTCTATGCCATATGCTTCCTGAATCTGGCCCAGCAACTGGTCACGTTTGCCTGCGATGACGTCAATATGATCATTTGTCAATTTGCCCCATTGCGCTTTTACTTGACCTTTGTATTGCAGCCAGTTTCCTTCGATTACATCCCAGTTCATTATTTTCTCTACATAGTTTTGAAGTGAGTGATGACAACGACATTAGTTGCTGGCATCACATAAATTTATTTGCGTTACTTTTGCTGCGATTTTGCCTTTGTCCAAAATTCGACGTTAGCTAAATCCCTCGTCCGCTAATCAGGCGCAGCAAGATCATGATGACGGCCACCACTAATAAAATATGGATGAAGCCACCAATGGTGTAAGAAGTGACCAAGCCAAGTAGCCACAAGATAATTAGAACAACAGCGATGGTATAAAGCATGATTTCTCCTCAAGAATTTTATTCAATGGTGTCGATGAAACTAGTTGTAATCCGCTATTTTTTCAGTACATCAAATTAAGAAAATCAGCGCTTACAACATTCAACATCGTGGGACTAAGTATGCAAGCTGCTTGCATCAGGTTCTGTTCGCTGGCGTACACAACATGTAAATAGTTAATTAAATTCGTATTGTTTTAGATAAATTTGGATAAACATTAACCGTTAGACTGTAAATTGCCATCAACAATCTTTACCCGGTCACCAGAGCGCCATTGCGGTGGATTGGTTTGATGTACGGTGCGGCTTGATCCATCTTCCATGCGGATAGAAATATCGTAGCTATTGCTGGCATTGACCCGACCTTCGATTTGATTACCAGCGACTGCGCCGCCAATTGCGCCTAACACTGTGGCAGCTTCTTTGCCATGGCCGCCGCCCACCTGATTGCCTAACAAGCCACCGACTACCGCACCACCAATTGCGCCGACGCCACTACCTTGTGCACGGGTGTTGATCTCGCGTATTGATTCCACGATCCCGCAGTTGTAGCAAGGGAGTTTGTTGGACGGCCGATAGTCATCATTAGCCGCAGCATAAGTTTGTTTGTGATGTACAGGCGCAGGTGTAGTTGCACGCGGCGTCGTGTTTGGATTATTTAAATTATTTGGATTTGTCGTATTGCCGTTAGCTTGCGTCGCCGCTTGATCAGCTTGCGTTAATGCGCCGTTATTATTGCTACCGATCGAGGTTGGAATCCATCCCATGATGGCAGCAATACCAGCAGCACAGAATAAAGTTACAGCAAGACCTGCGATGATAATCATCGGGTGTAGTCTGGATTTGGGGAAACCATTGGTAGGGGTAGTCATGATGAATTCTTCCTTGAATATTTTGTTGTGAGTTATTTTTTATTTGGCTCGCTAAGCTAGTTTGGTAGCTAGGCGAGCCAGATTGATGGCAGATTATTTAGGTTTGACCTGGTTGCCGATCACACCGCCAACTGCTGCGCCACCGACCGTGCCGACCGCGCTACCACCAGTCAGTACCGCGCCAACCACAGCACCAGCACCTGCGCCGACGGCGGTATTTTTATCCTGGTTAGACATACCAGCACACGCTGTCAAGCCGAACATCAGAGTGATAGTTGCAGCGTAGCCGCTTAATTTTTTGATCGTATTCATGATTAAACCTCTTTGAAAAGAAATTAAAAAAGTGGATGGTGACGAGTCGTTACAGTCTTTACAGCCGTTACGATAGCGTCACCGATATCCTGATTATTTCAAACGCATATCGTTTTTAACTGCAGTCACGCCATTGACGCCACGTGCCACTTTGATTGCAGTATCAATATTCTCTTGCGAGCGGACAAAACCACTTAACTGGACTGCGCCTTTAAACGTCTCTACATTAATTTCGCTGACCTTCAATGTAGGCTCGTTCAGGATTGCTGCTTTGACTGATGTGGTGATGACGGAATCATCGACATACTGACCAGTGCTCTCTTGTTTTGGTGTGGCGGCACAGCCGACGATAGTCGTGAGCATGAGTGCGGCGATCAGGCTAGATACAATTTTGAAGTTTTTCATTTTTATTCCTTGATGTAGTTTGTTTGGTTTGCGTAATCTGCGTAATTTCTTTAACGCTGCTACAGCAAGTAGCTATGCGATGAGGCTAGATTGAGGCTTGGCTCGATTTACTTCTGTACGTTAGCGCACGTAGTATTTAATTTTTTTATTTAGCTTTTAAAGTGCTGTTACGAATACTTTTGGGTATCGTATTTTCTGGAGGGCGGCGGGCGCTAGCAAGGTACTGACTGTATGCCTGCATTCAGCGAGATTTGATGTGGAAACTAGACGACAAGCTAGCTGTTACGCTGACAAAAAATGAACTGAAAACCGACTCAGTATTTAAACTGAACGTCAGTTGATATAAATATACTCCCCATTAAATTTATAGAAATTAGTCTATCGTCCAAGGATTATATGGACAACTTAAATATACCCATTGGGAGTATATTTAGTTACTCTTAAAAAATGTGGTCGATCGTACTTCAGTCTGCTACGCGTAATCAGCTAATAATTAGGCTAGGCATCTACTTAGATCATCGGCCACGCAGGCCAGCATAATCCATCAATAATCCATCATTTACTCAGTCGTCTGCAACAAACTTCGCTCGGATTCCAGCAGTTTTTCAAACGCATCGGCGGCAACGGCGCGGCTGAATAAATAGCCTTGCACCTGGTCGCATCCATGTGCCCGCAAGTAGTCTAATTGTTCGGTAGTTTCGACCCCCTCTGCAATTACTTTTAAACGCAGGCTATGGGCAAGTGAGATGATTGATGCAACGATGGCAGCGTCATCGGCATCCACCGTAATATCATTAACGAAGGACTGATCAATTTTTAGTACATCAATCGGAAAGCGTCGTAAATACGACAGGCTAGAGTAGCCGGTACCAAAATCGTCGATAGAGATATGGATGCCTAAGCTCTTCAGATTGCGCAAAATCGCAATCGCGCTTTCAACATCGCTCATCACCATACTCTCTGTCAGTTCTAGCTCTAAGGATGAGGCATCTAATCCAGTCGCATCCAAAATATCGGAGATTGATTGCACCAGCATTTTTTGTGTGAACTGACGGGCAGATAAATTGACCGCCACTCGCAAATGCGCAAAGCCAGCGTTGTGCCACGCTTTGGTATGCAGACATGCCGTGCGGATAACCCAAGCACCAATCGGTATGATTAAGCCCATCTCTTCTGCCAAACCGATAAAGCGTGCTGGTGCAATCATACCGTGTACCGGATGATTCCAGCGCAGTAGTGCCTCCATCCCGACGATGCGTCCATTGCTTAAATTGATCTGTGGTTGGTAGTGGATCACCAACTCATTGCGCTCTAATGCGTGACGTAAATCGGCTTCGATACTTAGCCGGTCCAGCGTGCGCTCGTTCATTGCCGGCGTATAAAACTGGAAGCTATTACGGCCCATTTCTTTGGCGCGGTACATGGCGATATCGGCGTGTTTGATCAGACCTTCTGCCGTTACGCCATCCAAAGGATAGGTCGCTATGCCGATGCTACAAGTTAAGAAAAATTCATAGTCACTTAGCATCAACGGTTGAGCGATGGCATCCATGATCTGCTGTAATACAGCGAGGCCATTGGTATTAGTATTACCATCGTCAGTTTGCTCTGGCAGCACCAGGACAAACTCATCGCCGCCAAGTCGCGCTACCGTATCGGCCTCGCGCACTGCAGATTGTAAGCGTCCAGCCAAAGTTTTTAATAGTTCATCGCCGGCCTCATGGCCAAGGGTGTCATTCACAAAATTAAAACGGTCAATATCAACAAACACGACCCAGATAGAATTGTTATTGGCGTTGCTATTGCCGTCCCCGGTGCTATTTTTATTCCGGTTGGCGTTGCTAATCGCCTGGGTCAGGCGTTCGCGCAGGAGATTGCGGTTGGCAAGGCCAGTCAGGCTGTCATGTTTGGCCTGGAACTCCAGCTCGGCCTCAAACCGCATTACCGCCGAGATGTCATATTGCGCGACGACAAAATGGCTGATGATGCCGCTATCATCTTTTACTGGTGCGATAAAAAGGTCGCTCCAATAACCACTACCATCTTTGCGGTGATTACGCAGCAGTGCATGCCCCTCGCGCTGCTCACGCAGGGCAGTACGTATCTCTTCTATATTTTGCTGATCCTGACCGCTGCCTTGCAAAGATTCCAGGCTGCGGCCGACGACATCAGCTGCGGTATAGCCACTGATATTCTCAAAAGCCGGATTAACATATTCAATCGCGTAATGTGGTGCGTCGGCACTGCAAATGATGATGGCATTGGACGATACTTCAATCACCTTTTCCCGCAAGCGTAAAGATTTTTCTGTGCGTTTGCGCAGTGCCAAATCTTCGCATAAACGTAGGTTGGCAAATTGTAAGGCTGCGGTACGCTCACCCGCCACCCGTTCTATGATGGCCTTGCGTGAGACTAATGAATAAACATACGCGGCTGCTAACAGACTAAATAAGATGCCACCTAACAGCACATATAAAGAGCCATTATTATTGGCCGTAAACAGCACGGGTGTTTTTGCAATCTCAATGTGCCAGGGATTACCGCCTAATGTGAAATTATCGTTGAGCGTGACAGCGCGATCATAAAATAGCCAGCGTGGTAGCAAAGAGAAATTATTGTCGGTGTTTGGCTGTGCTCTAGCTTTAGTTCCCGCTGTAGTTCCATCTATACTTCCAGCGCCAGCGCTATCAGCCACAGCGGTCGGGTTATTAGGTAATAGATCAGAGGCAGCATCGTGCTGGAATGCCAGATATTGTGGATCATTCCCCGGCCCTGCATAAATGCTGATCGCCAAGCCCGGCATGGCTAAAAAACCTCGGCTGCCGAGTATGCTGTCGATCAAATGATCTACCCGCAAGATTGCTGCGGTTTCTCCAATCACCGCGCGATTGCGTGATGCGGCGGTATCTAGCGGCGCACCTTGCAAATACACCGGCACCATCAGCATAAAACCTGTGTGCCAGGTTTTATGCTGTATGACCGGTATCAGGCTGGTCGCGGTTGCCAGACCCGTGGAGCGTGAACGCAGTCTGGCCTGTGTCTGATCCGCCGTAATGGCGGTATCAACGCCCAGCAGCTGCTCGTTGGTCGCGCTCGGTTCTATGTACTCAATGACGTTGTAACTATCACGCAGGCCAGCAGGTTTTTGCTCATCATCGACCACTTCGGTCAGCTTAAAATTGGGCAGGCGCTGACGCATCCTTGCTTCGTAGATCTGGCGATCGCTTTGCATGACAAGACGCTGAAAACTCAGTGCCTGAATTTGCGGATAGCGTTGTAGCAGCGGCGCGGTGAAGCTTCTAAATTGCTCGCGACTTACCACACCCACGCTACGGAATCATTGATTTAGCACCATCAATTGCTCAGCTGCATCATGCAGACCCTCTGATACCGCCACCGAGCATAATTTGGCATTCTGCTCGAACTGGTTGCTCTGTCGCTCAGATTCCACCCGTCGTATCGATGCAAACAATAAGGCCGTCAGACTCAGACCGATCACTAAAGTAATCAGGGCCGAGACCGAGACCGAGAAGCGAATACGGCGAAATAGTTTATCCACGATGGTCTTTCAGCAATATCTTTTAACGCAAGACTGCGCGGCTTTTAATGAGTACATGCTATGGCAATGCTATAGAGCAAGCCGATAAAACAACGTATTGACATGAGGGCAGACTTGGCCACGACCTTCATTGGACGCAGCTATCAATCAAAGAAGACTTTAATGAGATCGGCTCGTCGTGTATGTGCGATCGCGAACATACGAATGGAAGTTTTAGCTTAACTAACTTAAGTTTAAGCTTGTTAACTAAAAATCATTTTTAATGGTGACATTCTCAAAGCACGTCTTTTAACATACGAAAGAGCCGTTATTTAAGGCAAAATAGATAGCGATACTTTTCTATTTATCGCTTATTCCAGTCTCAACTGTATGCAGTTATTGAATATACTCCCCTTCTTTTTTTTAAAAAATACCTTATTGTCCAATCATTATATGGACGATATAAATATACTTATCATGAGTATATGCATTTGATATCAAGCACTTAGGTTTTGTAATCAAGTGGAATCACGCCCGCATATAGGGTAAACTACTTAGCTATGCGTTTTCACTTTTATGTTCGGTAGCGCACAGACGGTATTGTGCAAGGTAGAATATAGTCAAAGACCTCACGTAATTGTGTTACCTTCCGTTGTCAAAAATTTTCCTGCGCGACGTCCCCTCACTCTCATGACTGGAAACAGAAAATCTTCTATGGCCAGTGCACATCACCCGAGTCAGAATCATTTATTAGCCGCTTTACTCGATGCGGAATATGACCGACTGTCCCCTCATTTAGAACTAGTACCCATGTTACTCGGCGATGTGCTGTATGAGTCCGGTGGCAAGCTGGCGCATGTGTATTTTCCAACGACCTCTATTATTTCTTTGCACTATTTGCTAGAAGACGGCGGTTCTTCGGAGATCGCAGGTGTTGGTAACGAGGGCGTTATTGGAGTTTCTCTTTTTATGGGTGGTAATAGCACGCCTAGTCGTGCGATAGTGCAAACGGGTGGTCATGCTTATCGCCTTAAGGCCGACATCTTGATGGCTGAGTTTAATCGTGCCGGGCCAGTGCTGCGTTTGCTGTTGCGCTATACCCAGGCTTTGCTGACCCAAATGTCACAAACGTCGGTCTGTAACCGGCATCACTCGGTAGAGCAACAACTCTGTCGCTGGCTGTTGCTGACTCTGGATCGCGTACCGTCTAACGAGCTGACGATTACGCAAGAACTGATTGCCAACACCTTAGGTGTACGACGTGAAGGTATTACCGAAGCGGCAGGCAAGTTACAGCAAGAGCACTATATTAGTTACCGCCGCGGGCACATCACCGTCGTCAATAGAAACGGTCTTGAAGACAAAGTTTGTGAATGCTATGGCGTAGTAAAAAAAGAATTTGCCCGCTTGTTATCGGACGTGCGTCAACGTTGATTAGTTTTTGATTCGCTTTTAAATCTCTACTGCCTTATTTCTACTTTATCTCCGTTTTATTATTTTTTTGACGGCTTCGCCGTTACCTTGTTTGAGCCGAGGTTAGCGCTCTGGTTTGTGCTCTACAAAAAGTATCAAGGTCAGAATTTATGCTCGTAATGAAGAAATCATCGATTGAAAGATTGATGTTAGTTGGTTTTGGTATGACACTCGTCGTGCTGTTACTAGTGGGCGGCATGGCCTGGAATATTGCCGTACCTGCAGCATCTTTTACCTCGGTAGAGCATACCCGCGAGGTAATTGCCAAACTGGATGCCCTAGGCTCTCAGATTGATAGGGCAGAGAATGGGCAATGGGCCTATTTTCTGACTAAAGAAAAACATTTTCTTGATGAACGTGATTCAGCGTTGGAAGAACTAAGAATCGTTTTCCGGCAAATATCTGAATTGACCAGAGATAACCCAGCGCAGCAAGAACGTATCCGTAAGCTCCAAATCGTATTAGACAAACGTGCCCATATGTTTGTAGATAGCCAGGCCGTTTTCGACACGCAAGGTTTTGAGGGAGCACGCCCTCTATTAAATGATGGCCGCGATACGGCCATCCAAATACGTCAATTTACTGACGAAGCGACTCAAGAAGAACAACGCCTGTTAGCCGAGCGTAAAAGTAGCGAGTTAATGCGTTTAAAAATCATTGTAGTCAGTACCGTCTTATTACTCGCTATCTTGGTATTTTTAGCCTTGCGCGTCCGATTGGCAATGCGCGGACGCTCAGAACTTCAGCAAGCTATAGACGACGGCCGACAACCTGTGCTCAAAGCTGAGGCACTGCAAAATGCGATTTTCAATAGCGCTAACTTCTCCGTCATTGCGACTGACGCACAAGGTGTAATCCAGATTTTTAATGTCGGGGCAGAGCACATGCTCGGCTATAAAGCGATTGATGTAGTAAATAAAATCACACCATCCAGTATCTCGGATGAGGGCGAAGTGATCGCCCGCGCTGCTGCCTTAAGTGCCGCATTAGAGACACCGATCTCGCCTGGATTTGATGCCTTAGTTTTTAAAGCTTCTCGCGGCATAGAGGATATTTATGAGCTAACTTATATCCGCAATGACGGCAGCCGTTTTCCTGCGATTGTTTCGGTAAGTGCTTTACGCGATGAACAAAATAAAGTCATCGGTTACCTCTTGATTGGGACTGATAATACCGCCCGTAAAAAAGTCGAGGCAGAGCAAGCCTTGCTCGATCAGCGACTACGCGACCAACAGTTTTATACCCGCTCATTGATTGAATCAAATGTTGATGCGCTAATGGCGACCGATCTTAAAGGCATCATCAGTGACGTTAATCAGCAGATGGAAGCATTAACCGGTTGTACCCGCGATGAATTGATTGGCGTTCCGTTCAAAAATTATTTTACAGACCCAGATCGTGCCGAGGCAGCTATTACTCGTGCATTAAAAGAAGGCAAAGTCACCAATTACGAGCTGACCGCGCATGCCAAAGACGGCAAAGAGACCGTAGTATCCTATAACGCAACCACCTTCCATGACCGTGACCGTAATTTGCAAGGTGTATTTGCTGCGGCTCGTGATGTCACCGAACGCAAGCAATTTGAGCATACCCTGCAAGAGAATAATGTGGAGTTAGAAAGCGCCAAGGCGGCAGCTGAAAAAGCCAACTTAGCAAAGTCAGAATTTTTATCCAGCATGAGTCATGAACTGCGTACGCCGCTCAACGCAGTACTAGGTTTTGCACAATTGATGGAGTCAGAAACACCATCACCGACACCGGCACAAAAATTATCCATAGACCAGATATTGCAGGCCGGTTGGTATCTGCTGCGTTTGATTAATGAGATTCTCGATCTGGCCATGATTGAGTCTGGCAAAATCACCATGTCGCATGAGTCCATGTCGCTCACCGATGTATTGCAAGATTGTCGCATGATGATGGAGCCGCAAGCGCAAAAGCGCGGCATACAAATGACATTCCCAAGTGTAGAGAATCTGTTTTATGTACATGCAGACCGTACGCGGGTCAAACAGGTTTTAGTCAATTTATTGTCGAATGCGATTAAATATAATCGGGATAACGGCGCAGTGATTATCCAATGCCAAATGAATGGCGAAAACCGAATACGGGTCAGTGTGCGTGATACCGGCAAAGGTTTAGAGCCAGATCAGTTGACGCAATTATTCCAGCCGTTTAATCGCCTTGGAAAAGAATCTGGCGGCGAAGAAGGTACTGGTATTGGTCTGGTCGTCACCAAGCAATTAGTCGAGTTGATGGGCGGTACGATAGGTGTAGAAAGTACCGTCGATGTTGGATGTACCTTCTGGTTTGAATTGTCCGCGTCTAGCGCACCTAAGTTAATATTCGGAGAAATGGGCGAAGACATAAGTACAGAGCACGGCGCTGTAGTAAAAACGTCGAATGGGATCAATACCTCAGCCTATCAACGTACTTTGTTATATGTTGAGGATAATCCTGCCAACATGGCATTGATCAAGCAATTGATTGAACGCCGTAGCGACCTTAAATTATTGACTGCGGTAGATGCACATCTCGGGATTCAGCTGGCGCGCACTTACCAGCCCGATGTGATTTTGATGGATATTAATTTGCCAGGTTTAAGTGGTTATGGTGCCCTAAAGATTTTGCATGATGATGCCACGACAGCGCATATCCCGGTGATGGCCTTGTCTGCCAATGCAATTCCACGTGATATAGAAAACGGACTCAAGGCAGGCTTTTTCCGCTATCTGACCAAGCCGATTAAAGTGAATGAATTTATGGATGCGCTGGATGTCGCATTGCGTTACGCGTCCGAGCATGGACTTGGTGGTAAAGAGCGCGATTTGTAAGATTTTTGGCCTTCATGACGTTACTGATATTTGTCTTAGGTTTATATTAGATGACGGGTAAGTGATCATTGCAATAAAGAGCAATAGAAAATAATCGAATTTTTGGAAGAAACTCATGTTAGAAGCAGCCGAGATCCTCAACGCCAGTATCCTCATCGTCGATGACCAAAAAGCCAATGTCATGCTGCTGGAGCAAATGCTGAGCAGCCGCGGCTATACCAATGTCACGTCCACTATGGACCCGCGCACGGTATGCGATCAACATGCAGCGAGCAAATTTGATTTGATCTTGCTGGATTTGCAAATGCCCGAGATGGACGGTTTTGAAGTGATGGAAGAGTTAAAAAAAATCGACACCAGCGGTTATTTACCCGTGCTGGTCATCACCGCACAGCCAGGTCACAAGCTACGTGCACTGCAAGCCGGTGCCAAGGATTTTGTCAGCAAACCGTTTGACTTGGTAGAAGTACAAACTCGTATTCACAATATGCTGGAAGTACGTTTGCTTTACAAAAGACTGGATAACTACAACAAGGTCCTAGAGCAAACCGTGCTGGAACGCACCGCAGAATTACGCGAGAGCGAAGCCCGCTTCAAGAGTTTTACCGAACTGTCGTCCGATTGGTATTGGGAGCAAGACCCGCAAGGCAACTTCACTAGCATCTCTGGCCCCGTGTTTGAAATGTTAGGGATTGATGCTGACGATATGTTAGGGGCGAGCCCCAAAGCCTTGGCAGGCTGGAATGCCGCCGAACGAGCGCAGCTAGATTCCAATATCGCCAGCCGCCGGCCTTTTTTAGATTTTGTCTATAGCCGCACCAATGCCGACGGAACGATCCAATATCTGCAAGTCAGTGGTGAGCCTATGTTCGACACTTCCGCAAGGTTTACCGGCTACCGTGGAATAGGCATGGATGTCACACACCGCATGCGACCTGAGCAGAAATAGCACCCGCTTTTTATCTGCTTATTCGCTGTTTTCGGGTGATTTTTTGCCGTTAATAAATCGCAGATGCGTAATATACCTCTATTAGTATATATAGAGTGTCCAAGTAATCATTGGACACTAAGGCATATTTACTAAAAATAATGGGGAGTATATGTTTTTTGCATATCGTAGGGTGCGCCATGCGCACCAAGCAAACTAAGCTAGTATTTGGTCAAAGTAGGGGCGTTAAGCTGCCTAAGAAAACACTAGGCGAACACTGCCGAAACAGCCAGCGCATTAGCTAGCAATTACGCAACCCTCACTTAGCAGCAGCCTTAGCACGATAAGTTTTACCCGGCGCTGGTGCCACCGGCGTGACTCTGGCCTCTGCCAGTAATTTGGCGCAGCCGCTATCGGCTTCAGGGCCTGTATTAATCAGAGGAAGCAAGGCAGCAACGGGTGCGGCCACCGCCAGCGCAATCGCGCCACCGGCTCTTAAGGCCAGCACACCTTTGTCTACGCTGACTTTGGGATCTTTAAAACTACCCTGAACATACAGCGGCGCTCTGAGTGAAAAAACCCGCAGCCCTTTGCTATTCGGCTTGATCGTCAAATCTAATTGTTCTTGCGCCATATTGACATTGCCACTGACATCTAAAACGGCATCATCGGTATCAACAATAAAAGTACGGGTTTGCATCACGCCATTAGTCACGGCAAAATCGGTTGCCATGCAATTAAGTTTGACTTGCTTGTCCCCTGACAGATAAGTTAGCGCGACATTGCCGATATTTAACCCCATCTGCTCTAACAAACGTTTGCTGATACTGCCCTGATTGATCAGGGTTTTAACCTCACCATTGGATGCTGCTAGCAAACTGGCGATGGAGTTGCCGGTTGCTGACAAAGATGCATCGCCGTTGATTTCACCCACGCTGGCTTGCAGTGCATCTAGTGTCGGGAATAATTGTTTAAGCTTTAAATGACGGGCACTGACTTTCATCGTTGCCTTTAATGCTTTTGCGGTTGGCTGCTTTTCTTCCGTTGGATTTGCTGCTATTTGATCTCCTGCGGCATCTGTTTTGCCGCTGCCATCCAGATGGATATCGGAGCTGAGCGTGCCACCTGCCATATCAAAAGTTAAAGGGGATAAATTAAGTACGCCGTCCTTCAGATGTAAGTTGGTGGTGAGTTTATTGATGGGTAGTGCTTTTTCACGGATAATTTTTTCTGCACTAAATTGAATGTCCGCATCTATGCTGGTCCAGCGCTCTGTTTTAAAGGTCTCAACCGGTAACACTTTATCGCCAGGTTGCACTGCCGCTGCACCGCGCTCTGTTTTATTCGCGTTAGAGTCCGCGCCTATCAACGCCCCTAAGTCGGAGAATTGCAGTACTTGCGATACGATCACACCTGATAATAAAGGCCGGTCAGGCGCAGGCCGGGTTTTAAAATCAAGACTACCGCCAATGTCGCTAGAGCCTACTTTGCCGCTAAATTTTTCATAGATCCAATGGCTATTATTTTTACCAAGCGTACCAATCAAATGGCCTTCGGTAGAAAACGGTGGCGTCTCTGGCAGCACAACGCCACTGAGCGCATACAGCCGTGCCATACTTGGTGCGGAGAGTTTTAAACGCATATCCAGCGCGGCTAAATCGGTCGGTTTGGTAATCGAGCCTTCAATATTCACCATAATTTTGCCGACGTTTATATTTGCTACGATAGGGTAGGGTGCAGTCTGCTGTTGCAGCGATAAAATGGCGCCAGCTTTACCACTGCCACTAACGGTATCGCCATTAAACTTGCCATGTAATTTCCAAGTCACACCATAGGCGGGGTCGGTATTGATTGTATCTATATCGGCCGTCATATCTGCGTGTTTGATTGCATCCATCAGATGCACTCTGCCTTTACTAAATACCACACGTTTTAATTCTAATTGCCAAGCCGAGGCTTGAGCACCGCTGGGCAAAGTCCAGTTATTTTTACCATCAGCAGTGCGTAATAAATTGACGACGGTGCCATCAAAACGTAGTACAGGAACGACAATCTTTTTGCCCAGCAAGGCCAAAGGATCTAGCGAAAAAGCAAATTGCTGAATGCTTGCCATTTCTTCCGGGACAACGGTCAAGGTTGATGCTGAAGTTGTCTTGGTCGTCAAAGTTGCAGGATTTTTTGGTTCTGACGCTGGTGTCATCATCGTCGCCGGATTTGCGATATGCACATCTTTTGCAATCAGATGTGGCCAAGGGATAATCCCACGCCAACCGCGATCCAGCTCTGGTCCTACGGCTTGTTTATCCCACGTCAGTGTCAGATCACCTTTGATAACAAAAGATCGGCCCAAGGCTTCGCTGGTACGTTCGTTCAACCAAGGCTTAGCACGGTTCCAATCGAAATTCGTAATCACGATAAACGCTACTGCAGGTACGGCGATCAGGATAGTGATGAGGGCAATAGTTGTACGACGCATTTTTCTTCTTTATAAAAAATTAGTAATACCCATGAAGTGAACTAAATTAATCGTCACCGTATTGATACTTACGACCGTGGTTAACAGGCGAGGTGTGATTAATGCCGTAACACTGTCAATCAGCGACAAGACGGGGAAAAAACTTAAGACGGTAATCATATTGTAAGACTTTCGATAATAAGCACTAGCTGCAAGTTTGCAATTGGATATTTTTGTGGCATTACTTGTAATGCCATCTATTGCAAAATCTGGTTCGATGCAGCCAGACTACGTGAAAGCAGCGTCCCGTTATGTACGTTGACGCACCTAGAATAAAAAATTTCGCCACATACTTAAGTGCATATAAGCGAGATCTTTGTATAGTGATCTCAACTTTTAAACAAGTGGTTGCGCGTATTTTTAGAAATACTTTGCTGATCCGTTCAGTTAAACGGCGGTTTTGGTATTTTTCGAATGGATATAGTAAGCATGACAGAAATTACTCATGCAGCGAGTAGACAATGCTGCTGTTAAAGCACATTTGCGCCTACTCATCACCGAGTCTGCCACTGCAGTAATTTCCGCCCGAGTAACTGAAGAAAAACACCGATTGTGGAGCAAACAGCGACCTTAATTGTATCTAGCTGGAAGAACCATTTTTGAGTGTCAAGCCAGCGGTAATATTGGTGGGATCGACATCATAGCCAGCGTCTTGAACAGCAGCTTTTAATTGATCTACTGAACTCTTCTCCTCGTCATACTGTACGTTAGCATCACTATCTACAAGCGAGACTGTGACATCGTTAACGCCAGGAACGGCTTGCAGCGCTTGTAGCACTTTTTGGGCACAGCCCTCACAACTCATTCCTCGTATTTTTATATTCTCTATTTGCATGGCAATACCTCTTTATTTAAGTTCTTTCAATTCCACTAAAACATCGTCTTACCCCGTGTCACGTATGGTACGAAAAGGCAGGGGCGATTAATTTATAACGTTGCAGAGGAAAAAAACGTGTCACGCGTATCCCCCATCAACGCTCGTAAATCTTTGATACTGATATTGCTGATTTCATGCATGCTGATCATCAGCGAGGCACCAACAGATAACTTATGATGCCGGATTTTGCTAATGACAGGCGGTGCTACCTCTAGCATTTTTGATAGTTCAGCATCATTTTTTAAATGTAATTGGTCAATCAACTTGTTCAATAAATTATTTGGATCGTACTGAACATGATCAGAGTTTAAATTTAAAATATTGGGCATCTTGTTTCCTCATTCAGATTCGTTTCAAAAATTCGCCAGGCCGGGGATTTATATACTGAGCAATCTAATGAACAAATAAAGCGATCAGAATGACGATAGGGATAGGAATGCCAAGTAGTAAAAGTAAAATTGAGCGCATATTAGCCTCCAAAAATTAGATGATTATTTAAAATTGAGAAATGTTTTTTGTCTAAGACAAATAGTTACTCGGATACATGAGCTTTATCTCTTTGACGACCGCCAATTGTAGCCGCCAGGCTAGCAACAAACGCACCGATCAACAACGCTACAAACATCCATAGAGCAGAGTTGGCCGCAGATTTACGCGCTTTATCGGCAGCTTCTTTTATCGCGTTCTTGGCATCTGACATGGATTTTCTCAATTGGTCATAAACTAAGTCAACACGTTTTTCAGCATCAATTTGACTGAGCCCCGCGCGCTTCACAACTATCTTAGATAAGTAATCGCGATCTGAAGCACTCAGGGCGCCATTAACAATATCTGCGGCCAGAATTTTTGACACTTCTATGCGCGCTCCAGAATTTACATCAATAGAACTACCATCTGAACGTAACAACATATCTGAAAAATAATCCACTGGCGTGCTCTTGATCCTGTTTGCCACATTGGCTGTTGCGGTGACCGCACCGGCACCAATATTTGATGCTCCACTGAGAATATTCTGAGCGGCACTTGCGAGTAAGCCGACCGTCATTAATGAGGCAACCGCCCACGCAAGAAAACCATGCGCGGTATCTCTAAAATACACTTCGTGATCGTGCAAATTACTCCATTTGATCCTCAGCCTACCCGCCAAATAGCCTCCCACACCAGATGCCGCAAGCTGCATAAATGTAAGCCATGCAATTGCTGAAGCACCCATCACTGATGCGTTGTAAGACCAAGGGGATATGCTAGACAGACCTAAGCCAGCACCTAACATGAGCAGTATTAATGAGAGCGCTGCCGCCGCCGCCGCCCCTGCCAATACGGCACTCCAAGACACGCCTGAAATTCCTGTATAGGACGAATTAGCTTTATGTTGTTCTAGCATAGTTGCTCCTTAGAGTGGTTATGGATGTTGTGCCGATTTATTTTATGATTAGATTTATTACTGAAAGCTGTTACCTGTGTCGTCGATAGCATTCGACTTCAATGCATTTAAAACTCACAATTGCAATCGGGGAAAATATAAAGAGAAGGAATATAAAAATTAAGAATGTTTAAAGCATATTTATTACTCCTCAGTCTGTATGTACGCTGTCTCACACTTGATAGATATTTTTTGAATAAAAATAGCCAATCATTTTCTTAAGAAATGCGCTAGAGAATTGAGCCTATTTGTTTTTTTGTGTGCTATCGAACGGACAGGTTTTTTTAAACAGATCAATCTATGAGCTCATTCAAGGAGAATTATGATGAGTTACCAAGACAACGATATTTATGGAATGTATGCACTCGGTGAATCCGGTCATCACAAAGGACCTGGTCCCGAGCTAATGGGTGCCAATACATTGATCGGCGACAATGTACACAATCCTGAAGACGAGCATTTAGGTGAAATAAAAGAAATCATGCTGGACATGCGGACCGGTAAAATTGCGTACGCAGTTCTCGCGCATGGCGGCCTGTTTACCATTGGTGAAAAACTGTTTGCAGTTCCGTGGAGTGCGCTGAAATTAGATACGCTGAATAAACGGTTTTTGTTGAATGTAAAAAAAGATCGTTTTGAAAATGCTCCGGGATTTAATTCAGATCAATGGCCAGACATGGCGGATAGTACTTGGGTTGATGTAGTAAATAATTTCTATGACACTCCGAGGAACTCATTATGAAAAACCAATTCCCCAAGAAGAGTCGCTCTAAAATGATTACCGTAATCTTAGCGGGTTTTGCAACCATGTTCGTAGGGGGTACCATTTATGCGGCTGAGACCAAAGTCAATTTGGTCGGTGCAGAAGAGACGCCAGCAGTTAAAACAGCCGCAAAAGGCTCAGGTATGATTACCGTTAATAACGATAAGTCTGTCAGCGGTATGGTCACCACTACAGGATTGAACGGGACAGTGGCACACATACATTTGGGTGCCGAAGGAAAGAAAGGTCCACCGATTATTAACTTAGTAAAATCCGGCGAAGGTAGTTGGTCTGTACCGTCAGGATCAGTTCTGACCGACGATCAGTATGCAAGTTATAAAGCAGGTAATCTTTACGTCAACGTTCATACTGCAGAAAATAAAGACGGAGAGATCAGAGGGCAATTGAAACCGTAATAAATGATCTTAGTAACAGAGAACTACCCAAGAAGATACAAGTAGCGGAAACAAATTTGTATCTTCTTGATTGCTATAAGAAAAAACTTTTCTTTGTAGTGGCGGTATAGATGAGTTTTTCTATGAGATGTAAGTAAGACGTTAGTTGCGTGCCGAGGGTATTTTTTCAATTATTTTGCCGCAAGGTTTCTCTCATGGCTTACCATCTATTTTTTAAAAAATAACGTACAACCACTCGACATCAGCGCTGCATCGAAAATTGCATCGGTAGGCAACTAAAATCATGATAGAGCAACCGGTTTAACCGCAGGTCAAAACTCTGTGATCGAAGACAGATTTTTTCAACATCAGAAATTTCAGTTAATAGGGTTTGAACGGATACGCCAGTAATTAACCCGGCGTCGTTACGGTGAGTAACAACACTTTGGCAGCCTCTTCAGATGAGGCTGGATTTTGTCCTGAAATTAATAATCCGTCTTTTTGAACGTACGATTGCCAGTCGTCTGCTTTCGAGTAAATGCCCCCATTTTTCTTCAACATATCTTCCACCAGAAAAGGTACAACCTCGGTGAGCCCGGCGGCATGCTCTTCGGTATTACTAAAGCCAGTGACGGATTTTCCGCTCACTAGCGGCTTACCTTCCGCAGTCTTGACATGACTTAGTACTCCGGGTGCGTGGCATACAACGGCTACTGGTTTGCCTTGTGCAAACATTGTTTCAATCAAGTGGATAGAAGACTTGTCCTCTGCCAAATCCCACAGTGGTCCATGTCCACCAGGATAAAATACAGCGTCGAAATCATTTGCCGAAATATTTGACAGCTGTAGCGTACTAGCTAACGCCTGTTGTGCAATTGGGTCAGTTTTAAAACGGCGAGTGAATTCAGTTTGCGAAGCATCATCATCACTTTTAGGATCGAGCGGCGGTTGTCCACCTAATGGAGACGCCAGCGTCACCTTTGCGCCGCCATCAATAAAAACATAATAGGGAGCCACAAATTCTTCTAACCAAAAACCAGTTTTTTTGCCGGTGTTACCCAACTTGTCATGTGATGTCAGTACCATCAATATTTTTTTCATTTTGAATCTTTTCTTTAAAGTAAGTAGTAAAAGTAACGAGATCAATGAGGGCGAGACAAACCAAGGATTTAGTAAAATTAAACCTGTTTCAGAGGCTCACTCTAATTACTTGGCCGTACTAATTTCTCACGACTCCATTGTCTGGTTTTTGCGGCTTCTAAAAACTCTTTCATTTGATCGGTAGACATCATTCCAGAGTCTTCTTTTATTCCTGCCATATCTAACAAGGATTTACTTCCAGTATCAAAGGCAATCGCTTTTAAGTGGCTATAGGCATCTTTGATAAACTCGATTGCCGCCATATTCCCCGCCATTTTTTGCGCAGCCTGTTTGGATAGAATCACGACAATCGCGTCAAACATGACAGATGGGGTACCCGCCAATTGACCATTTATTGTCGCTTTAGTAGCGTCAGATAAAGATATTTCACTAATTTTAGACGCTACCACTTTATATGTCGCACCCGATTTAATGACAGCATCTTTGGCTTTCCTAAAAGTGTCTGCATCTGACCCTTCAGCGATAAGAATACCGACAACACGACCTGTTAATGTGTCTTTCATCTTATCGATTAAGCCTAATGCGGGAGATTTCGGAAAATTCTGAATAGGCACTGGACTAGCTGTAAGCGGCTGCAAATTTTTTATTCCTAACTCACTGGCAATACCATCTCCGAGATCTGTATCAATAAGCCTTAGATGACACACCATCGCTTCTCTGATGTGTGGATGTTCAACTTTTGATAGTTCAAAAACGAGTGCCGAAGCAATATGCGATTGTTCATATTTATTTTGGCTTATATAAAATTGACGCGCCTGACTGTAATGATCCGCAAAGCTCTCTGGCCGAATCCTGCCTTTACTTCCATCGACCTGTTCAGCCATACTTTTAAATCCAGTCGCTGGTTGCTCACGCGGTGATGTCGCCGATAAGGAATTGGGCTCGTAAGATACCCTGCCAGTTGGTTGCGTCATTTGCATATGACCATCTCTTTGATGATTTGCAAATGGACATTTAGGCGCATTCACCGGGATTTGATGGAAATTAGGTGAGCCTAATCTTGATAGCTGTGTATCCAGATAAGAGAATAAACGTCCCTGCAACAAAGGATCGTTAGAGAAATCGATACCCGGGACAACATGTGATGGACAAAACGCTACTTGCTCGGTCTCTGCAAAGAAGTTATCTGGCCACTTGTTGAGTATCATTCGTCCAATCACCAGCAATGGGATCATCTCTTCAGGGATGAGCTTAGTCGCATCAAGATGATCAAAGGGGAATTTATCGGCCTCTTCCTGGCTGAATAGTTGTACCGATAATTCCCATTCTGGAAAATTACCTGCGTTGATGGAATTGAACATATCACGACGATGGAAATCAGGGTCAGCGCCAGCAATTTTAATAGTCTCATCCCAGATCGTAGATTGAAGCCCTAACTTAGGTCGCCAGTGGAATTTTACAAACGTCGAATTGCCGTCTTGATTAATTAAACGGAAAGAATGGACACCAAAACCTTCCATCATGCTTAATGATCGCGGTAATGTGCGATCCGACATAATCCACATCACCATGTGCATTGCTTCTGGTGTCAGCGAAATGAAATCCCAAAACGTATCGTGCGCTGTGGCTGCTTGCGGGAAGCCCCGATCAGGCTCCATTTTTACCGCATGGATTAAGTCAGGGAATTTAATTGCATCTTGAATAAAGAATACTGGAATATTATTTCCAACCAAATCCCAATTACCTTCGGATGTATAAAACTTGACCGAAAATCCTCGTACATCTCTTGGAGTATCTGCTGAGCCGGAACCACCTGCTACTGTCGAAAATCGCGCAAATAGAGGCGTTTTTATACTGTCTTCAGTAAGAATTTTTGCAGTAGTGTATTTTTGTAGAGAGTGCGTTAATTCAAAATATCCATGGGCTCCGGTTCCCCTTGCATGCACGATACGTTCTGGTATCCGTTCATGATCGAAATGAGTAATTTTTTCTCTTAATATAAAGTCTTCTAGTAGCGTCGGACCTTTTACGTTAGCGTTGAGAGAATTTTGATTATCTGCAACGACAAGACCTTGATTTGTCGTTAATGGCGCTTGATTTTCTTCTGCAATCTGATGTAACTCACCTCCGTTACCAATCGAGGTAGTGCTTAGTTTTTTATTTACATCGGTTATTACTGTAGACAGCGTTATCTTAGTTTTGGTCATGGTCGGCAATCTGCAAAAAGATTCGATTTGAATGAGAGTAAAACTAAGCATCGGTAACACTGAAACCTAATTTTATTGTCTCAACCATAGACCGTATTTTTTAATCGGTATGTGCGGAACCACACTCTACAAGCATTAAATTTTTCTAATTAGGATTAAACCCAGATTTTCCATCAGACCACTATCACTTCGTAGAAACTCAGATGACATGTGGTGTCTATGGTAACAATAGCACCGCGATGTGAGTGCAAACGCTACAGCGACAATTGCCCCTTTGGCGAACTGCTTGGCGTTGTTACTCCTCCTAGCAAGATGCAGCTTGCGTTCTTATCGCGTCTAGTCAGTCAGTCCGCCAACGGCACAATTCTCGCTGTTCCAATGGAAAATCTGGGTAAAAAGCGTTTATCCACTAGAGAATTTATTAACCCTCCAGTAAAGTTGAAATTAGTATCTTGCGAGCGCTATGCTATCGGCGATATCCCTTTTTACCCTAGCCGTTATCGATAATAAATCTAATACTGATGATGACGATTTTGAAGTCAGACTTAAAAGATTTATTGGTTATGATTGATGGTTAAGGGAATCTATCTTCTTTGCAATTAATAAAAATTACTCAGATATTCCTCATCTTCATCCCGTCGGAATAAATAAAATTAATGTGCGCTAGCGTACTGATCTTGTAAAAATTTCAGCCTATGATTTATCACATCGAGTTCAGCGTTAGATCCGGTTAAACGGATTCCCGGGTTCTGCGATCACTAATTCAACGGAGAAAAAAATGATCATTACTACGACACCATCAATAAAAAAAACGACCGCCACATTGTTTACAACGGGATTAACGCTCTTATGCGGCGCAGCTCTGATTTTGACTGTTGGTTGTAGCAGCATGAAGACACCAGCGACTGCAAGTGTGGCCGTATCTAGCGCTGCCGTGGATAATGCCTCTGGCGCTGGCGCTGCAGAGTTTGCACCAGTAGAAATGGCATTCGCACGCGACAAAATGGCGCGCGCTAATAAAGCGATGGCAGCCAAAGATTATAAGCTTGCAAATGATCTCGCAACGCAAGCCCAAGCCGATGCCAAGCTAGCACAAGGTAAGGCTGATTCAGCTAAAGCGCAAGCGGCATCTAGCGCATTGCAAGACGATATTCGTGTCTTGCGTGAGGAGCTAGATCGCAACAGCGCTGCAAAATAAGCAGGCATATTTTCTGATTCATTCTCTCGCTTATGTTATCTAAGCGACCTTTACAAAATAAACCAATAAATTCAAAGGTATCATCATGAAAAAAACTTACTTCACACCAGTTTTGTTAGCCATGGCAGTCTTTGTTTCTGCTTGTAGTTCTATGCCAAAAACGACCAGTTTGTTAGATCAAACTCGCAGCGATTATGCGATGGCGCAAAGTAATCCAAAAATCGCCAGCTACGCATCCTTAGAAATGAAGCAAGCCAGCGATGCTTTAGACCAAGCCAACGCTGCCGCAAAAAATAATGACAATGCGGACAAGATCGATAAATTAGCTTATGTCGCTAAACAAAAAATCGCCTTGACACAAGAAGTCGCCAAGCAAAAATCTGCTGAGGCTGATATTGCCAATGCAGCTAAAGAGCGCGATCAAATCCGTTTAGATCAACGTACTAATGAAGCCGATAAGGCAAAAGCCAACGCGGCGCAAGCATTGGCCAGCGCGGAGCAAGCCAAGTTGGCAGCGCAGACAGCACAAAATCAGGCGCTGGACGCGCAACGTCAGACCCAAGAAGCACAAGCCCGTGCTGCACAGTTAGAAGCACAGTTAGCTGACCTTGCTGCTAAGAAAACAGACCGCGGCATGGTCATTACTTTAGGTGATGTGTTGTTTGGTACCGATATGGCGCGTCTCAATCCAGAAGGCTTACGCACGGCTAAAAAATTAGCAGATGTATTGCAACAAAATCCGCAACGCACCGTATTAGTAGAGGGTTTTACTGACAGCACAGGTACTGCCGCACATAACCAGGAATTATCAGAGCGTCGTGCGACTTCTGTCCGTACCGCATTGCAAGAGATGGGTATCGCGCCTGAGCGCATAGCTGTGCGTGGTTATGGTCAAGCGTACCCAGTTGCGAGCAACACGACCGCACAAGATCGTCAGTTAAATCGCCGTGTAGAAATCGTATTGTCTGATGCCACTGGTAAAGTGCCACAGCGTCAGTAAGAACATTGTTTGAAACTAGATACTTAGTAATCAAATACTCAATTTCATCATTCGAAATTTTTAATTTTTGGAGAAGCATCATGCATGACGCAAACAAAATGAATCATAAGGGTATCGATACCGCAGCAATCCGTGATGCTGCCAAAAATATGGATGACGGTGCCGTCACTGTTGGTTACCAGGCTGATCGTAAAGAAGTGATTGCTATGTTAAATGGCGCATTAGCGACAGAACTAGTTTGCGTATTGCGCTACAAGCGCCATTACTACACGGCGAGCGGCTTACAAAATGGTCCGATCAAAGCGGAGTTTTTACAGCATGCGATTGAAGAACAAGGTCATGCCGATTTGTTGGCAGAGCGAATTGTACAGTTGAGCGGTAGCCCAGATTTTAATCCGGCAACGCTGATTGACCGTAGCCATGCAGAGTACGATGATTCAGAAAGTATCCAGTCTATGATCAAAGCGAATTTGATTGCTGAGCGTGTCGCTATTGAAGCGTATCGTCAAATGATTGAGCAAATCGGCGATACCGACCCGACCACCAAACACATGCTAATTGGCATCATGGCGATGGAAGAGGAACATGCGGATGATATGCGGGATTTGTTGGTCAAGTAGCGTCAGACATTAATACGTAGCACTAAGTAGGTCTAAACGGTGTTAATTGAGGTAATCGTTCAAGGAAATTAAATTCAATTTCGCCTGAACAATAGTAGTGATATTTTTTATCTTTTTAGGAGCTCATTATGTTGGAATCAAATTTAAAAGCAGTCAACAAAGACGTCAAATTATTGATCAAAGATTCTCAAGCGTTGTTCGTTGCTGCTGCCGCGTTGACTGGCGAAAAAGCAGATGAAGCTCGTGAAAAAGCCATGAAGTTGTTAGATGCGGCTTTGGTTAAAGCACAAGAAGCGCAAGCCAGCGCCATTGTCGCCGGTAAAGAAATGGCCGCATCTGCCGATGTTTATGTCAAAGAAAATCCGTGGCGCGCGATTGCAGCGGCAGCCGGTGTTGGCTTGCTGTTGGGTGTAATCATTAACCGTAAGTAAAGACAACTGCGCGCAAATAAGTGCGAGTAAATTAAGCCGAGTAAGTAAAAACGACATAGAAATATGTCTTGATGGGTTAATGCCAGATCAGTTCCGGCATTAACCCACTATCGTATTCAACGGTATTCAACGTCGCATTCAAAATCGCATTTACAGTTTGAGTGCCACAGATTTACCCTACTAAAAATTTTCAGGACAAATCAAATGACGGATAACTCTAATTCAGCGCCTGCTGTCGGTTTAATGGCTGGCTTAGCGGGCGTTGCCAAAAATGGATTTGGATTGCTTTTGTCCAGGCTAGAACTAGCCGCGCTGGAATTGTCAGAACTGCGGAATCATGCGCTAAAAATCGCACTGGTATTCGCATTGGCGATTTTGGCCATCTGGTTTGCATTAGCCTATGGCACGGCGCTGGTTGTGTACTTAAGCTGGGACGCGCTAGGCTGGAAAATTCTATTCATAATGAGCATAGTGTTTGTCGCAATCGCTGTTGGATTGTTGCTCTATCTGTTGTCAATGGTAAAGCATGGCAAGTTATCTTTGCCAGTGACTATGGCTGAACTGAAGTCAGACCGGGACATGCTGCTCTAGGTTTTACCGGACTAGTCGGCTTTTATAGTTTTTCTCAACATCACATCAACATCAAAGCAACACCGCACTGGCTAATGGAGAACAATATGAGAAGTGACGCAGCAAAAGAAAACACTCTCGCTCATCGCAAAGCACAATTATTGCTGGATGGCGCGGTCTATCGCATAGGCATAGTCCAGGCCAAAACCACTGTGTTGCAGAGCTTGCATGCCGAAACTTTGGTGCGTAGTGTAGGCCAGCATTTGCTCGGCGTGATCGGTATGCGGCTCAACAATTTGTTTACGCCCAACGTAAGAAAAGTCGGCGGACAGTTTCAGACATTAATGCCGCTTGCTGTGACTGCGTTCACATTTTTGTCTAGTAAGAAATTACTCAAGCCGGTGATCGGTGGCGGCTTGCTACTGACTGCTGTGGGTGCGGTAGTTGCGCTAGCTTTGCGCCATAAACGACCGGAGATTGATGTTTCTTATGATTTATAAATTCTTATAAACTGCTTTATATGTCGGGCTACAACTTTACTAGCCCGACAGTCAATAGTGCTGTTCTCAAGTCTGCCTGTCCAATTTCGTTTCTGAGGTAGTTACTAACTTAGTCGCTAACTTAGCAACTAACTCAGTCACTAAATTCGCCTCTAAACCAGTTTCTAAAATCTTATTTTACATTCTGCTGCCTAGTGTACTCAGCACGCTTCATCTCCATATAATCATTTTGATCCAGCTCATGTAATTGTTTTGGATATTTTTCTGTCGCTGTAAACCAGTTTAATAAACGTTTTTCTAATTGCGCGTCTGGCGCTGCATTTGTCGCACCTAAATAGCTATCAATCGCGAGGTAATAGCGCATTGTGTTGCGCTCCATCAGACCGCGTACGCCGCCGATGTAGTCGGGCTGGCCGTCTGGCGTTTTGCCGTTGATGGTAAATCCTACTTTTCCGTGACCTACCGTTGCAAGATAAGTTTGCATCGCTATACGTCCAGACAAACCGGTGGAGTAGGAATAAGTCAGATGTAGAAACGTTTTTACTTTTGACAGGCTGACGGCTTCTAAAATGATACGATAATCATTAGTGCCGAGTGGTCCTTGGTCCGCATTAAGCATGATCTGCATATACTCGGGTGTCGTTGCAACTTCAGTGTAATTAAAATCAACACGGCTTGCATCACTTAATTCTTCCGGCGTTTTTTTACCAATATAGACTTTAAGTGCTGCGCTTGATTTGTTATCTGATGTATTGGCTGCAGTTTTCGTAGCGTGACAATATTTGGTGTTCAGATGTAAGTGCATGATGTCGCACCAATGATCCGGGCTTTTGAGTCCTGTAGCGACGGTGGTGAGAGGGTAATCAACCACGGCATAAATGTCACCTTTTAGGCGATGGTCGGCTTCAACAGACTCTAGTACTAAAGGTCGGTTGAATTGATTTTGTTCTAGCTGTTGCTCGATGGCGCTGTACTTGGCGTGCATAGTTTTTGCTGCTTCGGACGGATTGATCTCCGTATCTGCCATGGCGTAATGACTGATACTCATAGCAATTATCATGGCGGCGATGAGTAGCTGGGGTATTGGGTGGCGTAACTGTGTAGGATTAAAGTTTTGCATGTAGTCTCCATTTTGTGATTTAACAGATGTTGGCTTTGCGCGATGTGACTGAAATATTCCGCTAAATTAAGCTCAGTAGCGCTAGTTTTATTGGTATTTTGATTGAGCTGAGTTCAGGCTTATGTTGATACTTGTTGTTCGCCTGATTTATCAGTTTAATTCTTAGATATTTAATATACTCCCCATCATTTTTAATAAATATGGCTTATTGTCCAATGATTATATGGACATTTAAATATACATAGTGGGAGTATATTTAAACAACGAATCGAGTATTTAGTAATCCGGCACACTTTTCATCTCTAAAATCTACTAACGATCAAAGCCAATATTCTAGTCGCCGCGCAGTCCATTCTTTAAACTTGTCGCTAAAGGGACGTTGCTCCCAGACTTCTTTGGTAATTTCTTTGGAGTTGCGCAGGTCTTCTACAAATGTCGCTTCCATCGCTTTACCAAACTCTTCTCCAAAGACGACGACGTTGATTTCATTGTTGTGTAAGAAGCTGCGGGTATCAATATTAGTTGATCCCACGGTCGCCCAGACCTGGTCGATCACGGCAGTTTTTGCGTGGAGCACTGCAATTTGTAGCTGATAAATTTTGATGCCGTTTGTCAGCATTTCATCATAAAACGATTGCGCTGCATGGAATACCAAGCCGCTGTCTGTGACGCCGGGTAAAATAATTTTGACATCAACACCACGCTTGCTGGCGTCACTTAAGGCTTGCAAGATTTGTGCGTCCGGTACGAAATAGGCGCTGGTGATATGGATCGTTTTTTTAGCTTCTTGTATCGCAAGAATATAGGCTTTATAAATCTCATGGTTGCCACCTGGCTCACTGGCTAACACGCGCACCAGTTTGTCGCCAGCTTCTTTCAATGGTGGGAAGAAGTTACTGTCGGATAGATCTGGTGATTTTTGACTGGCCCAGTTATCTAAAAATACCCATTGCATTGCGGCGACTGCAGGGCCTTCGATTTTGATGTGCGTATCGCGCCAGCCGACTTTGTCATCCCGTTTTGTTTTTGAGCGAAATAAAGAGCTATTGGCATAAGCCGCGCTGATATTCACGCCGCCGGTAAAAGCGACTGTACCGTCAACGATTAAGATTTTCCGGTGATCACGATTATTGGGTTCCCACGGGCCAATTAGCTTTAATGGATTAACCGGATTAAACGCTAGTAAGTGAATTCCTGCGTCACGCATTTTGTCAAAAAAAGTCTGTGGCGTACCGATGGTGCCGACGCTGTCATAAATAATATTGACCTGAACGCCTGCCCGTTGTTTTGCGATTAGCAGATCTGCAAAGCGGATACCTAGTTCGTCCTGATCGAAGATGTACGTTTCTAAATTGATGTTATCGGTGGCGGCGGTAATCGCCTCCATCATGGCAGTCATCGTTTGTGGGCCATCAAACAAGAGCGTTACTTTATTGCCGGCGATAAGCGGGCTGCCAGTTGCGGCTTCTTCTAACGCGGCTAGTGCGGCGATGTCGATATGAGAATTACGCCAGCGTTTAATTAATAGCGAATTAGTTTTCTTGGCGCTGAGTGTACCTTGTGCAGTGGTAACAGTCGGGCTTGCCGGGGCAGATAATGAGGTATTTAAATAGCGTACTTCAGGCAAGGCCGCGCAGCCAGTGGCGAGTATGACTGTACTAATCGTTGCGATGAGATTGAAGATATGAATAAATTTAAGACGAGTATTGCCACGCATGTTTCCCCCAACTGACTCGATTGACTTCATATCGTTAATCTGGGGTGCTCAATGAGCACCCCAGAACTAGATTTTTCTTAAGAAGAAACGGTGACTATTTTAGTCATCGTTTAGTATTAATTTCTTACGATAGTACCGTTATTGACTTGTACTTTATCACCAACACGGTAGCCAGGTTCGCTGGCAAATGGAATCATCTGCGTTGCGCCATTTTGTAAGCGGACGATGACTTCGTAGTGATTGGTTTTCCGGGCATTGCCTTCTATATTCCGACCTGCATAGGCACCACCTAGAGCGCCTGCAATTTCTGCTGCAGTACGGCCATTGCCACCACCGACCTGACTACCGAGCAGTGCGCCAACAACGCCCCCACCGATAGTGCCCAGGTAGCTGCCTTCGCCTTTAACTTCGACGATATTGACAGCTTCTACAGTGCCGCAGTTGTAGCATATACGGGCGGCTGGCGCTGGTGCAGTTTGTACTTGTGCTACTTGCAGGTTTCTGCCTAAGGTCGCACTGGTGACACGTTCTACGCCGCGATCAACGACGCGTAAATTAGCGGTGACGGTGCTATTGGGTGCGATACGATCACGGCTTCTGATTGTGTAGGAGTTGACGTATTCGCCACTGGCGACTTCAGGTAAAAATATTTTACCTTTGACGCCGTTAATGGTGAGGTCAACCTTGCCGCCTGGTGTGCCAAATACGGTAAAGCGTAAATCGCTACCACCATTTAAGTCTACTGCCGGGTCAACATTAAATCGTTCAATCTTCGGTTGCGCGCCGGACATTATTTGATTGGTGTGATTTCCAACGCCGATTTGCAGAGATTCATTTAAAACCGAGCTGGCTACTTGATTACCAACGCGCAGATTGGCTGTGACCGCACTACGCGCCGCAATTTTGTCGCGGCTGTTGATGGTGTAAGTACCTTCGTACTGACCAGCTTCTACTTCAATCAAAGTTAGGTTACGCGTGGCACCGGCGATGCGCAAAGTAGCCAGACCGCCAGGTGTGCCATAGATGCCAAAATTGAGTTCTACGCCAGGGGCTAGTCGGCGTACTTCATCGACATTAAAACCATCAATCCGTGGCGTCATTTGTGATGTGTTGTACTGCTGCGCTTGTACCTCGCCGGATAGCATCAGCAATGGTGCCAGCAATGGCATAAACGCCGATATGGCCAGCGTGCTGGCGATGATTTTCTTTGTAATTTTCATTTTGTTCCCCTGACTTTTCTTAATATTCTTGTTATCTTGAATTCGATTAAATCCAAGTTTTTTAGTGTCACATTTTTACTTCTAGTTTTAAGTAATGTTAACGCAGCTGGCAAGTCATTTGTAGCTTACCGGGCAGAGGTTTTCATCATGTCTTTTGCACGCTGCAAATCTTGGCTATAGGTCATCCGTGCTTGTTTCATACAAGTAGCACTTGTAGCCCCTTTCATTTGCTTACAGGCATATGACGATTCTTGAAGAACTGCACCAGCTTCTTTTTTCAAAGTTTGGTATTGCTCTTCTGGCGTTGCATCACCTTGGAACCAACGCGGCGGATCAATCAATGGTGCACCTACTTGCGGCATGCTGGTCGGTGATGAGGTTACCGGTGCTTGTGCCCAGCTTGCATTGATCAATAATACTGATGCGGCAATACCGACCATCATATGAATAGTGCGGTGAAAATCTAGTTTACTTTTATTCATTTCAACTCCTTGATAGTTACATTGATAGATGGTCGATTAGCGGTTTGTAGCAATCGGTAGCGGTTAAATTCGTCCGGTTAATAGCAAAACAATCAGGACAACAACGATCAGCCCAGTGACGCCGCTCGGACCATAGCCCCAGTTACGGCTATGTGGCCAACTTGGAAAAGCGCCGACTAGCGCAAGAATTAAAATAATTAGTAAGATGGTGCCCATGACTTTGTCCTGATGTTTTTGATGCTACTGAACTTAGCTTTTTGAGTTAGTTGCCTAACCTAGTTGTGTGACTTAGTTACGTTCTTCAGTAGCATTGTTAAGTTGCGTTATTTAGTTAGCTTATTTAGGTATCGTATTTAGGTATCTTATCTAAGCAAAATCAGAGCGCATTCATTGGTAATACGCTCTGAAGCTAAAATTTTTATAGCTTGGATTTGAAATCGTGGAAGGTTTTGATAAACGCATCACGTACTTTTTCTGTGCCGACTACTAGGTCTTTCCAAGATTCTTCGCCAGCCGCTTTTAGCTCATTCAATTTTTCATTGGCCAAGTGTGATTGCTCGCGCAGTTTAGTCATTTCTTCGTTGTATTTATCGTGCGCATCTTCTCTGGCCTCCTTTGCTTTTACTTCCAGCTCTTGCATGGTTACATTCAATTCGTCGAGTTGTTGTTTCATTTTTTCTATGTAAGCGTCTCTGGTGTCTTTATCAAACATGATGATTCCTTTGAATAAAATAAAAAATTGGAGTTAAATTTTGATCAGAAATAAAGAATCTGAGTTTTCAGTTCTATAAAAATATTAATAATGATCGACGCGACCATCCATCAAGCGAACACGGTTACCAACGCGGAAATCATAAATATTGTCTTGCATGACGCTGGTAGTACTACCGTTATCTAAACGGATCTGGATTTGGTATTTGTCGGATGCTTGGGCATTTTTGTTTTGCTCAACATTGTTACCGACCAGCGCACCACCGATTGCACCTGCTACTGTGGCGGCAGTTCTGCCGTTACCATTACCAACCTGATTACCCAAGAGACCGCCAACCAAGCCACCAACTATTGCGCCGCCGCCACTGGTATTGTTATTAGGGCGAACGACCTGAATAGACTCGATATAGCCATAGTTACTGGCGTTGTTTTGATAATTTTGGTTATTTTGATTATTGGGGTAGGGCGTCGAATAACTGCCTTGTTGTGACGTGTTCTGTGGGGCATTATTGGCACAGCCAGCAAGGGCGGCTGTTGCTAACACCACTGCGCTGATGACAAGTTGAGATTTCATGTTGTTCTCCTGAATAAGTGTGGGATCAGAATAAGACTGATAAGACACATGGTCTGTACGCTGCCGCACCTAACTCAAGATATGCCCAGACAGTGGAAGTTGGATGATGCCCTGCTATGTCAGCTATAATTCGGCCAACCTGAAAGTTCTTCAAAACGATCCAGTTTGATCAAGAAATAGTAATTAAATCAATGAGTTATAAATCAAGAAAAATATCTGTTGCCCCCATGATGGATTGGACTGACCGTCATTGCCGTCAATTTCACAGGCAAATTACGCGTCATAGCTGGCTGTATACCGAGATGGTAACGACTGGTGCTTTGTTGTACGGCGATGTGCCACGCCACCTTCAATTTAATGACGAAGAACATCCGGTCGCTTTGCAATTGGGTGGTAGTGAACCCGCAGATTTGGCGAAGAGTGCCAAGTTAGGCGAGCAATGGGGTTACGACGAGATTAATTTAAATTGCGGCTGCCCATCCGAACGCGTACAAAAAGGCGCATTTGGTGCATGCCTGATGTCAGAACCAAGTCTGGTTGCTGATTGTGTTAAAGCGATGAGGGACGTCGTTAGTATCGATGTCACTGTTAAACATCGTATTGGTATTGATGATATTCAATCTTATGAATTTGTACGTGATTTTGTGGGACAAATTGCTGATGCAGGCTGTAATACATTTATTGTTCACGCACGTAATGCGATCTTAAAAGGTTTAAGTCCCAAAGAAAATCGTGAGATTCCACCGTTAAAATATGAGTATGCCTATCAGCTTAAAAAAGATTTTCCTCAACTAGAAATTTTGATCAATGGTGGTATTAAAACCATAGAGGAAATTGACCTCCATTTACAACACATAGATGGCGTGATGTTGGGGCGTGAGGCTTATCACAATCCCTACTTAATGGCGAGCTTTGATCAGCGCTATTACGATGATCATGCACCAATTAAATCAAGAGCAGAATTGATCCAATTAATGCTGCCGTATATCAGTGAACAATTGGCGCAACATGCGGCAAATAAAGAAGTGAAGGGCAGCGGTCTTAAATTGAATGGCATTACCCGCCATATGCTAGGCCTGATGACGGGTTTGCCGGGTGCCCGAGTTTTTCGCCAGACTTTATCGGATAGCAAAAAATTAGCATCAGGCGATCCGGCTTTACTATTGGAAGCTTTAAAGCGCATGCAGGGTATGGCTGATTATGTCGAGCACAAACATGTTTAAGTGTCTGCGGCTGCCTTCAGATCTTAAAATAAACATCAACAGAGAAACCGAAAATGAAATCTACGCTTAAATCAATCTGTCTTATCGCTGCCTTATTCTCAGTCGTGATGAGCGCCCAAGCCGAAGTGACGATCAAAGATGCATGGATCAGGGCAACTGTGCCACAACAAAAAGCGACTGGCGCTTTCATGCAAATACAATCTAGTAACGATGTGCATATCGTGGAGATACAAACTACTGCCGCAGGTATTGCAGAAATTCATGAAATGAAAACAGAAAATAATGTCATGAAAATGCGCGCAGTAACGCAGCTTGATCTGCTTGCCGGCAAACTGGTGGAACTTAAACCAGGTGGCTTTCACGTGATGTTGATGGATTTGAAAGCACAGATCAAAGAGGGCGATATCATCCCATTGACGATCATCGTAGAAGGCAAAGATAAAAAACGCGAAGTGATTGAAGTTAAAGCAAAAGCACGAGCATTGAATGCTGCGCAAAGCAAGATGTAGTCGTGATCGTAGATCTTCTCCTTAACTACTCATGTATCCGTCAAATACAATTGGTAATAATTTGTAATAAGCCATTTCTCTGAAAATTGCTAAGGATATATTAGAGGAACTGTGTTGCAATGCAATGCGCCTTACTTCCCCTCACTGCTAAAGTGAGTTTCGCCTGCGCTAATTTAGCGCAGGCTTTTTTATGCGTGCTTGTGATTATCTTATTATTAAACAGAGAAAAGAGTTTGCCATATCGTTAAAAACATCTTATAATCTTGCTCTTACTTACTTGGGGTAAAGCTCCTTGAAAGTCTCAGTGGTGGTCGTAGCTCAGTTGGTAGAGTCCAGGATTGTGATTCCTGTTGTCGTGGGTTCGAGCCCCATCGATCACCCCAAAATTCTGTTTTAATTAAATGGTTACACGCTTCGGCATGTAACCATTTTTTTGTTTTTTTTTGCTTTAAATAAGAAGCCTGTAAGAAATTCTGTGTAAATGCCACGGAACAACTTAGTGGTCGTATTGTTGAATACGGTCACCAAACTCAATCATAAATCGATTCAGCGCCATACGCCAATTCTGAATGGGCATCGTCCATTTTTTTGATGCCTGTGCAATCGCAAGGTAGACGACTTTGGGTGCTGAGTCGTCACTTGGAAATAGCTTGCGACGTTTTGTAGCCGAGCGGATGACGCTATTCAATGATTCGATGGCATTCGTCGTATAGATTGCTTTGCGTATCTCTGGCGGATATTCAAACAGTATGCGCAGGTTGACCCAGTGTGTTGTCCAAGACTTGGCAATTTGCGGATATTGTTCACCCCATTGCTGGCTAAAACGATCTAACTCTGCCAAAGCTTGATCTTCCGTGGTGGCTTGATAAATACGTTTCAGATCAGCAGTGACTGCCTTGTAATCCTTCCAAGAGACATACTTCAAGCTGTTGCGCACCATGTGGACGATGCAGAGCTGAATACGGGTTTCAGGATATTGCGCTGCAATCGCTTCTGGAAATCCTTTGAGACCATCAACACAGGCGATCAGGATGTCTTGTACGCCACGATTTTTTAGCTCGGTGAGCACTGACAGCCAGAATTTAGCCCCTTCATTGTCTGACATCCAGAGACCAAGCAAATCCTTCTTGCCTTCCATAATCACACCCAAGGCAAGGTAAATGGCTTTGTTGATGACGCGCATATTGTCACGGATTTTAATGACGATACAGTCTAGATAAACGATGGGATAAATAGGATCGAGTGGACGGGATTGCCATTGAGTGATCTGCTCAAGAACGCGATCAGTAACCTTGGAAATGAGCGTAGGCGATACGTCAGCATCGTACATTTCTTTGAAGGTGTCGACGATTTCACGGGTAGTCAATCCTTTGGCGTAGAGCGTGAGGATTTGGTCATCCATAGTGGTGAGGCGGGTTTGATTTTTCCGCACCAGCTGCGGTTCGAAACTGCCGTCACGGTCGCGTGGCGTGAAAATCTCGACTTCACCATGCGTGCCTTTGAGTCGCTTTGCTGTGTTGCCATTGCGAGCATTACCGCGACCAGGCTTGCTATTGGCATGCTTCTCATCACCAAGGTGTTCGGTTAATTCGGCGCTTAGTGCAGTTTCAACAGTGAGCTTGAGTAGCTTCCTCGACAGCATTTTGAGGTCAGCTTCGCTCTTGATGTCTTTCGCTAGTGCTTTTAGTTTTTCTCTATCCATTACAATGTCCATCGGTCAATTCCTCGGGTGAGGTTAATAGGCCGTGGACATTCACACAAATTTATTTACAGGCTCGAAAAATCGTTGAATACGGCCTTTTGTCCTGGACATTCCTGCGCCTGAGTTTGATGGTGATACGTCTCTAAAGTCAAAATATTCTTGTGTCTTAAAATCTTTTTTTACGCCTATCTAACCGTTCTTATTCAAATCCACTTCTTATAGTTTTAATGTGCAGTTTTTCTATAAAAATTATGAAAAACAGCTATCAAAGAGCTCCCGTTTGGTACACTTGTTGAAAGTTCTAGCATAGAAATAAACAGGCTAAATTTTCATCAAATTTAGAATAAAAATAATGATCAATTAAGTGACTCGAACAGAGCAACATAAAACTTTAAAGAAAATAGTCATGGACATAACAGGTCGACTTTTGCAAGTCAAGAATATCAGTCGTCTTGCGCTGTCTGTTATGTTGATCTCATCTGTATCTCGCGCATGGGGCGCTGACGTTGCAGCTGAGTTGGCCGAGTTAGCTCAGGGAGAGCCAATTATTATTGATGTCGGCGCTACTTATACCGCGGGTAGTTTTTCCGAAAGTGTAGCAAGTAAAACCATCGAGAAAATAGTTAGCTTGCAATGGTCCGCATATGACATTGATTTCCTTTTCACGACGTCTTACTTAAATCGAACCGCACCCGCTGGTTCGATCAGAACCAGGGTTAACAAACGCGTCACTATTACTCCCAAATTAGTCTCTTCATCTGGATCGGGAGATGTTTTTGTCAGTGCTAATAAAGAAGTTTTTACAGATGCGGCGACAGCAATTGCCATCAATGCTGTGCTAGGTGCGAAGATTGCCGCTGCTGATAGTGCGAAAGGATTAGGAACTGGTAAGAACGATTATTCTTTAGCGTTGACGGCAAGTTATCCATTTGAGAAAGCATTGTTAAGTGGCGGTACCAAATACACTAAATTAGGTAGTCCTGGATTAATCCAGATCAATGGATTATCAGAAAATATTCAACTTAAAAATGTATGGTCTGGCTACTTGTCCTTATCTACGGAATTTTCTGAAAAAAGCACAACAGCGATCACCTTTACTGTTGAACAACCTTCAGTGAATGGAACATCGTATTACCAGGTGACAGAAATTTCTAGCTCGTATCGCATCAATGAGCTGGGTGGTGTGCGTGTTTATGTAACGAAGGGCGCTAATCAAAGTAGTCCCGATTGGAGTGCTGGGGTTGGGTTATTCAGTAGTTTTTAATCTTAACTTAGGCGATTCCGCCTCGGGTCAGTATCCTAGAAACGGCAGTTGACCGCTCATCAGTGTAATAAGTATTTGATTCAATTGACTTATGTCAGTGTTTTTACCGTCACCGTTCTGGTGAGAGCGCTACGAACTGATTGCCCACTTTTTCGGCTCCCAAGCCGCGTTGCTCCTCGTTGCAACGTGAAGGTTGCGCCTCGTCTCGCCTTGCTGGAAACCGAAAAAATGCACACTCAGACTCGTCCAACTGCCGTTTCTAGGATTATCCGTCAAATTGATGGTTCAATTAGTCAATGTAATAAGAAGTCAAAAAAGGTCAGTGGACTTTAGCCATAATTTCGACAGGATTCAAATAAGACTCACTGTCATTGCTCGCATTAGCGACGCTGGTCATGTACGAAAGGTTTTGATTTTGTGCTGTCCATAATATCGTAGAACTAACTAACCTAGGGCTAACATCAGCTCTGATTATTTCTTGATGGATTTGCTGACGCATTAAGTCGAGCAAAGTCGCGCGACGACGATATTCTGCACGCTTTTTTGATGGTCTTTCATCAATCGATTTTTCTTCGATGACACTAGGAATATCGAAATTTCCGTCCGGATTTTCTTTTCCGCCAGCTAGTAGCCATAGCTGATTATATTCAGCATTGATCGTTTTTTTAAATCGATATCTCCAAGATCTGTGGATATGATTTTCTTTGCTGATGCACTCAATGTTTGTGCAATTAATTTTGATAGCAATTGCTCTTAACGCTTCTATCAATAATAGTCTAGGTTGGATACCATGCAAAGCATGCGTCGCATCTCTTGTGGCGTCACGGCAATGGAGTCCTTTAGATTGAATTCCGCCTACTTTGATCAAGATTTCACGTCCCAATGTTTCTAACGTGAAAGTCAAACAAAGTAGCGGGATATTATTCATGGATAACTCCAGGGTTACGCCACCTTCTCGTTTGTAGGCGTCTTCACGAACGAGATTGATGACAAAATTCTCTCCACTTTTACCTTCCATTTTACAAAGAGAAACGCGATCACCAATCATTACATTCAAGGCTTGATGCGGGCCAAAGATAGACTGAAATTCTTCAAAATGACTTTTTAGCAGCCGTACTCGCTTGGTTGACGTGATGTTTCTGTCAAAGAATGGACGGTGTACTGCTTCGAGCAGACTTGGCTCTTTGCTCGCGATATCGCGAAGATAGCTTTCTTTTACATATCTGAACCAACACGCACTGGGTTGTAAGTTGAATATCGTGCGCAATAAAAATCGGCTTTGACGTTCATAATTTACATGATTAGTAGGAAACACCGTACGATACGCCCAACAAAAGTCCGACGCAAAACGACCAACGCTTGATGACAATGCTTTGGCACGACTAAATACGCCAAGTTGACTGAGATACTCAATCGAAGCTAATTTTTGTTTTGCAATGTACATAGAGCCGCCAATGTATGTAACGAATGTAACGAAGTATTTCAGATTGTATCCCATTGTTCTTAATAGTTATCAGAAGTAAGTTGTAAATTATTGCAATTTAGTGCAATGCGTCTCTTTTAATCCCATCCAATCGCCTGGGTCATTGTCGGAATATAAATTCATAAAACGAGTATTGTGAATAAAAAAATAACTACTAACGACAGCGAAAAATCTTGGCTTAAAAAACTTGGTCCCGGATTGATTACTGGCGCAGCAGATGATGATCCGAGTGGGATCGCTACCTATTCTCAGGCGGGTGCGCAGTTCGGATTTAATATGCTGTGGACGGTGTTATTTACTTACCCGTTGATGGTCGGTATTCAGGTTGTAAGTGCAAGGATAGGTCGTGTAAGTGGGCATGGACTGGCGACTAATCTTCGCCGGCATTACCCGGCATGGCTGTTGTATAGCGTTGTAGGACTGTTATTAGTTGCCAACACGATTAATATTGCTGCCGATGTCTCTGCAATGGGGGATGCCTTAAAACTCATCGTTGGGGGACCGGCGCAGTTATACGCCGTTGCGTTTGGTGTGCTGTCGTTGCTGTTGGAAGTATTTATTGCGTATCGACGCTATGTCCGTATATTGAAATGGCTGACACTTGCCTTATTGGCTTATGTCGCCACGGTATTTGTCGTTCATATTCCCTGGGCAATTGTCCTGGCAAAGATGTTGGCGCCGCACCTGAGCTTTAATGCCGAATACATTACTACCGTTGTTGCCGTATTTGGCACAACCATCAGCCCGTATCTGTTTTTTTGGCAAGCCTCACAAGAAGTAGAGGAGCAAATTGCAGACCCAAAAGCACGACCTTTGATCGAAGCGCCTGAGCAGGCAGCGAGCAATTTACGGCGTATTAAGATAGATACTTATATTGGGATGGGATTCTCAAATTTGGTTGCCTTTTTCATTATCCTGACGACTGCCGTTACATTGAATTTGCATGGTATTACCGATATTCAGACCTCATCGCAAGCAGCGACTGCGCTGCGCCCGATTGCAGGTGAATTTGCTTTTATGTTGTTTAGTGCCGGCATCATCGGGACGGGATTGCTGGCAATCCCTGTATTGGCCGGATCCTCCGCTTATGCGATGGCAGGAGCATTTCAGTGGAAAAATAGTCTGGAGTTAGCGCCGCAGAACGCCAAAGGATTTTATGCCATCATCGTTATATCAACCTTGATTGGTATCTTGATTGGCTTCACACCAGTTGATCCAATCAAGGCTTTGTATTGGAGTGCGGTCATCAACGGCGTAATTTCTGTGCCGATTATGATTGTCATGATGTTGATGGCAGGAAGACCAGAGATAATGGGGCAGTTTACTATTACAACAAGTCTTAAAGTGATCGGGTGGTTAGCGACCTTCACAATGGCGCTTGCTGTGTTCGGCATGTTGATGACTTTGTAAAGCCTCGAAATCCCCGTTTTCCTGCTTACCAGTAGCTATTTTTAAAGCTTAAACGTTTTAATCTCAAAAAAATTGAAGTTATTTGCACTAATATTGGTAGTTGATGTCAGATTGCTTTGCTATCAGGCGTTTTGGTAATCTATAGGATTTTGGTGATGTTCAAAACCTTGTAAGCGTAATCAATTTTAAAAAATTAAATACTAATAGAGAATCCCATGCAAATTTTCCCTACAATTTTATGTGGTGGTACAGGTTCACGTTTATGGCCAGTGTCTAGAGAGTTGCATCCCAAGCCATTTATTCGCTTAACTGATGGTCAAAGTCTTTTGCAAAAAGCTTTTTTACGCGGTGCTGACTTGCCTGATGTGAGGGAAATTATCACGGTCACTAACCGGGATTTATTTTTTAAAACTCAAGATGACTATCTTGAAATCAATGAGAAGGGTGTTGATACAACATTCATCTTAGAGCCGTTTGGTCGCAATACTTCTGCAGCGATCGCTTCTGCAGCGCTTTACTTATCTGACGTTTATGGTCCAGATGCGATGATGTTGATCTTAGCCGCTGATCATCTGATCTCTGATCAGGCAGCATTTGTTAGCGCAGTTAAGAGTGCGGTCGTGATGGCCGAGCAAGGTAGTCTTGTTACCTTCGGTATTCAGCCAGGCTCACCTGAAACTGGTTATGGTTATATTGAAGCCGATGGAAATACAGTATTACGATTTGTCGAAAAACCTTCAATGGAAAAAGCCAGAGAATATCTTGCCTCAGGCAAGTATTTATGGAATTCCGGTATGTTCTGCTTTAAGGCATCAGCTATTTTGAAAGAAATGGAGACGTATTGTCCTGAGATACTGTCAGCGACAAAAAAATGTCTGTCCCAATCGCGCACCTTAAAGGGAACTGGCTATATTCAAGTTGATCTTGAGCAAAAAACATTTGGTCTGATTCCCGATAATTCTATCGATTACGCAGTCATGGAGCAGTCACAACAGGTATCAGTGGTACCTTGTGATTTAGGCTGGAGTGATGTCGGATCATGGGTTGCGCTTGGCGATTTGACGGCTGCTGATGTTGATGGCAATCGTATTGAGGGCGAGGCCCTGTTATATGACGTTTCTAATTGCTATGTCCAGAGCAATAAACGCGTGATTGGCGCCGTCGGTGTAGACAATTTAATTATTGTTGATACCTCAGACGCTTTGTTAGTCGCTGATAAATCAAGAGCACAAGATGTGAAGCATCTATTTGCTGCACTCAAAAAAAGTGGTAACGACGCTTACAAATTACACCAGACAGCGCATCGTCCGTGGGGTACTTACACGGTACTTGAAGAGGACGCAAAATATAAAATCAAACGTATAGAAGTGAAGCCAGGCGCATCGTTATCTTTGCAAATGCACCATCATCGCAGTGAGCACTGGATAGTCGTCAGCGGTATGGCTAAAGTGGTCAATGGAGATCGTGAATTATTCATTAGCACCAACGAATCCACTTTTATCCCTGCTGGTCACAAACATCGATTAGAGAATCCTGGTATTTTGAATCTAGTCATGATCGAAGTACAAAGTGGTCAATATCTAGGTGAAGATGACATCGTCAGATTTGAGGATAAGTACGGACGCTCTTGATAAACCGGACAAATGAACATACTTAAGCAAAAATGTTCTAGCTGCGTTGCAGCGACTCGCCATACTAAAATACTGTTTTCGTCGCTATGTCTTGCCGGCACAACTTTGTATGGCTCTTAAGATACAAAAGAATTTATAGCAAGCATCATCGAACGCCTCATCTGCTCAATTCTGAATTCTATTCGACTGGTTTTCTGGCGAAGGTGAATTGTGTCTTTTGTGCAGCGATTGATAACTTGGTTTCGTGGGCGCCTTTGGTTTGCGCGTTAAGGGCAAAATTGGATTGTTCTGCATATGCGGTAACTGGTTAACTGTTTGAAAAATCTCCAGTTCAGACGGTTTTGCTTTGGATTGCCAGCGCAATGTTGCGACATTGGCACTTTTTGTCAGTTGATCTCGCTCTCTGTCTTTTTCTGGATTATGCATACGGTCATCTAGTTCGACGATGCAAATCAGATCCATGTTGCGGCTATAAATCGCGTAATCAACGCGCTTTTCATTGATTTTCCAATAGGCGTATCGATTTTCTTGAAAACTGTCGACGGGCGTAATTAAGGCCGCCATAGCGACTTGAGGGAATACATGCGCTCCGGGCAAGGAGCGACAAAGCCGGCCGAAAAATTCAATTTCATTCGGTGTCATCAGCGGTACTTGTTTGTAATTGGAGCGCCGTTTTTTAGGCTTGCTTTTCGATGTTTTTAAAAAGACTAAAATGATCAAAAATGCAGAAAAAAACAGGGTGATATAAAGAATTGGCTGGGTAAAAAAGAAATTGGTCATGAGATAAAAATATTGTGTTATTTATATGCATAGTCAAATGCTAACATGTTCTTAGAGATAAACGCTGATAAAGTCGTTATCATTCGCTTACGATCACAGGAGCCAACTTGAAAACTGCATTAATCCCAGGCAAAGCTGTTGCCAAAATTGATAAACAAATCATCGGTAATATTTTGCTGACGCAAGTCAGCGTGGATATTGTCAAAGAAGAAAAAATGATCATCGGCATTCGCAACGAGGCAGGTGATATTTATCGCCTCATCGGCGCTACTCGCGTCAATAGCTATATGAATGCGATTGAAGAATTATTTGATCTGGAAATGAACGATGAACTTGATGGTGTTGAGGAGACCAGGGAAGGGTGCGACGCTATTTTTAGCATGCCATAACCTAAGTCAAGGGACGGTCGATTTGAAAACATGTCCGTCCCGCCAAGTTTGCTGGCTTGCTAATTCACGATCAGCGAGAAAAAATAGTGGCAGCAGGAAGCTGCTGCCAGTTACTACAGAGTTCAAAACTAGAATTACTTCATAAATTTTCCGTCTTTTCCAATGACGGTTAATTCGACAAAATGAGATGCGTTATGGTTAGTCGGACTGAATTTCACTGAAAAGCCACCTGCATCATAAGCTCCCATCGATTCCATTGCTTTGATAAAGCTATCGCGAGTCAGGCTGCTGCCAGCACGTTTTAAACCCTCTACAAAGACTTTGGCCGCGATAAATCCTTCCAGACTAACGTAACCCGGCTCTCTGCCAGGCTTGTTGGCGTACAGAGTTTTATACTCTTTAATCAATGGATTGATTTCTTCCCAAGGTGCTGGAACTACTTGCGAGATCATAACGCCGCGTCCTTCGCTGCCTAATTCTTTTGATAGGGCTTGACTGCCGACAAAGGAAATATTCCAGAAAATAGGCGCGCCAACTGGATCTTTCACCATTTCTTTGATAAACGCGGCACAGGATTTATAGGCAGAGATCATAATTACTGCCTGCGGTTTTGCTTGTTTTATTTTGGCAACCGCTGGTGCCACATCAACACTATTTCTCTCAACGGTAGCAATGCCGATGACCTCGATATGACGTTTATTTAATGCTTTTGTAACGCCTTCTAGGCCGGCTTTGCCGTAAGCATCGTTTTGATAAAACACAGCAATTCTGCTCATCGACAATGTCGTTATATGTTGGACGATCTTTTCGGTTTCTTCAAAATAGCTAGCGCGGATATTAAAGACGTTGCGATTAAACGGCTCACGCAAAGACTCAGCACCAGTAAATGGAGCAAAGAAAGGAATCCCTTCTTTGGCAACCAAGGGCAAAGCTGCATTGGAAGTCGGCGTGCCTACATAACCAAACAAGGAGAAAACGTCATGTTTATCGATTAGCTCTTTTGTGTTTGCGCTTGCTCTGTCGGCCTCATAACCATCATCCAGTGTTTTTAACACGATCTGCCTGCCTGCAACGCCGCCTTGTGCGTTGACATGATCGAAGTAGGCTAGCGCGCCGTCGCGCATCTCTGTCCCTAGCTGTTGCGCTGGACCGGATAAAGCCGCAGATTGACCGACCAGAATTGCCTTGCTGGTTACGCCTGTCTCTGCGTAGGAATGGATGCAAAAGAGCAAGGACAATGTACCGAGAAGGAGATTTTTTGTTTTCATAATGCTGTATTGATATGCTGATGTGGACGGGAGCCTAGTGAATAGCTGCTTCATACTAGGCGTAAAAATTCTTTTGGGCAACTATTTGATCTGTTTTCAATTACTCTGGCTTAGCCATAGTGATCAGGTTAGCGGTTTAATCAGGCGTATTAGCTCGATGTGTAATTCGGTTGAAATAAATACTGGAGGTAGGTATATTTAGATCGTCCAGAAGATCGCTGGGCAATCGGCATTATTTTTTAAAAATATTGGGGAGTATATTAAAATTATGCCGTTTGACCTATCTGAAGAGAGAAAAGTTCTTTTTGTTTTCTGTGAGCAGCCCAGTTTTTTCTTGGGCGTTTGTTAATTGACCGGTGGCAGCTCTAAGAATCACAGCTTTAAGAGCGACGATACAGATCAGGAATTTTTTTACGGCTTAAGATCATCATCCCCAAACTACCTATGCCAAGTAATAACCAGTTAAGTATAGGTATATGCATGGTTTGAGCAAGATCAAACAGCACACCGCCAGCGAGGCTACCGATCATTGTCCCTGTGCTTTGATAAAAAATCTGTTGCGACATCAATTTGCCGGTGTCTTCCGACGATCTTGTCGAATGTCGTGCAATAAGGACATCAAATGAGGGGCCGTAAAATACTTGTGCAAATGAAAGCAAAATTGCAGAAATGATGACGGCACTGCTGTGGCCACCAGCGAACACCATCAGAGCAAAACTAGCAAACAGGCAACTGTAGCCAATCTGCAAGAAGCGGAAATGATCGCGTATCCGCACGGCTCGTTTAGACACCGGTATCTGGAAGAAGATGATGACCAGTGCCGCCAGCCAAAATGGGGTGGAGACAGGAATACCTGGAGTGAACTTAGGAATGTGCAGGCTAAAGCCAATCATAGGCTGGACCGCAAAGCACCAGAATACGGCATTTGACACCATAAACAGCCGTGGCAGTGTTTTTGATGGCGTGACTGATAGCGCTGAATCTGCTTGATTATTTGCAGTGACCGATGCAGCTTGTTTGACTGCCAGCACGGCAAGATAGTCCGTCTCATGCGCAGCAATCGCGCGCATGGCATACAACATAAATATGGCATAAGCGATAAACGTGATCAGCACAATCAAGAACACGATTTTAAGGCTATGCACCGGCACCCAACCCGCCATCAGATATCCCAGCACCAAGCCCATTCGTATGGCAAAGGCTAGACGACTAAATAAAGACGACTGATCTAATTCTTTTAACTTCAGTAAATAATTTTTCAGCCCAGGAAAAGACAATCCGCTTCCCAATCCAGCCAGTACCGCAAACAAGGCCAAAGCCCAGGCCTGATGTAAATACGCCATGCAATACAGGGCAAGCCCCTCCAGCAAGATATTGCCTGTGACAGAAAATGGATGATTCGCCAGCTTGGGATAGCGGCTACCCAAATGCGAGCCGATGACACGACCAAAATTCAAGCCAAACAGAATCGATGCGGCCCAAGTGCCAGAAAAGGATTTACCTGTTTCCGACACAATCAATGGCGTGTACAACGCCACCCCAGCAGAGGCCAGCGCAACGCCGACATAAATTAGATAGGAATTAAAAACAGAATTAAACGGCTTGGTTTGCATGAGCTTCAATAAAGTCGTTTATGCGTCTGGTGTGATGCAGTTCACATAAAGCAGAGTTTGACAGACGAGGCCAGATAGATTATCTGTTGGCTGTGACGAAATAAAACAAAACAAAAAACCCAACCGGAGACAACATGATCCAGCGCTATATCAAAATCATCCTCTACATCGCTGGTGGCATTATGCTGCTGGCAGGCCTACAGTTTATCGTACCCTTACCCCTATTGCAGGCACAACAATTGGTTGTAAGCGATAGCGCAGGCATATTATTCGCCCGCCATTGGAGTTTATTGGTCGCTTGTCTGGGTGGCTTATTGATTTATTCCGCCAGGCACCCTGAATGTCGCATTCCCATTATTGTCGCCGTCACGGTAGAAAAAATCGGTTTGGTCGGCGTACTGCTGATGAGCCTGAACGACGCTGCCTTGAAGCCAATGCTGCCTGTGATTGTATTGGACGGTGGTTTTGTGATTTTGTTTTTGATTTATTTATTCGGGCGGAATGGTAGCAGCGAGGTTGATAAGGACAACGATGACAAGATTCGCGTTAAATCATCTGTGCCATAGCAAAATTACATTTGCCTGAACCGATGCTGAAAAGCTTGCGATACGGTTTGCCATTCGGCCTCATTCATTAGTTTCAGCACAAGGCCATTATCTTGTCTTTGCAATGTATCAATGGCCGCGACGCTGACGATGGCACTACGCGATATTTGCCAGAATTTTTCTGGGTCTAGTTGCAGCATCAGGTCCTTGATCGTGGTACGGATCAACGCTTCAAATTTGTTGGTGACGACCTTGGTATATTTGGCATCTGCCCGAAAGCATTGCACGTCATTTATATTGATAATACGCAACTGTGTGCCGCTAGACGCCTGTATCCATTTCAACGGAATAGGATTTGGCTCGCCCTTTTTTTGTTCTTGCTGTTGTTCTGATATAGCAAAACTTGCGAGTGGGGTGGCTAGCTTTTCTTGCAATCGTTGTACCGTCACCGCCAGTCGGGTCAAATCAAGAGGCTTGAGGAGATAGTCAACCGCACCTTGATCAAACGCCTGTATTGCATACTCATTGTATGCCGTCAAAAAGACAATATGACAACGTTGCGCCGCAAGGCGTGCCACGTCAACGCCAGATAAACCTGGCATGCGTACATCTAAAAAAGCGATGTCAGGTTGATGCTCCTGAAGTAACCTCATCGCATTAATACCATCTGCTGCTTCTGCAACAATCTCTAATTCTGGCCATAACAAAGTTAAGGCTTTGCGTAACTCGGTTCGCAATAAACTCTCGTCCTCCGCCAAGAGGGCGCGCCGCGCTTTAGCGTTGGCTTGGAGGATGGTAGTGGTTTGTGTCAAACGCATACCGCGCTATACCTTCAGTTCGTTTTGGATGGGAAGCCTAATCGTCGCAATCACACCAGATGGTAGTCGTGCCGCTAAGCTCAATTCAGCACTTGTTTCGGTACTTTCATCATCGCCTTGGCCGTACAGCGTTTGCAAACGCTCTTGCAGATTGATCAGACCAACGCCGTTACCCAACTCTGCTTGGAAGCCCGCACCATCATCGCTGACTGTGATCGTCAATATGCTGGCGTCCACAACTGCGTTTATCTGCAAATGTCCACCTCTCAGTTGTGGCTCTATCCCATGTTCAATCGCGTTTTCTACCAAGGTCATCACACACAAGGGCGGGATAGCGCAAGCACGTGCAGCCTCTGATGCGTCTATCGTAAATTGCAATCGTTCACCCAGGCGAATTTTCATAATATCGAGGTAGGCTTTAGCGCGTTCCAACTCTTGCCCCAGCGTCGTCGTATTTGCGCGCAAATCGGGCATTGCCGCGCGCAGGTAGACGTTTAGATGATTTAACATCGCCTCCGCTGCGACTGCATCGTCACGTATCAATACGCGTGCATTTGCCAAAGTATTATATAAAAAATGCGGTTCTATCTGACCTTGCAATGCAGCTAAACGCGCCTCCAGCAATTGACGCTCCACAGCGTGTGTTGCTTGGGCTTTGGCGAGTGTGGCGTGCTCTTTGTACGAGATTTCGGCAGAGATTGCTGCGGGTAAAATAGTTGCTGTTAATAACACTAGTAGCAAGCTTGGCATAATCCAGTCCGCATGTCTGATTCGTAACATAGGCCATAACGTTTTTTCTATCAACAATCCGCTGGCGATCGCCACCGTCATTAAAAAGCACAACCCCATCCAATACAAAGTTGGACTACATTGTCTGCGTTTGCTTAACAGGATAATCAAGAAAACTTTTGCAATACTAAACGTCAGTAATAGTGCAACCAAATCCGCCAGCCACGCAGCACGGTGGCTGAGTACCATGCCGATCAGTATCAATATAGTTGATGCCAAGACGGGCAAGAATGGCCAGTCTTGGTGTGCGGATGGACGTAACAAAGTCGGCATTGTTATTCAGTAAAGTTCAGATTACGTGGCGGCTCAAGTCTCAGACCTGATCGGTATGTTGGTATCGGGAATTTATCAGGTGTCGGTGAAAGCGCATGCTTTTCTAACTTTAAGTCTCGTACCCAAATTTTCCCCTGGGAGGCGAGCGCAATACCGATCTCAAATTGATTACGGTATGCATCAGTGCTCTGGGGTAAATAGGATTTGAGAATGATTTTCTCCCATCCTCGTCCATCTGGAATCACTTGCACCTTCATTTCCAAATCGCCGCCTGAGCGCATGTGGCGTAACCAGATTTTATTTTTCGCAGCGCCAGTTGCGCGAGCCATCAAGCTAAATTCAATGACTTGTCCCTGATAATCAGTGCCATCGATCGTTTGGGTAATTGCTGCAACCTCGTCGCTTGGCTGACCTCTGCTGGTGATATATAAAGCTGGATGCTCCTTGCTGCCTTCGTCAGTATCAATACCGATCTCATATTTATCATTGTCGGTTGGTCCCCACACAGTCCAACCCGCAGGATTACCGATCCTGATCGGGTCTGCAAATGAGGTGTTGAGCGCAACCGCTACGATGGTCGCTACTAGAATAATTTTCAGATGTTTCATCGCCGCTTCTCCTTGTTGTTTAATGACCGAAACAAGTTTATGCATTTGCTAGTTACCTCACATTTTGTTTGCGATAAAGACATCGGATTACGCGATAAGAGCAGGGCTTTAACCGATAAACGTTTATCTGAATTAAGTTGAGCGGGAATTCTTGATCAGTATTGAATTTAGCACTTTAGTATTCCCTGACTCTGTACGCTTTACAAAATTAGTCGGGAAAAATCGATTACGCAATTTCATAAATGGAGTTTCTACCAGAGTAAATAGCAGCCATCCGCCGATCAGACTGGCGACAAACATCACACCAATTCCACTAGCGCTAGTTACGCTTATCCCTATGCTGTTTAAGGGGTTGATTAGTACATTCATCAATGGCTTATGTACCAGATATAAGGCGTAAGACCAGATTGCTAACTTAGCTGCGCCAGGAATACGAAGCCGATACAGCCAAGAGACGGGACTAAGTGCCGCTACCGTTAATAAAGCAAAACTGATCGCCAGCAGGCTATAACCAAAAGCGGTGGTGAACCATAAAAATCCCTGACCATCGACGTAGTTGTAATTGGTAAATAAGTAGAGGCTAAAAAAACACAACCCAATACCACCGAGTAAAGTTGTTCGCCCACATGCTTGCGTTCGCTGCCATGCGGCAGGATGGAAGTTCTTTAGCATCGCTATTGCAACACCGGGTAACAACTCATCAAACCGACATAAGCTGGAATAATAAATATTGACGTAATACAGACCGCCATCGCTGCCAACATCGCGCCACATCCAACTTCGTATTAACACTGCAATAGTCATCAAACCGATCAATAATATCCAACCGGCTTTGAGCGATTTTCGCAGGCGATGTACTAGTAAGGCGATGGCTGGCAACAACAGATAAAACTGCTCTTCGACGCATAGGGACCAGGCATGAGAAAACGCCGAACCAGGACGCAAGTTAAAATTTTGCGTAAAGCTTAAAAATTTCCACAAAGGTGTAACAGGATTCCCACCGACGGCAAGAGGAAACAATAAATACACTGCCAATATCACGTAAAAGTTGGGCAACGTTCGCAAGGCTCTGCGGATATAAAACATCTTTAGCGAAAACGAATGACCCGATTGCATTGCTGAAAAAATCTGATTGCCGATCAGATAGCCGCTCAGCACAAAAAATAAATCGACGCCGGCCCAGCCAATTTGACTCAAGCTACCGAAGCTCGCCTCATGACTGACAAAGACCATGTAGTGATACATAAATACCAGCAAAATTGCAATCGCACGTAAGGTATCCAGTCCATTGATGCGGCTGGAAGAAGAGGTCATTGTCATGGAAAAGTAAAATGAAAAAGTTCAGAGCAGGCTACTTAAATCAACACGAAAATATGTCTGTATCTCAGTAAATAAACCAGGAAGAAACAACATCAGCAGCGTATCAGTAAGCGAATGCTTTATGGTGATTTTGGCTAACTATTTTTACAGCAAAATTCTTATTTCTGGGACGAATTGGATAAGCGTTTTTCAGGGATGCTTTAAGTTTCAACATGCCTGCATATTGAGTGATTCCAAGGCTGCATTATGTCGACCAGTTGTCGCAGTAATGATAAAAACCTGAGTAAAAATGAACTTCGATCTCATTTTTTAGAAATTTCGCTAAGATCATCCATATAAAATAAGGCTTACAAGCCATTTTTGCTCTGTAAGCCTTATTTATATTGGACATCTAAATCAGAAATTTTTTTAAAATCTTTTATTCATAACGAAGGCCATTAGTAACAATGCAAATTCTAAGCATGTCATTCCCGCGTGTCTCAAGCAGGATTGGTAAGAAAAATAGCTTTATGCGCAATGTTGTAGGTCGACTCAAGAGTTTTTATAAATTCCCATCAAAGCTTTTCCAAAATTTTCTCTACAAATAACGTAAGCGCGTTCTTCACATCAACGTCCTTCATCGCTAACAGTTGATCGCCGATATACCATTCAAACATGCATTGTTCTGGCAGTGCCGTGTGCACGGCATTGCCGAATAACCAGATGCCATGTTCGTGCGCGATCTGGTTGCGGATGTCGGTTGCACGTTCTTTATTGACGGGTAAATACAGGTGCAACATATTGGATTGAGGCTGCACTGGATTGGCTTTTAATTGTGGAAAATCTGCCAGCAGTTGATACAGCCATTGTGTACGCTGGAATAGGGCCGGCATGTCGTCCAGACGCTGATCAAATTGCATCGCTGCTGCCACGACGTAGGGCGAGCGGCGGAATACATTGCCGCCTTGCCTTTGCATCCAGACCCGTGCCTGATCGATCAGAGATTTACCGCCTAGTAGCATCGCGCCGCCGAGACCGCCTATGCCTTTATAAAACGAGACATACACAGAATCAAAACCTTCCGCGATCTCGCGCAAAGGCTGAGCAAATCCGCTTTGTGCTTCCCACAAGCGGGCGCCGTCCATGTGTAGATGAATATTCTCTTGCTGGCAGTAGGACTTGATGTCCTGAAGTTGTTGCCAGCTAGGGAGTTGCCCGCCGATTTCTCGCATGGGTAATTCGTATTGAACGGCACCGATTTTTTCCGGTATCGCCTTGAGATCGTCTACTGTCCAGGGGCGATATGGATTGCCGATTCTGAGGGCATTAAAGTGGCGAAGCAATTCATGATTGCTGTTTTCATGGATAAAAATATGTGAACTTGGATGTAAGCCCACCAAATTGTTGCCACGTTCGGCACAAGCGAGTCGCAAGGTGGTGACTTGTGTCATGGTGCCGGTGATGCAAAATAAGGCGGCTTCTTTACCTAATAGCTGAGCGATTTTTTGTTCAAAGTGTTGGACTAATTCACCCTCACCATAAGTGTCATGCAAGACATGGTTGGCTTCGCACCATTGCGCCATGGCGGCAAACTGTTCCGCTGGCGGTAGTTGACGGTGACCGGGGAGGATGGTGTGACAGCTCAGGCGTAAAGCGGCGATTTCGGCGTTGGTCAAGATGAGGCTCCTGGGGCGTTGTGGGTTGATGTATTTTACGTGATTCGTGACTGTGCGAGATTTGCCTGTATACCAAGATAATATCGCTCGCTACCAGTCTAATTCAGGCAAAATCACGGTAGTTATTTTTCCTAACGTATCTAATTGATCATCACGGGATGCGTGCTGCATACCTTGGATACCTTCTTCACCTTGGACGCTCACTATGTCAACAGACCTGCAAATACCTTACGAACTCGGTAATCAAAACCAAACGACGACCTGGGATCAGTGTATTGGCTTTTATCAAAAGCTGGCATCCACTTTTCCTCATGTCTTGCACTTCAGTCAGATTGGCATCTCGGATGCCGGTGTGCCTATTCATGCTGGTGTAGTGACTGCGGATGGCGTATTTGATCGTGAGCAGATCAAGCATGAACAGCGTCCGGTATTTTTTAATAATAACGGTATTCACCCCGGTGAGCCCGAAGGTATTGATGCCTGTATGGCGCTGGTGCGCGACTGGTGTGTGATGCCAGAGCGGTTGGCGCAACTAGGTCGTACCGCGTTTATTTTTATTCCGATTTATAACGTGGATGGTTGCCACAATCGTCAAAACACATCGCGGGTGAATCAAGACGGTCCCGAGTTGTTTGGATTCCGCGGGAATAGTCTGCATCTGGATTTGAACCGTGATTTCATTAAGTGCGACAGCTTGAATGCGCAAGTGTTTAACCAATTTTTTACCGCTTGGGACCCAGATGTGATGGTGGATACACACACCTCCAACGGGGCAGATTATCCTTACACGATGACCTTGATCCATACCCAAACAGATAAACTCGGCGGCGATCTGGGGCAGTTTTTGCGTGAGCAGATGCTGCCAGTGATGTTTGCAGATATGGCGCAACGCGGCTGGCCGACTTGTCCTTATGTGAATCCTGTCAAAGAGAGTCCTGATCAAGGGATAGAAGAGTTTTTAGAAACTGCGCGATTCTCTACGGGCTACGCCGCTTTGCATCACACCATCGGTTTTATGCCAGAAACGCATATGCTAAAACCCTTCGCCGATCGCTACGCATCCATGCGCGCTCTAGTCGAAGTCGCGTTGGAGTTCACCATCAAGCACGCAGAACAAATCCAGCAATTGCGTGACGCCGCCAAACAACAAGGAAAAAAACGCAGTCATTGGCCGGTGAAATGGCGCCGGGATGACGAGCATGTCTCGACGGTTCGTTTTAAAGGCTATGAGGCTTGCCACAAGCCCAGTGCATTAGGCGACTACAGTCGTTTGTACTACGACAAACATCAAGCATGGGAAAAGGATATTCCTTACTTCAATCATTTCAAGCCAGAAGTCGTAGTCCCTGCGCCGATTGCCTATGTCGTACCCCAGCAATGGCGCGCTGCGATTGAGCGCTTGCAGTGGAATGGCGTCAAGATCGAGCGAATTGCCAGTGACCGCATTGTGCAGGCGCAGACCTACCAAATTCGTTCAGTTACATCGCGCCCACATGCCTATGAAGGTCATTTATTTCATGACGACATGGAGCTGAGCACGCAGACTGGCACCCATCAGATCAAGGCGGGTGATATCTGGATTACGCTGGATCAGGACCAAGCGCGGTATGCGGTCGAAACCTTGGAGCCACAGGCACATGACAGCTTTTTCCGTTGGGGATTTTTTAATAGCGTATTAGAGAAGAAAGAAGCTTTCTCCGATTATGTATTTGAAGATCTGGCAGAAGAATTACTCCGTGAGGAGCCAGTATTGGCTACGCAATTCGCTACATGGAAAGCAGATCATCCCCAGCTATTGAACGACCAGAATGCCGTGCTGAGTTTTATTTTTGCGCATTGCCAGCGGTATGCAGAGCCAGAGTGGCGCCGTTACCCGGTGCTGGCGATATTTGCTTAAGCCCCTCTTTTTCTATAGATGGTTTATGCATACTCCTTGTTAGTATATTTAATCGACCAAGTAATTATTGGTATATAAGGCGATTTTTGAAAAAATTATGGGGAGTATACGAAATTATCTCTATTTTTGACTAGATGGAATTTCTGCTAAAAAGAAAAAATAATCATAGAAACGTATCGAGTGCAAAGTAAGCGAGATTGCCTTTTGCGCTTTGTGCATTTTCGCTGAGCGTGTTTTTACGGCGCTCAGTTTTTCACTTAGCTATTCAACTTAGCTACTCAACTTAGTTAGTCAACCAAGTGAGCCTAATTGCTTAGCCAAAACACGTACTGAATCAGTGCACGATCAAGCTGTTGTTTAGCAACACGTTTGAACCTGCCGCTGTGACAGCAAAACGCAATTTCTGTTTAATCCTTCATCGTTGTTGTGGTATTTTGTTGCGATGAATTCAAGCACAAATCCTCCCACTTCCACTCAACTTCCTCAATATCAACGCTGCATGGTCATGGCTGGCGGCGGCTTTCGTTTTGGGATTTATCTTGGTATGTATGCCGCAGCGCGTGATGCCGGGAAAACGCCTGATCTGTTATTAGCCAGTTGCGGCGCGGCGATTGCGGCGACGCTGATTCAGGCTTTACCGGATGATGGGCAGTGCAAGGCGTGGCTGAGTTCGCATGAGATGTATCAGTTCTGGGCGAGTCTGCAATCGACATCGCAAGCGGCGATTCATCGCTCTTTGATTCAGGCGATTAAGCGTAAGTTGTCCTCAAAAAATACGCCCAAGATACCGGATGTATTTCAAGATTATATGTTTGAGATACCGCCTAATTTGCCATTGCCAACTGCCAGTCCAAGTCAAACTGCTGGGGCACCAGCGGTTGCGATTATCGGCGGCAAGCTGTTATACCAACCAGAAGAAGTAGGGCAGCCGCGTGGTCATCGTAAATTATTTGAAGAAACCGTTTTTTGCGATCAGCGAACAGCCGCACTATTGCAAGGTATTCAATCGCCATTCAGCGCCCCGATATGGGGGAATCATGCGATTGCTCCACAACTGTTGATCGATGTCGATATGCCTTTGGCAGAAGCGGTGCGGATTTCGGTATCTGACATGTTTTATTTTCGTTGTCACAGCTATCGTCGTCCGTCTACCGGGCAGATGGAACACTATATCGGTGGCGTACTCGATCTATTTCCTATCGAGATAGCCAGGCGGCTGGCGCATGAGGTCACGATGGAATTTAAAGAGTCGTTTGATCAGACTTTTGCGATCCCTGCTTTGCGTGCGGTGTTGGGCATTAACGGCAATCAGCGCTTACGTTATGTTCACCATCAATTTGCGGATACCTGGATTGATAGCTCAGATATCAGCATTGCACTGGCACGCGAACAGGTGCAAAAGAAGCTGGCTTTCAGGCGTAACCGGGTTAGCCTGATCATGCCGGACAGCTATGACACTTATGTGCAGTATATTGAAGCGCAGTGGCAATACGGTTATCAACGTGCAAAAGAGGCATTCGCGAAAACCACCGCCAATTCCAAAGAGCCAATCCGCAACGCTAATCGTTACAATAGCCCGTAAGGGGTTTGAAATCAGGTGTAAAACCTCTAAAAGTTGTCGATTGATGCACAGTTTGTTTTATAAATTGAACAAACTGTTGTTAATCAAAGAGTTAATTGCCGCATGGATACAACTCTATCCTTTTAATTTGATCTAAACTTAATTAGAATCAAAACAGCCTCGCCAGGCTTTCAATCATTACAGGAGTCGCCATGAAAAAATTTGTCTCAAAGGCAGTTGTTGGTATGTTGTTGGTTTCAGGTGTTGTTTCGGTTGCGTCAGCAGCTAATGCCGCAGTCGATACCTCTGTTGATGGTATCTTTACTGCGCTGACAAGCACGAAAGATTTGCAAGCTACAGTTGATACCTTGGTAGCAAACGGCGCTGGTGCTGGTTCAGTTGTCGCTGTCGCCGCGGCTGCTGGTATTTCTTTGGATACAGTCAAAGATCTGACGATTTGCACTAACGATATCTCTGCAGATTCCAAAGTACTGAGCGCGACTTGCATGAAGCCACGTACTATCGCAACGGCGTATATCGTCGGTATGAACGATCCTTTGAAATACCTGCCTGCAACAGCAGCTGGTGTTCGTAAAGATAAAACTACGAAGTAATTTGTTCGTATAGTTTGTATTGGGTTTGTATTAGTAAAAAAGCGATGCAGAAAAATCTGCATCGCTTTTTTTATTGCTGCTCGCCAGAAAAAAATTGGTTTATTGATTTGGCGTAGTCAATTTCTTATTGTCAGAAGAGGCTGGAGATTCTTTTTTATCCTCATCCTTATCGGTTTCAACCGAAGAGTCATCCATATAGCGTTCTGCTAATTTAAAAAATTTATCGTAAAAATCACCGGTTGGTATCGTTTCGCTGGCGACTTTGACTAGAGAATCGTCACTGGCACCGAACGGCAACGATACCGAGCCCAGTGCGCCGACGCCGATGCTGGCGGAGTTGCTGCTCTTTTTGAGCGAGTAACGGTCGCGTACCGCATTGGCAAAAACGGTGGTGCTATTACTGCCTTTGCTGTCGGCGGCGCAGACTACCGTAAATTCAATCTCGGCGTGAATATCACTATCGTGTTGGAATTTTCTGCGGCCTCTGACGAAGGCGGTTTTGGATTCGCTGATGACATAACCCTGGCTGAGCAAAGCACGGCGGGCGGCTTCGCAAGCCGTTTTTTCCGATCCGGGAAAGCTATGGGTAAAGACATCGGCAGAGCCAAATTCTTCTTCTTTGAGAGCGACTTTGCTATTGCCGAGATTGCTCCCAAAACTGCCGCAGCCTGCGAGTGTCGTGACGAGTAACAATGCTGCCAGCCGAGTGATGTTGACTTGCTTATTCAGCGAGTTAGCAGAGGAGGCAAAATGGGAAAAGGAGAAAAAGCGCATCGGTTCTATATTGTTCAATTAGTTTGTTTAGTCTGGTTTGTTTGCTGAGTTTAGTCAGCAAAGGATTACGTTAAAAACTACCCGCAAACTGATAACGTTGGCCCGGATGCCACATCGTGACTATCGTGGCGATTTTGGTCTTTGATATTGTTTGACGGTGTAATAGCAAACATGGTTCCTTGCTGGTGATATTTAACATCGTCGCGATTTGTTTAGACGGTAACAACGCTTCAATACGGTAGCTGACACTTTCTAAGGGCGCTACCACCATCAGATATTCATTCGGTGTCATGGTCATAAAATTTTGTTCCAGATAGTCAGGCGCAATATCCGAATTGACCCAGCGGTCTTCTACCTGAATCGCAATATCATTCTCAAAATGTACGATGACCGAATGGAAAAGCGGATGTCCTATTTTTACCTTAAATTGTTGCGCCAGTATGTCACTCGCGGCCACCGCGACTAGCGCATGCAATTGGCTGCGATGCATGTGACCGCGCGCTCTGACTTCTTCCGCGATACTTTTAATCTCGACTAAGGTTGCCTGATATTTATGCTGCGCGACATAGGTGCCCGAACCTTGAATACGCGTCAGGATTTGTTCGCTGGTCAACTCTCGTACAGCCCGGTTGACCGTCATGCGGGATACGCTGAACTGCTCTGCTAGCGCAGTTTCGGACGGAATCGCATCGCCTTCTTTCCATGTGCCGGACTGAATTTCTTTTAGTAAATAATCCTTGATACGCTGGAACACGGGTGCGTTTTCTTGTTGGTTTGACACAGGATTCCTTGTAACTAAGGTGGTGGCATTAAAAAAACATAAAAATATAATCTTGCACATTGTCTCATACAAAAATCCAGTTGCAAAAGTTGTATATACAACTTAAACTTATTTCAAAGACTGGTCATCATCTGGTTTTTAGAAGCGCATTGAACGTATATATTGAGTTAGCTTGAGTTAGTTTAGTTAATTTGACTGAGTTTGACTTTGCGCCAGCCAACACTATCGAAATAGGACGGAATACATCATGAACAACGATCCACGCTGGGACGAAAGCCGCGAAATCCGTGCACCACGCGGTGCTGAAAAAACCTGTAAAACTTGGGTAGCCGAAGCCGCTTATCGCATGCTTCAGAACAATCTGGACCCCGAGGTTGCCGAGAATCCTAAGCATTTGGTCGTGTATGGCGGGATTGGTCGTGCTGCCCGTAATTGGGCGTGTTTTGATCAGATTCTGGCCTCGCTAAAAGAGTTGGGCGAGGACGAAACCTTATTGATTCAATCTGGTAAGCCGGTCGGCGTGTTCAAAACCAATGAGGATGCGCCCAGAGTGTTGATCGCCAATTCTAATCTGGTGCCCAAGTGGGCTAACTGGGAACATTTCAATGAACTCGACCGCAAAGGTCTGTTCATGTACGGTCAGATGACAGCAGGTAGCTGGATTTATATCGGCACTCAAGGCATCGTGCAAGGCACCTATGAAACCTTTGCCGAAGCAGGGCGTCAGCATTTTGGCGGTGACTGGGGTGGGCGCTGGATTTTGACCGCAGGTTTGGGCGGCATGGGCGGTGCGCAACCACTGGCGGCTAGCTTTGCTGGCGCTGTTTCTTTAAATATTGAGTGTCAGCAATCTAGTATCGACTTCCGCTTGCGTACCCGCTACGTCGACAAGCAAGCCAAAGATTTGGACGATGCCTTGGCACTGATCAAACATCATTGCGACCGCAAAGAGGCGGTATCAATCGCCTTGCTCGGCAATGCAGCAGAAGTCTTGCCAGAACTAGTTAGACGCGCCAAAGCTGGCGGCATGAAGCCTGATCTGGTCACCGATCAAACATCAGCGCATGATCTGATCAATGGATATTTGCCGATAGGCTGGACGGTTGAGCAATGGAAGGCAGCACAACCAGATGCAAGCCAGCACGCAAAACTGACTGCCGATGCCGCACAGGCTTGCGCGGTGCATGTGCAGGCCATGCTGGATTTCCATGCGATGGGTATTGCGACGGTGGATTACGGCAATAACATCCGTCAGGTCGCGTTTGATACCGGCGTGAAGAATGCTTTCGATTTCCCCGGCTTTGTACCTGCCTATATCCGTCCTCTGTTCTGCGATGGCAAAGGGCCATTCCGCTGGGTCGCTTTATCGGGCGATCCGGAAGATATCCGCAAAACCGATGCCAAGATTAAAGAACTCTTCCCAGAGAATAAAGGCGTGCATAAATGGCTGGATATGGCGGGTGAGCGAATTGCCTTCCAGGGTTTGCCAGCACGTATCTGCTGGCTAGGTCTGGGTGAGCGCCATATCGCTGGTCTGGCGTTTAACGAGATGGTTAAAAATGGCGAGTTAAAAGCACCCATCGTCATTGGACGTGACCATCTCGATACCGGTTCTGTTGCTAGCCCTAATCGCGAGACGGAATCGATGATGGACGGTACCGATGCTGTCTCCGACTGGCCTCTACTTAATGCCTTGTTAAATACCGCAGGTGGTGCGAGCTGGGTGTCCTTGCATCACGGCGGTGGCGTTGGTATGGGTTACTCACAACATTCCGGCATGGTGATTGTGGCGGATGGCACGGATGCAGCAGCAAAACGTCTGGCGCGCGTCTTGGTCAACGATTGTGGTTCCGGCGTGATGCGTCATGCGGATGCTGGTTATCCGCAAGCGGTTGCCTGCGCTGAGCGTAATGGCTTGAATTTACCCATGATTAATAACTCAAAGTAATGAGTTGAGAGAGTGAGTTGGGGCAATAAATTGACGCAGCCAACCGAGACCGTAAGTTGATAACAATGAGCAGATCAAAACTCCCTCTTTCGCTTGTGGGAGAGGGGATGATTGCCGTAGATTTGATCGTATTAATAATACTGGTGGTAAGTATATTTTAGGTGTCCAGAGAGTAATTGGACATTAAGGCATATTTGCTAGTGATTGGTGGGGAGTATATTGAAATTGACTCAAAATTGAATGCTTCCGCCTCCAACGAATCAATGTTTTATCCCAGCACAATACCAAACTGCACATTTCATCACATTTCAAAACTGCCAAGAATAATTTAAATAAGGACAAACATGAATACCAATACTTTCATCATTCGCCCAGGCCAAATGAGTCTGTCCGACTTACGCGCGATCTGGCGCACGGCTTTGCCGCTGGAGTTGGATGCCAGTGCCTATGAGGCGATCAACGCGTCCTCCGCAACGATCCAGAGTATCGTCAAAAAGGGCGACGCGGCGTATGGTATCAATACCGGATTTGGCAAACTCGCCAAGACCCGCATCCCCGATGAGCAATTAGAATTACTGCAAAAAAATCTGATACTGTCGCATTCAGTCGGCTCCGGTGAATTGATCGCTGATGAGGTTGTGCGCTTGATTTTATTGATGAAGATCGCCAGCCTCGCGCGAGGATTTTCTGGTATCCGTGCCAGCGTCATCGATACCATGATCGCGCTCTACAATGCTGGCATCATGCCCGCAATTCCGGTCAAAGGATCGGTCGGCGCGTCAGGTGACCTGGCGCCTTTATCGCATATGACGCTGGCCTTAATGGGCGAGGGCGAAGTGCGTGTGAAGGGACAATTAGTCTCGGCAAAACTGGCGTTAGAAAACGCCGGAATCACAGCAGTCGTGCTGGCTGCCAAAGAAGGTCTGGCGCTGATTAACGGCACCCAAGTTTCTACTGCATTGGCGCTCAATGGTTTGTTTCTCGCTGAGCGCTTGCTGGAAGCCGCAACGATTACCGGAGCATTGTCGGTCGACGCCGCCAAAGGCAGTGACGCGCCGTTTGATCCACGTATTCATGCAGTGCGCGGTCAACCTGGCCAGATCGCTACCGCAAAAATTTATCGTGAATTGCTAGAGGGGAGCGAAATCCGCCGCTCGCATCTGGTCAACGACGAGCGTGTACAAGATCCGTATTGCCTGCGTTGCCAGCCACAAGTGATGGGCGCCTGCCTGGACATTATCAATAACGCAGCCCGTACTTTATTAATTGAAGCGAATGCCGTAACCGACAACCCGCTGGTATTTTTGGATACAGGCGAGGTCATCTCCGGCGGTAACTTCCATGCAGAGCCAGTGGCGTTCGCAGCAGATACGCTGGCTCTGGCAATTGCGGAAATCGGTTCTATTTCTGAGCGCCGCATTGCCTTGCTGATTGATGCAAGTTTGTCAGGTTTGCCGCCATTTCTGGTGCCAAATTCCGGGCTCAATTCTGGCTTTATGATCGCGCATGTAACGGCTGCGGCGTTGGCTTCAGAGAATAAATCCCACGCCCATCCAGCCAGCGTCGATACGATCCCGACTTCAGCCAATCAGGAAGATCATGTCAGTATGGCGACCTTCGCTGGCCGACGTCTGCATGAGATGGCACACAATACTGCCACCATTGTCGGTATAGAGTTACTAGCTGCAGCGCAGGGCGTCGATTTTCATCAGCCGCTGGAGACCTCAGCGAGTCTGGCGACAGTACATCATGCGCTACGCCGCAAGGTTGCGTTTTATGACAAGGATCGCTTCTTTGCACCAGATATTGCAGCAGCAAAACAGATGGTGCTGGATGGCGAATTGAGCGCACAATGTCAGCACTTGTACACTCATCTATATGCGTAAAGCAGCCCGTTATCCTTAAATACATAACGCCAACACATAACGCCAACACATCATGCGTAAATGGAGCCAGCAAGACTACAAAACTATGCCCTGGAAAAACGGTGGAGGCAGCACGACTGAGCTGGCAGTTTTTCCTGAAGGCGCAAGCCTAGATCATTTTGTGTGGCGCATCAGCACCGCGCTGGTCAGCAGTAGTGGCCCGTTTTCACACTTTCCAAGGATTGACCGTACATTGGCAATTTTGTCAGGAGAGGGCTTGACCTTGCATGCCGATGAGGAGGGTACGGATACGCCCTCCAGCATCACGCTTAACCGCAGCAGCATGCCACATCAATTTTCTGGCGAGACATCGATCCGTGCCGATTTACTTGATGGTCCAGTTTGGGATCTTAATCTGATGACACGGCGGGGTGTTTGCACCCATTTTATGCAGCGTCTGGAAGCGGGTGAACATTTTGTCGCCGCACAAAATGCGCAACAAGTATTGATTTATTGCGCAAAAGGACAGGCAGTCTTGAATAAAGTGATGGACGTCAGCGAAGCAGATTTAATTTTGCTGGAAGAAGATCATGAACACGCCGGTGTTAGATTGATCGTGCAGGCACATGAGAGTAGCGTGTTATATCTGATGCGTATTAGTTTTTTAAATCATGCTGGGATCTAAACCATGCTGACTCTCTGGACCAATGTTCATCTGGCGACAATGCAGGATGGTTATGGCGAAATCCGCGACGCTGCAATTGTGGCGAAGGATGGCAAGATTGTCTGGCTAGGTAAACGTATCGATTTATCTGCTGATTTGCTTGCTGATTTTCAAGCGAATTCCCAAGCGAGCATGTCACACGATGGACAAGGCTGCTGGCTGACACCTGGTCTGATTGATTGTCATACCCACATCGTCTATGCAGGCAATCGCAGCGATGAATTTGAGGCGCGTTTAAACGGCGTCGCCTATGAAGATATCGCCAGACAAGGTGGCGGTATTCTTTCCACGGTGCGCGCGACCCGTGCCGCCAGTCCAGAGCAGCTAATGCAAGCCAGTTTGCCCAGAGTACGCAATTTATTAAAAGAAGGCGTCACTACACTGGAGATCAAATCGGGCTACGGTCTGGATGTTGAAACAGAGGCCAAGATGTTGCGGGTTGCCAGACAATTCGCACAAGATTTTCCGGTACGGATCAAAACGACTTTTCTCGGAGCGCATGCTTTGCCTCCGGAATATGCAGGTCGCGCCGACGATTATCTGGATCTGGTTTGCAATCAGATGCTACCAGCGCTAGTGGCAGAAGGTCTGGTCGATGCAGTTGATGCGTTTTGTGAAAAAATTGGCTTCTCGCCAGCGCAGACTGAAAAAGTATTTCAAGCGGCACAGCGCCATGGATTGCCAGTCAAATTGCATGCCGAGCAGCTCTCAGATCAGGGCGGTACAGCACTTACGGCACGCTATCAAGGCTTGTCTGCCGATCATCTGGAATATTTATCGCAAGAGGGCATCAACGCGATGGCGCAGCATGGCACAGTCGCAGTGCTATTACCCGGTGCTTACTACTTTTTGCGAGAAACCAAATTACCTCCGGTCGCTGGTTTGCGCGAGGCGCAGGTACCCATTGCCATTTCTACCGACTGCAATCCGGGTACCTCACCAATGACCTCTTTGTTGCTAGCAATGAATATGGCCTGCACCTTATTCCGCTTAACGCCTTTGGAGGCATTGGCAGGCGTCACCAAACATGCCGCCCGCGCTTTGGGTTTGCAAGATCAGATCGGCACCTTAGAAATTGGTAAGGCAGCAGACTTCGCATTGTGGGCGATAGACCGGCCAGGTGATCTGGCCTATGCGATCGGTGGCAATCCTTGTGTGGGGATTGTGTTTGCTGGAGAGCAGATCGTTAGTTAAACTATGGCATTAGATTCAATTTAAAGGAACGACCGTGACCTTATCAGCCAAAGTGACATTGCAGGCGCATCTCAAAAAAACTTGGCAAGGGCGTATCGGTAAAATCATCATCAGTCTGGTGGGCTTGCTAGCACTGATCATCTTGTTGAGTTGGCTGCTGCTACCGGTTTATGCAAAGCGAGTCGCGGTCGAGCAAGTTCAGCAGCAGTTAGGTCGCAAGCTAGCGATTGGCGAGATTCGTTTCTCCCCCTTTACTCTCGCGCTCACGGCTAACGATATCAGCTTGTACGAGCCAGATCAGCGCAGCCCGGCACTGTCTTTAAAAACTCTGGTACTTAATCTCTCATTGAGTTCTGCCTGGCATCGGGCTTTGGTGATCGATGAGGTCAGACTAACCGCACCGCAAGTCCATGTAGTACGCACCAGCGCGGATGCTTATGGTCGCTATAATTTTTCTGACATCCTCGATAAACTGGCGGCGCAACCCAAAAGCGATGCGCCTTTTCGTTTTTCTCTGGCGAACTTGCAATTGCAAAATGGCAGTATTGTTTTTGACGATAAAGTACTGGGGAAGCACATAAAAATAGACGAGCTGCAAATTGCAGTACCGTTTTTATCCAACTTCCCAAAAGAAGTAAATAGCTTCATACAGCCGATGTTGTCCGCCAAAATCAATGGCACACCATTCGATTTAAAGGCGCGTAGTAAGCCGTTTGTGGATAGCTTGGACACGACTTTAGCGATTGATATTGATCGCCTGAATGTACCTGCCTATGTTGCTTATATTCCAGTCCCTTTGCCATTAAAAATACAAAGCGCGCAATTATCTACCAAGCTGGATCTGACTTTTAGCCGTAAGAAAAACCAAGCAGAGTTGCTGTTATCTGGTCAGCTGCAATTGCATAAAATAGACCTCAGAGATAATGCCGATACCCCGTTGTTGCTGACCGATGTGATTACGGCGCAGATCAAACAAATTAATCTGATTAGCGGTGCAGCGAGCTTAGATCAGTTAAGCATAGAGGCACCAGAAGTTTGGCTGGATCTAGACAAAAAAGGCCAGCTCAACTGGGCCAAACTGAGTAGTCCCGCTCTTACTCCAACCCCCGCTACGGATCAGGCAAAGTCTACGCTGGCAAGTGATCCGATAAAAAATTCTGCTCCAGTTGTTAATGCCGTTAACTCCGCTAACGCTGCTAATACGATTACCGCGGTCACATCAGATTCCAAGAGTAAAGCAATCATTGCCTTAAATTCTATTGTGCTCAGCAAAGGGCAAATCCATTTTAGTGACGCCTTGCATTCGTCACCAGTTACACCAATTAATTTAAAAGATATCGCCCTCAATATTAAACAATTGAGTACCGATGTTGCGGCCAAGCCAGCCAGCGTTTTAATCAGTATCGCTACCGAGCAAGATGCACAAAGTAAATTTGAAGGGCAATTCAGCGTCGCCAGCGGGATGGTGGATGGCAATGTGAGTCTGAACGGTTTGTCACTGGCTACTTATCAGCCATTGTTTAATCCTGTATTAGCTGCCACGCTGGCAGGCAAGTTAGCGGCGCAGTCGCATATCCATAGCCAGGACGGGCAAGTAAAAATAGCAGATTTAAATTTGCAATTAGCAGATTTTTCCATCCAGTCAAAAGCGAAAACTGAGGGCGGTATTGCAATCAAATCTTTAGCACTGAGCAAGCTAGAACTTGATACTGCGACCAAGGTAGTTAACGCGAGTAGTTTAGAAATGACAGGTCTGCAAGCCGATGTCCAAAAAGATCAGACCGCAACATTAAATCTGCAAAAATTTTTGATAGCGCGGAATGGACAAAGTGAGCAGAGTGCAAAACATCAAGCTACTCAAGATAAAGTTAGTATCAATGTAGAAGCAGTAAAGTTGGCTGGTGCTGCCAAGTTTAACAACGCTAGCGCCAGCAATCCCGCCACTGTTCCAGAATCGAATGCATGGCGCGTCAATCTGCACAATTTTTCTGTCAACGATAGTAGTGTGCGCTTTGATGATCAGTCGCTTTATCCTAGTGTGAACGTGACGCTGGATGGCATCAGTCTGGTCGCTAGTAATCTCAGCAGTAATCTATTGGACGGTTCAGTCGTGGACAACGCCTTCCAGACGGCGAGCTTTAAATTAAAAACGACGATTAATCGCAAAGGTAAATTAAGCCTGAGCGCCGATGCCAGTGCTGGCTTAAAAAATATCACGGCATTAATTGATGCCCAGACCTTGCCAGTTGCTGCTCTATACCCTTACTTTGCGCGCGAGTTAAATGTCACTTTAAGTCGTGGTGACGCCAGCGCTAAAGGCAAGCTAGTGATCCTGAGTGACAAAGGACAAGCACCAAAAATAAGTTATGACGGTAATTTAAAATTCAGTGATTTCCATATGCTGGAAAGTGGTGCCAGCGACGATTTTTTAGAATGGAAATCAATCGACCTGGACGGTATTAACGCAAAATTAGGTGGTAATAAACCTACGATATTGTTGAGGAAATTGAGCTTGACGGATTTTTATGCCAGGGTAGTTTTGTCTGATAAAGGCAAACTGAATCTGCAAAATATTACCGTCAACAAATCTGCTGACGGCACAACGGATGCGAACAAGATTGTCGAAATCAAGAAGGCAGATGTCAATTCAACTGACACGGCAAATTCAGTCAACTCTGCTGACGCTGCCACCACCTCCGCTACCTCCGGTACCGTATCTATCGTACCTGCCGCGTCAGTCTCGGCGACCACGCCAGTCATCGTTTCTACACCGATAGCACCGCCAGTCAAGCAAACTAATCCGCTAGTGATCCGGATTAGTCAAACCGTCCTGCGCGGCGGCAATGTCAACTTCACAGATAATTTTGTCCGTCCCAATTACAGCGCTAATTTAACTGGCGTTAGTGGCACGATAGGTGCGATTGCGTCTGACAGCACGCAGCCCGCCACAATTGAGTTGAATGGCAAGATTGATAATGATGCGCCGTTAGTGATTTCTGGCACGCTCAATCCTTTATCCTCACCGATTTTTTTGGATATTAAAGGCAGCGCCAACGGGATGGAGCTGACGCGCCTGACACCCTATGCTGCAAAATATGCAGGTTACGCAATTGATAAAGGCAAGTTGTCGGTGCAGGTGTCGTATCGGGTAGAGAATCAGCAATTGCAAGCGCAAAACGACGTGCGTTTAGATCAGCTCACTTTTGGCGAAAGAATTGATAGTCCCAATGCCACGCGCTTGCCGGTACAACTGGCACTGGCCTTGTTGCGTGATAACGATGGAAAAATTGCGATCAATTTACCAATCTCTGGCTCTTTATCTGATCCGCAATTTTCAGTCGGCGGGATTATTTGGAAAGTCTTCGTCAACTTAATTACCAAGGCAGTGACATCTCCGTTTGCCTTGTTGGGGCAGGCGTTTGGTGGCGGAGAGGAATTATCCTATGCCGAGTTTACGCCGGGGCTGGCGATCTTGACACCGGACACCAGCGCTAAGTTGGACAACCTAGCCAAAGCGCTCAGCAACCGCACCAGTTTGCGTATGGATATTCTTGGTAGAGCCGATACGCAAACCGATACAGAGGGCTTGCGCCGCGCCAGTCTGGAGAAAAAAATCAAGCAAGCAAAACTCGCTAGCTTGCAAAAGAAAAATCCTCAATTGAGTCTGGAGCAAATCAGTTTGGATGAAGGTGATAAAAAAACTTATATCGAAGACGTTTATAAAGCTGAAAAATTTAGCAAGCCGCGTAATGTGATCGGCATTGCCAAAACTTTGCCACCAGAAGAGGCCGAGCGTTTGATCCTTGCTAACACGCCGGTCACACCTGAAAATCTGCGTCAGTTAGCCCAACGCAGAGCCGATGTGGTAAGGGATTATTTGGAGCAAACAGGCGGTATTGCCAAAGAGCGACTGTTTTTGATTGCGCCAAAATTGACGGCAGATGGGATTAAAGATAAAGGTCTGCCAAATCGGGTAGATTTTTCTGTTAAATAGCAGTACCTTCTTCTTATTGCGGATAAGTGAGAGTAAGACGGTGAACTGAATACGGCGTTTAAACAGTACGGCTTTTGTACGGCAAATAGTTTATGTGGTCGCCAATATAATAACTTATACTCCCACTGGGTATATTTTATTGTCCATATAATTGTTGCTCAATAAGGCGATTTTATTAAAAATCAGGGGGAGTATATGAATTTAATCTTAATCGCTGATTGTTAATCGTAATGCCCTGATCGCACCAAACCCATTGTGACCAAGCGCAGTGCTGGATCTTTAATCAGAACGGAGCACTATGTTAGAAGCTACGCTAGCAGCGGATGAAGAGCAGCGCCTTGCGGATCTACACTCGTTAGAAGTATTAGACACGCCTGCAGAAGAGCGGTTTGATCGTATTACCCGAATAACTCAGTGTCATTTTGATGCGCCGATTGTGCTGATTTCTCTGGTCGATTATCAGCGGCAATGGTTTAAGTCGTCGCAAGGACTGGACGCTACAGAGACCCCGCGCAATATCTCTTTTTGCGGGCATGCTATTTTGCAAGAGTCAGTTTTTGTGGTCGAAAACGCCTTGCTAGATCCGCGCTTTGCCGATAATCCTTTAGTCACTGGCGAGCCGCATATCCGTTTTTATGCGGGGATGCCAATTAAAGGGCCGGGTGGACATAAGATTGGGACACTCTGTGTGATTGATCGCCAGGCACGTCAACTTGGTACTAGCGATAAGCAGATGTTGAAAGACTTAGCCGCGATGGTCGAGTCGGAGATGAACGCGCTGGATCTAGCCCAGCTAAAACGACAACAAGATCATGAGTTCAGCTTATTGCAGTCGGTGATGGACAGCATGAGTTCTACCTTGTCGGTGCGTGATAATCATGGGCGCTATTTATTCGTCAATAAAGAGTATGAACTGGTTCATCAACGTTTAGGCAAAGATTTAATCGGCAAGACTGTGTTTGATTTATTCCCGACTGATGCGGCCAAGATTAGCCACAACGCAGATCGTAAAGTGATCGAATCGGGTAGCGTTCTGGAGTCGCAATCCGTCGTCGCGCAAGAAGATGGCGAGCATATTTATCAGATAATTCGCACCCCTTTGTACCGCAGCAGCGGTGAGATTTATGGCGTCTGCGTGATTGGCATTGATATCAGTCAACGTCTGGCGTCCGAGCAAAAAATGAGGGTAGGTGAAGACCTTTTATTATCAGTGATGAATAGCACCAGTTCTCTGATTGCGGTACGTGATCTGAACAGTCGTTACTTGTTTGTGAACCGGAAATACGAAGAGCTGATCAAAATGTCTGGCATCGATATTTTGGGAAAAACGATGGAAGATATTTATCCTTCTGAGTTCGCCAAAAAAGCGCGGGAAGAGGATTTGTTGGTGTTCCAGAGTGCAGAGTCGCTGGCGATAGATAGTATTTTTCCTTCATCCGATGGAGATGTCCATTTCCATTCAGTACGCTCACCTTTGCTTGATCGTGACGGCAAAATATATGGTTTGTGCATAGTCGCGTCCGACATTACTCAAGCCCGGCGCAATGAGCAAGCATTAATAGAAAATCAAAGCTTATTAGAGTCACTGAATCTGCGTTTAAGCAATGCCAGCGCCTTGCATAATGCGATTTTGGATGTGGCTAACTTCTCGATTATTGCCACCGACACGGAAGGCACTATTCAGATGTTTAGTGCCGGTGCGGAGAAAATATTAGGCTATTCCGCAGAGGAGGTGGTTGGCATTCATAGTCCGGCAATCTTCCATGATATGAATGAGATCATCGCCAAAGCGGCGCAGTCTAGCCTGGAATTAAATCAAACCATCGCCCCAGGCTTTGAGGCATTTGCAGCGAAGGTCAGACAAGGTGGTTACGATCATCAGGAGTGGACGTATATCCGCAAAGATGGGTCACGTTTGCCCGTCATGTTATCGCTTGCAGCACTTTTTGGCGACCAAAATAGTGACGCTAACATCAACCCAAACATTACCTCAAACGTCAACTCATACCAAAACCTGAGCCTAAGTGAGCATCAAAATAAGCATCAAAATAAACAAGATACGATCGTTGGTTTTTTAGGGATTGCCTACGATCTGTCTGAGCAAAAACGGATGGATAAAATGAAGAACGAATTCATTTCCACCGTATCGCATGAGTTGCGGACACCGCTGACTTCTATTCGTGGGTCGCTTGGCTTGCTGTCTTCTGGCAAATTGATGGAAATATCGCCCCGCGCACATGACTTGTTTGAGATTGCTAAAAATAATTGTGAGCGATTGGTAAGGCTGATCAACGATATTCTCGACATTGCTAAAATGGAATCTGGGAATATGACATTTGATCTGCGTCCGCATGTCATGCAAGAACTGGTCGCCAACGCCATTGCAGCAACCCAGGCCTATGCCGAGTTGTATCAGGTAAAGTTAGAGTTGCAGTCTGAGCAGACGCCCATGACAGTGCTGGTTGATGCCGACAGACTATTGCAAGTGATGATCAATTTGTTATCTAATGCCTGTAAATTCTCTCCTAAAGGTGGCGTCGTAACGATACGCTTGCAGGCGTTATTGGCGGATTCTGTCGACCCAACTATCCCAGCCAATCCAGCGAGCCTGAGGTTATCGGTAATAGATAACGGTAAAGGCGTGCCAGAGGCATTTAAGGGACATATTTTTGAAAAGTTTGCCCAAGCAGATTCTTCAAATACCAGGCAAAAAGGCGGTACAGGTTTGGGCTTAAGTATTTGTAAAACGATTATCGAAGCTCATCAGGGACGGATTGATTTTTATAGCAAGCCGAATGAGCCAACTGAGTTTTTCTTTGAATTACCTGTTATTCAATCAATTGCATTAAGCCTTACTTAGGCTTGGCCAGTTGCATTCAGTTGCAATAAGTTGTATTAAGTTGCCTTGAGTTACATTCAGGCGTTTCGGCAACGCAACTCTTGAGCAATTTTTATAATACTTCTGGTAAGCTTGGATTAAATAGAATTGCTATTTTTAGCCTTGCGCCGCTATGGATGAAAAGCGACATACGCAGTAGGATTTTTAGTCAGAACTTTAATTTCATGGTGGTAACGATTTTTTCGCTATAAAAAGCAAAAGGAATTGCGATGAGTGAAAAACCTCTGAATAAAATACTGTACGTCGAGGACGACCAGGACATCCAAACGGTAGCCCAAATCGCGCTGGAAGTTGTCGGTAGCTTTAGCCTGATTACTTGCAGCTCCGGCAGCGCAGCGTTGCAGGCAATAGAGACGGGCGCTATACCAGACTTGCTGTTGCTTGACGTAATGATGCCAAGTATGGATGGACCAACCACATTGGCCGAATTACGTAAGCTTGCTTCTACCTCCCAGACACCGGTTATTTTTATGACGGCCAAAGTGCAAACGGTTGAGCTTGATTACTATAAATCTTTAGGCGCTATCGGCGTCATTGCCAAACCTTTTGATCCTATGGAATTATCGGAGCAAGTGCGCGCTCTGTGGAATAATTCAAACAGTGGTGGCAAAGGAAATTAAATGGCAGAAAAAAATGATAGTCTCCAGGAAAAACTGCGAGCACTAGAAAATCTGTTTTTAGAAAAATTGCCTTTGAAGATGCAAGAGATGGAGGAAGCACTCGCCCATTTTTTAGCAACGCCAGAAGATAAAGAGGTGCTGACGGTATTGCACCGGCTGCTGCACACCATGGCAGGGTCGGCCGGTACCTTCGGCTTTGCCGAAATGGGTTTGCAAGCACGTGAATTTGAAATGCGACTTAAGCCGCTGTTTGCAGAGGGTGTCTGGTCACAGGAAGATTTAGATACCTATGCCTCTGAACTAAGAGAGTATTTTGTTACTGCTCTGCTTAATGCCAAAAGTAAAGGCGCTACGGTACAAGTTGTTGATTATTTGGAAAAAAATAGCGACAAAGATGGCTCTCGTCTGATTTATCTGGTCGATGATGACAATGAAATTACCCAATCTATTTTGGTTCAGCTAGAACAATTTGGGTACGAGGTGGTACTCATAGACCAGCTAAAATCGCTGGCGGTATCCATCGCCACCAGGCGACCCGACATCGTGGTCATCGAACTTGGCTCTGAAGATGGAAAAACCGCCGGTGCAGAAGAAATCGTCCGCATCAAACGTCTTGGCCGTTTAAGTATTCCTACCATCTTTGTATCTCAATCCAGTAGTTTTGAAAACCGCCTGCAAGCCGTGCGCGCCGGCGGTGATGGTTACTTCACTAAGCCCGTCGATATCGTCGCCCTGAGCGAAAGAATCGATGCTTTGGTCGGACGCGAAGAGCCCAAAGGCTACCGCGTACTGATTATTGATGATGATGTTGTTACTGCCGAGTATTACAGTGCAGTTTTGCGCAATGCCGGGATGAGCGTGCGCTTGCTTAACGACCCTAGCCAGATTTTGGGCGTGATGACGGATTTCAGACCAGAGCTATTATTGCTGGATGTATACATGCCACTTTGCAGCGGTGTGGAATTATCCAAAATGATACGGCAAGATAATTCTTATTTGGATATTCCCATCGTTTTTCTGTCCAGCGAAAACGACATGGGTAAACAATTAGATGCGGTACAGGCAGGTGCGGATGATTTCCTCACTAAGCCGATTACGCCAGAATTTTTAGTCTCCGCTTTATCTAGCCGGGCAGAGCGGTATCGCCTGTTACGCGCTCTGATTATGCGTGACGGCTTGACGGGTTTGTACAACCATACTGCCATCAAAGAAGAGCTGGGTGCAGAGATTTCCATCGCCAGCCGTAACCGCGCGCCACTGGCTTTGGCAATGATCGATCTGGATAATTTTAAACACGTCAACGACACCTACGGCCATCCGGTAGGCGATCAGGTGCTGCGTACTTTGTCGCGCCTGTTGCGGCAGCGCTTGCGTCGTAGCGATATTGTCGGGCGTTATGGTGGGGAGGAGTTCGTCATCATTTTCCCGGGCACCAGCGCAATCGTCGCCCGCCGGGTATTGGATCAAATTAGGATTGCTTTTGGCAAAATTGACCAGCATGCAGAGCAAGGTGATTTCGCAGTTACGTTCTCAGCGGGTGTGGCTGATCTGGAATTAACCACGGATGCTGATGAGTTGTTTGATGTGGCTGATGCGGCGTTGTATCGGGCTAAGCAGGGTGGGCGGAATCAGATTGAGTTGGCGAAAATTTAATTTTTTGACGTAGTCTGAGAGTATCTGGTATTAGGCAGTCATGCCTACACCGTTCATTTGAGATTGCAGGCCGGTGGTAGACCGGCGGCTACTCACTTTTCTTGCTTCGCCAAGAAAAGTAAGCAAAAGAAGGCGACCTCGAAGTCGCTGCCCCTTCGGGGTTCCCGTTTGTAGAAGACAAAAATGGGAAAAGTTCGAAACTCGCTTAGCTCAGACAACGAACCTTTCTTATCCATTTTTGCCTTCTACAAACGGCAGCGCCAAAGCGGAACTTCAAGCCAAAATCAATAGCAAATTCAAATTCAAATTCAAATTCAAATTCAAATTCAAATTCAAATTCAAATTCAAATTCAAATTCAAATTCAAATTCAAATTCAAATTCAAATTCAAATTCAAATTCAAATTCAAATTCAAATTCCCTCGTTGTCCCCAATCTAAAGCCTTTCAAGCGTCCCTCTCCTGCATGCGGGAGAGGGATCGAGGGTGAGGGTGATCGCAATGCCGCGCTCCGCGATAACTACTTAAAATGTAATCCTCTGTTTAAGTCATTTTATAAATTTCTTTAGATTTCCCTTCAGAAGTTCCTTTTAGTATTGTCCAATAAAAATGCGGCTTACCAAGCATTTTCCTTTGGTAAGCCGCATTTTTATTGGACGATGTAATTTAATATTTTTAAAATATCAGATACAACTATTCTTTACTCTCTCAACCTACACTAAAAATCCCACTTGGTTTGAGCTTGGATTCCAGCGCCTTACCTTTGCGAGCACGTTTGTTGATGTGGATACTCAAGGCCGACGCGCTTAAGACCACTTCTTGCGGTTTGGCTGCGCGCCCTATGCCGGCAACGCGAACACCTCTTTGGCTGATGGCCTGTGCTGCCAATAGTTTTTCTTTGGGTTCTAACTCCATTAAAATCACGCCTCTGCCGCCGCTGGTGAGTTGCTTGATCTCTGCCAGGCCGAATACCAGCAAACGACCTTTTTCTGATAAACAGGCAATCGCGCTGGCTTCTTCTGCGACTAGCGTCGGCTTCAATGGTTCGTCGCCATCGTCAAGCGTCATAAAGGCTTTGCCGGCCTTCATACGGCCAAACATGTCAGTGGCTTTGGCGGTGAATCCATAACCGGCGCTGGAGGCCAGTAACAGGGTTGAATCGGCTGTGCCTGCAAAGTAGTGCAAGATTTTCGTACCGCTCGCAAGATCAATCAATGTAGTGATCGGCACACCATCACCGCGTGCGCCGGGCAGCGCTGCAACTGGGACGGAATAAACCCGTCCATTGGAGCCAAACACTAGCAACTGATCGATCGTCCGGCACTCAAACGTATTGTAAAGACTGTCACTCGCTTTAAACGTGAACTGGGCATTGTCATGACCATGGCCTGTGCGTGCGCGCACCCAGCCTTTTTCGGAGATGACGACGGTGACAGGTTCGTCGATGACTTTCTGTTCTGCGGATGCCCGAGCGGCTTCTTCGATCAGAGTGCGGCGCGTATCACCATATTGTTTGGTATCGGCTTCGATTTCTTTGATGATACATTTTTTCATCGAGGATGGATTGTCTAGCAAATCTTGCAAGCCGGTTTTTTCCAGGCGCAATTCTTCCAGTTGTTGCTGAATCTTGATCGCCTCTAAACGAGCCAGCTGGCGCAGGCGTATTTCCAGGATATCCTCCGCTTGGATATCGGATAGCCTGAAGGCATCCATCAACGCCGGTTTAGGTTCATCCGATTCGCGGATGATCTTAATGACCTTGTCTATATTTAACAGAACGGCTTCCCGTCCTTCCAGAATATGGATGCGGTCATCGACCTTTTTCAGTTTGAACTGAGTGCGGCGGGTGACTGTAGCAAAGCGGAAAGTAATCCACTCCTTGAGAATATCGAGCAAGCCTTTTTGACGCGGACGACCATCGCCGCCGATCATTACCAGATTGATGGAGGTCGATGTTTCGAGCGAGGTATGCGCCAGCAACATCTGCATAAACTCCGCCTGATCCTGATTTTTGGATTTTGGCTCCAGCACCAGACGTACCGAAGCCTCCCGGCCGGATTCGTCGCGCACGGCATCGAGCATAGACAATACGACTTGCTTGAGCGAAGCCTGCTCCGGCGTCAGCGTTTTTTTGCCTAACTTGATTTTCGGATTGGTGATTTCTTCGATTTCTTCCAGAATTTTTTGGGAAGAAACACCGTGCGGCAATTCGGTAATCACGGCTTGCCATTGACCACGAGCCAGTTCTTCAATCTTCCAGCAAGCGCGTACTTTCATGCTACCGCGACCGGCTGCATAGATATCGGCAATTGCGGCAGCTGGAGTAATGATTTGACCGCCACTAGGAAAATCCGGACCCGGAATCATGCTCATTAGCTCAGCATGTTGCATGTTCGGATTGCGTATCAGCGCGACTGCGGCTTTGGCGACTTCGGTCAGGTTATGTGAAGGAATCTCCGTCGCCATGCCAACGGCGATACCGGATGCACCATTTAACAAGACGAACGGAAGGCGACCTGGCAACAAACTCGGTTCTTCAAATGAACCATCATAGTTAGGTTGAAAATCCACGGTTCCGAGATCGATCTCATCGAGCAATAAACGCGAGATTGGTGTTAGACGTGCCTCGGTATACCGCATCGCCGCAGCACCATCACCATCGCGTGAGCCGAAGTTACCTTGTCCATCGATCAAGGGATAGCGTAGCGAAAAATCCTGTGCCATACGCACCATCGCGTCATATACGGATTGGTCGCCGTGTGGATGTAACTTACCTAAAACATCACCTACTACCGTTGCCGACTTACGCGGTTTGGCAGTGGAGCTCAGCCCCAGTTCGTTCATCGAAAACAAAATCCGCCGCTGTACGGGTTTTTGACCATCACACACATCTGGCAAGGCGCGACCTTTAACGACAGAGATCGCATAGTCAAGGTAGGCGCGTTCGGCGAAGCTGGCCAGCGTCAGAGTTTCTCCGCCATCGCCTCCGCCATCGCCTCCGCCTTTGTCGTCATCAGGTGCCTGATCAAATAAATTCGCTTGTTCGCTCATTGTGCTTAATTTTGTCGATTAAATTATAAAAATAGGGGAGTATCTGCCAATTTCACGCCTAATGTCCATTAATTATATGGACATAAAAATATACTTATGGGTAGTATATTTTCCGCCTGTAAGGCGGAAATCTAAATGTCTGCTTCTACTTCGTTACCATGTTCTTCCAACCAGGCGCGACGAGCGGCGGCTTCGCCTTTGCCCATCAGCATATTGAAACGAGCTTCGGAGAAGGCTTGATCGAACTCACCCAAAGCCACTGGCAACAGGCGACGCGTATCCGGGTTCATCGTGGTTTCCCACAATTGTTCGGCATTCATCTCACCCAGACCTTTGAAGCGTGAAATCGCCCAGGCACCGTCTTTAACGCCGTCTTTGCGCAGCTTGTCTTCAATCGCGATCAGTTCACCTGCATCCAGTGCATACATTTTTTGAATCGGCTTTTTACCACGTGCTGGTGCATCCACCCGGAACAGCGGCGGGCGTGCAATGCAGACGTGACCTTGTGCAATCAATTTTGGGAAGTGTTTGAAAAATAGGGTCAGTAACAACACCTGAATGTGCGAACCATCAACGTCCGCATCCGACAGAATACAAATCTTGCCGTAACGCAGATTAGTTAAATCGGGATTGTCGTTGACGCCATGCGGATCAACACCGATTGCGACGGCGATGTCGTGGATCTCATTGTTCGCAAACAAACGATCACGTTCGGATTCCCATGAATTAAGAACTTTACCGCGCAGAGGTAAAATCGCCTGGAATTCTTTATCACGCCCCATTTTTGCAGAGCCACCAGCCGAGTCACCTTCAACCAAAAACAGTTCGTTACGGGCGATGTCACTCGATTCGCAGTCGGTCAGTTTGCCTGGCAAGACTGCAACGCCTGAGGATTTTTTCTTCTCCACTTTTTGAGCTGAGCGCAAGCGTGACTGGGCTTGTTTGATCACCAGTTCGGCGAGTTTTTTGCCGTAATCAACGTGTGAGTTCAGCCACAATTCTAGTGGTGGTTTGGTGAAGGAGGACACCAGCCGAACCGCATCACGGGAGTTCAGGCGTTCTTTAATCTGACCTTGGAATTGCGGATCAAGCACTTTAGTGGACAACACAAATGAGACGCGTGCAAACACGTCTTCTGGCAATAATTTAACGCCTTTGGGTAGCAGAGAATGCATTTCGGCAAAGCTCTTGACTGCGCCAAACAAACCTTCACGCAAACCGGATTCATGCGTACCGCCTGCTGGCGTAGGGATCAGATTGACGTAAGACTCGCGCACGACTGCGCCTTCTTCTGTCCATGCGACCACCCATGCCGCGCCTTCACCTTCTGCAAAGCCATCGCTCTCGCCAATGGCGTATTGTTCGCCTTCAAACAGCGGTATTAATGGCTCGCCATGGGATGATTGCGCCAAGGCCTCGGTTAAATAGCCACGCAAACCTTGATCGTATTGCCAGGTTTGAGTGTCGCCAGTTTTGGCATTGATCAACGTCACTTTGACGCCGGGCAACAAGACTGCTTTAGATCGCAACAGTCTGGTTAATTCAGTCGCAGAAATCGTCGGCGAATCAAAATACTTTACGTCTGGCCAGATTGACACTCTGGTGCCGTTTTTCTTCTCACCACGTGCCAGTGCTTGCGACGTCAAAGGTTCAATCACATCGCCGTTGGCAAAGGTTAGCTTATGCACACCTGCTTCACGCCAGACCGTGATTTCCAGTCGTGTCGATAATGCATTGGTGACTGATACACCAACCCCATGCAGACCACCAGAAAACGCATACGCACCGCCCGAGCCTTTATCGAATTTGCCGCCAGCGTGTAAGCGCGTAAAGACGATTTCTACGGTAGGAACGTGTTCTTCCGGATGCATACCAACTGGAATGCCACGCCCATCGTCTTCCACCGTTACGCTGTTATCTGCATTGAGGGTGACAACAATATTTTTACAGTGACCGCCCAAGGCTTCATCCGAGGCATTGTCGATCACCTCTTGAATAATATGCAGTGGATTTTCAGTGCGGGTGTACATGCCCGGTCTTTGTTTGACCGGTTCCAGCCCTTTAAGGACACGGATGGATGATTCGCTGTAGTCGGATGGTGTGGTATTTTTTTTAGTGGCCATGCAATAAATACGTGTTGGTTGTCGCTGATGTTGGAAATTAGGTACTAATTAGGTACCATGTAGACAAATTATTCCACAAAATTTTTGTTTGCTGGCAAGGTTTGCCTGTATTCTGGCAATCATTTTAAATAGGCTTGGTAGAAAGTCATCAGAGCCAATCATCAGAGCAATAAGATCGCTATCCAATAGTAACGGGTAATGAATGATGCGATCATAGCTGAGGATAGCTTAACTTAGCTCAGGGACTTTTTTGCTGCGATCTTATTTTCAGTTTTTTTGCAATTTTTTTACAATTTCTTTGCAAGTAATTTGCGACCATTGTAGCTGTTATGTGTTGATGGATAAACGATGTCAGAAAAAAACCCAACAATCGCAATCCGACTGATTGGATTTACTCCTAAAGAAAACGACACGTTTTCTACCGTTCTTGCGGTGATGCGCGAGAAGGGCTATAGCTATCTGTGCTTAAGAGATGGCAGCCTGCAAGACCCCGATCTTTTTATTGTTAATGCCGAAGATATGAAAGCATTGGCAACACTGTCTGATATCAACCCCGGCCACGCGCAACCCGTTTTGTTAATTGGTAAAACTAAGGTGAGCTTGCCTTACGCAGTCATGCCACGTCCGATTCGCTGGCGTAAATTATTTGATGTGCTCGATGAATTAGTGGATGAGCGCCAGTTGTTGTTGACAACTTTAAGTGCCTATGGCGACGTGGCGATACCCGAACGTCGTCGTCGTGAACGATTAGATTTTGATTTGACCGATGCGTCGGTATATCAAAAAATGCGCAACTCCGCGACCCCACGGGGCGGCATTTTGATTATTGATAAGGACATGCGTTTCAGAGATTATGTTGCGGCAATTATGGAGCGATATAACATTCCTGTGGGTATGAGTAATGATGCGGAGACAGCTTTAAGCTTGGATGCGCAATATCAATATGGATTGACCATGATTAATACATCGACGCCGGATATTGATCCGTATGGTTTATGTCGGTCACTCAAAAGTCAAAATGAACACCGAAAAACGAATGTGATGTTTTTGATCGATAAGACGTTTGTGTATAACCAGGAGTTTGCGCAAAGCGTGAGTTGCGATGGGTTTTTAAATAAGCCTTTGTCGCGCAAACTGGTTTTATCAACGATACAGAAATTTTTGCAGCTCACTTAAGCTGACCAATAATGGTTGACCTACTAGGTTCGGTGAGCTTCGGCGATTTCGCCTATCGTTTCGGAAGTTTCGTCCTTCCCAGCTCGTGCTAATTCGTTATTGATTCACTTATTTATTTACTCAATAAGCGCATGCCGCGTTCCAGTCCCTCGATGGTGACTGGGAACATGCGGTTGTTCATAATTTGCTTAATGATGGACACCGATTGACGGTATTGCCATAATCCCTCTGGTTCTGGATTGAGCCAGATGAACTTCGGAAAAGCCGAAGTAAACCGTTGTAGCCACGCTGCTCCCGCTTCTTCATTGTTATATTCGACGGAACCACCAGCCTGTAAAATTTCATACGGGCTCATGGTGGCGTCGCCAACAAAAATCACTTTCGTATCTGGCGTATATTTACGTAAGACATCCCATGTAGGAAATTTTTCTGCATGACGACGGCGATTGTTTTTCCATAAATGATCGTAGACGCAGTTATGGAAATAAAAGAATTCCATATTTTTAAATTCTGTTTTTGCGGCTGAAAATAACTCTTCGGTCCTTGCAATGTGGTCGTCCATCGTGCCACCGACATCCAGCAACATCAAAACCTTGATATTGTTTTTTCGCTCCGGTTGCATTTTTATATCTAGGTAGCCGGCATTGTTGGCAGTTGCTTTGATTGTCGCGTCCAGTGCTAACTCATCTTCTGCTCCGTGACGGGCAAATTTGCGCAAACGACGCAGGGCGATTTTGATATTACGTGTGCCGAGTTCGCGCTCATCATCGTAATCGCGGAAGGCGCGCGCTTCCCATACTTTGACGGCAGTGCGGTTGCCGCCTTTGCCGCCGATGCGTATGCCTTCTGGATTTTGTCCGCCATTACCAAACGGTGATGTGCCGCCAGTACCTATCCATTTATTGCCGCCTTCGTGGCGTTCTTTTTGTTCTTTGAGTAATTCTTGCAAGCGATCCATCAGCTTGTCGTAGCCAAATTTTTCTAGCGCTGCTTTTTGCTCATCCGTTAGTTCGCGCTCCATGCGCTTGGCTAACCATTCCAGAGGAATTTCAGGATTCTTTTCAAAAATCGTTTCTATTCCTTTAAAGTAAAGACCGAAGGCTTTGTCGAACTTGTCGTAATACGCTTCGTCTTTAACCATAATCGTGCGGGACAGAAAATAAAAATCATCCATCGACATGCTAATCAATCCTTTGTCCAGCGCTTCGAGCAGCGTCAGAAATTCCTTGATCGAAACAGGAATTTTTGCATCTTTAAGAGTGTAAAAAAAATCAATCAGCACGGCTGGCTCCTGCAAATCTTGGTTTAGGTTTACTGCAATCGGCGTATTAATTAAATTAGTTAACTACCGCCCTGATATTTTTCATGCATGTACTGCAAATTCTGTTTTACGCCAGCCCATTCGTTTTGCAGGATGCTATACACCACCGTGTCGCGAATCCGTCCATCTGGCAAAATCGTGTGGTTACGTAATACGCCGTCTCGTTTCGCCCCTAGACGCTCAATTGCTGCTTGCGAGCGACGGTTAAACCAGTCCGTGCGAAACTCAACGGCGATACACTCAAGCATGTCAAACGCATGTGACAGCAATAGCAACTTGCACTCGGTATTGATCGCGCTTCTTTGCACTCGCTTGGCGTACCAGGTGTAACCGATTTCTAAGCGTTTATTATTATGATCGATATTGCAGTAACGTGTAGAACCGACGATCTGGCCAGTCTGTTTTTCCCTGATCACAAAAGGAATTGCCTTTTTTTGATCTTGCATTTCTAACGCAAGATCAAGCCAGTTTTGCGTGTTTTCTGGGCTAGGTACCGAGGTGAAAAATAGCTTCCATAATTCACCGTCAGCCGCTGCCGCCTGAATCTCAGCAAAATGTTCTTGATGCAATGGTTCTAAGCTAACATGGCGACCTTGAAGTGTGATGGGCGTGCATTGCATAAGAAGTCCTTCAAATAAATAAGTGAGCTTAGGTGCTTAGTGTGTCAATATTTTGTGATGATTCCCAGATACAGAACGACACTTTGGGGATGAATACAACAATTCTTTCATTGTTTGTTATTGTTTCTATTAACTATCAGCAAAAATGCAGGGAATTCAGGTCAATCCAGTGAGATGCTTGCCAACTTTTGAAAAAACAGTTACACTGCAAAGCTGTACAGAATTATGCGGCGTGGAAATTTGTGAGTTCACTTTGAACCCGTCGCTCTCGACCACGTTTAGGAAATCTCATGGCAAATACCGCACAAGCACGCAAGCGCGCTCGTCAAGCAGTAAAACAAAACGCACACAACTCCAGCCTGCGCTCGACGCTGCGCACAGCAATCAAAGCTGTTCGTAAAGCGATTGAAGCAGGTGATAAAGCTGTTGCAACTACAATCTTCCAAACTTCCGTTTCGACGATTGATCGCATCGCAGATAAAAAAATCATTCACAAAAACAAAGCAGCTCGTCATAAAAGCCGTTTGGCTTCCGCTTTGAAGGCTTTGTCTGCTTAATATTTAAGCGATAATTGGTTTTTTGGTATTGTCTTTGATAATATTAACGAGTTAATTATAAAGTCAGTAATGAATAAAAAACCGCAATAAATTATTGCGGTTTTTTTGCGTCCTTAAAATCTCATTCTTTAGCTACGATTTCCAAGATTTCCTGATTTTATGCGCGCCAGCCATTCTGCACTGACTTCTTGCCATGAGCCTGGCATTAGTGCGTGACTTTCTAGTGTGAAATTGGCAATTCCACTGCGTATTAATCTTAAAGTTGGCAGACCAACTGCGGCTGTCATGCGTCGCACTTGCCGATTTTTCCCCTCCGTTAAGCTTATGCTGAGCCAGCTCGTAGGCTTATCCTCCCTATATCGTATTGGCGGGGTGCGATCCCATAGCCAGTCTGGTTCATAAATATGCTTAACTTGACATGGCTTGGTGACAAAATCGCCTAAATCCAGGGGATTTCTTAACTTCGTCAATGATTCTGGTGACGGCTGACCTTCGACCTGGACCAAGTAAGTTTTAGCCTGTTTTAAATCTGGATGGCTAATCGAATGTTGTAACTTCCCGTTATCGGTAAGCAATACAAGCCCCTCGCTATCTGCGTCAAGGCGTCCAGCAGGGTAGACATTCGGTACATCGACATAGTCGGCTAATGTCTGGCGCGTTGGATGCGCCGAGAACTGGCACATCACGTCGTAAGGTTTATTGAGTAATATCAGTTTCATGGCGCTATGATAATCTGCGTATGCCTAGTATTGCAAAGTGATGGCATCTAGTAAAATACTAGTGCATAATACGAAATGGTAGTCTTGTGTCTTATATAAGAGTACATTCAGAGTACATTCGGAGTAAATTTAGAATAAATTTATTTGCATTTTTATATTTGTATTTACTTGAATATGTATATTCGGCCAACAAGGCTTGTTACGAGCGAAGCGCGATCCGCTTAATCGCCCCAATCTACGGAGAAAAAGATGTATCAACATATTAAAGTTCCTGCCGAAGGTAAGCAAATTACCGTCAATGCTGATTTCTCGTTAAACGTTCCAGATAATCCAATTATTCCGTTCATTGAAGGTGATGGCACTGGTGTAGATATCAGCCCTGTCATGATCAAAGTGGTGGATGCTGCTGTAGCTAAAGCTTACGGCGGCAAGCGTAAGATTAGCTGGATGGAAATCTACGCTGGTGAAAAATCGACAAAAGTATACGGTCCTGATGTCTGGTTGCCAGAAGAAACCCTAAAAGTCTTGAAAGACTATGTCGTTTCTATCAAAGGCCCATTGACTACACCAGTTGGCGGCGGTATCCGTTCCCTGAACGTGGCGCTGCGTCAAGAGTTAGATTTATATGTCTGCTTGCGCCCGGTTCGCTACTTCAAAGGCGTGCCATCCCCAGTGCGTGAGCCAGAAAAAACTGACATGGTGATCTTCCGCGAAAACTCGGAAGATATCTATGCGGGTATTGAATTCCAAGAAGGCTCTGATCAAGTTAAAAAACTGATCAAGTTTTTGCAAGACGAAATGGGCGTTAAAAAAATCCGTTTCCCAGATACCTCAGGTATTGGCGTTAAACCAGTATCCCGTCAAGGTACTGAGCGTTTGGTACGTAAAGCGATCCAGTACGCGATCGACAACGACAAGCCATCCGTAACGATCGTCCACAAAGGCAACATCATGAAGTACACCGAAGGTGGCTTCCGTGATTGGGCTTATGCTTTGGCACAAAAAGAATTCGGCGCAGAATTGATCGATGGCGGTCCATGGTGTAAGTTCAAGAATCCAAAAACGGGTAAAGATATTATCGTCAAGGATTCCATCGCTGATGCGTTCTTGCAGCAAATCTTGTTGCGTCCGGCGGAGTACAGTGTGATCGCAACATTGAATCTGAACGGCGATTACATCTCTGATGCATTAGCTGCACAAGTTGGTGGTATCGGTATTGCTCCAGGCGCTAATTTATCTGACTCTATCGCGATGTTTGAGGCCACTCACGGTACAGCGCCTAAGTATGCCGGTAAAGATTATGTGAACCCAGGTTCATTGATCTTGTCCGCAGAAATGATGTTGCGTCACATGGGTTGGGCTGAAGCGGCGGATCTGTTGATCAGCGCTACAGAAAAAGCGATCACTGTGAAGAAAGTTACTTACGATTTCGCACGTTTGATGGAAGGCGCAACACAAGTATCTTGCTCCGGCTTTGGCGATGTAATGATCGAAAATATGTAAAACTCATCCAGTGCTTTGTTGCACTAGATCGTTCTATGTAGCAAGCCCTTGATTTTCCTCGTGAGAATCAAGGGCTTTTATTTTGTACTGTCGATGATCTTAAAATTCTATTTATGGGCAAGATAGCTGATATTTATCTCATTAAAGCTAGACCATTAATCACGACAGTTATAGATACCCCTAATTAGTATATTTATTTGTCCATAGAATCATTGGACAATAAGCGATATTACGTAAAAATAGGAGGGAGTATATTAAATCGATATTTTTTCAATTACCAAAAGAATAGTCCACCTTGCCGGTGCGCCAATCATGTGTTGAGGCTCGAATAAATATCAGAAGTCAGACCAGATATGGTGCGTTGGTAGCTACGTGTACCAAAAATATCGTTGTTTGATGCAGGGAGTTGAAGTGCTTGAGAGGGCAGTGCTTACTAGCTCAGAGTAATGCTGGGAGCGTTACCGCTTCTCCCAACATAATCAAAAATAAAATATCAGTTTTCTATTGAAAAAGATGCGCCATACATGCAATCAGTTATGCAGTATGACGCAATTTTCTATTAGAAATTACCCTTGAACTGGACACCAAAGATGCGTGGTTCGTTGATAAAGCCAGTCAGGTTATTGAAGTCAATACCGCCGGTTACACGTACTGTGTTGGTGATATTGCGGGAATAAGCGGCTACTTCATATTTGCCGTCTTTCCAGCTATATCCAACGCGTAAGCCGCCTTCGACCAATGGTTTGCCAGTGAATTCTTTGGCTTCATAAAGGAAGAAGTTGATTTTGCTGCGATAAGACCAGTCGGTATAGAAAAACAACTCACTATCGTCACTCATCGGGATGCCATAGCGCAGTGTTGCATTAGCAATCCATTTTGGTGCTTGTGGCAAAGGATTTCCGTTAATCAAGACACGATTAGCTGAATTGATTGGATCGGTAATCGTACACGCAGCACATTTAGCGACGGCCAGATTTGGATCTTGAATTTCTGTAAAGTTGTAGCTACCCCCCAGAGTTGCACGCAATCTATCTGTCAGCAAGGCTTCAAAATCAACTTCCACACCATGCCCCACTGTTTTGGCTGCGTTCAGCAACATGGTGGTATTTGATTGCCCACCGACTGCAGTCAACTGTTGATTTTTGATATCAAAATCATAGATACTGGCATTAACACGCGCGCGGCGGTTAAACAGATCTGCCTTGATACCAACTTCGGCAGATAAGATGGTTTCTGCGTTGGCAACGGTGATTGGTACTGTCGTCGACGGTGCTGCAATACTCGGTGCTCTAAAGCCAGTGGCGATACGGGTATATAGATTGATATCTTTATTCAATGCATAGGCTGCACTTGCATCCCAGCTTACTTTGGAAGCAGATTCTTGCACTGCACTAGGTCCTATTGAACCTACTACATTGGCATTGAAATATTTTTTATCTTCGGTGTAGCGTAAGCCGCCACGTAATTTGATCTGGTCTGTCAAATCGTAATTGAGTGAGCCAAACATCGCCCATGCATCATTTTCCTGGCGGCTATTAACGGCGCTAGTTTGAGCACCAGTCGTACTGTTATAGCCGTTACTGAAACCGGTTGTACCTTCATTAAAGTAGTACAAACCTGCTTGCCAGTTCAGAGGGCCGACATTCTTAGATTCTGCGCGGAACTCCTGCGTGAGTTGGCGATGATTGCGGATGCCGCCACCAGTCTCTGATTGGAAAGGAATGAAACCAGGTCCAGTTGGATTACCACCGTCAATGTCGCCACGGCTGAAATAGCTGCCAATAGCTTCATAACCCGTGATGGAGAACAGTTTGATGCCGTCCAGATTCCAGGTTAAACGTGCACTCGCGCCGTTGGTGCGCAAAGTTTGGTAGTTTTTGCCGTTAGTAGCAATCTTGTCTGGGTCAAAACCATCGACCAGATCGTTGCTACCTTTTTTGATGATATTGGCGCGGAATAAGCGGGCACTGCCATCAGTATCGCGGGCATGAATATTGAACAGTGCATTGAAGGTCGTGTTAGGGGCATACAAAAACTGAAGACGTTCTGCGTTCTCGTTATAACCTTCCAGAGATTTCTTTTGACCAGTGAATGTGTTATCCACAAAATTGTCACGATGTTGACCTAACATCGAAAAACGCATTGCCCATTCTTTGTTGATTGGCGCATTGACGGCGCCTTCAACGTTGACCGTGTTGTAGGTAGCTTCAGATACGCTGTAGTAGCCTTCAGTGCGGTTCAGGATTGGTTTGGCTGAGTCAAACTTAACTACACCGGCTGGTGTGTTACGTCCAAACAAAGTACCTTGTGGCCCGCGCAAAACTTCAACGCCGGCCAGATCAAAAATCGGGAAGCCTTTTAAGTCAGCATTTTCTTGCACGATGTCGTCGTAAATCAAAGAAACTGGCTGGGAAGCGAATGTACTGAAATCGGTATTACCATAACCACGGATATAAAAACGTGGGAAAGTGCGGCCATTAGATGACTCAATATTCAAACTTGGCACTTTAGCTGCCAACAAGCGAATATCGCCGCCACCAGATGTCAGAACGTCCAATTTTTCTCCACGCAATTGCGAGATGGAGCTTGGAACATCTTTCATATTTTCTTGGCGACGCTCGGCAGTTACGGTAACAATTTCTAATTGTCCTGGTGCCTTCACTGGGTCTGCTGGCACCGCTGTTTGTGCCATTGCACAACCAAACGGCAATGCGACTAGTGTCAACATCATTCCGCGCGTTCGGTTTAACCGACGCAAAGTTTTCGATTTCTTGCTCATTTCCCAACCCTCACTTTTTTATAAGTAAAAAAACTTTTTTACTCGTTTCGCGCTTTTTATTGTGCAACCACAAGTTAATTTTATATAGGCAAATAGCATGCCAGAATTGGGGAGGAAAATAAATGAAAACTAAAAAATGTATACAAGTTAGTTGTATTTTTATTCGCCAAACTACATTTGGCTTGCTAAATTTTCTTCACTTAAATCTAAAATTTTATCGATTCAGGCATTCAGATAATTAGAGTCCGCATCAATTTAGACCAAGTAAGGCTTACTTATTGTTTGATTTTGGTGCAAAGAGAAAATATTCTTGAAGAAGAATGATTTTATGGAAAAAACAATTGTATACAATTGTTCAAAGATCTCTCTGGATGCAGATAAGTGTTCGATCAGGACTAAATAAATATAAGACACAACAGAAAGTGATCTAAGTGGTTTCAATTTTTAAGTGATCATTTAGCGAACCATCAGCTGATTTCCAATATTTCGGCTAAGTTAATTTCTGGCTCCTCATCTTTGAGTTGTAGAGCATTCTCTATATCTAACAAATGCTGATCCATTAACTGGCATGCCAGCGTCACGTCACCTGCGGCAATCGCATCAATCAAACGACTATGCTCATCGTTAGGGCAGGTATTCGTCTCTGGCGATTGGTATAACGCAATAATTAGCGAACAGCGAGAAACCAGTTCTTGCAAAAAACGGATTAGCACAGTGTTACCGGCGACTTCCGCTAGCAAGACGTGAAAATCGCCTCCAAGACGTATCCACTTTGGGTAGTCTTGTGTGTGATAAGCATGATGTTCGTCGATAATTAATTGTCTTAATCTGGCTATTTGCAAAGGTGTCGCACGGTTAATCGCCAGGGGCACAATCGCTGCCTCTATTGCTCTGCGAGCGGCGAAGATGTCGCGAGTTTCCTGATGAGTTGGCTGCGCCACGATGGCGCCCCGGTTGGGTCGCATCTCAAGAATATGGTCATGCGCTAGTCGTTGTAGCGCTTTTCTTACCACCGTTCTGCTGACAGAAAAAAGTTCACAAAGACTGGTTTCAGTCATCTTTGTACCCGGCGGCAAGCGCTGACTCATGACGGCTTTTAGTACAGAGTTATAGATTTTTTCGTCAGTTGGTATAGCACCGCGCTTTACCGTTACTTTTACCGGGCGCAGCAGTTCAGTTGATTTCAGGCTCATACGTTTCTTCTTGATGAACAGCGATCGAACGCAGACTGTACTTTATTCTTTTGCGATTGTGAACCTTTGCTAAGCAATCTACGCAACTTGAACATACGCATTTCTTGTTTCAGTTTGTTGCACTTCTTACAGTGTTCAAACCGGATCGGGTCAACGATCCCATGCCAGCCCGCGTTTTTATGAGCACTACCCACTCAACATGAAAAGAGAAAAATCATGAAAAAAAATCGCCTCGCTACATCCACACTGTTCACAGCAATCCTCACTGTTGGCATGCTTGGTTTATATAGCAGCCCAAGTTTTGCAGATACTGCAACCAACGTACAGCGCGATAAAAAAGCCGAACATCATGATCGCGCTGATGTACATCGCGACAAGACTGATTTAACGCATGATCGCCATGATGTTGCCCGCGACAAAAAAGATCTTAATGCAGCGGAAGCCAATGGTAATCAAGCGGCAATCCAACGTGATCAAACTGCATTGAAATTAGACAGCAGACAAGTCGGTCGTGAAAAAGCGCATCTGAATGCCGACCGCAGCAATCTGTCAAAAGACAAACAAGACGCTGCTAACGGTGTCTATAACTCGGCACGCCAGGCTGGCCATGCAGAGAAAGATATCAACCGTGATCAAACTGCCGTCGTACATGATCGCCATGATTTAAATCGTGATCGTAAGGATTTAGTGGCGGATCAAGCTGCCGGAAATACGGCTGGTGTTGCACGTGATCAGCAAGCTGTGAAATATGATGGAAAAACATTGAACCGTGATAAGTCCGAGCGTAAACATGATGAGAATGCGCTGAATCAAAACTAAGCTGCATGCCGAATTAGTGTGACGGTCAATGTTCTAAAAAAATATGTCCCGCTTTAAACAGAGCGGGACATATTCATTTATAAGAACGTATTTGGAATGAACCGGAGCATCTGTTTCATTCCAACATAAAACGATGTCGTAACTCTAATTACGACAAAATAAATTATGGCTTCACAATATAGATATTCGATTTAGGACAAGTGCTGGCAACATTTCCATCCAGGACTAAAGACGAGCCGCTAGGGAATTGTGCCAACTGGTCTTTATTGATCGAAATCCACGCTTCAGTAAAATAATTTTTACCGCCACTTGTGACGCATTTCAATGACACTGCCGTGTGTGTATTGCTACCGAAAGCATTATCAAACGCGGTTAACATTTGTGCACGAGTGACATATTGACCCAAATGCGTTTGTATAAAACTGTTAAAGCTTGTGCTGTTTAGACCTTGTACTAATTGCTCTGCCGCACCCCAAAATGCATCTGGTGTCGCCATGCCAGAGCAAGATCCATGTTTGTAATACTCATGCTTATCCAGACATTCTGCAACGCCCGGCATATACGGCGTCAGTTTTTTAAAGCCTGCTGCGGTGACACCATAAGCATCCATTTGGCACCATGTACTGGACTTATCTAAATTAATTTCTTTCTGCGATACTCCACAATAAAACGGTTGCGTTCCGGTGTAGTCATTAGGCCATAAACCGTGCAGAGAGAAGTTACTTGCCGCATAGCTGCCTTTTAAATTGGCACATTCAGAATTGCCGCTACTAGTTGCGCAAAATCCTGGTTCCCACTGTGCTGCCAACAAAAAATAGTCGTACGTCTGCGCTTGCGCCGCTGTATTGATGGCAACGACAGCAATCAAGCTCACTACAGTTTTAATGAAAAGCTTCAACATGTGATTCTCCTAAAACGAATGTTAGGGGGGAGGGGAAACTTATTCTTAAGAAATGAGCTTAAGAATAAGCGCTAGCAAAAATATCACAGTATTGACAAAAAAATACTGCGAAGGCAGCAAATATAAAGTGCTGCTATGACAGCGCGATGACATTACTGTAACCATATTTTGATCAAAATATAAAGTCGAGCGGCTTAGCAAATTTCTGGAGTAGGTGCTTGAAATGGGTATTGAAGGAGATGTAGAAAAGAGAAATTTTGAAGCGAATACTTCACGTAAGAGCTGCGAAAAAATTATCTTTAACCGGATAGTCTGATGCAGAGAATAGTGCATTCAAAGGCACTACGACGCCAACGGTAATTCAACGTAAAAAGTGGAGCCATGACCCTCCACACTATAGAAGCCAATTTTGCCAGACATCTTTTCTATCATTGACTTAGACAAGCTCAGTCCCAAGCCAGTGCCCGCATATTTACGGGTTGCTTTAGCGTCTTCCTGACTAAATTTTTGGAAAATGTTTTTTTGGAAGTCCGCAGAAATTCCAATCCCAAAGTCCACAACTTCTAGTCTGACCCAATCTGCAATCTGACGGATATGAATTTCTACTACGCCATTTTGTTGGGAAAATTTGATCGCGTTTGAAAGTAAATTGGACAATACTTGCATTAATCTCTGGGTATCAACACTGACCATCGACGCTGGTGAGGCTTCGTAGAAAAACTGCATTTTGATGGAGAAGTTTTGAGCATATCCCTGGTTCGCTTCAATGCTTTGTTTGACTAGGTCACGCAAGATAATTTTTTCTATATTGAATTGGATACCGCCATATTCTAATTTTTCAAAATCCAGCAAATCATTAATCAACAAGGTCAGGCGAGAAGCATTGTTGTTTGCCATCGTGACTAAAGTTTTTGCCTGATCTGACAATCCTCCGCCAACACCACCCGCCAACAAGCCAAGTGCACCACGGATGGAGGTGAGTGGTGTACGTAACTCGTGCGATACAGAGGAGACAAATTCGCTTTTAAGTTTTTCTATGCGTTTTCGTTCAGACAAATCATGCAAAATTAAAACCACTAAATTTTGTGTTCCTAACGCTACTTTAGCCATCGCTAGTTCTAGCGGAATTTCTTCATGAGTTCTTTTTTTAGCGACCACTTCTTTACGTGCCGCTGTGGCGGTGCTGATGGTGTTGTCGCCTGTCATGTCAGATTCTATATGGTCATTCAGATAGGCTGCTAAAAAAGTGGCTGATTCTACTTCTGGGAAAAGCTCCAGAATATTACGTCCAAATAATGCACCTGTTGAATAATCGAGCAATATCTCTGCGGATTGATTGGCGGATGTGATTAGTCCGTGCGCATCTGTTGTGATGATCCCCTCTGCGGCATTGGCTAAGATGGCACGCAAGCGGGCTTCACTTTCATGCAGTTGACTGGTGCGTTGCGCGACTAATTTTTCTACATTAAAAGTATGTGCGGTCGCTACCAGTACATAAACAGCTAATAAGGCGGAAAACAGTAAGCTGCCAAATTTGGTGAACCAGGTGATCCATGATGTATGAGCCGCCCAATAGGTCGCTGATGGTTGCGCCAGAAACGCATATTGTCGACTACCAAAATCAATCGTGGATTGGAAAACATGAGCGGCGTCGATGACTTTGATTGAGTCATAAAAAACACCATTACTTCCAGGGTAAGACAGGTCATAAAATTCAAGTAAGAGATTGGCTTTTTTTTCTTCATTCAATAAATCACCGACCAGATTTTTTATTCTTACAACGCTGACTGCGGTACCCCGAAATGCGTCACGTCTTTCTTGTATATTGGTCACGGACTTGCCCCGTGCATAAATAGGTGCGTATAACAAGACGGAAAAATACTTGTCGTCCCCCGACAGAAGTACCAGGGGATCGGTGACGGCAAGTTTGCCGCTATCTCGCGCTTCTTCTATCGCATTGCGCCTGATGGCGGTGCTGCCCATGTCAAAACCAAATACTCTTTTACCGTTTTCAAATGGCTCTATGTAGGTGATAGGGAAGTAATCCTCACGGTCTTCTGCGGGGACAGTTTTTCCGTTACTATTTTTTTCAGTAATTTGGAAGCTGATAAAGCCTTCACGTAATACGGATTCTTCAAACTTCGTTTTATCCGCGCGTAGCACTCTAGGCACCCAAAGCAGATCAGTAATTTCTTTTAGTGTGGTGAGCGGATGTTCAGTAAAAATATGGAATTCAGTGCGGGATACTTTTTCTGATGCTGAATACAGGCGTTCTAAATCTTTGACCGCATCTGCATGCGCATTAAGGTTATTTTGTAGTTTCTGGCTAATTCTCTCTGCTTCCAAACGGAACTCAAGTCGCTGTTTTTGGTCTTCTCTGTTACGGATAAAAACGAAGGCGATGATGACAGTAATCAGACAAATAACCAAAGGGAGCATGACTCCGTAGCGTCTGAATTGCCAAATTTCTCTTGGTCTGGCAAACAAAATCAGGATGAGTGGCGTGGTAATCAAAACTCCCAAAGTATCGCCTATCCACCATGTCAGCCAATGACTGCTGATATCGGATAAGGATATGATCCCAAATCCATAGAGAGCGATTACACCCCAGCTAGCGCTAACCAGACAACCTAAAACTGCACCCATGATAAAAAAGGTAAAAATATCCTGATCGGTATCTAATGCAAGTTCATTGCTGAACTGTATTGGTTTCTTTGTATGTTTCTGTAATTGCTTATTTAATTGTTTTTGAACTAGATAGCTACTGAGGAAAGCCTGCATACAAGCGCCGCTGGCTAGTACTGTGGCAAGCAGCAAATTGTTGCTTGTAATCTTGTGAGCTGGTTCCCAAGCGATGAGCAAGTTCACAATCAGTGAACCCAGTGCAACGCCAGGTAGCAGACGATATCCTCGGGTCAGAATTATGCCGAGCGCAATACCTGCTGGTGGGTAGATCGCAACGGCATAACCAGGAGGAATCGCTAGAAGCAGAGACAAGCGTCCCAATATGGCATACACCAAAGTCAAACATAAAATTTGGAGCAATAAGCTGGATCTTAGACCGTCAGACATGCGTTTTACAGCAACCTGCATTGGGATTCCTTGGCGGTGATGTTGCTATGAACTTCTATTTATTTTTGCTTATTCTTTTAGCGTATTTGTTATCAGTATTTTCCGCGGTCGAGAGCTGAGAAATATTCAAAACTTCGAGCACCCAGAGCGATATTTGTGTCACATATTTTATAGAGAATAAATATACTCCCCATTATTTTTTTTAAATATGCCGTTCTGACCATTAAATATATAGACGATCAATATATACCTACGTGGAGTATATATTGCTCTATTGCTGAGTTTATCAATAATTTGTCTGATAATTATATTAGCCAAGCAGTATTTAAAACTCACGCAAGATTGTTCCGGATAGAGCTTGCAACCCAGCTTGGATAGTTTTGCGTCAGTTCGCTATTTAAATCAATGATGAAGTTACTTTTAATACCTCATCTGCGGTGGTGAGTCCCTCGATAATCTTATAAGCACCTGCGATACGCAAAGGTTTCATCTGATCTGCAATGCTCTGCTTTCTCAGTGCATGAATATCTGACTCTTCTTTGATGAGTTTGCTGAATGGCAGCGTTACAGTCAACAATTCATATAAGCCGGTACGACCTTTGTAGCCTGTCAAGCGACACTCAGGGCATCCTACTGGTCGATAAATTGTTGTCGGTTTTGGTAGGTTCCATTCTTCGGTCAGACTTTTCCAGACAGCATCAGCTATTTCACCATCACCTGATTTGCAATGCGAGCATAGCGTTCGCACCAGTCGTTGCGCCAGAATCCCGATGATGGTTGCCTCCAGTAGATAATAGGGAACGCCTAATTCCAGCAGACGCATAATGGCGGATGGCGCGTCATTGGTATGTAAGGTTGATAGCACCAGATGCCCGGTCAATGCTGCCTGGATGGCCATTTCAGCCGTTTGTAAATCACGGATCTCACCCACCATAATGATATCGGGATCTTGCCGCATTAGAGCGCGCACGCCATCGGCAAAGTTCAGGTCAATCGATGGTTGTATCTGCATTTGGTTGAAAGAAGGCTCTACCATTTCGATCGGGTCTTCTACCGTACAGACATTCACATCTGAAGTGGCGAGGGCTTTTAAGGTGGTGTAGAGCGTTGTGGTTTTGCCAGAGCCGGTTGGACCAGTGACCAAAATAATTCCATGCGGTTTACTCGTGAGCTGATCCCAGCGACCAGCGTCCAGTGGTGGGAAACCCAGTTCTGGTAAGGTCTTTACCACCACTTCCGGATCAAAAATACGCATTACCACTTTTTCACCAAACGCCGTTGGTAATGTGGATAAACGGAGCTCGACCTCTTGTCCGTCAGCGGTAAGGGTTTTGATACGACCATCCTGTGGCCGGCGTTTTTCAATCACATCCATACGTCCCAGCAATTTGATCCTCGCAGTCATCGCAATCATAACCGCTGCAGGGACTTGGTACACCTGATGCAGTACACCATCGATCCGAAAACGGATTAAGGCCATTTCACGCTTGGGTTCGAGGTGGATATCGGAGGCGCGTTGATCAAATGCAAATTGCCAGAGCCAGTCAACAATATTGATGATGTGCTGATCGTTGGCGTCGACTTGCTTATTAGCCTTACCTAGCTCGACTAGTTGTTCAAAATTACTTCTGAGTGAAAGGTCATTTTTGCTGGCTTTTTTAGCGTCTTTAATTGATTTCGCTAATGAGAAAAATTGCGCAATATACTGAGAAATATCGAGCGGGTTGGCGAGCACTAAACGGATTTCTTTACGCGTGATTTTGGCAATTTCTGGCTGCCACTCGGTATTAAAAGGATCTGTAGTCGCAATCGTGACGCTGTCCAGAGTGGATTCTACGGGCAAAATATTGAAGCGAGTCGCGTAGTTGGACGACATCACATCAGATACTTTGGTGAAGTCAATTTTTAGAGGATCAATCCGATAAAAAGGTAACTGAACCTTGTGCGCAGTCCACTCTGTTAGCCAATCCAAAGTTAATTGCTGGTTTGGTTTTTTAACCGAGTGCAGCTTGGCCTGCGCGATTGCTGTTAGCGTGTGCATCGCTGCAGGACCATTTCTCAGAATCGCTTGGGCGCTATTGAATTCTGCCTTTGCATTTTCCTTGAGGATAATACCGTCTGCCATCAACCATGTGAAAATTTGCTGCATGTTCAGAGATTGCTGTGGCGACTTAGTCATTTTTTACTCGATCTAGACAATGTTCAGGCGGACTTTGTGGTTTCTTTTAATCCATCCACCCAAGATTTTGCGGGGAGTTTACTGATTTCTTTGATGATTGCTGCACGCTCATACAGTACCGGAAAATCGAGTTTGATGGCAGATTTGAAGGCAATAGCGACGACGTTACCATCGTGTACTTCTGGCAAACAAAGTACGCGATCAAAAACAAATCGTAGTGCTTTTAAATTTTTAGCATAGCTTGGATGGTCGCCAAATAAATTCACCGTTAAGAGTCCGTTTGGTGTCAGGCAAGCAGCGCAGGCTTCATAAAATTCTGCGGTATCTAATACCGGACCTTTAGCCGTCGCGTCATATAAATCGACTTGCATGATATCGATTTGTCCTTCATTGGACGGATCATTGACAAAATCTAAGGCGTCCATTTCAACAACATGAAGACGTTCATCATTGGCCGGCAACTTAAACATGCTTTCGCAAATGGCGATGACAGCCGGGTTCAGATCAACTGCGGTAATCCGCGCCATGGGAAACTGGCGATAACAGAATTTGGTCAATGCACCCGTGCCCAGACCTAATTGCACAATGTACTTAGGGTCGGTGGCGAACAACATCCAGGCCATCATTTGTTGCGCGTATTCCAGCTCCAGCCAGTCGGGTTTGCGCAAGCGCATCGCACCTTGTACCCACTCCGTACCAAAATGCAGATAGCGCACGCCATCCAGTTCAGACAAAGTGATTGGGGCAAATTTGGCTTTACGTGCTGGTTTTTGTGCTGTACTACCAGCAGCTCTGGGGCCGGAGCGATAGTTGGCTTCGGCTTCTATGGATTTTCGTTTGATTAGCATGTAAGTATTTTACCTAGTCCAGAGAATAAAAAAATATTTCATCTCTACTCTTTACAAAAAACTACATAGAAATATCAGCGGATTTTTTACAGACCAGAGTAAGGTCTTAGTTGCCAAGCTCTGTCGTGGCAATGTTGCGTAAGTCCTTGCCAAGACCAATTTTGGACAGAGAGATAGTTACTTGAACTGTGAGAAAGTTATTCCCATGCTATATTTTTGTAATGGCTATTTGCCATTTTTCTTTTTTGACAGGGATTAATTCGTGAAAAAACACCTTCTGCGTAGTTTTGCTTTAAGTAGCGTTACATTAAGTGTATTGGCTCTATGTTCCAACCTTGTAATCGCTGATGAACCAGCTAAACCCGTTGGCTCTGCAACCAGCTCTGGTATTGATATTCAGTATATTGATCCTTCTGTCAGGGTACAGGACGATTTTTTTAGTTACTTGAATGGTAAATGGCTTAAAACTACAGAAATTCCTGCCGACAAATCGAGTTGGGGCGCATTTGCTAAATTGCGCGACGACACGCAACCACAACTGCGTGACTTGATCGAAGCGGCACAAAAAGATACGCATAAAAAGATCGGTTCTGAAGAGCAAAAAATGGGTGATTTTTACGCCAGTTATATGGATGAAAAAAAACTAGAGGCACTTAGCTATCAGCCATTGGCAGCAGAATTACAGCACATTCGCGTCATCAAAAATAAAAAAGCTATCCCTGCATTGATTGCCCATCTGAACCAGATCGGCGTAGCTGCACCGTACTCAATTTATGTCGGACAAGATGCCAGTGCTTCTACTAAATATGCGGCTCATATTAGCCAAGGCGGACTAGGTTTGCCCGATCGTGATTATTATCTTAAGAAAGATGATACCAAGCTGGCTGATGTGCGAGCCAAGTACGAACGTCATATAGAAAAAATTCTAAGTTTAGCCGGTGAAAAAAATGCGGCAGCTAACGCTAAGGCTATTATTGGACTAGAGACAGCCCTCGCTGAAGTGCAGTGGACGAAGGTGGAAAATCGTGATCCAGTCAAGCGCTATAACCGGATAGAAATAAAAAATTTAGATACGATTACTCCAGGCTATGACTGGCAAATGGCACTAGGTGCTGCAGGTATCGCAAGTAAGGTGGATTATGTCATCGTCGGTCAGCCTAGCTACTTTACGGGTCTGAATCAATTGATACAGACAACTGATTTGGCAACATGGAAATCTTATTTTGAATGGCAATTATTGCGCAGCTATTCTGAGTATTTATCCAAGAATTTTGTAGACGCTAATTTTGATTTCTACGGTACCACGATCACGGGTGTGACAGAAATGCGCCCACGTTGGAAACGCGGGGTTACCGTTGTCGAATCTGCTTTGGGTGAAGCGGTTGGGAAGAAATACGTTGCCCGGTACTTTCCTGCTGAGCGCAAAATACGCATGGAAGAATTGGTTAAAAATCTGTTGGTCGCTTACAAACAAAGTATTGATACGTTGGACTGGATGAGTCCAGAAACTAAGAGAGAAGCACAAGCCAAACTTGCTAAATTTACGCCTAAGATCGCGTATCCAAATAAGTGGCGTGACTACTCTGCGCTGAGCATAAAAAATGGCGACCTGGTCGGCAATGTGATGCGTGCCAATACCTTTTCATATCAGCGTCGTGTCGATAAATTAGGTAAGCCAATTGATCGGGAAGAATGGGGCATGACACCACAAACCGTCAATGCTTACTATAATTCGAGTATGAATGAGATTGTATTTCCGGCCTCTATTTTGCAGCCACCATTTTTTGATATGGGTGCTGATGATGCGGTTAATTATGGTGCAATCGGTGCAGTAATTGGCCACGAGATCAGTCACGGTTTTGATGATAAAGGTAGTCTATTTGATGGTGACGGTAATTTGCGTGATTGGTGGACGAAAGAAGATCGTAAAAATTTCTCCACCAAGACTGACATGCTAGTTGCGCAATACAACAGCTATAGTCCGTTACCTGGTTATAACGTCAACGGTGAATTGACCTTAGGCGAAAACATCGCAGATAACTCGGGCATTGCGATTGCGTTTAAGGCGTATAAATTATCGCTCAATGGTAAGCCTGCACCCGTGATTGATGGTCTTACGGGTGACCAGCGTTTTTACATGGGTTTTGGTCAAGTATGGCGTAGCAAAATGCGCGATCAGCAACAGATTGTGCAAGTGAAAACTGACCCTCATTCTCCTGGACAATTTCGTGCTAATGGAACGATGGTAAATCAGCCAGGCTTTTACGAAGCGTTTGATGTCAAACAGGGTGACAAGATGTATTTGCCGCCGGAAAAGCGCGTCATTCTTTGGTAAGTTAAACCCAGATTTTCCATTGGACCGCTACCACTTCGCAAAAAACGCAGACGGCGTGCGGTCTTCAGAGGGATAGCACCACCGCGATTTGAGTGGAAACGCTACAGCGACAATTGCCCCTTTGGCGAACTGCCTGGCGTTGTTGCTCCTCCTAGCAAGATGCAGCTTGCGTCGTCGTCGCGTCTAGCCAGTCAGTTCGCCAAAGGCACACTTGTCGCTGTTCCAATGGAAAATCTGGGTTAAATTCGATTGATGAAAAACTCGGGCGGCTAGTCCGAGTTTTATTTTTAATCAACTATCATTTTTGTTTTTACTCAGACGAGCGAGATAACTGCTTCCAGTCAACCAACTTTTGTTCAAAAGTACGGATAGCATACGCTGGTGAAGAAGAAGGTAATACGATTGTATTAAACCCTGCCGCTAAGAATTGAGACTCAAACTTAGCGGAAGTCTTGCCATTAAATCCGATCAGTTTTAAAGCAGGATATCGGTCTCGTAAAAAAGAAAAATCGTTGCTTCTGGCATGTCGGATATTCGAATCCAGACTGCCCACTCGATCGCAAGCATCAATCACATCCCATAAACCAAAACCATGCGCTAGCAAACGTGGCAGGCGATCTTCATAATGTAATACGCTCAGATTCTCATGCAGTACGGACGATATTAAACGCCAGAACTGGTTATGTTTATAGCCATAATATTGTTGTATTTCAAGTGATTTTGCACCCGGAAAACTACCCAATATTAACGTATGCGTTTGATGATCAATTACTGGCGGAAATCCTGATAATAGGATGGTCATAGGTCTTAGACTAAATAATTTTTCTTGGTAAAAATTAAGATTAAAATGATCATAGATAAGGCATAAAGACCTTAGGAATTCATCATCATAATATCCAGGAGAACCGTTGTGAACGAACTAAATACGCCTTTTCAGTCTTTATCTAAGAGCAATACCAGAACAGTTGAACAACTGTTAGCGCGATATGCGGAAAGTCATCAAAATCCTACCAACGAAATCATTCATTTTGTTTGCGTCCCAGTGATTGTCTGGACGATATTGGGACTGCTATGGGCAATTCATCCATTAGCTGCGGTAGGCGTCGCATGGCTTTCTATTATTTATTATGCATCATTATCCATTCCATTTGCCATTGGTATGGTTTTTATGGCAAGTAGCATGTTAGGCACTATATATTTTTTGCCACCTTCCTGGGTATTGCCATCTGCATTGTGTATTTTTGTACTGGCGTGGATAGGTCAATTTATCGGACATAAAATTGAAGGTAAAAAGCCGTCATTTTTTGACGATATTCGTTTCTTGCTGATTGGTCCTTTGTTTGTCCTCGGATTTCTATATCGTCGTTTTAACATACGGTATTAATTTGTCACAAATCCTAAATCGAATTTAAGGCAAAATCTCTCAGAAATTGGAACCACTGTCCTTGGTGCTTGTCAAAAAAATGCTGATTAAAGTTTTAGGCAAATCAAAATTTATATGCATTCCTATTTGTGACCCTATTTGGAGATTGTCGTGAAAAAATTACTCGTTCTAAGTACTGTCCTCGCTCTCAGCGCTTGTGCTGTGCCTCCAACGTCCAATAGCGTATACCGTCCCGGACAAACACAAAATGAACAATCAGTGCGAATGGGCGTGGTCGAATCCGTTCGTGAGGTGACGATAGACAAAGGCCAAAGCGGTGTTGGAACTGCCGCTGGTGCGGCGCTGGGTGGGATTGCTGCTGGTTCTAGTATAGGAGGTGGTAACGGTGCTATCGCAGCAGGTATCGTTGGTGCGATTGCAGGCGGATTAATCGGTCAAAAAGTTGAAGGCAATATGAATAAATCCATGGGACTGGAGATTACCGTCAGACTCGATAATGGTGAGATGAAGGCAATTACTCAGGATGCTGATGAACTGTTCCGGTCTGGTGATCGTATCCGCTTGTTGTCTAACGGCAGAACAACGCGCGTCACTCACTAACACTCATCTTGGATTTTAAAGACCTAACGAAATACTACGACTTACGCAAAATTGTCCCGGCAAGGCGCAGCAACGAAGACATTAGTTTACGGCTAGCAGATTCAACGCAGCTGGACTGGTTTTGCGTAAGTCCTAATGCTAATCAAGTGCTTCAGCGACTTCATACAGCTCTGCGGAGATCAAGATGTCTTTGGTTGGATGTCCCTCTAAAAACATTTTTAATTCACCCGGATGAAAGGCAGACCAGGATTCGTCCGATGTCAGCGGTTTGGTGGCGATGACAGCGATTTTGTCGTCGGGTTTATTAAACTTGCTGAAGTCGATGCTCTTGTCGCAGTCGATCAGTGCGGCAGTAGAAAATGGATACTCGCGCACGACGTAATGCAAATTGGTGGAGCAGTGGGCAAACAAAGCATCGCCATTAGATAACATAAAGTTAAATATGCCGTGCGAGGCTATGTACTTGGTCAGTTCGGTAATCGCATTGAACAAAGCTTCTGTCGGCGGCAGATCATCCGCATTGGCAGAAGGGAAGCGCTGCTGCAGACCTTCCATTAAATAACAAAACGCACGCTCACTATCCGTCTCACCAACCGGGTGATATATACCATTGAGGCCATTAAGCGTTGGATGGAAGTTTTTCAGATCGCCATTGTGAGCAAAAATCCAAGATTTTCCCCACAGCTCGCGCATAAACGGGTGATTATTTTCAAGGATGATATTGCCCTGTGTCGCTTTGCGTATGTGGGCGATGACGTTGCAGGATTTGATCGGATTGCGTTTGATCATTTCTGCCAGCGGTGAGCTGATCGATGATAAATGGTCGGTGAACAGGCGGCAGCCAGTGTCGTTATAAAAAGCGATGCCCCAGCCGTCTTTATGTTCATCGGTAAGGCCGCCCCGCGCTGAGAAACCTTCAAATGAGAAAGTGATCTCGGCGGGATTATTGCAATTCATTCCAAGTAGCTGGCACATCGATTACGATCCTGAATCTTGTAGTCTTGCTTGCAGTAAAAAACTGGTACACCTCCTAAAATACTCTTGCTGCTTAGAAACGGGTAAATTATTTACATAAATTTTCCTTATTTGGGGAAAAAATGATAATTACTCGGGTTTGAACTCCTGCGCAAAGGTAAATTCATCTGTTCTGGCTGCATATTTGAGGCCTTTTCGCAACGCCCATGTAGCATATTGATGATGGAGCGGGATAACCGCATAATCGCGCAAAGCCACGCCCATGGCCTTTTTAGCAAAATCACGGCGCTTGGTGTCGTCCACTGATGCTAAGGAGCTACGGATTAATTCATCCAGTGCCGGATTACTGTATTTGCCCCAGTTCCAGCTGCCCCAGCCTGTTTCTGGATTTGCTGTTCCGAGCAAAGTCCGCAAAGCAAAATCACCTGCCACGCTGCCCCAGCCTAACAAGGCAATACTGAATTCGCCCTTGGAGGCTTTGGGGAAATATACCGCCAGCGGCATCGTTTCTACTTTGGCTTGTATGCCGATTTTGCTTAAAAATTGCGCCACGGTTTGTACTATTTGTTCGTCATTGATATAGCGATTATTCGGGCCATGCAGAGTGATATTAAAACCATTGGGATAACCAGCCTCTGTCAGTAATTTTTTTGCTCCTTCGGGGTCGTAAGCTTCGACCTTAACGGTATCGTCATACCCCAAAATGCCTGGCGCTACGATGTTAGAAGCAGGTACTGCCAAACCTTCTAAAACGCGGTCACTTAAGGCCTGGCGATTAATCGCTTTAGAAATTGCTTTGCGCACGCGGATATCGTGTAGTGGATTGGTGGTTAAAGGCTTGCCTGCTTTATCCGTGATATGAGGAGACACATGGGCTTGTTGATCGAGCGCCCAAAAAATCGTACGCCAAGAAATTTTTTGTTCTAATTTAACTTTGACGTTCGTTTTTAATTTAGGTAAATCGGCGGGTGGCACACTTTCAATTGCATCTACATCGCCCGCCAGCAGGGCTGCTACACGGGGTGCGCCGCTGGTCAGTATGCGCAAAGTCACTTTGTCCCAATGAGGTTTTTCGCCCCAATAATTGTCATTGCGTACCAGTTCAATACGATCACCACGCTTGGCGCTAACGAATTTAAATGGCCCGGTACCGATCAGCGCTTTGCCTGTATTAAAGTCGTCTGTACTGGCATTTTGTGCGACTTTTTTTGACACGATAAAAATCGAATTAACATCTAAAGGCAAGGGGCCGTATGGGGTCGCAGTCTTCAAGCGTACCGTGTAAGCATCAACCGCTTGTTTGCTGATAATTTGTTTGGTGTAACTGGTAAATGAGCCGGGGCTATTGAGGATAGTGGCGGGGCGATCAAGTGAGAAAATGACGTCTTCTGCAGTCATCTCTGTGCCGTTGTGGAACTTGACTCCATGGCGCAATTTGAATTCCCATGTCAGTGGGTCAATCGCTTTCCATGAGGTTGCCAAGCCGGGAACCAGTTGGCCATTGCTATCCAGATTGACCAAAGCATCAAAAATATGGAAAGCGAATGCGTTATTCGGGCCGCTATTTAAATAATGCGGATCGAAGGACGTTACGTCCGCAGCCAGACCTACACGTAAATGTAAATCTGCGGCGATACCTGGGGTGCTCCAGCCCAGCGTTAAGGCCAACAAACTGGCCGTACAAATAGCTAAGTACGTTTTTTGTTTGAGCTGGATGGCTCGGGCTAATGCAGAGGTGATTCGTTTAAAAATACGCATAGGGTTCTCTATCTTTTTAAGACTATGCCCGCTGGTGCCAGAATGTTGATTGGCCGTTGCTGAGCATTGAGGTTTTTATCGTTATCAGGACTTACTTAAACTGCCTCAGCGAGCCTGTGCTTCTTCGTCATATGCGTGCACATGCAGGTTCATGCAGGCGTATTTTTGATGATGCACGTGGGCGCTACTGCTGCAGGCTTTTTTCGTAACTCCTAGTGAGACTATTTCTTTTGAAAATAATCTTAATTTGTCGCCAGCATAAAGTAAAAGACCAAATATGTTTTGCGATAACCATTTTTCGACTATGGGTTGACGTATGTGTTTGCGCCTGTTGATGTTTAGACAAACCTAGTCATGTTGAATTTGCAATGAGTTTGGCTTGTGGTAGTGTGGTGGCTTATTCATGCTTTACTTTGGTTTTGCTCCAGTTTCGCTACAGAATTTCTTCTTTGTGTACGCCGATCATTTTTGTAATACGCCGCTATTTTTTAGCATTGATTAATACAGCCGACATCTAGGAATATGAAATGCCTCTTCAAATAGTATCTCGCTTAAAAACTCGCTCACAAACTAATGTGCAAGGTTTAGTTACCAGTGTTGCTATGGCTGGTTTGCTCTTATCCACAATTTCTTGCAGCGCTACTCCTGCTACTGACATGAACGATAAAAAAGCTGCTTCAGTTGCCCCCCCCGCCGCCACCGCCACTTCTGCCTTGTCTGACGTTGCGCCAACGACGATCATACTGAGCTATCGCCAAGCAACCAAGCTTGCCAAACAGGGCATGACGATAGAGGTGACCGAGGTTACTGATAGTCGTTGCCCGCCAAATACGCGTTGTGTTTGGGCAGGGCAGGCAACAGTGAGTTTTAAAGTCAGCCAGCCCGGCACGCCGGAAGCATTGCTGGTGATTGGCACCCCCGCACCAGCGGCAATGAATTTGCCGGCAGACGCTAATTACGGCGGATATCGATTTTCTTTAGTGAATCTGGAGCCGAAGAAAGTCGCCGGAGAGAATGTAGCGCCCGAGGCGTATAAGGCTGAAATCATGATGAGTAAAGCGGACGCTGCGAGGTAAAACGCTTGCGGTTTTGATTCAGATTTTCAGTACGGATTTTTTATGAAGCTGTAAAGTGATAATGAATATACTCTCATCTAGTATATTTTATTGTCCAATCAAAGTCTGGACAATCGACTATATTTATGAAAATCGAGGGGGAGTATCTATTATTTAGCTGTTTTTATTGATGTTTTTTTACGATTTTTTCACTAATTAGCGATCAATTTTTTTCTGGTAAAAAAAGACGAAAAAAATGCCACCGGTCTAGCTATTACGACCGGTGGCATTTTTTATTTGCGGCGAAATGAATCGCCTTTTTGCTATATCTTGATTGTAGCTTCAGTAAAGCTTAATCACGTCTTAGTTACGAATTACGCGCTTGTATTCGTTAGTCCGGGTATCGATTTCAATCATATCGTCCTGGCTGACAAACAACGGTACTTGAACGCTGTGGCTATGCGCTTCAATCGCATTTTCAATCTTGGCTTCTTTCAATACGTTGCCTGATGTATTGCCTTTCACTGCTGGCTCTGAATAGACAACTTGGCGAACGATCGTTGTTGGCAATTCGACCGAAATCGCTTTGCCATCATAAAAAATTGCTTCGCATTCCATGCCATCTTTGAGGTAATGCAGGGCATCGCCCAAATTTTCTTCTTCGATCTCAAACTGCTCGTAGTCAGCGTCCATAAATACATACAAAGGATCAGCGAAGTAAGAATATGTGACAGGCTTTTTATCCAGTACAACAACGTCAAATTTGTCGTCGCCGCGGAATACGTTTTCCTGAGGGCTGTTGGTCAGCAGATTCTTCATCTTCCACTTGTAGGTGAAGCCCGTGCGGCTGGAGCCATTGACATCAGAACGCAGAACGATCATCGGCTTGCTGTCGACCATAATAATGTTGCCAACACGAATTTCTTTTGCAGGTTTCATAGTGAATATACGTAAAAAGGTGGTTGCATAAAAATCATCTGTCACTTGCTGGTGTCACTTACTGTCGTCACTTAGTGGCTACGATAGATAATGAGCCTTGCAAGCCTACATCTGACTGAATTAGATAAGTCGTTTTAAAATACGTCGAAAATTAACCGCGTATTTTAACCTATTTTAGCCGCAGCTAAACTGCCGCTTGCTGAATCGCCTTAGCAAACCTGAGCAAATTGGTGCTTAAATCCCCATTTTCTAATAATTGCTGTCGCCAATGATTAGATATTTCAGCAATTTTGGGCATGTCAGCCTGGAATCGTGGCCAGAGATTTTCCCAGCTATTGGCGGGTAAATGACTATTTTCCGTTTTTGCAGCGCCATTCCAGGCTAGGAAGAACTCAATCAAACTTTTTGCTGTAGTTTCTGCATTAGTTTCTGCACCTGCTTCTGCTGCTGTGCCTACATAGCGTTGCAAAAACGCTTTCAATTTAACGTGATGTAAGTTTTCGTCTTGTGGATAGATATGCCAGATAAAAGGTTTGCCCGCCCATTGTGCACGGACGAAAGAGTCTTCTCCCCGGACAAAATTCAGATCACATGCCCACAGTAATTTATCGTAATCAGCTTGAGGGATAAATGGCAACACACGCACCGTTAATGCGCCTCGCGTTGAGGATGCGCCAGCCTTTGGCTCTTGTCCTATAAATGCAGCAATCGCATCGGCAGCAACACCATCTGGTACCAGACAAGTCATTGCCACGTCACTTTGTTGCCAGGTATTAAGCAATGCTGACACTGGCGCTTGCGGATAGCAAAACAGCGATACTTTCAGCGAGCTCATCTCGCTCTCTGTAACGCCAAATTGCCCAAGAAAAGCTGCCATGCCAGTTTGATCAGATTGAAATTCTTGACGTTGTTGCTCCAAGTTTGATTCCAGTAGCAAACCGCCAGTTTTGTTCGTAAATCCCGGGAAGAAAAAATATTTGGTCAGCGGCAGTCTTGGATGCGGGGACGGCAGAATATGGCAACCTTCCACCCATTCTTCAGCGGTAAGACCCTCCAGATTGAGCCATACCGGACGCGGATTGCATTCTGCCATCGCCGCAATATACGCAGGCGGTATGTCACAGGCAAAAAATTCAATCACAATATCTGATATCTCATCGGCGACAAATACACCATCTTGATCGCGCCAATGTTGTACTGTCACGTTCGCAATTTTTTGTCGGTCTAGGTCAATGGCAACCTCAGGGCAAATCCGCTGAAAACTCCGTAGATCGTCGACCCATAAAGTGACTTGGATGCCATGCTCTTGTTCTAATTGTTTGGCAAAGCGCCAGCAAATCCCGATGTCTCCATAGTTATCTACGACTTTGCAAAACAATGCGAGAGTTGTCGCCGGATGTTTTTTTGAGGGGATTTCTGAAGACATTTTTGATGGTTGGATTTTTGATGCTTAAATTGATTACTTTGCCGATCTCTCAAGCGCTATTTGAAATACTGTTTTGAATACCATTTCAAATACTCTCATCGGTAATGATTTTTCCATTCACGTAAAGCACCAAAATTGCTAGCATTGCCTTGACCGGCAGTAATTTTTCCAGCGGCGATCAGGCGCGCTTGAATAGATGCCTCTCGGACACGCATAAAAGGGTTAGTTTGTTTTTCTAATCCGATCTGACTAGGGACGGTCGGAATGCCATGATCGCGCTTATCTTGCTCGCGCTGGATGCGTTCAAGTAGAGCGAGATTCTCAGGCTCGACTTCTTTGGCGAAACGTAGATTAGACATCGTGTATTCGTGTGCGCAATACACAGCAGTGTCATCTGGTAATGATGCTAATTGATCGAGTGACGCCAACATTTGTGCTGGCGTACCTTCAAATAAACGGCCGCAGCCGCCGGCAAACAAAGTATCACCACAAAACAGCCAGTGCTGCTCTTTGGCGAAGTAAGCAATATGACCCAAAGTATGTCCGGGCACTTCTAACACTTGTAGCTTTAAATTGATGCCGGGCAGCGTAATTTCGTCACCTTGATTTAAGTGCTGAGTTACCGCTTGTATATTGTCGTTTGCGGGGCCGAATACGGGTACAGATAAATGTCTGAGCAAGGCCGGGACGCCGCCGATATGATCTTGGTGATGATGGGTTAGCACAATTGCTGACAAGCGTAAATTGTGTTCATCCAATGCGGCCAAAATTGGCGTTGCATCACCAGGATCAACTGCTACTGCATAGGTGCCATTGTGTATTAGCCATAGATAGTTGTCGTCAAATGCCGGGACAGTCAATATACTAAGGGCTCGGTTTTTTGTAAGCTCGCTGGCGGACATAATTGCACCATTTGTACTAGTTGCACTAAGCATAAATTCCACAATGAATACAGATAAAAATTCCATTATAGACCTAGGCACCTGGCTAGCACAGCCGTCCGGTGCTTACATCATGCAATGGGAGCAAGCTTTGCTGGATCGTTTAACGGTGGATATTTTTGGCTTCAATGCTTTGCAGATTGGTTTGCCACAAATCGATGCCTTAAGCGCCAGCCGGATGCCGAATAAATGGCGCACCAATAACGTCTTAGTTCCACTCCAAGAGAATACTATTGTCATCACAGGCAATACTCAAACGGAAGAGAAAAATAGCCGCTCGCCTATTGTTGTGACACATGATTTTTGCGAATTACCATTTCATTCGCAAAGCATCGATTTAGTGGTGTTACCTCATGTACTGGAATTTGTGGCCGAGCCTCATCAGGTATTGCGCGAAGTAGAGCGGATTTTAATACCAGAAGGGCGCGTCATTATTTGTGGCTTTAATCGCGCAAGTTTATGGGGCGCAAGGCAGGCAGCCGGACGCATCGGTAAAAGTTATTTTTTACCGGAAGAAGGCGATTTTATTAGTGTGCCGCGTATGAAGGATTGGCTAAAATTATTAAATATGGAAGTCAATCATGCGGATTTCGGATGTTATGCGCCTCCATTTCGCACAGAAAAATGGCTCAACCGTGCCAGATTGATAGAGAATGCTGGCCAGCGCTGGTGGCCGTATTTCGGCGCGGTATACGCAATACAAGCAATTAAACGAATTAAAGGAATGCATTTGATTGGCCCTGCATGGAAGCACAAACGAGCAGCCTTAGGCAATGCCGTGCCGGTGGCCAATCGCAGCAAAAAAAATGGATAAGATAGAAATTTTTACAGATGGTGCCTGCAAAGGTAATCCTGGTCTTGGTGGTTGGGGGGCGTTACTAATCGCCGGCGAAAAAGAGAAGGAATTATTTGGCGGTGAGCGAGATACCACCAATAATCGGATGGAGCTGATGGCTGTGATCCAAGCTTTGGCTGTGCTGAAAAGACCATGCCAGATTGTGCTGCATTCAGATAGTCAGTACGTGTTAAAAGGCATTACGGAATGGATACAAGGCTGGAAGGCGAAAGGTTGGAAAACCGCTTCTAAGGCACCTGTAAAAAATGTCGATTTATGGCAGCAACTGGATGCCGCCCGCAGTGTTCATCAGATCGAATGGAAATGGGTCAAAGGACATGCCGGGCATCCGGGTAATGAGCGTGCGGATCAACTGGCGAACCGTGGTGTAGAAACTGTGAGATGAAGGGCGCAATGCGCAATCAGCGAGAAGCTAGCGAGAGGCCAGCGAAAAATTTGTAAGAAATCAGCGGCACGTTTTTTGCGTAAGTTAATTGCATTCTGCAAAATCACATTCGTTTGCGCCGACCCGGTGCATTTTTATTGAGGAGATCTAAGTGAGTAAGACACAAACTAGTTCAGTCCGAGGGATCGTTGTCGGCCTATTGTGCCTGATTAGCGTCTCTGCATTTGCGCATGATGGTGTGCATCATGACACCATGGGTTTTGTGGAAGGGTTTATGCATCCCTTTTCTGGTCTTGATCATTTGCTGGCAATGGTAGCGGTTGGCTTATGGGCTGCACAAAACCGGCAATCGGCGCTTTGGGTTTTACCATTGAGTTTTCCGTTAATGATGATCGCAGGTGCACTGCTCGGGCGATCCGGTGTCGCTTTACCGATGGTAGAAACGGGGATCGCGAGTTCACTTGCCATACTAGGTTTGCTGATTGCATTTGCAGTCAAGATGCCGGTCTGGCTGGCTGCAACGATGGTGTCTGTGTTTGGCGCATTACACGGCTATGCACATGGTGCTGAAATGTCGCCCAATGCTTCGATTGCGATGGCTGGTGCAGGTTTTGTACTAGCGACTTTGTTGCTGCATATTACTGGATTGAGTATCGGTTTATTTGCCAAGAGCGTACGGATGAAGTCACTGATCCAGCTTGGTGGCCGCGGTATTGCATTGACGGGAGCTTATCTGCTGGCGGTTTAATTCGCCGGGGATGATTGACTGTCGGTTCATATCGGTAAAAAGGACTATGAAAATTCATAGTCCTTTTTCATTTTGTCGTCACTGGTATTTAACCGAGATTTCCCATTAGGCGTACCAAAGGTGCTATTTGAGTGCTGACGGCGCATTTTCGGTCATTTTCGATGCTCTTCGTTACTGCTCATGGCTAGCCATGAGCGTCTTATTTACAATAAACTCAGATCAAAACTGCCTCGAAAAATACATCCGTCATCAACTCAAATCCTAATGGAAAATCTCGGTTTATTTCAAACTTAGCGCAAATTCGGTTTAATACTCAGTATTAAACAAATGCTCCAGCCCTTGTAAAAACTGATGCACATGATAGCCATCGACCAGGCCATGATGCACAAAAGTCGCAACAGGCATCATGAGTTTGCCATCTTGCTGAAAGCACTTTCCAACTGAAATTTTGGGGACGCTGTCCTTACCATCCAGATGTCGGGCATGTGTCAACCCTGTAAAACTGATCCACGGCATGGCTGAAAAATGGATCACGTCGTTACGGTTGGTATCTTCATTCAAACACAAGCCACTCGTCTCTTTAATTTTTTGCATAGACTCTTTTGCCCTAAGCGTAAACTTGATGAAGTCGGTATCAAAATTGATCTGACAAAAACCAAAAGTGTGATCAGCACGATTAATCGTCGCATTGGCGTGGATGGCCGCATAATCAATCACCTTGCCCGACTCAATCCGGTAGCGCATTGCCTCGGTTTGGTTAACTGCTTGTAATATGCTGTGCAGGTAGAAAAGAAAAAAAGATTGCTGTTGCTCTTTGCAATGTTGATAGGCGAGAGAACAATCGATATTGGCTACCAACCCATGAAAAGGCTCATCTAGTTTTGAAAAAAACTTAAAGTGTTCTCGCCTGTTCCAGGTGGATAATTCTATGATTTTATTCATGTATTCTTCCGTCCACTACATTTAATTTAGTCAAAAGATAGTTAAAAACTGAGACGAAAAAATGGGGCAGTGTTTGCCCCATTTACTTTAAACAGTCATATTTTTAAGCTATTGTTTTCAAGCCATTTCAGCAATGATCTGTTCCAGCTTCACTGTATCTGCACAAAATGCACGTATCCCTTCGGATAATTTTTCGGTTGCCATCGCATCTTCATTTAACTGGAAGCGGAAAGTTTTTTCATTAAGACTAATTTTTTGCAGATCAGATGCTAGTGCCGCTTCTTTGTTTAATTTTGCGCTGATCGTATTGGTCGTATCGGCTAATTTTTGCAGCAAATCTGGACTGATCGTCAGTAAATCGCAACCGGCTAACTCCAGTATTTGTGATGTATTACGGAAACTCGCGCCCATGATTTCTGTGTCATAGCCAAACTTGCGATAGTAGGTATAAATCTTTTTTACCGACAGAACGCCAGGATCATCGGCACCGAAAATTTCTTGTCCTGTTTGCTTTTTATACCAGTCGTAGATGCGGCCTACAAACGGGGAGATCAATTGCGCACCAGCTTCGGCACATGCAACTGCTTGCGGCAAGCAGAATAGTAAAGTCATGTTGCAGCGTATACCTTCTTTTTCCAGAATCTCTGCTGCGCGTATGCCTTCCCAGGTAGAGGCAATTTTGATCAGAATACGTTCGCGGGTAATGCCTGCTGCTTCGTATAAAGCAATGAGTTTGCGCCCTTTCGCAACCGTGGCTTCTGTATCAAAAGATAGACGTGCATCGGTTTCAGTGGAGACCCGGCCCGGGACGATGTTCAAAATTTCTAAACCGAAAGCGACGAGCAAATGATCGATGATGTCATCGCTTGCTTTGCCAGCATGCGCGCTGACAATTTTTTCTAACAAGGGACGATATTCTGCTTTCTGGACGGCTTTTAGTATCAACGACGGATTGGTCGTCGCGTCTTGCGGCGCATAGGCTTTCATGGACTGAAAATCGCCTGTGTCGGCAACTACAGTTGTGTACTTTTTAAGTTGTTCTAGCTGATTCATCATGATTTATTTTAAAGCTCTGAAAAATTAAGATTTAGGACTTATGCAAAATTGTCCCAGCAAGGCGTAGCGACGAAGATAGTACTTTGGTGCAGCTAGGAGCTATAACGCAGCTGGGGCGGTTTTGCGTGAGTCCTAAGATTAATAAAAAACCGAGATACTTCCTATAAGCCAACAAAGACATTTGCTGCATCACCAGATTTTGCAACGATATCACCGATGACGGCAGCATCAAAAAAATTGTCTGCTTTAAATAAAGCCAATACATCCTCCACCGCATCGGCCGAGCAGGAAACTAATAAGCCTCCCGAGGTTTGCGGATCGCTGAGCAGCGCCTGTTGAACTGGGCTGATACCCTCCGCCAACACAACATCATGTCCGTAAGCATCCCAGTTGCGAGCGGAGGCACCCGTGATAAATCCGGCCTCTGCCAATTGCTGCACATCCGGTAAAAGCGGTATGTGCGACATCGTCAATTGGGCGGACACATTCGCGCCACGACAGACTTCTAACAGGTGTCCAAGCAAACCAAAGCCTGTGACATCGGTGACTGCGTGTACTGCACTCATATTGGATAATGCCATGCCGGGCCGGTTGAGCTTGGTGGTATTGGCAATCATGCTGGCATAACCTGCCTCGTCTAGTGCTTGCTTTTTGAGCGCTGCTGACAAAATGCCCACACCCAGCGGTTTGCCGAGGACGAGTTTGTCGCCGACTTTGGCATCGGCATTACGTTTGACTTTGGATGGATGCACTAAACCGAGTACGACTAAACCATAAATTGGTTCGACTGAATCAATCGTGTGACCGCCCGCAATCGGGATACCTGCTTCAGCACAAATGGATTCTCCACCCGCAATGATTTTACCGATGACCTCAATTGGCAATTGATTGATAGGCATGCCAACCAGTGCCAGCGCCATAATCGGAGTGCCGCCCATCGCATAGACGTCGGAGATAGCATTGGTGGCAGCGATTCGACCAAAGTCATATGGATCGTCCACGATCGGCATGAAAAAATCCGTAGTGGCGATCAGTGCTTGCTCGTCATTGAGTTTATACACGGCAGCGTCATCGGCGGTTTCTATGCCAACCATCAGGGCAGTCGGCACGGGGAAGCCAGTCGATTTTTTTAAAATCTCAGACAAGACGCCTGGCGCGATTTTGCAGCCGCAACCGCCACCGTGTGAAAAAGAGGTAAGCCGTATCGGGGATGCTGGTGCCTCGGATAATACTGTTGATGTCATATAAATTGAGTAAAGAGAATCGCGTTGGTTTTATCAGTGATGACAAAGTTGAATTACAGGCACCATACTAAACGAGATGCACAGCCTCTGTCCAAAGCTGCACAGTGATACTCACTATAAGTGCTTGCAGAGCATAGTTGAAGCACCTGGCAAGGTAGGACTACGCAAAAACGCCCTAGCTGTGTTGCGGCACCTAGCTATACATTAAACTACTGCCTTCGTCGCTGCGCCTTTGCCGGGATAACTTTGCGTAAATCTTATAGTGTATTGATGTTATCAAGCTTGTAGTAGGAGCAGTTTATGAGTTTTTTTTGATGAGGTGTGCGTCAGTCGATATGCCGCAATTATTTTTGGTATTAAATATACTATGGGTATGTATATTTTAATCGTCCATATAATAATTGGACAGTAGGCAGTGTTTATGTATTTTGGTAGGGGAGTATATTAGTTTTGAGTCTTGGCGGATACTCTGAGACGGGCGAGATTACTTTTTTACGTTTACTTTTGATGTCCATAAAAAAAGCGACCACAAGGGTCGCTTTTGTTCGCTGCCGACAAATATTTGCCGATGCATTTACCAGTATTAACGATCGCCAAATGAGCGACGTGCATTGCCAGTATCGCCAGTACGATTACCTTTGTAACCACCTTCGCTACGTGGCGCGCCGCTCGTGCTGCCAGCTGGTTTGCTGAATGTGCGTTGTGCTGGTTTGTTCGCGCCATAACCACTACCTTCGCTACGATTGCCGTTCGCGCTGCTGCTGTTGCCAGAGCCAGCGTTATTGCCGCGATAGCCACCACCACTGCTGTTACCACGGCTGTCGCCTGGACGCCAGCCGCTTGGCTTGCGTGCAGCACTATGCGATGTAGATGCTGTTTTCTTCGGCTCAAAGCCTTCGATAATTTCGACAGGAATCAATTGCTTAGTGAAACGTTCGATACGCTTAACGTTGATACCTTCAGCATGATTTACCAGAGAAATTGCAACGCCATTGCGACCAGCGCGGCCAGTACGGCCAATACGATGGACGTAATCTTCCGGGAACTTAGGCAAGTCGTAGTTGAATACGTGTGTAATCGCTGGAACGTCAATACCGCGAGCAGCGACGTCAGTTGCCACCAATACGCGGACTTGTCCACGGCGCAGAGAATCTAATGTGCGGTTACGTGCACCTTGATGCATGTCGCCATGCAAAGCGGCAGCAGCAAAACCGGCGATGTTTAAACGATCAGCAATGGTATCTGCATCACGTTTAGTCGCAGTAAAGATAACAGCCTGATCAACCGTTTCGTCACGTAACAAGTGGTCTAGCAAACGATTTTTGTGAGACATGTCATCGACAAAGTGAACTTTTTGCTTGATGTTTTCATGCTTACTTGCAGAGCCAGCGATCTGAATGACCATAGGATCTTTAGTGATGCGACGTGCCATGTTACCGACTACGCCATCCAATGTTGCAGAGAACAACATGGTTTGACGTGTTGCTGGTGTTGCTGCAACGATTTTTTCGATGTCATCGATAAAGCCCATATCCAACATGCGATCAGCTTCGTCTAATACCAAAATTTCTAATTCGGAGAAATCAATTTTGCCGGATTCCATATGGTCGATCAAACGACCTGGAGTAGCGACCAGAATTTCTGGGTTGCGGGACAATAATTGCATCTGCTTTGGATAAGGCATACCACCCAAAATCGACACTGCTTTAACGCGCTTCATATAGGCGCAGTATTTATCAGTTGCTGTCGTTACTTGCAGAGCCAATTCACGTGTCGGTGTCAGTACCAACATTTTTGGTTTCGCGGCAACAAAGCGTGGGCGATCACCGCGTGCACGTGCTGATTGTTGTGCTTGATTTGGCGTTTTGCCGGCTGTTTCTAAGTCGGTTTCTGCTGCACTTGCGAACTTGTGCAAGGCTGGCAACATGAAGGCGGCAGTTTTGCCTGAACCAGTTTGTGAAGATACCAACAAATCACGACCACTAATCGCAGCAGGAACAGCTTGTTCCTGAACGCTTGTAGGTTTTGTATAACCAGCGTCAGTCAGGGCGCGGATAACGGACGTGTGTAGGCCTAATGCTTCAAAAGTCATTCTAATCTTTCGTTAAAAATCAGCGCAGTGCAAATACAATGCGCATAAAAAAGCAACGCTAACCAAACGAAATGAACAAAGAATACCAAGAAGGAAACGATGAAATTTCGGCACAAAAAGCTTTGCGCCGGGATGATGTCCAAAAGGTCGTACTGGACATGCAGGGCGGGAGGGCTTTTACATCGCATCATTTGTGATGTCACAAATGTGCAGGGTTTGCGGTGCTGCAAATTAATACTTAGTACACTGAAACTTGTGCTGCAGTGCAAGGACGCTATAATACAGTATTTCTGTAGAAAAAGCACGGATTTGTGATTGAAGGCAATGAATAAATCCAATTTGTCAGATTAACAGTTTTATTTTCCGCAACTGGATTTCCATTGAGGCATTAAATTGCCATTTGCGTGAAATTGATAACGCTGTTCTTGCCAGCCAAGTGCATACATCGCAAGCACTTGATCGTAATAGGCGTCTGGTTTAATGAGCAAGGCAGAAATTCTCAGATTTTGTTCTTCCCATGCTTTTTTATAACCGGTAGTTTTTAAAAACGGTAGCATCGCAGCCGAGAATCCGGTGGAGCCGGGTTTGTTGATTTCTCCAGTGCTCACGTTAATAAATTCTGGCGGAAACGCTTTGTTCTCCACCAGACTTGCCATCGGTTTGAGCGCTGTAAGAAGCGCTTTTTTATACGGTTCCTTCTCTGGCAACATTCCTGCCCATAAATAGACACGGATCGCATTGTAGCCGCCGTTACCTTTTTCCTGACCTTGGCTATCGATAACATATCCTTTCGCGCTGTCATAAAGAATCCAGTCCGGGCTATAACCTTTGGGTGACGCACCGATAATGATTTGCGCCGAGGAATGTAATAACTTTTCCCAACGCTCATCCTGACCATTGTTGGCAAACCAGCGCATGACTTGGATTGGTGTGTAGCTAGGATTGAGCTTCCAGCTAGTTGTTGTCGGCGTAAACCCCGATGGTGCTGGCAATAGACTCAGTCCTAGCTTTGGCAGGTCTGCGGTTTCTTCCCGCAGAATACGTTTACCGATCAATGTTGATAATGCCGTGTATCGTTTGTCGTTCCAGAGAGTGCCTGCTTGACCCAAGGTATAGGCGAGCCAGAGATCGGCATCTGATGCAGAATTCTGATCAATTACCCCCCAGCTACCATCGTCTTTTTTACCCCAATACCAGGCCGGTAAACGCGCGGTAAGATCGCCGCCGGCCAAGTTTGCTTCTGTCCATTTTAATAAGAAATCAAAGCTCTTCTTATCATTAGCGACCAGGGAAAAAAATAGTCCATAAGCTTGCCCTTCGGAGGAACTATGAAATCGCGGTGTGCTGGCATCAACGACCCGTCCGCCTTCATTAATAAAATTCTTTTTGAACGCATCCCAAGCTGGCCAGTTTTTTTCACAATTACCGGCTGCGATCGCTGTCTGTGGCAAGAATGAAATGAATAAAACCAATAAACTAAAACTCTTCATAGCGAATAGTAATCGTCGTAAGCGAGCAAAAAATTTTCCATATGCGTAGTGCAGCACGAGCAATGCTTGTTTGAGCTTGGCGCTCTTCATGTTCTTCGTACCAAATCGAGGGGCTGGTGCAGCAGTCATTATCTTGTTTCAGGAAATTGCTTGGTCTGGTCGCATGCAAAGGCATTTGTTGGCATTTAGCGTCTAGTCGAACTTACGCAAAACGGCATACGCAAAGGGGTTTGCGGAAAAACGACTGAAGAAAAAGCATTCAACTGCGTTGCAGCGTTTAGTCGTACTAAAGACCGTCTTCGCCGCTACACTTTGCCGGGATAAATTTTCGTAAGTTTGACCTAGTTTATATTGAAAGAGTCTGAAAATAAAATCTTCCCTAGCTTTTTTAAGGTGATATTTTTTGCCCTCGCCAGCCCGGTGGCGCAGGTCGCTGCCGCTGATACGATTTCGGTCGCAGTTGCGGCTAATGTGCAATCTGCATTTGATGATTTGAAATTTGATTTCGAAAGTTTAGCCCACCCAACGTATTTGGTCACTGGCTGGAAATCGCGCTAGGTGGACACTGATATTTAGTTTTGTTGGCTTGGTCGCTGGTCCGGTGATTTTTAGCTTGCCGTTGATGGTGCATCCTTTGCAGTCTGGCTTACAGAATTTACCGGTGTCAGTGATCGAGGCATCGTGTACTTTAGGCAAGTCTGATCTGAACAGTCTGTTTCGTGTTTTATTGCCGTTTTTAGGTTGAACGCAAACGTTAGGTCAAATAAAAAAGGGAGCGGGCGAATTTACTTTGCCTTTGCTCCCTTGTTTTTTAGCTGGACTGCTTATTCGGTGATGATACCCATTACATGCGAAAAGCCACCGTCAACATACGTAATTTCGCCAGTAATGCCAGCTGACAGATCGGATAGCAAGAAGGCTGCGGTATTGCCCACGTCGTCGATGGTCACATTGCGGCGCAGGGGTGAATGTTCCGCCACAAATCCTAATAATTTACTGAAATCTTTAATACCGCTGGCGGCTAAAGTTTTGATCGGACCGGCAGAGATACCATTCACGCGGACGCCGCGCTTGCCCATTGATTCCGCCAGATAACGTACCGATGCTTCCAGCGATGCTTTAGCTAAACCCATTGTGTTGTAGTTAGGAATCGCTTTGATCGCACCAAGGTAAGACAAGGTCAGCAGAGCAGCATCTTTACGCAGCATCGGTAATGCGGCTTTGGCCAGTGCAGGAAAACTGTAGGCGGAAATATCGTGGGCGATTTTGAATGACTCACGTGACAAGCCATCTAAAAAATCACCTGCAATTGCTTCGCGCGGGGCAAAGCCAATTGCGTGCACCAGACCATCCAGACCATCCCAGGATTTGCTTAAATCTGAAAATACTGCATTGATTTGCTCGTCGCTACCAACGTCGCAATCAAATACCAGCGCGCTATCAAACTCTTTCGCAAATTCGGTAATCCTGTCTTTGAAACGCTCACCTTGATAAGTAAAAGCCAGCTCCGCGCCTTCACGATGACAGGCTTTGGCGATGCCATAAGCAATAGAGCGGTTTGAGAGCAAACCAGTGATCAGGATTTTTTTGCCTTGCAGAAATGCCATATTAACTCCATGGGGTAGTCCATTGTTTCTGCGGCTTACAGGCCAAAATGGCTTGTGGAGGCGCATATTGATTGGACTAAGGTTATGGGAACTTCTAAAATCCATATCGAGTATCAGTTAGTAATCGATCTCGATCAATAGGTTTTAAAAAAACTCCTTGGGTATTCAGCGTTGAGATTGCCTTCGTTTTACTCGCATGCAACTGTGAACAAATTAGAGTAACTCCTCAACAGGACGGAATTGTAGATGGTAGTCGTCTAGTCGGCAAATTTTTTCACTCTTGTATCTGCCCAAAATTGGCGTTAGCTACTACAGCAGTGAATCTGAGGTGGTATTCATCAGCTTATATACAGGTAAATATTGATACTCCCTATTAGTATATTTAATTGTCCACAGAATTATTGGACAATAGGGCGTATTTTATAAAAAATAGGGGGAGTATCCTTAATTTCTTCAATAGAACTTGTGCAAAAAAATGAGGTGCTAAAGGAGATTGTCCGTTTTACGCAAGTTCCTACTTCCCCCTAAGTCCGATGCCAGCGGATTGCCGAAGTGCTCAGTTTAGTTTACACACAAGTCTGCAAACTAAGCGTGTAAGCCGCGGGGGATCGCATTCAGCAAGGTCTTGGTATAAGCCTGCGTAGGATTGCGATAAAGCTCATCTGAATTTGCCAGCTCCACGACTTTGCCCTTATTCATCACCATTACCTGATCTGCAATGTACTTCACGACGGCCAGATCGTGCGAGATAAAGATATACGACAGGCCAAATTCTTCCTGTAAATCTTGCAGCAGGTTCAGTACTTGTGCCTGCACTGAGACGTCTAAAGCGGATACCGATTCGTCGCAGATGAGTATTTCTGGCTTCATCGTCAGGCAGCGAGCGATGGCAATACGCTGGCGTTGTCCGCCAGAAAACTCGTGTGGATAGCGATGGAAGGCGATTGCTGGCAGACCGACTTTTTCCAGCAAGGTATAGGCCATTTTTGCGCGTTCACTATCATTGGCACCGATGCTATGGATTTGCATTGGCTCCATCAAAATTTGTCCAACCGTGAAGCGTGGATTGAGCGACGCATAAGGGTTTTGGAAAATGATCTGGATGCGGCGCTTGTACTGCATAAAATCTTTGTTGGACATGGACAAAATATCCTTGCCTTCAAAGATCGCCTGACCGGCCGTTGCCTGGTGCAAGCGCATCAGCGTGAGGCCCACGGTTGTCTTGCCAGAACCGGATTCGCCGACGACACCCAGAGTTTTTCCGCGCGCCAGTTTGAAGGAAACATCTTCTACTGCCCGAAATTCTTTTTTGCCGAAGAAGCCTTCACGGGTGTAAAAACTTTTACCCAAACCGCGCACATCGAGCACGATATCTTCGTCGCCGTTTAATCCACGCGGCCGCTCTTTATGTTCGATAACGATGCTGCCGGTTTTCTCGATATGGCTCATAAAATCTGCAATTACCGGTAAGCGCCATGGACGCGAATATAAGGATGGACGGCAATGCAGCAGCGCCTGGGTATAGGTATCCTTTGGTGCCTGGAATATCTGTTTGACGTCGCCCGCTTCGCGGATTTCGCCGCTGCGCATGACGATCACTTTATCGGCAATCTCGCCAACCAAGGCCAGATCATGGGTAATAAACAGCACGGACATATTGTGCTTTACCCGTAATGCCTCGATCAGATCGATGATTTGTTTTTGTATCGTCACGTCGAGCGCGGTTGTCGGCTCGTCCGCGATCAGCAATTTAGGTTCGCAGGCAATTGCCATCGCAATCATTACGCGCTGTTGCTGCCCGCCGGACATCTGGCTAGGGTAGGCGTCAATTTTATTAGCAGGGTCGGGGATGCCGACTTCTTCCAATAAGGCGATGGATCTTGCGCGTGCTTGCTTGGCGTTCATCCCCATATGTAGTTGCAAGACTTCGCCGATCTGGAAGCCGACCGTAAACACCGGATTCAACGAAGTCATGGGCTCCTGAAAAATCATGGAGATGTCTTTGCCACATAATTGGCGACGTTCTGCGAGGCTTAAATCAAGCAGGCTGCGACCTTCAAATGTGATCTTGCTGTCTTTCGCAATACTGGAGGTATCGGGTGGTAGCAGACCCATAATCGCCAGCGAGCTGACGGATTTGCCGCTACCAGACTCACCGACCAGAGCGACGGTAGAGTTACGCGGAATATCGAAGGAAATCCCTTTGACAGTTTCTACGCTTTCTTTTTTATTGATACGGAAAGAGACGCGCAGATTTTCTACTTTTAATAATGATTCTTGGCTCATGGTCTGTCCTTATTTCAGCTTAGGGTCGAGCGCATCGCGCAAGGCATCGGTGAACAGCGAGAAGGCTGTTACCAGCACCGCCATGGCTGCGGTCGCAGCCACTAGCTGCCACCATTTACCCAAGATTAGTTCGTTTTGTGCTTCATTGAGCATACTGCCCCATGACACCACACCGACTGGGACACCAAAACCGAGGAAACTCAAAATCACTTCAGACTTAATAAATCCGACTACCAGAATAGATACTTGCACCAGGGCCACATGACTGACATTAGGGAAGATATGAATAAACATTTTACGGAAATGTGATGCACCAATCGCGTCGGCTGCCCAGACGTATTCACGATTTTTATGCTTCATGTATTCAGCCCGGATCAGACGGAAAGGTCCAGTCCAGCCGGTAAATGCCAGAATCAAAATGATGGTCGTCACACCTTTTTGTTGCAACACGGCGGCGACCGACAAGATCAATAGCAAGTAAGGGATAGAGGTAAAGATGCTATAGAACCAGTTAAACAGATCGTCCACACGACCACCAAAATAACCGGAGATAGCACCGAATAAGGTACCTAGCAAAGTCGCCAGAAAAGCCGCTACCAGACCGACCACAATCGAGGTTTCTGCTCCCTTAATCGTTTTCTTAATGATGTCATGACCCCATTTATCTGCACCAAAGGGGAGGGTTGGTACCCGTTCTGCGACGACCGCTTTGCCTTTTTTCGCCAGCTCGGTATAAATTTCTTTCATCTCTGTTGCCAGAGGATCGGGAACACCGTATTCATTGACGCTAGGTGGTTGTTGGTTGCCCGGCGTTTTACGCAGTTCGCGCAAAACATCCGCTAACGGATCAAGCGGATTTTCTGGTGGTGGTGCTTCGGCTTTTACTGCTTCAGTTTTCACGGCATCAGCACCGATAAAACCGGGCGGCGCATAGCTCACCGCAATTTCTTGCTCCCAGTCAGAGGCGATTAAGCCACTGGCGGATAGCACCAGCACGACTAAAAAAGCTGCCACAACGGACAGGGCAATCATGGCGATTTTGTCTGCTCGTAAGCGACGCCATGCTAAGGCCCACAAACCTGGAGAAACTGTTTGATCAGTTGAATTTTTTGAATTCATTGAATTTGTTGATATTGACGTCGACATTCTTTTTTGGCCTTATTTCAACTGAACTCGTGGATCAACCGCTTGATACAACAGATCGGCTAACAAATTAAATAACATCGCGGCTGCGGCGACGTACACCGTCACTGCTTTGATCAGCGGAAAATCGCTACTATCTACGGCAGCAATCACCTCGCGGCCGATGCCTGGGATGGAGAAAAAGCGCTCAATCAAAAATGAGCCAACAAGTAGGGCAGGCAAATTTGACATCACATGAGTAATGATAGGAATAGAGGCGTTGCGTAACACATGCACCCACTTAATCCGGCTCTCGGATACACCTTTGGCGCGTGCTGTGCGCACATAGTCCTGGTTAACTTCGTCCAGCACAAAAGTGCGGAATAGACGCAAGCTCGGCGCGACGCTGACTGCCAGTCCGATCAAGATCGGAAGGGCGGAATACTTGAAAAGATTTTCTGCAAAGCTATTGCCCCAACCCTGCACAGGAAACAATCCTAGCTTGTAAGCAAAAAAGTATTGGCCAACAATGATATAGACCAGAATACTGATCGACATGCCAACCGTACATGCCACCATCACACTACGGTCTGTCAGACTGCCGCGTTTGAATGCAATGCCTAGCGCCAGCGCAATCGCAAATAGCGTTTCGAGAATAGTTAATGGTACTAATACCGTCAGCGATGGTCCCAGGCGCGTAGTAATGATGGATGAGATGGCTTCACCGGTACTCCAACTGGTACCAAAATTAAAGGTCACAATTTGCTTAATGAAAATACCCAGTTGTACGTAGTAGGGCTGATCTATCCCAAGCTGAGTACGGATATTGGCGATCTGTGCGGCGTTCGACATTTTGCCTGCGAGGATGTAGGCGGGATCGCCGCCCACCCAATTGAATAAGAAGAACACCAGCAAAATTACCCCCAGCATAGTGGGAGCCATTTGCCATAAGCGACGCAGGATATAGGCTGTCATGGAATACTTTCTAACGATCTAAAGGAGCTTATTTATTTACTTTTTTCGACATCGAAAAACATCCATTCACCATAAATGATGGGATGCTTCTTGTAGCCGATAACGCGTGCTTGTGCCAGCATATTTCTATAGCGTGCGAAACCCATCATTTGTGCGGTATTGACTTCCATGATGCGTGCCATCTTGTGATAAAGCGCATCGCGTTCCTCTCCGGGAGGGAGTTTCTGAGATTCTTCATACAATTTATCGTATTCAGGCAGTTTGACGCAGCCATTATTAGTGCTACCAATATTCGGGCCGTAATACAGTTGCATGAAATTATCACCGTCGGGGTAGTCAGCAATCCATGGCGAGTTGCGAGTTTGAAGCTGACAGGTTTTTTCCGCTTTTAGCATCTCAGAGAACTGGACTAAGTCCTCTTTCATTTTGATGCCAATCGAGTCGTAGGTTTTTTTCCAGACCTCGGTTTGTAATTTGCCGACTGCTCCGGAGCGGGCTGTGTAGCGGATTTCTAGTGGCTTACCATCGGGCAGGGTACGAAATCCATCCGGGCCTTTTTTGTAGCCAAATTTATCTAGTAAAGCATTGGCTGCTGCGACGTTATATTGAATGCTATTTTTATAGTTGGCATCATATCCAACAACGCCAGGTGGAATCGGGTAATCAAGCTTGACCGCATTGCCGTTATAAACGATGTCGATTTCTTCCTGAATATTATGTGCAAGTGCTACCGAGCGGCGTAAGGCAATTTTTTCTTTACTTAATCCGCCCCAAACCGGGTCTTGCATATTCCAGTAATAAATACTGGTTTCCGGATCCGGGATGCGTGATAACTGGACTCCCTTTTTGACTAATGCAGGTTTTAATTTGCCGTTGTCTAGCGCCTGAGGTGCCAGCGGACCTTCGAGTTCAAAGATGTCGATTTCACCGCCTTGGAAAGCTAACCAGCGCGACTGATCTTCTATCATGACATTAATTTCTATGCGTCCAATCTGCGGCATGCGCTTGCCCTTCATCGCCGCCATGATTTTTTGATCCTCAGGACTAGCTCCGCCTTTGAAGTCCCAAACATCGCCCCGATAATCTGGATTGGCTAACAAAATGATTTTGGAGCCACGTACCCATTCATCCAATGCCACCATATAGGGGCCGGTGCCAACGGGGTGGCCCATAACTTGACCTTGTAAGTCCTGATATTTTTCTATTACTTCCCGCGCGACCGCCCCGGTCGGGTTGTGTGCCAAGATCAAACCAAGATTGAAGTCCGGGCGGGTGAGATGAATGCGTAGAGTGTATTTGTCTACCAGCTCCAGACCAGCGATTTTTGTATCGTAATTAAACTTGTTGGCCTTTTTGGCTTGCTCGGCCAATTCATCTAATCCAACAATTTTCCCCGACAATAACCAGGAGTGAGGTGAAGATAATTTGGGGTCCATCAATCGCTTTAGCGTGTAGATGTAATCCGCCATGGTCAATTCACGTCTTTTGCCATTGAAGGCATCATCAGGCGTAAAGTAAATCCCTTTTTTTAATTTGATGGTGTAGGTTTTTGCGTCGGCAGAAACCTCTGGCATGCTCTCCGCTGCGCGGGGGATCAGTTTGACCGGGCTTGCCAGGTAGTCATAGGAGTACAGAGTTTCAAAGATGACATAGTTGACACCGTTTGAGTACAAGTCTTTTGCCGCGCCGGGGTCGAAGCCAGTTTCAGCGACATTGAATACCCATTTCAACACTTTGTCAGGATCTGCAGGATTAGTAGCGGCGACAGCTAGTTGTGATGAGCCGATGGAAATGAGGCTAGCAGAGAGCGCTATTTTGCTGAGATGGCGTTGATACTTTTTAAAGAAAGTGTGCATAACTGACTGGGATTTCATTATTACTGGGTCTCCTGCTTAAGTGACCGATTAGGACATTTGATACAACAGTTTGCTGGCATAAATATAGGTGTCATATATAGGTTTCATATATGGGCGGCATACATATTTTCGCCTGCCAGCATATTAACTATGATTGTGTTTAACTTGATTAACAATTCGTACTTAATGTGGAGCAACGTCAAGGTACATCCAGTCTGAATGGACGATAGGATGTTTTTTAAATCCTTGTATCCAAGGTCTGATTAAATAGCTCCGCACCCTGATGGAATGCATAATCCACGGCGTATCAGCCTCCATTTGACGACTCATTTGTGAATACAATTTGTTGCGTTCTTCACTTGGCGGTAATGAGATCGCTTTCGTATATAGGGCATCGTAGGCTGGTGACTCATAGCAAGCGTGATTGCCTTGACCAGATTTTGGTCCGTACAGTAATTGAAGGAAGTTTTCGCCATCAGGATAGTCAGCGAGCCACGCGCCGCTCCACATCACGAGTTTACAAGCACTAGCTGCTTTTAAATTGTCTGCAAAATTGCTGACCGAAAAATCCATGTGAATGCCGAGTTGATCCATCCCACGTTTAAATATCTCGGCCTGTACTTTATAAATATTAGCTGGCTCCATCGTTTTTTTAATGACTAATGGTGAGCCATCGGGCATCGTGCGGAAGCCGTCAGCACCGCGTTTATAGCCGAAATAGTCTAATAGTTTATTTGCTAAGGGAATATCGTAAGCCAGGCTGCTGCGGTATTTGGGATCAAAGCCCACGACATCGGGTGGAATCAGGCTTTCAGCTTTGATCGCTTGTCCTAAACGCATTTGCGCAATCTCGTCTGTGTTGCTATATGCCATCGCAATCGCACGCCGAAGGGCAATTTTTTCTTTGGTATAACCACCAACGATGGGATCACGCATGTTGAAGAAACTGAATGTCGTGCCTGCATCTGCTACGCGCTCCATCTTCACGCCTTCTTCGATAAAAGACGCTTTTAATTTATCGCCATTCAGTACAACCGGTGCAGCGATTTGCGGCATTTTGTCGACATCGATTTGCTTATCCTGGAATGCTAGCCAGCGCGATTGTTCTTCTTCGATGATGCTGATTTCCACTTTGCCGACTTGCGGCATCTTCTTACCCTTCATGACTTTGACTATTTGATCGTCCCAGTCTGAACCAGAGGACTTGAAGTCCCAGACATAACCGCGGTATTCAGGGTTTGCGCTCAGAAATATTTTGCTACGCGGTAGATATTTTTCCAGCATATAAGGACCGGTACCGACTGGATGCATGCCAGTTTGATTACCATAACTTTCAATCACCTCCCTTGCCACCGCACCAAAGCCTGAGTAGGCGACTACATATAAGAAGTTATAGTCAGTTTTTTTCAGTTCAATGCGCAACGTGTATTTATCAATTGCCCTTAGTCCGGCAACTGGCATGTCGTAGTCAAATTTGTTAGTTTTCTTCGCTTTCGCCTGAACTTCATCCATGCCCACAATTTTGCCATCAATGAAACTGGCGTGAGGCGACCGGTTAGCGGGATCAAGTATGCGTTTAAAGCTGTAGACATAGTCTTGCGCAGTCAACTCATGCTTTTTACCTTTGAACGCCTCATCCGGTGAGAAGTAAATACCAGGAATGATTTTGAAGATAAATACCTTACCCTCATCACTTACCTCCGGCATTGCCTCAACCGTCTTCGGTACTAACTTAGCTGGACGTGCCAGATAGTCATAACCAAGTAGTGGTTCAAAAATCGCATCAACTACCCAACCAGAATAGTGATTTTGTGTTTTTGCCATATCAAAACCATCATCTGCACCCTCAAAAGCTTGCCGCACAATTTTATTGGGATCTGCTGGGTTGCTTGCTGATGCTGGTGTAATCCCGGTTGCGTAGCTCAAAGAAATTAATCCTATGAGGCTAAGTACATGCAGTTTTGATTTGAATTGATACAGCATCTTGCAACACCTCTTGATTAATTGGTTGTGGCTCTTTTACTGCAACGGGCATTTATTATGAACATGGCTCTAATATGCCGACTTTGATGCTGCGATCCTGATACTTCGTACGCTATTTTGAGGTGTTATGTAATAGACGTGATGGAGGAGCATCAATACTTAGAACCTAAAAAATCCGTAACCATAGCGTAAGTCACGGCGATGTGACACATGCTGTAAAAATATTTATCTTATTTTTCCGCACTAAAAAAGCGCGATTTAAACAGAAATATTAAAAACACATCACATTAGAGAGCCGTTGACTAAGTTTTGATGTTGTTCTGCACCAAAATGAATATTTGAGAGCGCGCAATATACAACTGATTATCGAGTGTTTTAGGCGAGAAAAAAAATTTTATTCTGATTGTTTGTGCACAGCAAAATAAAAACGACTTCTCTTAAAATTCTGCTATCTACGCACCAAATTTTTGCTGCACAGCACAAATTAAATGCGTCGCTAAAGTCGAGATTTAGCTATGAAAAGTGGCCTGTTGTTTTTTAGGGAAATCAAAAAAATCGAGTATTGACAGGCCAAGCTTAGAAGTGGTTCCATGCGCCATCAGAAATTTTTTGATTCTTTCATTTTCACTTTTTAGGCAAAAACACAGCTTTTTTTACATATTGATAAGCCGTAAATGCTTTCTTATGAATCAATAGCTGATCAGATTTGATATGGCGCGTATTTTGCTAAGCATTTAAATCTAAATAAAGGAAAAAGCGTAACAATTTCCTGGAGGTTTGTTTTGTTCTATTTGCTTAAAATAAGATGAAAGAAAGGGTACGCAAACGGTTGCTTAATCATATAATGCATTTTTTTAGTAAAAATATGCTGCATAAAATTAAGTAATATTGTTCTGTCAGGACTGCGTAAATTGTATTTTTTTATGGTTCTTTTAGATTGATGTTTATTCATCTACTTGGGTCGATTAGCAACAAATAATATGTTGTGGTATTCGGAGGATGTTAGGTATGGATTTTTCAAATCACCAGCAAGAGCCGGGCAAGAAGGTGTTCGGGATAGGGCTGGTAATCGCATTTCACATATTGCTCGTGTATGCCCTGATCAACGGACTCGGCGTCAAAGCAGTCGAATACATCATGAAGCCGATGGAAACCAAGCTGGTCGAAGAGATCAAGCCACCGCCACCGCCGCCAGATGTACCGCCACCGCCACCGCCCAAGCTGATGGCACCGCCGCCGCCGTTCATACCACCGCCAGAAGTCCAGGTGCAACAACAGGTCGTCACGCCCAACACCATCACCCAGGTATCCCAGGTCAAGCCGGACAGCAATGTCCTGCCTAAAACGGTCGCCCAACCTGTTGTCGAAAACAAACCCGCCGGTCCCTCCATGGTACCAGGGGTGATTGACTTCAACGCCGCCGGTTGCAAACCAGAATACCCAAGAGCCTCGTTACGCAACGAAGAAACCGGCACCGTCATGCTCTCCGTCGTCATCGGCGCTGACGGCAACGTCACCGACGTCAAGATCGACAAATCCAGCGGATTCAGAGGACTCGACAACGCCGTACGTGCCCAATTACTCTCCGGCACCTGCAAAAACAAACCCGGTACCGTGGACGGCAAGCCCCAAACGACCACCACCAAAGTGCAATACGTCTGGAAGCTCGACTAAGACTGCCTAAGACATATTGGAAATAAACACGAGAAATACCAGCAGTACCAAGAAACACACCAAACCTGGGTCAGCCAAGCCACACGCCAAGCCAGCCCGGGTCAGCACTACCGAACAAAGCAATACTAGTAACTCTTACAGTAAGTCTCGCAGTAACTCTAAGTAAGGCCAAGCAAACGCCAGCCAAGCCAGGCAAACGTAAGCCAACCCAAATAACAGCAACAGTAACAACAACAGCATTTGACATGCCAATTTACGAAGGAAGTACGCACATGAAATTCAGTCTGAAAGCCCTCCTGGCCGCCGCCGTGATTACCCTCACCACCAGCGTCGTCACTGCCCAAGCCCAAACACCAGAAGCCAGTGCTCCTGCCGCCTCCGCCAGCGCCGCCGCACCAGCTGCAGCCGCCCCGGCAGAAGCCCCAGCCGCCACTGACCTCACACCAGCCGCAGCCCCAATAGACAAAGACAAAGTCGTTGACAACCCATACGGCCTCGACGCCCTCTGGAAAGGCGGCGACTTCGTCACCAAAGGCACACTCTTCCTCCTGTTCATCATGTCCATGGGCAGCTGGTACATCCTCATCACCAAAATTATTGACCAATTCAAATTAGGTGGCCAAGCCAAAGAAGCGCAAACCAAGTTCTGGAAAGCCGCCTCCGTCAACGCTGGCGTCACCAGCCTCAAAGAAGGCAGCCCATTCCGCTTCATCGCCGAATCCGCCACCAAAGCCAGTGACCACCACGAAGGTGCTCTGTTAGAACAAATTGACCTCAACTCCTGGATCTCCATGTCCATCCAACGCGCCGTCGACAAAGTACAAAGCCGTCTGCAAGATGGTCTGGCTTTCCTCGCCACCGTTGGCTCCACCGCACCATTCGTCGGACTGTTCGGAACGGTATGGGGTATTTACCACGCGCTGACCGCCATTGGTGCAGCAGGACAAGCCTCCATTGACAAAGTCGCCGGCCCAGTTGGTGAAGCCTTGATCATGACCGCCATTGGTCTCGCTGTGGCGGTTCCAGCCGTACTCGGTTACAACTTCCTGGTACGTCGCAACAAAACTGCCATGGAAAACATCCGTGCCTTCAGCGCTGATCTGCACTCCGTCGTCTTGTCTGGCGTGATGTCCAAAAAAGCCTAAGTCCTTACTTGGCATAGGCAACAAGGCTGCAAAAGACCGCAGCCAAATTATTGCCAAAACGCGTACAACAGTAAGCAACACCAGAAGAGGTGGCAGTGCCACCTCCTCCTGAACGAAACACAAAGTACAGTCTCAGTATCTGTCATCTGAAAGAGAACACACTATGGCAATGGCAATCGGCAACGATGGTGACGGCGAAGACGAAGTCAACAGCACCATCAACACCACCCCATTGGTCGACGTCATGTTGGTCCTGCTGATCATCTTCCTGATCACCATCCCAGTCGTCACCCACACGGTTCCGGTCAAGCTCCCCGCGGAAATTAACCAACCGTACAAAACTAAACCAGAAAACATCACCATCGCCATTAACAAAGACGGTGACATGTTCTGGAACGAAGCCCCGGTCGCAGACACCAATGTTTTATTTGAAAAGCTCAAAGCGGTCACGAACCAGGTACCACAACCGGAACTCCATATCCGTGGTGATCAAAACACCCGCTACGAATTTGTCGGCAAAGTCATCCTCACCGCCCAGCGCGCCGGGATCGCCAAAGTCGCCTTTGTGACAGAACCACCGCCGAAGAACTAAGTAAGAGCGAAGCTAGAGCGACGCAAGAGCAACGCAACGACGGCAGTCACCAGCGGTAAGAGTGAAAGAACGAAAGGAATAGTATGGGTATGCAATTAGGCTCAGGCAACTCGAGCGAACCGGAAGTCATGATCGAAATGAACATGACCCCCCTGATCGACGTCATGTTGGTCTTGATTATCATGTTAATTATTACCATCCCAATTCAGAACCACGCGGTCAATCTGAATATGCCGGTGAATTCACAATCCAAACAGACTGAGCCACCAGTGGTGATCTCAATTGACGTCGACTTTGATGGCACGGTGCTGTGGGACGGTGTAGCGATTCAGAACAATGCCGAGTTGGAATCCAAACTGACGGCAGTGGCGGCCACGCCGAATCAACCGGAAGTGCACTTACGTCCGAACAAGCTGGTACCGTACAAAGCGGTGGCACATGTGATGGCCGAGGCGCAACGATTGGGTGTCAATAAGATCGGTATGGTTGGTAATGAGCAGTTCTTGAAGTGAGTTAGATCAGTGAAATTCAGTATTTACTCCGCTTCTCACTGCGTGAACCAGAAAATCTAAGGTATTATTCAAAATTGGCAGGGTTACTCCTGCCTTTTTTCATTTTGGTAAAGCTGCAATTTTAAAATTCATTAAATTTATTGATTGAGAGATCAAAACATGAAGCAACTTCGATTGTCACGCCTCGCTGTTTTACTTGCTGCGATTGGTTTTTGTGCTGTTCCAGAGCTGACTAATATTGCCGGTAACGTAGCCTATGCTCAAGAGGCCATGCGCCCTGAAATCGGCAAAGCAGTACAAGCTGCTGGTGATTTGTTTAAGGCCAAGAAATACAAAGAAGCACTCGCTAAACTTCACGATACGGATAGCGTAAGCGGTAAAACGATGAATGAAAGTTTTACGATTGAGCGTATGCGTGCTGCGATTGCAAGTGCTGCCGGTGATAATGACACCGTGATTCGCTCTTACGAAACAATTATCGCTGCGAATAAATTACCTGCTGGCGAACAAATTAAATACATACAAGGTCTCGCATCTGCTTATTACAAAGCAGGGAATTATGCTAAGACCGTGCAATGGGTTACTCGTTATTTTTCCGATGGTGGTAACGATCCGGCAATGCGTCCATTCCTGATCCAGTCTCTATACATGAGCGGTGATTATGCCCGCACTATGAAAGAGGTTAAGGCTGATCTTGCATCCGAAGAAAAATCAGGTCGTACTCCAAGTGAAACTAGTCTGCAACTTTATGCTAATGCTGCTTTGAAGCAGAACGACAAAGCCACTTATGTTGCTGCGATTGAAAAGTTATTGGTTTTCTACCCGAAGAAAGATTACTGGCTTGATTTGCTCGGCCGTATTCAAAGTAAGCCTGGTTATTCTGAGCGCTTATCCTTGGATTTAGATCGCTTGAAACTAGCTTTGGGACAAATTACTCGTACCAGTGATTTTATGGAAATGTCTCAATTATCTTTGCAAGCAGGTTATCCGGCAGAAGCGATCAAGATTATTGATCAGGGCTACAAGGCAGGCGCGCTTGGCACAGGTACTGATGCCGCACGTCATCAACGTCTGCGTGATCTGGCCAACAAAAATCTAGCAGAAAGCAAAGCAAATGCCGCAGCGAATGAAGCTGAAGCCAATCAAAGTAAGGATGGTAATGCATCGGTTACGCTTGGTTATGCATACGTCACTGCAGGCCAGTTTGATAAAGGCTTAAGCTTGATCGATCAGGGTATGACTAAAGGTAGTTTGAAGCGTCCTGATGACGCCAAACTCTTGCAAGGTATATCTCTACTGCAAGCTGGTAAAAAAGCGAATGCGATCAAGGTTTTGAAGACAGTGCAAGGTACTGACGGCACTGCTGATCTGGCGCGTTACTGGATTATCTATGCCAATCAATCTGGTAAGTAATTGATTGAACCGACCTGGTAAAATATTAAGGAATTTTCATCTAGTGATTTAGATTCCTTGGTATAAAAAAAGCCCCGAGTTAAACCGGGGTTTTTTTATTTTGAACGATGTATTTTGACTGAGGTATTTTGAGCAATATCGCCAGTGAAAATTAGCTATGCTTTTTACCTGACTTTGCATGCGCAAGTATCGTTTTGGCAGCGCGTGGAGCGACTGTCCTTGCGGTTCTGCTGTTGGTTTTAGTGTTGCGATTATTATGTGCTGATGCTACGTGGTTTGATTTTGTTCTCGCTTGCAGAACTGGCACTTGTATTTGTAGTGTCTGACCGGCACTGACGCTATCCCGCTTCAAATTGTTCCAGCTCTTGATGTCTGCCACACTAACTTTATAGCGCTTAGCAATTGAGTTCAGATTATCTGTTTTACCGACTTTAAAATGCATCTGCCTGGTCGACGGAGTCTTTTCAATGATCAACTGCGCCTTTTCAGCAATCTCCATAGAGATATCCTGATCCGGTGTTTTGCTTGATCTCGGAATGAGCAAAGTTGATCCTGCTTTGACTAACATTTTTGGTGGAATGAAATTAACTTCACGCAGTGTTTCAGCTTTCATCCCCAAACGATTAGCCAAAGATTCTACTCGTTCAGTTTTTCCTACAGTATGAGTAGCCCAGGTAGATAGCGGACCATTCCACTTACTTAAATTTTCTCTGAACAACATCGCATTGTCAGTCGGGAGCAGAATTTTAGTTTTGCTATCGCCAGTAATGACAGGGCGATTGAATTGCGGATTTAACGCTGTAAAATCAACTACAGACATCTCTGCTAATTGCGCGGCTACCCGTACATCAATATCACGAGTTTTTTCTACTGTAACGAAGTAGGGTTGATTTTCTAACTTGGGTAGTTCTATGCCAAATTGTTCTGGATGCCCGATGATATTTTTAACTGCCTGCAATTTTGGCAGATAGTTTTTTGTCTCATTCGGCATCAACGCAGACAAACTTTCAAAGTCAATTGGCAAGCCCATTGCCTGCTGTTTTTTGATCGCCCGTTGAACCGAACCTTCGCCCCAGTTATACGCGGCCAAGGCTAATTGCCAGTCACCAAACATACCGTATAAGCGTTCCAGATACGTTAGGGCAGCGTCAGTAGAATCCAGTACGCCGCGTCGGTCATCCTTAAACATGCTCTGTTTTAGATTGAAATCACGGCCAGTTGCCGCCATAAATTGCCACATACCAGATGCTTTGGCAGTAGAAATTGCCTGAGGATTAAAGGCGGATTCAATAAATGGAAGTAATGCTAGTTCAGTTGGCATACCGCGCTTTTCCAGCTCCTCTACAACGTGATACAAGTAGCGTGAACCGCGCTGCACGGTTCGCTGTATGTATTCAGTACGAGTGCTGTACCAATTAAGCTGATTACTAACTAATTGATTATCCAGATCCGGGATTGCATAACCATTGCGAATCCGATTCCATAAATTGGCTTCTGGCGCTGTCAGTTCAACAGGATTCTCTGCTGCAATTTTATCGGCACTATCTTCTATCGCAACATTAATTGTCGGTGCCACTTCATTGGTACGCAAGACGCCAATCGGCTGAGTGCTTGACTCAGGTACGCTAGTTAATGCGAGTAAATCATTTTCTGTGGCGGAGCTTGGGGACGTAAAGCAAAGCAAGATTGCTGAAGCGAGAATAGGAGAGATGCTGTGTCGGAAACGTTTCATAGGCGGTGTATTGTCTAATCGATCATGATCGACGATGTTGATGGGATCGGGAGAGTGTACGCAAGTGCCAATTCCGACGTCAAGAAAAATGTCACTCTTGTTACAAGATAATTCTGCGATAAAAGGCTTACTTTGTAGTCAGTTGCAGTTACTTAACGCAACTGATTTATGCAGTGACTAACGATAGCTTCTTGAGCCTTAACCAAGCTCATAAAAGCTATTTGAACTTAATAATAAAGCCAATATTTAAGTCGATGTATTGAATTGTAAAGACGCCAGATTGGCGTAAATGCCGCCTTGCGCTACCAAGCTATTATGGGTGCCAGTTTCAACAATATGTCCGTGCTCCATGACGATAATCCGATCAGCTCTTTGTACGGTTGCTAAGCGATGCGCGATGATCAGGGTCGTGCGACCTTGCATCGCTGCTTCCAATGCACCTTGAACCAGGCGCTCTGATTCTGCATCAAGCGCGCTAGTGGCCTCATCCAACAAGAGCAACGGTGGATTTTTAAGTAGCGCCCGTGCAATCGCGATGCGTTGACGTTGACCACCAGACAGGCGCACACCACGCTCACCAAGGAAGGAGTTATAGCCTTCTGGCAGACGTTCAATAAACTCATGCGCCGCCGCCATTTTAGCCGCAGCGATCACTTCTGCATCGCTGGCATCCGCTTTGCCATAGCGTATATTTTCTAATGCATTGGCAGAAAAAATCACCGTATCTTGTGGCACGATACCGATTGCATTGCGTAAATCATGTAAATCTAACTGCCGTATATCCACGCCATCTAATGTGATCTTGCCTTGTTGCGGGTCATAAAAACGCAGCAACAACTGAAATAAAGTAGTTTTGCCTGCGCCAGACGAGCCGACCACGGCGACTGTTTCACCCGGTTTGATATCTAAGGACATATGTCCTATCGACGCCATATTGGGCCGTGACGGATAATGAAACACGATGTCAGTCAACGATAAAGCAGCCCCATTGGCAGCGCGCGGAGGCAGCTTTAATGGATTCGGTGCAGATTGGATTGGTGATTGTGCTGCCATAAGCTCTAGCAAGCGTTCGGTAGCACCGGCGGCGCGTTGTGCTTCGCCCATTACTTCAGACAAAGCGCCGACTGCGCCAGCAACGATGGATGCATACAAGATAAATTGCCCTAGCATGCCACCACTCATTTCACCCCGCATTACGGAGTGCGCTCCCAGCCACAGGACAAATACGATGGCACCGAAGATCAATAAAATTGCGACCATCGTCAGTAACGAACGGGCACGTATTCGACGCATTGCTGTACTAAAAGCATCTTCTACCGAGCTGGAGAAACGCCGCGCCTCAATGGGTTCGTGTGTGAATGCTTGTACAGTCGGCATCGCATTTAAAATTTCACCCGCGACAGCAGAGGCATCCGCAATCCGATCTTGAGAATCGCGGGATAATTTGCGTACTCGCCGGCCAAACAGCACGATCGGGAGCACCGTCGCTGCCAGTGTGACGATGATAATGGATGACAGTTTTGGGCTAGTAATAAACAACATTACCAGACCACCCATAAACAATAATGCATTGCGCAATGCCATAGAAATACTGGTGCCAACAACTGCCTGAATCAATGTCGTGTCGGTCGTCAGGCGGGATAAAACTTCACCTGTCTGCGTTGTCTCAAAAAACTCGGGACTTTGCGTAACTACATGCGAATACACCGCATTGCGGATGTCAGCGGTAACCCGCTCCCCCAACCAGGACACCATATAAAATCGTGCTGCGGTAGCTACACCCAAGACGCAGGCGACCCCAAACAGCGCCAGAAAAGTCGCGTCCACATGTTGGATGCCACGCGTGCCAGTACCGCCAAATCCCAGATCGATCATTTGCCGGAAGGCATAAGGTATCGCCAACGTTGCACAAGCGGCAATGATTAAAGCAATACCCGCCAAAAAAAATTGACGACGATAAGGAGTTAAAAATGGCACTAAGCCTTTGAGTGTCGCAAGACTACTTTTGGATGCGGCGTCGGTATTGGAGGGGATGGTCATAAGAGTTTTATAGTAGCGAAGTGGTGGATTTCGTTAGCTTTCAAGCTTTACACGGGAATGCACCAAGATCAATACTTGTTATATGGAGCTGATAGACATAGATACAAGATTACTACGCTACACCAAATTATCATTAGACATGAAAAAAGGCAGCTTGAGCTGCCTTTTTTATCGATACAACGGATGCAAAAAAATTAGTTTGCAACCGAAGTTTTGGAGCCAACAGTACCGAATTTTTTACGGAATTTGTCAACTCGACCAGCTGTATCAACAATTTTGTGTTTGCCAGTGTAAAAAGGGTGGGATTCTGCAGAAACCTCGATCTTCACCAGTGGATATTCTTTGCCTTCGAATTCCATTTTGTCACGAGTCTGGATAGTAGAACGTGTGACGAATTTGAAATCGTTAGATACATCGTGAAACAAAACTTCACGATAATTTGGATGGATGCCGTCTTTCATGCTTGCCTCAAAAAGTTTTGGTAGCCAATCCCCACTTCGTCGGTCGCCTTGCTTCTTGACCCGATTGTTGATCACTTGCCTGATTTAAAAATACTGATGGCCTAATGCCAGCCCAAGATTATACAATAAAATCATATGTTTGCATCATTCTGTGCAGAGCTTGTATGCATAGATAACAGGAGATATTTTGGCAACATCCATCCATTTGGGCATGAGTACACTACTACATGCGGTAGAGGTCGCTGGCATTGTCGCTTTTGCCGCTTCTGGCTTTGTTGAAGCGAGAAAAAAGAAAATGGATCCGGTAGGAGTTTTCACGGTCGCGTTTATTACCGCTTTCGGCGGAGGAACCTTGCGTGATTTACTACTTGACCGACGTCCCTTGTTTTGGGTCGATCATCAGGAATACGTATTGTTGATTTTTGTGATGAGCTTGATCGCTTTGCCGTTCGGCAGGCATTTGCGACATGCCGTGACGGATAAAGTTATTTTGTATGCCGATGCATTTGGGCTTGGCTTGTTCAGCTTAGGTGGTGCGTCATTGGCGCTAGAAGCAAACATGCCCTTATTTATTTGCACCATGATGGGTGTAATTACCGGCATTTTTGGCGGTGTTCTGAGGGACATCATTTGTAATGAAATACCGATGGTATTCCGGCGCGGACAATTGTATGCCACCTGCGCATTTGCTGGCTGCTGGGTTTATCTACTTCTGACCAATTGGCAGGTCATAGAGACAGTGGCGGTGCTGTCAGGCATTCTGGTCACCTCAATGCTGCGCCTGCTGGCAGTTCGCTACGACTGGAAGTTGCCGAGCTAATTCAGTTTTTTGTGCAAACGGGCACTTAATAAATAATCGTTTAGCTCAGTTTTTTAGCGGTGGTTTAGCTAAGATGCCAGCCAGCATGACGTCAATCATATATTCTGCATGTTTTGCAAGATCATAGGCTTTGGTATCTACTAGCCATTCGTAAATTAATCCGATTGAATAAGAGTGAATCATTTGTACTGCGATCCAGGTGTCGGTTTCTGCCGGTAATTTTTTTTGTGCAATGGCGACTTTAAAAATATCTTCCATTTTGGAAATACATTCGTTACGCGGTTCCTTCTCATGCGCGTAAGAACTCATTTCTGTTCCTTTCTCGCAGCGATGAAATATGATGTTGAACACATTGGTCTGCCTTGGTGAGCTGGCAACCTCTTTTAGCATGTGAACATATAGCTGGCGCAGTGCAGCAAAAGGGTCTTCCGGCGGGGTGCTCGTGATTTCGTTGAGTAATGTTTCTATTGGCAAAAATGCACGATCACACATTGCTTCAAATAAAGCATTTTTATCTTTAAAATGCCAATAAATCGCACCGCGTGTCATACCTGCTTCTTTGGCAACCTCATTGAGCGTCGTATTCGTAACACCTTTTACGCAAAAAACTTGCTCAGCTGCATCGAGCAAAGCATTGCAGGTTTCTTGTGCTTCTTCTTTGGTTTTCCTAGCCATGATGCGTCTCCAGTAGTATTTCCAGGCCTTTAATTCAGCCTTTCCGATAATTTTTTATTACTCGCAGAAAATAATATTTAAAAATATATACAAACATTCGTGAATGTATATAATAGCACACCGCCTTTTCCGTTAATAGAGAAAAATTCATGAGCCCTCCAAATTTACACCTCCCCAAATTCAGTAACGAATTATTAGCAACGCCACCAGCCTGGTCTGGTCGTCTTACACCCTTGTTGCGCATTGCCGCAATTAGCGCACCTTTGTTGGTGTTGGCTGCTTGTGGCAAGACCGGTGGTGGTGGCGCCGGTGGTCCAGGTGGTTCCGGTGGTATGCCACCACCCGAGGTCAGTGTGGTTACAGTACAGCCGACAAATCTGCCGATGGATTTTGAATATGTCGGACAAACAGCAGGCTCGCGCGAAACTGAAGTACGTGCACGAATTTCTGGCATTTTAGAAAACCGTTTATACGAAGAAGGCTCACGCGTCAAAGCGGGCACGGTTCTGTTTCAAATTGATCCGGGTACTTATAAAACGCAACTCGCTTCTGCAGAAGCAGCGGCAGGCGTCAATGAAGCTAAATTGAATCAAGCCAAACGTGAATTTGCGCGCTTAACACCCTTGGCTGCTGAAAAAGCGATTAGTCAAAAAGAATTTGATGATGCGAAATCTTCATTAGAGACTGCCGAAGCCAGCTACAAGCAATCCATGGCGCAGGTGAACGAAGCCAAACTCAATCTGGGCTATACCCGGGTTGTTGCGCCAATTGATGGTGCTACCGGTATCGCCAGCAAATCCAACGGTAGTTTAGTTACGGCCTCCGACAGTTTGCTGACCACGATTGTCCAGACCAATCCGGTCTACGTTAATTTCAGCATCACTGAGGCCGACTACTTAAAACTGAGTCAGGAAGTCAGTGGCGGCAAAATTGCATTGCCTGGCAAACGCGCTACTAACGGTAGTCTGGCGTTTGACGTCAAGGTCAAATTGGCAGACGGATCGATTTTTCCGACGGTAGGCAAGATGAATTTCGCCAGCGAAAAAGTCAATCCAGCGACTGGTGGTTTTGATGCTCGTGCACAAATCCCTAATCCTGACGGTACTTTGCGTCCAGGCCAGTTTGTTCGCGTGATTTTGAACGGCGCCACTCGTACTGCGGCACTCTCAGTACCACAACGTGCGGTGATCGATAGCCCTATGGGCAAAATCGTTTTCACAGTAACGCCAGACAATAAGTTAGCACCACGTCCGGTTGAGCTAGATGGTTGGTCCAACGGTCAGTGGATAGTGACAAAAGGACTGAAGGGTGGCGATCGCGTGTTGGTCGATGGTTTTATCAAAGCCCATGAGCCTGGTATGACCGTTACACCGGTGCCGCTGGCTGCAAAACCCTCTGGAAGCGCAGGATCATCAGCGCCGACGTTAGCACCAACGTCAGCACCAGCCCAAGTTAATACCAAGCCCGCTGCAGAAACTGCCAGTGCTAAAGCTGCTCAATAAGTAGCACCACAAATTTAGGCGCAAGGATTACTCATGTTTTCAAAATTTTTTATTAACCGGCCAATTTTCGCGACGGTATTGTCGTTGATTATTGTGCTGGCTGGCCTGGCCGCGTTGCGGGTCTTGCCAATTTCTCGTTACCCGGAAATTTCTCCGCCGGTAGTCAACGTTACTGCCAATTATCCAGGTGCCTCTGCTGAAGTAGTAGAGCGCACCGTCGCTGCACCGATCGAAGAGCAAATCAACGGCGTAGAGCACATGTTGTACATGAGCTCTACCTCTTCCGCCGACGGTCGTGTTTCTATCGATGTGACTTTTGAAGTCGGTACGGATCTGGATATTGCCGCAGTTAACGTCAACAACCGGGTACGTCAAGCGGACGCTAAGTTGCCGCAAGAAGTACGTCGTCAAGGTGTCACCGTGTCTAAGAGCTCGTCTAACTTCTTAGTGGTTGCAGCTTTGTATTCACCAGACAACCGCTATGACTCTTTGTACTTGTCCAACTACGCAACACAAAACGTTTTAGATGCGTTGAAACGTGTTCCAGGTACCACTAATATTCAAATTTTTGGTGCCAAAGATTATGCGATGCGGATCTGGATGCGTCCTGATCGTATGGCGCAATTAGGCGTTACCGTCAGCGATATTTCTAATGCCGTTGGTGAGCAAAATGCCCAATATGCTGCGGGTAAAGTCGGCGCACCGCCAAACAATACTGAAGAACTGACCATGACAGTAACCGCTAAAGGGCGATTACTGGAGCCGGCTGAGTTTGCCAATATCATCGTTAAAACCGATAAAAGTGGTGCCTCTGTCCGCATCAAAGACGTAGCACGGGTTGAATTAGGCTCCAAAGATTACAACTTAAATGGTCGTGTGAATGGTCATCCATCAGCCAACATTGGTGTCTTTTTGCAGACTGGTGCAAACGCATTGGATACACGCAAAGCTATCGAAGCAACCCTGCAAGATTTGAAGTCTAAATTCCCAGAAGGTATGGAATATGCAACGCCGTATGACACCACACCGTTTGTGACCGAATCCATCGCTGAAGTGTTAAAAACTTTGGGCGAAGCCATGGTACTGGTCTTCATCGTGGTGTATTTGTTCTTGCAAAGCTGGCGTGCAACGATCATTCCAACTCTGGCAGTACCAGTGTCATTAATCGGTACGATGGCAGGTTTGCACTTGCTGGGTTACAGCATCAATACCCTGACTTTGTTCGGTATGGTGCTGGCGATCGGTATCGTTGTCGACGATGCGATTGTGGTGCTGGAGAATGTCGAACGTTTAATGAACGAAGAAGGCATGACACCAAAAGATGCAGCGATTGAAGCGATGCATGAAGTCACTGGTCCAGTTATTGCGATTGTTCTGGTATTGGTTGCAGCGTTTGGTCCGATTGCTTTCCTCGGTGGTTTAGCAGGCGAGTTGTATCGTCAGTTCTCCGTCACGATTTCCATCGCTGTGGTGTTGTCCGGTATTGTTGCCTTGACCTTGACGCCAGCACTCTGCGCGATCTTGTTGAAGCCAGGTGCGGAACAACATAATCGCTTTTTCACCTGGTTTAACGGCGCGTTTTTACGTCTGACTAAGCGCTATACCAACGGTGTTACTTTCTTCTTGCGTCGCTCGGTCTTAGGTGTGATGGTCTTCGGTGGCATGCTGGTTGTGACGGGCGTATTGTGGAAAACCGTACCCGGCGGATTGGTACCGGATGAAGATCAAGGTTACTTTATCGGTGCTGCCATCATGCCTGAAGGTACGTCTTTAGCTCGTACGGATGCCATGGTCAAGCAAGTAGAAGAAATCATGAAAACCAATAAGAACATCGATACCACCTTCGCTTTGGTTGGTCTGGATTTCTTAGGTGGTGGCGGTTTGAAATCTTCTGCGGCAACCATGTTCTTCCCGTTAAAACCTTGGGATGAACGTACTCAGTCGGCACAGCAAATGGTCGGTGAAAGTTTTATGAAAACAGGCCGTATCAAAGAAGGTTTACCACTGTTCTTCAGCCCGCCAGCGATTCAAGGTCTGGGACAAACTGGTGGTTTTGAGTTCTATATGCAAAACAAAGGTGAGGGCGGTGTAGAGCGTCTGGCCAAGCTGTTACCAGCGTTGCTGGCAGAAGCCAATAAGCAGCCTGAACTGGCTGGCGTACAAACTCTGTGGCAAGCTAATTCACCGCAGCTATATGTGGATGTGGATAACGATAAAGCACGCTCGATGGGAGTTGCTCTCTCAGATGTTTACAATACTTTAGCCGCGACCATGGGTAGTTACTATGTCAATGACTTCAACAAAAATGGTCGTACCTACACCGTTCAGTTGCAGGCAGAAGGCCAGTTCCGCGCCAAGCCAGATGATATCGGCAGTATGTATGTGCGCTCTGCTACCGGACAAATGATTCCTGTCCGCGCTTTTACGACCATACGTTTTACGACAGGACCCGATTCGGTACAGCGCTTTAACGCTTTACCATCGATCAAAATCTTGGGTGGTGCTAAGCCAGGCTATAGCTCAGGACAAGCGATTGCTGCGATGGAGCGTGCTGCTAAAACGGTGTTGCCAGTGGATGTTTCCTACGATTGGGGCGGCGCCTCCTTCCAAGAGAAGCGTACTAGCAATGCTGCTGGCATCGCGATTGGTGCCGGTGTCTTGATGATCTTCTTGATTCTGGCCGCGCAATACGAAAAATGGTCACTGCCTTTCTCCGTTTTATTGGCGATGCCGTTTGGTATCTTCGGTGCACTGTTAGCGGTTTATTTGCGTAATTTTAACAACGACGTGTACTTCCAGATTGGTCTGGTGACCTTGCTTGGCTTATCTGCGAAAAATGCGATTTTGATTGTTGAATTTGCAGTGATGAAAGTGCATGAGGGCTATGCCCCGGTTGCTGCGGTATTGGAATCGGCACGCTTACGTTTCCGTCCTATTTTGATGACATCGTTAGCGTTTATCTTGGGCGTGGTACCACTGGCGTTTTCCCACGGTGCTGGTGCGGCGGCGCGTATGTCGCTCGGCACGGGTGTATTGGGCGGCATGCTGGCAGCGACTTTCCTGGCGATCTTCTTTGTACCTTTATTCTTTAAACTGATTAACGATAAGCGGTTTAAAACGACAGAGGAAGATTTCGAGCATCCGGTTCATATTTTGCACAATGCGCCACCTGCTGAACTGAAGAATTAAGAGGAACATGTGATGACATCAACTGTATTTAGATCCACACTCCGATCATCAAGATCAACACCAGCGCCTGCTTTATTGTCTAGCTTACGGCTTTCCGTGATTGCAGCGAGTCTGCTGCTAGCAGGCTGCAGCGCGATCGGACCTGATTATCAGCGGCCAGCATTTGATACGCCAGCAAAGCTCACGAGCGGTGTTACAAGCACTGGAAAAACTAGTGCAACGACCGATTGGCTGAGCTGGTGGAAGTCTTTCCAAGACCCTGTTTTAAACAGTATGCTGGATGAGGCAACTGCCAATAACCAGGATATTTTGCTGGCAGCAGGGCGGGTGGAAGAAGCACGTGCGACCGCAGCCTCAGCCAACTCCAATCGTTATCCTACGGTGGACGCGAATTTATCCGGCACAAAAAGTCGTACCAGTGTCAACTCCGGCAAATTGGTGCCCGGTGCCAATCCGATTGGTACCGATTATCAGATCGGTTTAAGCGCGTCTTATGAGGTGGATTTCTGGGGTAAGCTCAGTCGCGCCGATGAGGCTGCACGTGCCCGTTTGTTATCGCAAGAAGCCAATCGCGGCATGGTGATTAACACCTTGTATTCCAACCTGGCGCAAAATTACTTTGCCTTGCGGGCTTACGATGCACAAGTAGAACTGGCCGAATCGACACTCAAAACTCGTCAGGAAAATCTACGTTTGCAACAAAAACGTTTTTCTTCCGGCTCGATCGGTGAGCTAGATTTACATCAGGCAGAATCTGATACCGCCGCGACAGAGATTAGCTTGCTGCAAGCGAAGCAATCGCTGGCAGTCACAGAGTCTGCCATTGCCGTCTTGTTAGGACGTTCGCCCTCTGCAATTGCCAATCCGGTGATTGCACGAGGCAGTAGCATTGATAGCCTGTATCAGCAAGCGACAGTGCCAGCCGACTTACCATCGGATCTGCTTAACCGCAGGCCAGACATCATCGCTGCTGAACAAACACTGGTTGCTGCCAACGCTGATATCGGTCAAGCCAAGGCGCAGTATTTCCCAAGCCTGAAGCTGACCACTGGCTATGGCGACGAGTCGCGTGGCTTTAAGGATTTATTTAATCCAGCTTCTTTGCTGTGGAATATTGGAGCGAATATTGCACAACCAATCTTCCGCGCCGGCGCGATTGGCGCGCTGGTGTTCGGTGCCGAAGCGCGCAAAACGCAAGTCTTGGCGCAATATGTACAAAGTGTGCAAGGGGCGTTCCGCGATGTGCATGATGCGTTGGTCAACACGGCTGCCAATGAGCAAATTTACGCAGCTGGCAATCGTCGCGTCACCGCTTTAAAAGATTCATTGCGTCTGGCCGACTTGCGCTACAAAAACGGTTACAGCAGCTATCTTGATGTGCTCAGTGCTCAACGCGATTTGTTGCAAGCGCAATCGACTTTGATCGACACCCAGCGGGCTCATCTGGCTGCTGTTGTCAGTATCTATAAAGCTGTCGGTGGTGGTTGGGATAAGTCAGAGAAAATCGCAGCTAAGTAAATACGTAATTGGTAAAAAATGGGGGGTATATGGTAAAAATACCCTTCATGTCCATATATTTATTGGACATTAAAATATACAGTAGTGAGTATATTTTATGTTATCAAGCTTTCCCTTGGAGATGTGAGGTGTTGTTTGGAGCCCATTCAGACGACGCTCCATCTCTTTTTTTGTTTTTACGCTGGGATAGATTTTTCCGGTATTGCCAACTTGCTGAACGGAGACGGGGAGTTGTACAATTTCAGGCGAACTTGCATTTGCCTGGGTAACACGGTGTCACGGATTAGTTTTTTTTGCTACGTTGGTGACCTCATTCCATACAGAAAATGCCTGCCTACGCATGTGTCGGTACTGCTCCGCTGTCATACGGTTTCGCTGACACCGGAAGACATTGTTGATCGGGCCATGAGCCGATAAAAAGCGCTGAGCATGGCCCGATGATGTGAAGCGCCGCATCTGTCGTTCTCGTTGCCGCGTAGGTTGGTGCGAGAGTTCTGCACGGTTATTGAGGCCTTTGTGCTGGCGATGCTCGACACCCGGCATGATGTGCGTCTTCGCCGCGACATAACTCTTGAGCTTGTCGGTGATTAGCACTCGTGGTGGGTAACGTAAGCCCTTGAGAAGCTTGCAGAAAAAACGTTTTGCCGCTTGTCGGTTGCGCCGACTCTGCAACAAAATATCGAGCACATGTCCGGTCTGATCGACCGCACGCCACAGGTAATGGTGCTTGCCCTTAATCCCAGATTTTCCATTAGACCGCTACCACTTCGCAGAAACGCAGACGGCGTGCGGTCTTCAGAGGTATAGCACGACCGCGATTTGAGTGCGAGCGCTACAGCGACAATTACACCTTTGGCGAACTGCTTGGCGTTGTTGCTCCTCCTAGCAAGATGCAGCTTGCGTCGTCGTCGCGTCTAGCCAGTCAGTCCGACAAAGGCACACTTGTCTCTGTTCCAATGGAAAATCTGGGTTAATTGTTAGCACCACCTCGTCGAGATGCCATTTGTCTCCACGTTGCGGTTGACGCCGGCGAAGCTCATTGGCATAGCATTGGCCGAACATCGTCCATTGGCGGATCGTCTCATACGTGACGATGATGCCACGGCTGGCCATTAGTTCTTCTATGTCGCGAAAACTCAGCGCGAACCGGAAGTAGAGCCACACGACATGGCTGATGATTTCTGCTGGGTAGCAGAAGCCGCAATAGAGCAAAGATTTTTTCATCTCGCCACCTTACAATATCGCCCCGCCGCCCGTAAGTTGACAGTATCTACAAAATATATGAAGAATGAACGCTCGTAAAATAGACGAACCGCCTGCGAGATTGCAAGAAGTTTCGTTCTTGATTTGTCGTTCAAATGGTGCGTTGTAACGCACCCTACTCAAGCCCCACCACATTCTCCAGTACCGCCGCAATTCGCCCTGCCAGCGGCAACACACCGGGTTCATAATTTGACAGCACGACCACGGTATAACCAGCATCGAGATACATATCAAGATTACTGGAAATGCCGGGGAACTGCCCGCTGTGGCCCACGATTTTACCCAGCTTGCCCGAGCGTAATTCGAAGCCATATCCATAGCTGCCCTTGTCTGCACGGCCTGCGGTCTGGTCTTGCCAGAATAACTGGCGCGTTGCTGGCTTGAGCAACTTGCCAGTCTGAAGTGCATCCGCAAAGCGCAGCAGGTCTGGTGCGTTTGAGTAGCCTATGCCATAAGGGCCGCCGCGTACTGGTATCAGGACGGTGTTTTCTTTCCTGCTGGCTGTCGCACCTCGCGTGCTGATGTAGCCGGTGGCGAGGTTTTCTGTTCCCTCATCCCTGATATAGTTATCGGTACTATTCATGCCTGTCGCCAGAAACACATGCTGGCGTACATAGTCAAAATAATCTTGTCCCGAGACTTTTTCTATGATGACACCGAGGAAAAACATACCCATATTGCTGTACAAATAATTGCTGCCGGGCGCAAACTCCAGTGCCGCATCGCGTATAAATGGCTTGTAGTCAGCCAAGTTTCGCATGGCGGCCATCTGCATATACGGACCGTTGGTAAACTTGTTGGTAAAAATATTTCCCAGCCCAGATGTGTGCGACAGCAACTGGCCGATGGTGATTTTTTTCGCCACCTCAGGTGACAACCAGCTGGCATCCACATATTTGCTGACCGGGTCTGCATAGGACAAACGCCCCGCATCCGCTAGCTGGCCTATGGCAACCGCCGTAAACATCTTGCCGACCGAGGCGACATTGAAGATGGTATCCATCGTATTCGCCACATGATAACGCTTGCTGGCTTCACCACATGCTGCTTCGCTGATGACATGATTGCCCCTGGCGACGACATACACACCTGAAAATTCATCCTTGCTACAGACTGTGCTGAATAAGGCTTGCAACTTGTCTTTCAGTGCAGCTTCCACAGCGGGCGACAGAGCCGTGTTTTTATCTGTAATTGCATACGCAGCGGTTTGTCCGGCAACCTGGGATGACAATATCAAACTCAGTATGGCTGGCAGTGCATGGTATGGACGCATTAGTTTTCTTTTCGGGTGCATGGATGAGAAGCGGTAAAAATTTTGTTGACAGCTTTTGTTGACTGTAATTCATGACGTTGTCGATTTTATATGAGTATGCGGTATTGTCAACTTACGGGCGGTGGAGAAATTTTGTAAAGTAGCGTGATGAAAAAATCTTTGCTCTATTGCGGCTTCCGCTATCCGGCAGAAATCATTAGTCATGTCGTGTGGCTCTGCTTTCGGTTTGCGCTGAGTTTTCGCGACATAGAAGATCTGCTGGCCAGCCGTGGCGTCATCGCCGCTGAACAAACGCTGGCCGCTGCCAATGCTGACATCGGTCAGGCCAAGGCGCAGTATTTTCCAAGCCTGAAGCTGACTACCGGTTATGGCGATGAGTCGCGTAGTTTTAAGGACTTGTTTGATCCGGCGTCTTTATTGTGGATGTGGGCGCTGGCATTACACAACCAATCTTCCGCGCCCTCGCGATTGGCGCGCTGGTGTCCGGTGCCAAAGCGCGCAAAACGCAAGCCTTGGCACAATATGTACAAAGTGTGCAAGGCGCGTTCCGCGACGTGCATGATGCGCTGGTCAACACGGCTGCTAATGAGCAAATTTATGCGGCAGGTAGTCGTCGTGTCACAGCGTTAAAAAGACTCACTGCGTATAGCTGACTTGTGTTACAAAAACGGTACAGCAGCTATCTCTATGTACTCAGCGCGCAGCTTGATTTACAGCAAGCCCAATCGACTTTGACTGATACTCAGCGGGCACATCTGGCTGCTGTTGTCAGCATCTACAAAGCCGTCGGCGGTGGTTGGGATAAGTCAGAGAAACTCGCTGCTAAGTAACCGTTTAATTAAAATAAGGGGGGTATACGCCGAAAATACCCTTAATGTCCATAGGTTATTTGGACGTTAAAATATACTGTAGTGAGTATATTTAACCCAGAATTTCCATTGGTACAGCGACAAGTGTGCCTTTGGCGGATTGAATGGCTAGACGCGACGACGACGCAATCTGCCTCTTGCCAGGAGGAGCGACAACGTCAGGCAGTTCGCCAAAGGCACAATTGTCTCTGTAGCGCTCCCACTCGAATCGCGGTGGTGCTATCCCTCCGAAGACCGCATGTCGTCTGCTTTTTTTGCGAAGTGATAGCGGTCTAATGGAAAATCTGGGTTTACAGGTCGAATCAATCAGTTTCGCCTTTTAAAGGTGCGGTGCTAACCTGAATCACAAAATGAAAAAGCCATCCTTTAAGATGGCTTTTTTTAACTGAGATTCAAATTGAGACTAAGACTTAATTCCCACGACGCATCATTTCAAAAAACTCTGCATTGTTCTTAGTTGCCTTCATTTTGTCGAGGATGAATTCCATCGCTTCGATTTCGTCCATGCTATATAGCAACTTGCGCAAAATCCAGATTTTTTGCAATTGATCAGGTTTGATGAGTAACTCTTCACGGCGCGTGCCGGACTTGTTCAAATTGATCGCAGGGTAAGTACGTTTCTCAGCCAGACGGCGTTCGAGATGCACTTCCATGTTGCCGGTACCTTTAAATTCTTCATAGATCACATCATCCATGCGGCTACCAGTTTCGATCAGTGCAGTAGCGATAATGGTCAGTGAGCCACCTTCCTCTACGTTACGTGCAGCGCCGAAGAAGCGCTTCGGACGTTGCAGCGCATTTGCATCAACACCACCTGTCAATACCTTACCAGAGGCCGGAATGACAGTATTGTAAGCACGTGCCAGACGGGTGATCGAGTCGAGCAGAATGACCACGTCCTTTTTCATTTCGACTAGGCGCTTGGCTTTTTCCAGCACCATCTCAGCGACTTGTACGTGACGGGTAGCTGGTTCATCAAACGTCGATGCAACAACTTCACCGCGTACGGAGCGTTGCATCTCAGTCACTTCTTCCGGGCGTTCGTCAATCAGCAAGACGATCATCGTAACGTCTGGATGATTGGTGGTAATGGCATGCGCAATATGTTGCAGCATGACGGATTTACCGGATTTAGGTGACGCTACTAATAAGCCGCGCTGGCCTTTGCCGATAGGGGCGATCAGATCAATGATACGGCCAGTGGTGTTTTCTTCACCACGCATATCACGTTCTAATTGCAAGACTTTGTTTGGATGCAGCGGTGTTAAGTTTTCAAACAGAATACGGTGTTTGGAGGCTTCTGGCGCTTCGCCATTGACCTTGTCCACTTTGACCAGGGCGAAATAACGTTCGCCATCTTTTGGTGTGCGGACTTCACCCTCAATCGAATCGCCTGTGTGCAGGTTGAATCGTCGGATCTGTGAAGGAGAGATATAAATATCGTCGGTAGATGCCATGTAACTGGCATCGGGCGAGCGCAAGAAGCCAAAGCCGTCTGGCAATACTTCTAAGGCGCCATCGCCAAAAATTTGTTCGCCGGATTTGGCGCGTTTTTTCAGGATTGCGAACATAAGTTCTTGTTTGCGCATCCGTGCTGCGTTGTCAATGTCTAAACCGATGGCCATTTCTAGCAAGGCTGAGACGTGTAACGCCTTTAATTCTGATAAGTGCATGTTGAGTGTCCCGGGATGGGATAAGTAGGTGGGGGAGTGAACAGAGGTGAACTACAGGATGGTGTTTTTAGGATTTCTGCTATTTTTTGCCGCTTCTCATTATTTTTTTGAGAACGAACAAAAAATTGATTGTCGATTTGGTTTTTTAAATATCTTTTTAAAGCGCGTTTTTATAAAAACGTTTTTAAATCTAAATGAACGACGCCTTAACGCCGCTCATCTTTTTATAGCTGTGCATTTTACCTTACTTATCTAAGAATATTCTGTAACTTAAACTATCTTAAATATTGCTGTCGATAAATGCAGTCAATTGACCTTTTGCTAATGCGCCGACTTTTTGTGCTGCAGCAGCGCCATCTTTGAACAAAATCAAAGTAGGAATGCCACGAATACCAAATTTAGCTGGAACAGCTTGATTTGCATCGACATCCATTTTTGCAATGATGATCTTACCATCGTATTCTTTTGCTACTTCTTCCAGAATCGGGGCGATCATTTTGCATGGACCGCACCATTCAGCCCAAAAATCGACTAAAACTGGTTTGTCAGATTTCAACACGTCTGCTTCAAAAGAAGCATCGCTTACATATTTGATGTTTTCGCTCATGGAATCCTCATTCGAGGGAAAAATTAAAGGGGGTACAGCGCCACAGAAATAATAACTGAAATCGACTGGTAGGATCTTTGATCTACATCATCGATGATGACGCTTCCGGTAGAACAATTAATATCTGGAGGCGATCTGCACAAATTCAATGCTTTTGAACGGTGCAACACTGGATTCAGTGATGTCTAGTGGCAAACTACGCGTCAAATAATAACCTATTTTTTATAAAAGTGGGATCAAGCTCTGAAATTGCGTAGTCTGTCGCATAAAATGCGCTTATCTAAAGCTTGTCATTTACTAAAAAATCACGAAAATTCTTGAAACTCCATGCGATCTTCCACTGAGCTTATTGCGGCATCCGGCAACTTCTGGCAACAAGCTGCGCATCGCTTTGTACTTGATGTTGTGTCGCCAGCCTGGCCGCTGACATCGGCTAATGATTATTCTGCTGTGCGTGTTGTGGTGCCGACTTTTGAACATGCGCAATTATTTTTAAAAGCACTGGCACACGAGCTGCAGATTAATTTTATTCCACCTCGCATACAAACTATGTTTGCCTGGGTGGAGATGTTGCCGCCACAAACCCATAAAAGAGTCAGCGCACCGAGCGAGCGTCTGATGAGTTTGTATGCCGAGTTGAGGCAGCATGCCTGGCTAAAAAAATTATTTACTGCCAGACGCAATACGGACTTGCTGCCCCTGGCGCAGACTTTATTAAACTTATCGGATGAGCTGACGCAGGCCTTGTTAGCTTCCGTACTAGATGACAGAGAGCAAACGGCACAGCGCTGGCATACTGCCTTGGCACAGTTGCCGCAGCCAACGCAGAAAATCTTATCGGAAGAAGCGCAACTGGTCTGGACTATTTGGCAAAGTCAGTTGGATGAACATGACGCCATCGGACAAACGCATCAGCAATGGCTGCGTATTGCGCAGCAAGCGCAGGAACCTTTAGTCTGGATCAGCCCAACTGCACCGAACGCACTGGAGCAAGCGTTTTTAGATGTGTATTCTAAAAAGAAAAAACTCTTAATGATCTTGCTGGATTGGCGCGTCACATCCATTACGCAGCCATACGCATCTGCCTGGCCGAATTTATTTGAAGATGTTAACAGCGGCCCGCAGCAATTTACCCTGGATCAGGCCGACGTATCGCATATTCGCTTATGTGAGGCGAGTTCGCTTGAAGACGAGGCGCAGCAAGGCGCGCAGACTATTATTGATTGGTTACAGGCGGGTCGTCAGAGCATTGCAGTGATCGCACAAGACCGTGTGGTGGCGCGTCGTATTCGGGCCTTATTAGAAAGAGCACAGGTATTTGTTGCAGATGAAACTGGCTGGAAACTCTCGACGACCCGCGCTGCTGCCGCGATTGCCGCTTGGTTTGAGGTGGTTGCCACACGTGCCGATACGATGGCATTGCTGGATCTGTTGAAGTCGCCTTACTTACCTGGCGGCCTGTCTGGTGCATCTGCAAAAGACGCCGCTCGGACCGATGCGGTGATTGAAATGAATGCGAAGGCCGATGCGGTGATGCATATCGAACTGGCCTTGCGTCGCGCTAACGTTCTCGGTGGTTGGGAGGCGATTTTATCCACGCTGGATAGTAAGCCCGACGAGCGCAAATGGATCGCAGCGCTTGCGCGTCAGGCAGCAGGATTCAGCGGACGTAAAAGTATCTCTGATTGGAGTCGGGCAAGCATACAGATGCTTTACGAGTCAGGCATGCATCCGCAGTTGCAAGCCGACAGTGCAGGCTCACAAATTATTCAGTTATTGCAAGCGTTGACGGAGGATTGTCAGCAGATGGAGGCAACGTTCTCCTTTTCGGAGTGGCGTGCCTTTATTAATTTACAGCTGGAAAATGCACCTTATATCACCGCCAGAATAGATAAGCGCGTATTTATGTTGCCGTTGAATGGTGCTCGCTTGCGACGATTTGATGCGGTGTTGCTGGTTGGTGCAGATGCCGCACATTTGCCATCGCAAGCACAGGAAGTTTTGTTTTTTACCAATGCGGTCAGACGCGAATGTGGTTTGACGACCCGTGAGCAAAGGCAGCAACAACAGCTCAGAGACTTTACCGAGTTATTGCTATCCAATCCAGAAGTGGTTTTGTCATGGCAAGGTCAGCAGCAAGGGGAGCATAATCCTGTGAGTCCTTGGCTGGCGCAATTGAATCTGGCGCTGGAGCGCAATGGCAGCAAGGCGCTTCTCAAACATCATCCGATGTTGTCGACTGTGAATCTGCAATCAGAAACCCTACAACAACCACGCCCAGTCGCCGCTATATTAGCGCCAACTACCTTGTCCTCCAGCGGATATAGCAGCTTGCTCGCATGTCCTTATCAGTTTTTTGCCCGACGGATGTTGCGGCTGGATGCGCTGGATGAATTGTCAGACATGCCCGAAAAACGTGACTACGGCGATTGGTTGCACGCGATTCTTAAAACTTACCACGATCAATTATCGGGGCATCAGCCGGAAGACAGAATCCAATTGCTGAGAGATATTTCTACCCAACGTTTTGACGATATTTTAAAGCGCAGTCCTGCAGCCTTGGGATATAGCGTGCGCTGGAATAAAGTGATACCTGAATATGTCGCCTGGGCTAATCAGCGCGAGGCAGATGGCTGGCAATTTGAAATCGGTGAGGATTGGCGCGAGCGTACTTTGATCTGGTCCGACCAAGGTGAAAACGCGAACATCGTTTTGCGGGGAAGGATAGATAGGATTGATAAAAACCAAGACGGTGAACATGCGGTCTTGGATTACAAAACTAAAACACAAACCGCATTAATGAAACGTTTAAAAGAAGGCGAGGATCAGCAATTACCCTTTTATGGTTTGCTGGCAAATCAGACTGTTGCTGCTGCAAGCTATGTTGCTTTGGAATTAGACAAAGGCAAAATTGGTGCCGCCACCGCCGATAATTTTAGCGACTGGACGAATGTATTGGAAGTGGATATCAAAAGTAATATGCAGGCAATCAGAGATAACACACCACTGCCAGCACAAGGTACAGAATCGGTCTGCCAGTATTGCGAAATGCGTGGACTATGCCGCAAGGGAGCATGGTCATGATGTTATCGCCGATCTTGTCCCCGTTGTTATCCCCACTATTATCACCTTCGTCGTCCCATTCTTCACCAAACGACGATGTTCAAGCCTATGAAATTAACGGACATGGCAGCGACACTGTAAGCTTCACTGCCACCGCATGTAATCCACAATTGTCAGTAGTAGTTGAGGCTTGTGCTGGTAGTGGCAAGACATGGTTACTCGTAGCGCGTATGTTGCGCCTGTTGCTGGCTGGCGCTGAGCCGGGTGAGTTATTGGCGATTACCTTTACCCGCAAAGCTGCGCAAGAAATGCGTGAGCGCCTGATGGCACTGTTACGCGAGTTAGCCTTAGTTGATGAGACTGCGGCTATTCAATTGTTGACAGAACGTGGGATACAGCAAAACGATATTCCCTCAATGTTGCCTAAAGCGCGACGTCTTTACGATAAGATTTTATCCAGCCCGCAAGTGTTAGCGATGGACACTTTTCATAGCTGGTTTGGACGCCTGATCCAGTTAGCACCGCTGGCCTCAGGCGTGCCCCATGGCTTTAGTTTGCTAGAGGCAACTGCTGACTTGCAAAGAGAAGCTTATGCGCAGCTGATGCAATCCCTGACTGATGCCGAGAATCAGGATGTGCGTCATGCCTTATTACTCTTGTACGAAGAGTTAGGTGATTTCAACACCAAAAAAATGCTGGATGCATTTTTAGATAAACGTGCGGAATGGTGGGCATCCAATCAACATGGGCTTGAAGGCGATCCCTTGGATTGGCTGCGCGAGATTTGTGGCGCTGATGCAGAGGTCGATCCACGATTGGCCTTGTGGGATGATCAAGAACTATGTCAGCGTATTAATGCAATCGCATTATGTTTAGGGCAGGGTACCGCGACCAATCAAAAGCGTGCAACTGCGATAGAAACTGCTATGAGCACAGGTACGAACTTAGACAGCTTTGATGCCTTATGCCATGAGTTTTTTGGTACTGATGGCAAAAATAGATCCAATACAAAAACAAAAAATTTACTCATCGCAATCGAAAAATGGCTAGGTGCAGATAGTGTTGCCAGCTTTGATGATGAGTGTACTGTCATTGCAGAAACGCTTAAATTATTGCGTCGGCGTAGCGGTGAAAAAATGGTGCTCACCATTAATCAGGCCTTGTTTAAAGTCGGTGCAGCTTATCTGGAGTGCTATCAATCTTTGAAATCGGATCAGAGAGTATTTGACTTTGCCGATTTGGAATGGCAAGCCTACAGGCTTCTAAGTAACGAGGAATACGCAGCATATTTACATAGCCGGCTAGATGCGCGTTACAAGCATATTTTGCTGGACGAATTTCAGGATACCAATCCTTTACAGTGGGGCATCGTCCAAGCGTGGCTAGATGCCTATGGCAACGACGTGGCGCGGCCAACCGTCTTCATTGTTGGTGATCCTAAGCAGTCAATTTACCGTTTTCGCCGTGCAGAACCACGCGTGTTCTCTGCTGCAAGACAAATGTTGGCGCAGCATGGCGCACAACTGCTACGCACCAATCAGACTCGCAGAAATGCGCCCGAGATTGTGTCTGTCTTGAATGACAGCATGCGTCAAAATAAAATCTATCTGCCACAAACCAGCGCCTCTACAGCGATGGGTGAAGTATGGCGTTTACCCTTAATCAGTGCATCGATTAGTACGATGAATCAAGGTAAAGAAGATTCTGATATTAGCGGCGAGACTCAATCTTCAAACCGTACTTTACGTAATCCCTTCACCACGCCAATGATTGAAGAAGAGGATAGTCGTCGCATGGAGGAGGGACGTCAGGTCGCACAAGCTCTGCTATTGGCGCGGCAGCAACTGGGGAACTTACCTTGGTCAGAAGTCATGTTATTGGTCAGGCGCCGTACTCATCTGGCTGCGTATGAAAATGCTCTGCGTGAACTTGGTATTCCGTTTGTATCCAGCAGGCGAGGTGGTTTGCTGGAAGCCTTGGAAGTTGCAGATCTGATCGCTTTATTAGGATTTTTGATGACGCCGGGCGATAACCGTGCGTTGGCACATGTGCTGAAGTCGCCGATTTTTTCTGCGACTGACGACAACCTGATCACGTTAGCGCAGCGATCAGAAGCGTCGTGGTGGAAGCGTTTGCAAGCTAGTGCATTATCAGCATCAGCATCGGTGGTAGCGCAGGAAGTTTTTGTCCGGGCAGCACGGTTATTGCAAGACTGGATGCAAGCGGCACATGATTTGCCCGTACATGATTTGCTTGACCGGATTTTGCATCAGGGCGAATTGCTGTCGCGCTACGCACAGCTTGCTAGTCCGGCGGAGCGACATCAAGTCATAGGGAATATTCACGCCTTTTTAGAACTGGCGCTCAACATGGACGCGGGGCGCTATCCTAGCTTGCCTAAGTTTATTGCGGCCCTCAATGTGTTTAGAAATGGAGGGGAAGGCGATGCGCCTGATGAGTCGGCAGTAGATGATGCAGCCGACGCAGTAAGAATATTAACCATCCATAGTGCCAAAGGGCTAGAGGCATCAGTCGTTGTTGTACTCGATGCTAACCATAGCGAATCCGCCAAAGATCAGGTCGGCATCTTATGCCAATGGCCATTACAAGAAGGCGATGCCAGACATTTTTCTGTCTTCGGACGCAAGGATCAGCGTGGTGCAGCGCGGGATGCATTGTTCGCGCAAGAGGAGGCGCAAGCCGCACAAGAGAACTGGAACTTGCTTTACGTCGCCGCCACTCGCGCTAAAAATTTATTGATACTCAGTGGTATTGCTAGCGACAAAAAAACGAAGAGCGCCGTGATCGATGAAGGCGGGGATGTCATCATCGGCTTGATTCAAGATAGTTGGTATGATCGGCTGCAACAAGTAGGCCAAGTGAATGTGCCGGTCAACGCTGCATTAGTGCAGCAATCGCAAGGCGAATTTAGTTTGCAAGTATTTAATCCGCCCAATCTGACTTTGCCCCAAGCCGAGAGTGAACCAGTCCCAAGTGACGCGCAGCTGGAGGGCATTGCACTACATGCCTTATTAGAGCGATTGACCAATCAGGTACAAGCATGGCCTGTCGTTGTTCCCGAGGCGGAGGCGATTGCTGCCTGGCTGCCTTGTGCTAGTAGTATCGCGGCCACCATACGTCAGCAAGCTTTAGCAATATTGAGTCAGGCGACGCTGGAAAAATACTTTAATCCTGCCCATTTTGTGTATGCCCGCAATGAGATGGATGTTTTGTTCCAGCAACAACTTTTACGTCTGGACCGAATGGTCGTTTTTAAAGACGAAATATGGATTCTCGATTACAAGCGGGCTTTGTTAGAATCTGAGCGGCTAGACTACCAGACCCAATTACAAACCTACGCTGATGCGCTGCGCGAGTTGCATAAGGATAAAAAAATTAAAGCGGCCTTGATATTAAGTGACGGTGCTCTGGTAGAAAATGCTATAAAGTGACGTTTCAATTTATAATTTAGTTGGTATTGTTTAGCCCGCGCTCTTTCCGCGTTTTTGCCATGTTTTTACCAACCTAGTGACGAGATGAATTCTGAATTTGAATTACTTGCTGAAAAAGTCGCACGGCTCGCAGAGCTGACCGATTTTTTACGCCTTGAGAACGCTGAGCTACGGCGCGATATCGTTGCTCTGACCGAAGAAAATGGTGAGATGCATCAACGTATGGATGAAGCACACGAACGCGTAACAGCTTTGCTCGCGCAATTACCAGTTGAGAACGATTCAGATAAGGATGCCGCATGAAAGACAATGTGATCCAGCTAGATGTCAGCATCATGGGACAAGCCTATAAGCTCAGCTGTAAAGAAGGTGAAGACAAAGCATTGCTAGCTGCAGTCGCTTACCTTAACGAAAAAATGTGCACCATCCGCGACGCCGCCAAGATTAAAGGTAACGACAGAATCGCAGTAATGGCAGCTTTGGGTGTTACGGCAGAATTGCTATCGACCAAATCGCCAGAGGGGCCTTTGTCTGGATTGTCGATTGCAGACGTCAAGCAAAAAATTAATCATATGCATGAGGTCTTGGACAAAGCACTAACACCCCAAGAAAATCTATTTTGAACCGTGCTTGTATTGGTTTAATCAATCAAAAAGAGTTAAAAAAAGCTGTACGACATCGCGGATAGGAGTAAACTTAGATTCCCTACCGTGTTCGCCAGTGCCATATATTCCTTGAACCATTTATGTGCACAGGCTGCGGGAATTGTTCGACAGGTGTGAGCGTCGCTAGTCCGATGAACCCGAAGTTGAACCGACTGTGGCCAACTTGAACCTCCTGGTTCAGGATGCCGGCATAGCGGCATTGGTGGGGACTTATTCCAGAGCACTTACAGCGTTTGCTGTGAGTGCTTTTTTATTGGGACTTACGCAAAACCGCCCCAAAGCGTTGCAGCGACTAGCCGTACTAATGTACTGTCATCGCTGTGCCTTGCCGGGACAATTTTGCGTAAGTCCTATTTGTTTGTAGGCTTGTTTTTTCGACGTTTGACTGAGCAAAGGTGATGCGAGCTTGTCTAACGGTGCAACGTCTTAGAAACTAATTTTCCTTTAGTATTGCTTGTCGTGTTGTGCCAATATCCACTTGGTCGGCTCTTAGATATCGTTAGGCCAAGATGCAACTAAGATGCTTTGGTATTTAATATACTCATATATGTATATTTTAATCGTCCAAGTAATCATTGGACGATAAGGCATTTTTTTAAAAATTTACGGGGAGTATATTGTTATGGCGTATTGGTTAATGAAGTCCGAGCCGGATGAAGTGAGCATTGATGACGCTTTATCTGCATCCTCGATAGCCTGGTTTGGCGTGCGAAATTACCAGGCACGTAACTTTATGCGTGATGCAATGAAGGTTGGTGATGGAGTACTGTTTTATCACTCCAGTTGCGCAGAGCCTGGTATTGCTGGGCTGGCTGAAGTTGCGAGCAGCGCGTATCCCGATCACACACAATTTGATCCGCAAAGTCATTATTTTGATCCCAAGGCGTCGCAAGAAAATCCGCGCTGGATGATGGTGGATATCCGGGCATTGCGCAAGACGCGTTTATTAAGCCTGGCAGAGCTACGCACTCATGGGGCCTTGGCAGATATGCTGGTACTACAGAAGGGGAGTCGTTTGTCGATCACGCCAGTGACTGCCGCAGAATGGGCAGTCATCATGAAGTTATTGGACTGAGCTTTTTAACGGCACTATCGTTTTCGATCAGAGATTAATCCTACGATAATGCCGTAATAATGTTACCTAGGCTTTAGCTGATTTTCTATATACAAACACCAGTATCACCAGTCCACCAATAATCATTGGTAGCGAAAGTATTTGTCCGGCAGAAATGGTCATGCCTGCTAGGTTCACTTGCCAATCCGGCGTACGGAAATACTCGGTAAAAAATCGTGCGCAGCCGTACAGCATTACAAACATTGCGCCGACAGCCAGAGGTGGCCGCGCTTTACGGGCATATATCCATAAAATAACAAACAGCAACAATCCATCCACTAAGGCCTGATAAATTGGCGACGGATGTACCAGGTGATCCACACCAGGCCATTGCATTGCCCAAGGTAAATCGGCTGAAGCAATCCGACCTGGTAGTTCGTGGTTGATAAAGTTGCCGATGCGCCCCGCAGCGTAGCCTAGCGGCACCAGCGGCGCGATGAAATCAAATACATTCACCAATGGTCGACCCACTTTGCGCGCCCAGAAGAACATCGCAATCAAAACGCCGATAAAGCCGCCGTGAAATGACATGCCGCCATGCCAGACCATCAGTATTTCTAAGGGATTGCTGATCAATTCACTTGGCCGGTAAAACAGAAATTCACCAATGCGCCCGCCCAGGACAACACCAAGCACGCCATAAAACAGCATGTCATCAATGTCTTCGTTTTTCCATCCCTGAGCTGCAATATGCGGTGAGCGAATGCGTACCCGGCCTAGCAAGACAAATTGTATAAACGCGACCAGATACATCAGTCCATACCAGTGTACAGAAACAGGTCCTAAATGGAATGCTACTGGATCTGGGTTGGGGTGAATCAGCATAGCTACTCTTTCGTTTGTAATAAGGTGAACCGAGATTTTTCATTAGACGCACCATAGGTGCTATTTGAGTGCTGGCGGCGCATTTACGGTCATTTTTTGATGCTCTTCGTTGCTCACGGCTAGCCATGAGCGCCTTAGTTACAACAAACTCACATCAAAACTGCCTCGAAAAGTGCATCTGCCATTAGCTCAAATCCTAACGGAAAATCTCGGTTAAAAAAGCCTGCAGCACGGGAGACGTATTATCTTTACGCCATGCCACGCCGATTTCTACCACATGGCTAGTTTGCGGCAGACTTAGGTAAGTCACACCGGGACGTTTTAAATTCGAGACAGATTGTGGCACAAGCGCGATGCCCATGCCAGCGGAGACTAAGCCGACGATGGTTTGCATTTGTATCGCTTCCTGACTAATTGCCGGGGTCAACCCGAGTTCTCGGAAGCAGCCAAGTATTAAGTCATGTAAAGCTGGCGCAATTTTGCGTGGAAAAATAATTAGAGGCAGATGCTGGTAATCCAATAGTGAGACGTCGTGTGTTTTTGTCGCAAAGCTTTCCGGTACTGCTAGTATCAACGGCTCGGACAAGACTTTTTGGTAGGCTAACAGATTACGCAAACGATCTGGTATCGGCGGGATGATCAGGCCAGCATCGATTTCACCTTTCTCCAGAGCGATTAATTGAACATCACTGGTTGCCTCTCGCAGTTCAATCTGCACAGCCGCATGACTTTGCCGGAATGTTCGCAGATAGGGTGGCAAGATGCTGTAGTCGGCGATAGACACAAATGCCAGCGACAAATGACCGCTAGCACCGGCGGCTGCGCGTTGTACTAGTGCGGGCAAGCCCTGTGCCTGCTGAAGTATGCGGCGTGCCTCTGGCAGCAGTGCTAGCCCGGCAGCGGTCAGCGCGATACTACGAGTGCTGCGGGTAAATAAAGCAGTGCCAAGAGTAGCTTCAAGCGCTTGTATAGTTTGTGACAGCGGTGGTTGCGTCATGTGTAATTTAGCCGCAGCTCGACCAAAATGCATTTCTTCTGCTACCGCGAGAAAATAACGTAGTTGTCGTAATTCCAGATTCATATGGACCGCATCTGATCGATGCATGAATCAGCTAATCTATAGATGGTTTCACGCAAATTGGTTAGGCTTGGTGGATAAAAATTAGTCAGGGATTTCAACAAGTTAAATGTTTTTTGCATTTGAGATTACGCTGAATCTGGTACAGACTGATGTACTGAAATTAACATACTCCCCCTTTTTTTAAGGAATAGTATCGATTGCCCAATAAATACCTTGACGATTAAAAGATATTACTAAAAGTATTTACGCAGTACAAGATTATTGGTGCGTCGACATCCCTGACCAATTCAAAAAAAACCTGGATAAAAGTTTATTTTATGCTTGAGAAAAGAAAGGTCTTAGTTAGGTGCGCAGACAGTTTATTTTTTCTTTTCAAACGTCCGCTTGACTCGTTCTTTTTTGATTTTTTCAAAATGCTGGTGATCTTTTCGCTTATCCAGTCCCAGGATACGTTCGAAATATTCAAACCATAAAAAAGCAAACACAGCTAGGCCGACTGGCCACCACCAAGAAATATTCGCTAAAAAGCCGACTTCTAAATATTTAAGTAAAAACAACAACGCAACTAGAATGATGAGAGGCATGATGGCTCCTTTTGCCAGATATTAGGAGTAATTTTACTTATGGTCAACCTTATGTTTAGCCGACACGTTCTATGCTGGACACAGCGTATCAAAATAAGCAAAACGCAGTAAAATGGAGCAACAAATTTTCTAACTTGGAGAAAGTAATGAACAAGTCTTTATTAGCGGTAAGTGCACTTTTTACGATGATGGTTTCTGGTGCGGCATTGGCCAATATGGAATTAGCAAAATCTAAAAACTGCATGGCTTGTCATGCTGTTGCTAATAAAGTTGTGGGTCCCGCTTACAAAGATGTCGCTAAAAAATATGCTGGCGACAAAACAGCAGAAGACACCTTGGTAAAAAAAGTGATTGCTGGTGGTAGTGGCGTCTGGGGAGCAGTTCCCATGCCAGCTAATCCACAGGTGTCTGAAGCTGAGGCACATACTTTAGTTAAGTGGGTTTTGTCGACCAAGTAATTTTGCCTGAGCCCTGAATATGACACAGGAGCGTTTTAAGATTAATATAATCCTAGTTTTACAAGTGGTTTAGATCATATTGCTTTATCAGTTTTTAATAATGTAACTGAGAAATAAAAAACGCTGCAAGCCTTTGAGGTTTGCAGCGTTTTTATTTGGTCGCATTTTTATGAAATAGACTGACGAATCAGCCTGTGCAAATCACGATAGCCTCGAATTATTTTACAACTTGCAGCAACTCACGCTTGCCGCCTTTGTATGTGTACAAAGTCAATGTACCGTCTTTGATATCGCCTTTAGCATCAAATTCGATGTCGCCAGTAATACCTTTGTGCTTGATTTTAGCCAGGAAAGGCAGGTACTTTGCTGGTTCTGCTGATTTAGCTTGTTGCATCGCATCAACCATCGTCATCACAGCATCGTATACATACGGTGCGTAGATTTGAACGTCCAGACCAAATTTCTTCTTGTAAGCTGCTTTCCAGTCATCCAACACTTTTTTCTGTGCATCTAAAACACCGCCGGCTTCTGCGCAGACAACTTGACCTTCGCCAATGCCGTCACCAGCCAGTTTCACTAAGTCAGTAGTACAGATACCATCGCCGCCCATGAACTTAGCAGTAATGCCAAGTGCTTTCATCTGACGCAACATCGGACCTGCAACTGCATCCATACCGCCGAAGAAAATCACATCTGGATTCTTCGCTTTGATTGTGGTCAGGATCGCGCTGAAATCAGTCGATTTGTCAGTCGTATGTTCAGTAACAACAACTTCAGCACCTTTGGCTTTAGCACCCTTCATGAACTCGGCCGCAACACCTTCGCCGTAGGCCGTTTTGTCATCGATGACAGCTACTTTTTTAGCTTTGTTAATTTGCACAGCGTAACGACCCAAAGTGCCACCCAATTGACCGTCATTAGCAACAACGCGGAACGCGCCTTTGTAGCCTTGTTGTGTGTATTTTGGATTTGTTGCAGATGGGGAGATTTGCGGGATGCCTGCGTCGTTGTAGATTTTAGAAGCTGGGATTGTCGTACCAGAGTTCAAGTGACCGATCACGCCATTTACTTTTGCATCGACCAATTTTTGTGCTACGGTTGTGCCTTGTTTTGGATCGGCAGCGTCATCTTCTGTCAGCAGTTCGAATTTAACTTTTTTGCCATCGATCATCGTGCCTTTAGCATTCAGTTCTTCGATCGCCATTTTGGCACCATTTTCATTGTCTTTACCCAAATGGGCAATCGCGCCGGAAATAGGGCCTACGTGACCGATTTTAATAACTTGTTCTTGAGCAGCCGCAGTACCAGCGAAGGCGAAAGCAATTGCGCCAGCCAGTGGAATCATTTTAATTTTGAACGACATGAACATACTCCTAAGGTTTAAAAAAAGTAGGACAACATTACTGCATCTCTGACTTATTCAGAAAACTGAATATGCAAAAGGTACAACAGAAAAATTAATAAGCAAAGCTATTTTCTTTTGTTTTTTCATAAATAAGACGATTTTTATATGCCTCAATATCGCTCACTCGACAAGGTTGATCGCAAGCTCTTGAACCTGTTACAGAAGGATAATCAGATACCTACCCGGGTTCTGGCAGACAAGCTCCATATCTCACAACCAACTTGCCTGCGGCGTATAAGAGAGTTGCGTGAGCTCGGCGTAATTAGTGCAGAAGTAGCTATGGTTGATCCATTTGCACTGGGATATGGCATGCTGGCTTTTTTAGAGGTATCGCTGATCAATCAGTCTGATGAGCATATGCAAGAATTTGAAGCGGGAATGAACAAAGAAGCTGAAGTGATGCAGTGTTATTTTGTGTCTGGCGAATACGATTACTTCCTGGTTATTCATGTTATTGACATGGATGCCTATTATCAGTTTGTACGTCGTGTTATTTCTGGTTCTGGCAATGTACGTCACTTCCACTCACGTTTTCCGATGAAGCGTGCCAAGTTTGCAACACGTATTACATTTGATGAGAAGATGCCTGAGTTGCCAGTTAAAGTAAGCAAATAATTCTTGTAACGAGTTGTTGCGTTTATGATTACGCCGATGATGAAGAGGTTACGCCGTACCGCCCCTCGGTATCGAGTCCAGCGCAATTACCATTTCCAGGACAATTAGAACTGGAATTGGGTCTGCTTAGCACCAAGCAAGATGGAACCAGACGAGATAGTTTGCCTTACCAATTAAAGCTGGCGTTTAATCCGCAATGGGGTGTGCTAGTCGGTGGCGAGGCCTTAGTCTCGTCTTTGGACGATCAGGGCAACCGTGAGCGCGGCTGGGGTGATACCACGCTAGTATTAAAGCGTGCCTTTTTGATGAATGACGACACTGCATTTGGACTGGAGTTTGGCGTCAAAGTCCTCACTGCTAAAAATACGATCGGTAATGGCAAAACAGATTACAGCGTGAATGGGATTTACAGTAAAGGCATCGGCAAACTGCATATAGACGCCAACCTAAATTTTACACGTTTGGGCTTGGTCGATCCCGGTACTGCCAGTACACAAACAGGTGTTTCAACATCGGCATCAATAGCCGTCACTGAAAATTGGGGTGTCACGGCAGAACTCAGTGGCACACGCAGACGCGGCACTGACGATACTGCCCAAGCTTTGGCTGCGTTAACCTACAGCCCGAGTAATAAACTGACGATTGATTTTGGTTTTGCTAAAGGTCTGAATAAGGCATCATCAGATTTATCTTTATTCACCGGATTGGTTATGCCGCTGGCAAAATTGTGGTGATATTTGAGTTGTTGAGACGTGTCAGTCAACGTGATGAAAATTGCGTCTAAATGAAGTCAATTCTTGTAGGGTGCTTGAGTGAGTTACGCGGACTAACCAATATCAGTTTAAGTTTTATCCATCGGTGCGCATGACGCACTTCACCGGAAATACAAACTAAAGCGGCAGCAGCGCGCTAAATTTAGTGATGCTGCCTCTCTAGTGTTAATGCTGATGCCCGTGATCGCCATGTACATGACCATGCATAATTTCTTCCGCGGTCGCTGCGCGTACTCCTAATACTTGCAAACCTACACTCAAGGATTTGCCCGCTAGCGGGTGATTGGCGTCGAGCATTACCTGATCGCCTTTGATTTTAAGTACGGTGTAAATGGTTTCCTCACCCGTGTCAGTATGTCCTTGCATAGACGCACCTACTTTGACACCAGGAGGGAAATCTTTCTTGGAAATTGTTCTCAGCAAACTTTCATCACGTAGACCAAAAGCATCTTCTGGCGCCAGATCCAGGGTGGCTTTAAAACCGACTTCCTGATCTTGCAAGGCAGCTTCTATTTTTGGCAGTAAATTGTCATAACCACCGTGCAAATAAGCGATCGGGGTTTTGCCGTTTTCAATGACTTTGCCGTTGATCTCGGCCACGGTAAAGCGCAGGGTGACGGCGGTGTCTTTATCAATTTTCATAAGATTTTTAGCGTAAGAATAGAAAGTGCAAGCATATTAACCGAAGTGACTACTTTGATGAAATCAGATCATGTGCAAATGGGTTTTTCCTCGTTAGCGTGAGATTTTTGTTTATCACTGAGCTCATTTTATTGCGTCAGCGATGATTGTCGTTCAAAAAAAGCCCAGATCATTGCGGTGCCATCCGGTGCCATAGGTGACGGCCCTAATAATCGCGGACGACGGAAGTAGGGTTGCGGCAGTCCATGCCCACCGCCTTGAATCGCAACCAGCTCTACTTCCACTTTAGTATCGTTACGCCATAAAAACTGTTCGACATTCACACCGTCTGCCGCTGTGCTCAGCTTCGTTACTGGTTTCCCGGTGAGGTGATTGAGGTCGGCAAAATATTGACCGGATTCTTGAGATGAGCGCACATTGCCACCCTTGTAAAACAAGCCCAGGAGGCTGGATTCTCCGCCATTGAACGGGACCAGCGGGTCCTTGGTGCCATTCATGATCATGACTGATATACCTGAATTACCGGACGCAAGTTGCTGGGCAGGCTGACATTTAAAATTCTCGGGTGACGGTACGTTTGCGGATACAGCTGCAATCGCGCGAAACCGGGACTGCGCCTCCAGCGCAAGGCGAATCGACATAAAACCACCAGACGAAACACCAGTTGCAAACACGCGATCTGGGTTGACATGAATCTCTGTGATCAGCTTGTCGGCCAGTGCGCTTAAAAAGCCAACGTCGTCTACCTCGCGCCCGTTTGCGCTGAAGTCACCAACTTTGCTACAGTCATTCCAGTCAAAACTGTAGGAGTTAGGGTAGACGACTGCGAAGCCATATTGGTCGGCGAGACGTTCATATCCATACCCGGTATCAATCCGAATTTGCGCGCCGTCTTCACCTGATCCGTGCATCACCATCACCAGCGGCGCTCCTTTTGCCAGCCCTTGCGGTACGTAGGTCAAGTATGTACGCTTGAGTCCACTCACTTCGATGGACTCCTTAGCCAGTGTGCCAGACAGCTTTGGAAGTTCTGGTTCAGGTGAGTAAATGAAGTAGCCAAATAGCAGACCAGCTATCGCTATCAATGCAATCAAACCCAAAAGACAAAACCCAAGAAAACGTAAGACACTTTTCATTAAAAAACCTCGGTAATAGAACGATTGCTGGATGACGTGGTGCTGATGTGAGCACGAACATTAACATGATCAATTGAGCTTGGATGTTACGGAACGTCCCGAGTTGCTGCTTTGATAGTCTTGTGTTGTTATTAATTCCTATGCTCAGATATCTTGTCGGGAATCTACGCATTTAACCCATTGCAGCGCAAAAATGCTTATCAAATAAATCGATTGACACAATATCCAATAAATTGGAAAATAAATCCATTATGAAAGAAATTAACCAAGATAATTAATCTACCCACACTATGCAAGACCAAAAAACTATTCAACCGCCGGACATTAATCAGCGCATTGCAAACCGACTGAGCAGCCTGCGGGCTGAGCGCGGTATGTCGCTCGATGCACTGGCGACCAAGTCGAACGTCAGTCGTTCTATGATCTCTTTGATTGAGCGCGGGGAGAGCAGTCCGACAGCGGTAGTCCTGGATAAATTGTCGTTTGGTCTGGGTGTCACGCTAGCCTCGTTTTTTGAAGAGCCGCAGCCTGATGCTAATCCACTAGTAAGGCGCGAGGAGCAATTACTGTGGATAGATCCACAGTCAGGTTATCGTCGCCGGAATATTTCACCGCCGCATTTCCGTTCGTCTATTCAGTTGGTTGAGGTGGAGTTTCCTGCCGGTGCGAGAGTGTCTTATGCAGCGGGTTTGCGTGAAGTCGGGATACATCAGCAGATCTGGGTACTGGATGGCTCGCTGGAAATTATTTGGGGTGATGTGCACCATCATCTGGAGAGCGGCGATTGTCTGGCGATGGATGAGAACAGTGCAATCGTTTATCAAAACACCAGTAACCGCCCGGTACGTTATGTCGTCGCGATTAATACCGCATCCATTTAAACATCGCCGCTTTCGGATGGAAATCTAATATTGATCTATCAGAATGTGCCTAACCATTTGACCAAATCATTTTTTGTTTATTTCGGGAGTCCAGGATGACCATAGACTATTCGACCTCGCCTCAATCGTCCTCTGAATATTCAATTCAGTTATTGCAGGCGCTCGATGATCATGAGGATATAGAAGCATTGTGCGATGTCTTGATCGATTGTGTCGAAGGCGGTGCCTCAGTTAGTTTTATGCAGCCCTTATCGCGCGCTAAGGCAGATGCATTCTGGCGGAACGTTGGTGCGAGTGTGACGCGTCAAGAGCGACTTTTGCTCGTGGCCAGAGAAGGCGCAGGTGCCATTATTGGAACAGTACAGGCAATATTGAGTCAGCCAGAAAACCAACCGCATCGCGGCGATATTTCTAAGTTACTGGTACATCGCCGGGCCCGTTCCCTTGGACTCGGTGCAGCTCTCATGAAGGCCGCAGAACAGGCAGCTCAGGCAGCAGGGAAAACGGTGTTGGTATTGGATACGGCAACAGGTGGTGGCGCAGAGTCTTTATATGAGCGGCTTGGCTGGCAGATGTGCGGGCGTATTCCAGACTATGCCTTATGGCCGCAAGGCGGGTTGTGCTCCACCACCATTTATTCCAAATCAATTTAAGCGATATTTCTTTTGTTTACCATGAACGTGGAGTCGCCTGATCAGGCTGACGTGCTCACTCTGATTGCTGAACTTGATGCATACCAGCACAGTCTTTATCCGGCAGAAAGCGTCTATTCGCTCGACTTGACTGCGGTCTCTGCGCTGCAACTTATCTGCATTGTTGCCCGCGATTTGGACCAACGCGCGGTCGCCTGCGGTGCGCTTGTTTTGGCGCCAGAATATGGGGAGATCAAGCGTATGTATGTGCATCCCACTCAGCGGGGACAAGGTTTGGCTAAACGATTGCTACATTCGCTTGAGGCAGCTGCCTATAAAGCAGGGTGTCGGCAAGTGATGCTGGAAACCGGCCCACGGCACACAGAAGCTTTGCGTCTTTATGCTCAGGCTGGGTTTGTAGTATGTGGTCGGTTTGGAAACTATCGCGACGACCCTCTAAGCGTGTTTATGTGCAAGGATCTCGTCGCCTGAGAATTAGACCAACAATGCAAAAACATTACGATCAAAGATAAGATCACATTCAGCTAACCTTACCTCTGCTCTTAGATATTCGTTGTTGGCGACCCTGTCGATATCAGTAGTGGGCACTCATTCTTGCGGTAACTCGTGAATAATCAGCCCGGTATGTTGTGCCGGCGGCTGTAGCCAGGATTTGTGACGCAGAGCTCTCTCTGCATCATGCAGTCCTGCCTGCCAGCGGTTTTGTATTGTCTCTGTACTGAAGTCGATATCTTTAAAATACTGATCGTGTTCTTGCGCCTTCATCACCAGATGTACGACATTGATTGTGTGATCGCAGCCCAGTTTCATCAAGGCTTGTATTTCCGGTTTTTTGCGTTCCGCTGCAGAGAGTTTTTCAGATAAACCGCGTATTGCTTTTTGCAGATTCTGCAGTTGGCGACGGGTTGCTAGTTGTTCTTTTGAGCGACTGGCGTATTGAATATTTTTGTACCGTGCCAATGCTTCTGCCATCGTCTTCGGCGCTGCTTCACTTGGGTCCCACAGGTCAACCATAAAGCAAAGCGCATCGCGTTGTAGTGCTCCATCCAGCAAAACCTCTAATGGTGTATTGGAGTAGATGCCGCCGTCCCAATACATTTTTCCGTCGATTTCTACCGGCGGAAAACCCGGTGGCAACGCGCCGCTCGCCATGATGTGTTCTGGTCCTATTTTTTGTTTCTTGCTATCGAAGGTCGTCATCTGGCCGCCGGTAATTTCTACCGCGCAAATACTGATACGTATTGGGCTTTTATTCAGATAGTGAAAATCGATATTTTTCTCTAGCGTCTTTTTGAGAGGCGACGTGTCATAAAAACTGTTTTGGCCTATGTCTACGGCGGCATTCATATCCCAACCAGCACCAACCCGTGGCTTAAAAAATCCAGGAACACCATTGGTCAAAGTGTTCATCGTCTCATTAGAACTGGTCCAGCTGCTCCAGGTATTAGCGATACCCCATTGTTGCAAGAAAGGGGTGAATACCGACCAGGGTTGGTTAGACGCCAATGGCGGTGCCAGGCTTTCCCAAAAGGCCCGTAATTGTTGAACCCGCTTCTCTGGAGGATTGCCGGCAATCAGCGCGCAATTGATCGCGCCGATAGAAGTGCCAATCAGCCAGTCGAGCTGAATATCGTTTTGATGAAGCTGCTCAAAAACACCCGCTTGGTAGGCACCCAAAGCACCTCCACCTTGGAGAATCAGAACGTTTTCTTGTGTAGTCATGGCAATTGGGAGTTTTTGTTGCGATGCAGTGATATTACCTGTAATGCTCATTTTTTGCGGCGCTTGTAGCGAGAAATTACAAATTAAAACGAGGGGTGCTTGGTCTTTCAAGCTTTACAGTTTCTTTACATTTCACGCATGCTCAGCACAAAACAACAAGCCCACCAAATTGGCGGGCTTGTTATGGGCTACTTTTTTAGAAGTAGTTGACTGAAACTAATCAAATAGTCATCTGACGTAAAAACTTGAAGTAAAAACCTGAGGTAAAAAACCTAAGCTGCTACGTTCAACAGCATTTCATTGAGACGTTTTACAAAACTGCTTGGATCTGCCAGTGATCCACCTTCTGCCAGCATTGCCTGATCAAACAGGATATTGGCCCAGTCGTCAAACTTCTTCTCTTCGTACTTTAAACGTTGTACTAACGGATGATCTGGATTGACTTCAAGAATCGGTTTTGATTCCGGTGCTGCCTGGCCTGCTGCTTTCAGCATGCGCATCAAGTTGCCGGATAACTCGTTGTCGTCCGCTACCAGACAAGCAGGGGAGTCGGTCAGACGGAAAGTCACGCGTACATCTTTGGCTTTATCTGCCAGCGCGGTTTTCATCTTCTCAACCAGATCCTTGAACTGCGTTTCGGTCTCTTCGTGCTGTTTTTTCTCAGCTTCATCTTCGAGTGTGCCGAGGTTCAGGTCGCCTTTGGCAACGGAGACTAATTCTTTACCTTCAAAATCACTTAAGAAGGACAGCATCCATTCATCAACGCGGTCAGTCAGCAATAGAACTTCCACACCTTTTTTGCGGAAAATTTCTAAATGAGGACTATTTTTCGCAGCGCCGTAATTGTCGGCAGTAACGTAGTAAATCTTTTCCTGACCTTCTTTAACCCGGCTCAGATAATCAGCTAAAGATACCGTCTGTGCATCGCTGTCGTTGTGGGTAGAAGCAAAACGTAGCAGTTTAGCGATACGTTCTTTGTTGCCCGCATCTTCGCCTATACCTTCTTTGAGTACCTGACCAAACTCGGTCCAGAAGCTAGCGTATTTATCTTTCTTCGCTTGTGAATCACCATCACCTTCTGCATTTGCCAAATCTTCCAGCATGCCTAATACACGCTTGGTCGATCCTTCACGAATCGCTTTGATGTCACGGCTTTCCTGCAAAATTTCACGCGAGACATTCAGTGGCAAGTCATTGGAATCAATCACACCTTTAACAAAGCGCAGGTAGACCGGCATCAACTGTTCGGCATCGTCCATGATGAAGACGCGTTTGACATATAGCTTGATACCGCCGCGTTTGTTACGATCCCACATGTCGAACGGTGCACGGGCAGGGATGTACAGCAATTGCGTGTATTCGCTGCGACCTTCCACACGGTTATGCGTGTGGGTCAGCGGGGCGCTGTAATCGTGTGAAATATGTTTATAGAACTCATCATATTGCTCAGGCTTGATGTCGCTCTTGCTGCGTGCCCACAAAGCGCTGGCCTGATTGATTGTTTCGAGTTCGTCTTTAGTAACTTGTTCTTTTTTCTCTTCGTCCCACTCTTCTTTTTGCATCAAGATCGGCAAAGAGATATGGTCGGAGTAAGTACGGATTACCGACTTGAGTTTCCATGAAGAGAGGAAATCATCTTCACCTTCGCGCAGATGCAAAGTGATTGAAGTGCCACGATCGGCTTTCGTAATATCTTCTACACTAAAGTCGCCAGCGCCTTCAGATTCCCAGCGTACGCCAGCGTCGGCGGCAGTGCCAGCACGACGTGATTCAACGGTGATTTTGTCCGCAACGATAAAGCCAGAGTAGAAACCCACACCAAATTGGCCAATCATAGCAGCATCTTTTTGCTGGTCGCCAGACAGTTTGCCAAAGAATTCTTTCGTGCCTGACTTGGCAATGGTACCTAGATGCGCAATGGCTTCTTCGCGTGTCATACCGATGCCGTTGTCGGCGATGGTGATGGTGCGTGCAGCTTTATCGAAGCTGACTTTGATCTTGAGCTCAGGATCACTTTCATACAAGGCGGCATTGTTGATCGCCTCAAAACGCAGCTTGTCGGCAGCATCAGATGCGTTAGAGATCAATTCGCGCAAGAAAATTTCCTTGTTGGAATACAGCGAGTGGATCATCAATTGCAGCAGTTGTTTGACTTCGGCTTGGAAGCCCATTGTTTGTTTTTGGTCGGACATAATTCCCTCTTACTATTTTTTATGAGTTTAGGACTTTACAAAATTACCCTGGCGACCTCATACAGCATCGCCTGACGATCTGCTCATACCGATTTTGTCAGGGCGATTTTGTGCAAGTCCCGACTTGATGAAATCCATAAAGATTTTGCTTGGCAGTTATGCGGCTAAGTTGGGATATTTCAAGATGTTGATTGCAGCTAATTTATATACTGGGTAGTAGTACAAGGTAAATTAGCCTTATTGTCCAATTATTCTCTGGACAATTAAAAATACTCCCCATTTTTTTAATTATTGTTCTAATTAAGCGAATTAGAGAGTTTAGATGGAAAAGACAAAAATAGATGCTGAACGTGGGATGTCGTGGCGATTTGTTTAAAACCGGAGTTCCAGTTTTTCATATGGTTTAATCTGCGACCATATCGCGTTTAGCTCCACTGCTTGCTGGAATAAGGTGTGTGCCAAACTCTCCGCCGGTACTGCTGGCGCCTCAATATTGCGTGCCTCAGCCGCAGTTTGCAGCCCATAAGCAAACGCGTCGTGATCAAAATTGCCGCTCCAGAGTTGTGTCTGCAATGCCTCAACAATCGCCTCGGCTTGCACTGCGCCCCGTTCAACATCCCGGCGCTGAGTGTCGTGGGTCAGCTCCATGACAAACTGTGCATCGGCACCTTGCGCTACCAGACTTAAAAAACCGTCACTGAGTTTCAGCCCGGTTTCCACCACAAAATGCACCAGATCATGCGGCAGCACACCTTGGCGCGGCATCTCGATTTCACTAACAGAGCTATCTTGCCGGATGAACCTTAGCAAATCCGATTTTTCCGAGGGCGGGCGCTTGGTCGCAGTAAGAAGCATGGTCATATCTAAATTAATCCGTTCGTAGCGCTCTCACCAGAACGGTGATGGTGAAAACCCTAGCATCAGTCAATTGAATCAACTACTTAATTATACTGACGAGCGGTCAACTGCCGTTTCTAGGTTTTATCTTCATCCCATCTGCTTTATCTTCCACCTCATACCCCAATGTATGCAAGGCTGCGCGCAGCCGGTCCGCTTCTACCCAGTTCTTTGTAGTGCGGGCAATTTGACGTTGCTCTGCCAGCGCAGTTACCTCGGCGGGTATGGTGAGTATCGCTGGTTTCCACTCCGCCAATCCCAATCCGAGGACAAGATCAAATTGATCGAGAGTCGCTTTTTTATCTGCGTCGTTCAAATCCGATTTGAGAACTTCCCACACCACGACCAGTGCTTTGGGGAGATTCAGGTCTTGATTGATTTCAGTCTGGAAGCGGGTCACATAATTGCTATCAGCCGCGCCACCTTCAGGTAATGCAAAGTAAGTATCGCGCAATCTGCCCAACGCTGTTTGAGCTGCTTCCAATGCATCCCAGCTAAAATTCATCTGGCTGCGATAGTGTGCTGACAAGCATAAAAACCGGTATGCCAGCGGATCAATCTCCTGGTCAATCAGAGTTTGCAGACGCAAAAAATCGCCGCTGGATTTAGACATTTTTCCTGCATCGATTTGCAAAAAATAGCCATGCATCCAGTAGTTAGCAAGACGGGTGCCGTGGCAGGCTTGGTTCTGTGCAATCTCGTTGCTGTGATGAATCGCGATGTGATCTTCTCCGCCGCAATGGATGTCAAACCACGGTTCCAGATATTTGCTAGCCATCGCAGAGCACTCAATATGCCAGCCTGGAAAACCACGTCCCCAAGGGCTATCCCATTCCATCTGACGCTGTTCATTTGCCGGACTGAATTTCCATAGCGCGAAATCGGTGGGGTGTTTTTTTTCACCCAGATCAACACGGATGCCGGCTTCAATACCGTCTCGATTGAGTCGTGCCAGGTAGCCGTAATCATCTTGTTTGGATGTGTCGAAATATACGCCGTCGCTGGTGGTGTAGGTGTAGCCTTTTTGTTCTATGGTGGCAATAAAGTCGATTTGCTCGGCGATATGATCAGTTGCCTTGCACCAGATGGTAGGGGGCAGCATATTCAGGCTGAGCAAGTCGGCTTTGAACGCGCTAGTAAATTTTTCCGCAATGTTCCAGGCAGATTCTCCCACTTTGCGGCTGCCTTTTTCCATTTTGTCTTCGCCATCATCCGCATCGGATACTAGATGACCAACGTCAGTGATGTTGATGACATGACGGACCTGGTGACCGTTAAATTCTAAGGTGCGACGTAAAATATCTTCAAACAAATAAGTGCGTAAATTACCGATATGCGCATAGTCATACACGGTAGGTCCGCAGCAATACAGACCAACCCAATCCTGGCGCAGTGGAGTAAATTGGCGAAGCTGACGCTCCCAGTTGTCATAGAGATAGAGATGCATAGTGAGTATAAAAAATCGAAAATAAACAGCAGACGTACACCATGATTGCTACAGCTAAAAAACGGTGAATTTTTGGAGTGGTTGTGACTAGATCAGGATCAACAGCGACAACAAAGCTTGTCACTGCATATGTGTGTACATGACAAGCTGAGTGCGACAAGCAACCGGCGCGCTGTTGCGGATGCGCAGATGGAAGTAGAGGCGTTTGTCATCGTATTGAATGTGGCTTGCACGGGTAGCTTTGAGTGATCGATAAAAATGAAATGGCAAGCAGGATAAAACCAAGGCATGAATTTATCACACAATTTGATTGCGTTGATGTGAGTGGACGGCTCGTACTGACTGCTGAGCTAATAAACAACGCTGTTGCAAGATTTTAAGACTGACCCAAATAAGCCAAAAACATATCCACCGCAGCCTCTACGATTTGCACTTGAGCAGCCTTATCCAAAGGCGCTTGACCCATGGTGATTTGCGGCCAGAATGCGAAGGTTTTTAATTGACCTTGTAGCAGGTGGGCTGCAAATATAGGATCGGCCGGTTTGAGTTTGCCATCGGCTTGCGCTGCTCTGATCCAGCCTGTGACGCCTTCTTCTTTTTCCCCTAATTTTGCGACCATCTCTTGTGCGCGGTCTGGCGCGTGGATGGTGGCCGCAATAGCGACACGTGCCAACGCGATAAAGTGCTCATCATTGAGCATCTGCATTTTTTCTTGCATCAAGTCGATTAGCTGATCACGCAAGGAGATGTCGGTGCGATAAACCACCTCGCGCTGGCTGGCGCTGTTTTGCCATAGCTGTAATAAGATCGCAGCGAACAGATCATCTTTGCTGGGGAAATGGTTATAAACCGTGCGCTTAGAAACCTCGGCGCTGGCGGCGATTTTATCCATGCTGGTGGCTTCAAAACCGTGAGTTCGGAATTCGATAATAGCGGCTTGCAAGATCGCTTCGCGCTTGCGGTCGGTAAGGCGTTTTGGACTTGGCATGGCGGTAATGTAGCGTTGAGGTCAAATTGTGGCAAAAAGAGAATTAAATTATTTTACACTAGGTAGTTTACTTTTTAAGAATTTAAAACTACACTGTGTAGTGTAATTATTGGTATGCGTAGGGTTTTGCCGATAATTTCGGTTCGATGTAATGGTTTGTACTTTCGATTTTATTTTGCTTACAGGACATCTGATTATGGCAATTGGCACATTTCCGGCGAACGGCTCAAGTAAGGCAGGGTTAAACACTGTTGGCACTGAGAATACTCAAGATAAGATGCGCTATCTGCGGCATGAGGACGGCAAGTATCGAAATCCAGTACAGATACAAAGGACCAGCTTTTTCAAAACATTGCAAATCGCCTTGACCTTCCTTTTTAATAAACCAGCCAATACCATACCGGCAGGACAAATCCCTGTACAAACTCTGACGAGTGAACAGTTACTAGCCGCGCCGGATCAATCTTTATTCCGCCTTGGTCATTCCACTTTATTACTAAAACTGCGCGGTGAGTTTTGGCTGACTGATCCTGTATTTTCCGAGCGGGCATCACCGTTCCAGTGGATGGGTCCAAAACGTTTCCATCAGCCACCGATCAGTATTGCGGATCTGCCGCCGATCAAGGGCGTGATTTTGTCGCACGATCATTATGATCATCTGGACTATGCTGCAGTGTTACAACTGGCCGACAAAGTCGAACACTTCTTAACGCCGCTAGGTGTGGGTGATACCTTAATTAAATGGGGTATCGCCGCCAGTAAAGTACAGCAACTGGATTGGTGGCAAAGCACCACTGTTGACGGGATTGAATTGACGGCGACGCCAGCACAACATTTTTCCGGTCGCGGTCTCAACGATGGCAATCAAACTCTTTGGGCGTCTTGGGTAATCCGTGAAACCCATGGCGAGGCCGAGCAGAATCTCAAGCTGTTTTTTAGTGGTGACAGTGGTTATTTTGACGGCTTTAAACAGATCGGCGATAAGTTCGGTCCCTTCGATCTGACTATGATAGAAACCGGCGCCTACAATCACCAGTGGCCAGATGTCCACATGCAGCCTGAGCAGACTTTGCAGGCGCATCTGGACTTACGCGGTAAACATTTGCTGCCGGTTCATAATGGCACGTTTGATCTGTCGCTACATGTCTGGCATGAGCCGTTTGATCGTATTACAGCCTTGGCTGAGGCGCGGAATGTTCCTATCAGCACACCGCAAATGGGGGAGCCACTCAGCATGAGCAAGCCACATGCAGGTGAGGCCTGGTGGATATCAGCGAAATAGGGTCTATTACTTAATTTCTTTCTCTAAAAACGCCCACACATCAGGATCAGACATCGCAGCAATGTTGATGCGCATCTTGGTGGAGGGCAGTTGATTGGGGGAGAACAAGCTACCGGGTGCTAGCAGAAAACCTTGCTCCATTGCCTTCTCGGTCAGTACATTGGTATCGCAGCCGGTATCAGTCCACAAAAACATACCGGCAGGTGTGCGGTAATCAACTTTCATCCCGAGATTTTCTACCCGCTTAGTCACATCATCCCGAACAGAATCTAGTTTGACGCGGATGCGGTCGACATGTTTGCGGTAGTGACCTTCCGACAAAATTTTATACACGACACGCTCACCGATTTCTGTCGTAGTCAGCGTGGATAACATCTTACGGTCAGACAAGCGCACGGCTAATTCATGTGAGGTGGCGATAAATCCTACGCGCAGATTGGCAGCGAGAGTTTTAGAAAATCCACCCAGATAAATCACACGGTTTAATTGGTCTAAGGCGGCAATGCGGGTCGCCGCTTGTACCGCGGGACCGGGATGCATGTCGCAGTAAATATCATCTTCCACCACCATAAAATCATGTTCTTCTGCCGTCTTCAATACCTGAAATGCCTTGGCCGCCGACAGGGACGTGGAGGTCGGATTATGCATGACAGAATTAATGATATAGAGCTTGGGCTTATGCAGCGCCGCCAGCTCGGCTAGCTTGACCACATCGGGACCGTCATGCAAGCGTGGTATGCCAATCACTTTGGCACCCAAAATCGCAAATGAGGCAAACATCAAAAACCAGGCGGGATCATCGACAAAAATCGTGTCGCCGGGGCGGGTAAATTCGCGTGCCACCAAATCCAGCGCCTGCGTCACGCCGGTCGTCATGATGATTTGCTCTGGTGCTGCGGCGATTTCCAGTTCAGCTAATTTCAGTTGCAGTTGCTGGCGCAGCGGTAAAAATCCCTGTGGCGTACCGTAGTGTAAAAGCAGGTTTTGATTGAGACGGCTGATCGCACGCAAGCCGTTGGCGACCAGTTCACCATCCAGCCAGTCATGCGGTAGCAGACCGGCGCCCGGCATTTTTTGCGGCGGCAATTGGCGGAACATATTCCGCACCAGCCACACCACATCGAGTTGTTGCCCTGATGGCAAAGCCTCTGCGGCATTATGAGCGTTATTGCTGTTGATCATCGACGCACGCTCACGCACAAAAAAGCCCGAGCCGCGACGTGATTCCAGATAACCCTTGGCGACCAGTCGGTCGTAAGCCTCAACCACTGTAAAGCGAGATACGCGCTGTTCGTCCGCAAACTGCCGGATCGACGGCATCCGCGCACCGGTGCGTAGCAATTTGTCGTCGATACGGGTAGCAACGTTACGGACAATTTGCTCGACCAGAGAGCCGCCAGAATCGCGCGAAACTATGCTTCGATTTGTGCTTCCGATTGTGCTCACATTTGTGCCTCGGTTCTTGTCGCCACTCGTACTGCCATTTGTATCGCTATTCCTGCTACCGTTAATCATAGGATGCCTGCCAATCAGATAGGTGTATCGGGAAAAAGACCGTAACAGTGCGTGAATTATCGTTTTTATTGTACTGGTACTGTATTGGTTTTTGCGGCTAGGATAGCACAACTCCTACACCAATCCGCAAGGAATGCTATGAAAATTCTCACCGCCAATACATTACTGACGCTACCACCAAATGGCTTGTTATCTGTGTCTGCCGAATCGGCGCTGTGCTTGCAAATCGAATGCGGTTTGGTGTGGATTACGATCGAGAATGATGCCTATGATTACTGGTTATCGAAAGGGCAGAGTTTGATGATACCGCCGCTGAAACGAGTGGTAATTGAGGCAGATCGTCAAGCTAGTGAGATCCAAATTTGTCCTGTTATCGAAAATAGCTTGCCTGAGCAAACGCCCTTAACTCATCAGAGTTCAGGCTTGGTCTTGAGTAAACAGTTTGAGCCTGCAGTGTCCTTCCGGCGCACCGATGACGCAATCAGGGCGGAAACAATTTGCGACCCGCGGTGAGATTGGGGGAGTTGCGAGATGAAGCGGTATGCATAGCGCCCCCCGACGATGCTGAAAATATTTGCCTTATACCCATAAAGAAAAAAGTAAAAAATAGGGGAGTATATGAATAAATATACCTTATTGTCCAAATAATCATTGGACATTAAAAATTACACCCCTCTAGTATATTTTATTGAATAGGAAGTCCGTGATGCCGTTTGCTCAAATACAATTTGCTGAAGTGCTGGCTTTTACCACCTTTGCCTGGATCGCTTCTTTTACGCCTGGCCCTAATGTGGCAATCGCTGCAACCACTGGTGTTAATCATGGACTGCGTGCCGCCTTACCACAGGTGGCGGGTGTGCCAATCGGCTTTGTGGTGCTGATGTGGGTGGTCGGTTTGGGCGGCATCGCTATTTTGCAAGCCAGCCCCTATCTGGTCTGGGGTATGAAGCTGGCGGGTATTGCTTATCTTTTGTACCTGGCTTTTAAGCTGTGTTTCTCACGCCAGTTGTCGTCCAGCGATGCGATTAAACCTTTAAGTCTTCCGCAAGCTGCATTGTTTCAGATCGTCAACCCCAAAGCATGGATGATGCTGGTTGCCGCGACCTCAACTTATGCCATAGGGCATGCTGATTTTGTTGTCCGTATGGCTTGGATGAGTCTGGGATTTACCATTCCGAGTGCGCTGAGTATTCTCGCTTGGGCATGGATGGGGCAAAGTTTGCGCAACTGGTTGCTAGTCGGTAATCGTCTGAGAAATTTTAATCTCGTGATGGGATTGGCATTAGCGTTGACGGCGATGTGGATGCTGACTTTATAAGTGATGACGCAGTCGATGATGTCAGTGACGATATAAGCGACGATATAAGCGACGATATAAGCGACGAATTCTCGCCCAATACCAATTGGCTGGCAGCGATAGCGTTATTGGCAATCGGCAGACCGATGAAGAATCATCGGTAGTCGTGTTGAAAAGAGACAGGCCTCCAAATTAAATCAAGCGGATCGTCTGTAATTGGGGGTGTTAATCGGGTGATGAGGGGCTTACAATGGAGGTCTGTCAGTGAAAACAATTGTTCCGCTTCACTCTATAAAATCAGGCACTTGCCTTGGTTCTCATTAGCAATTTCATCAGGTAGTTTAGTTATTGCCGAGATTGCTTTTTGCATTACATTGCACCGAGTCAGGCATACGCCACAACTTTTTTGGAAATCACCATGTCGTTTTACGAAAAACTCCAAGCTTTGAATATTGAGTTACCAGCAGTCGCTGTGCCGGCCGCTGCGTATGTTATGTATGCACAAACTGGTAACACTGTGTTTTTATCCGGTCATATCGCAAAAAAAGACGGCAAGGTATGGGTCGGCCAATTGGGCAAAAATATTAGTACGGAAGAAGGCAAAGCTGCTGCGCGTGCGGTGGCGATTGATTTGATTGCTACCCTGCAAGCAGCTTGTGGTGGCGACCTGAATCGCGTTAAACGGATTGTAAAAGTCATGAGTCTGGTCAATTCCACAGGCGACTTTACAGAACAGCATTTAGTCACAAACGGCGCGTCAGAATTGTTTGGTGAGATTTTTGGTGAACAAGGCAAGCATGCCCGTTCCGCTTTCGGCGTAGCACAAATCCCGATGGGCGCTTGCGTTGAAATTGAATTGATTGCTGAGATTGCCTAGTTGGATCAACTCAAAATTACCTTAAGTGATTCAGATTAATTTAGAGTAATGCAGACAATTGACCGATTATAAAAACAGTACAACATAAAAATACAGAGTGAATGAGACCAGTATGAAACTTGAAAATCCTAGCCCCATGCAGTGGAAATTTTCTGAGCGTGCAGAGCAGTTGCAAGGCTCCGTGATCCGTGAAATTTTGAAAGTCACGATGCGTCCAGAAGTGATTTCTTTTGCCGGTGGTTTGCCGTCACCAGAGACGTTTCCAATCGACCGTATGCGGGCAGCGTTTGATCTGGTTTTATCCAAGCAAGGAAAGTCGGCATTGCAATACGGACCGACCGATGGCTATGCGCCTTTGCGTCAATTCATCGCGGATTCTTTGTCCAACGATGTGACTAAAATTTCGCCAGAACAGATTTTGATGGTCTCGGGTTCACAACAAGGTCTGGATTTGCTCGGTAAAGTGTTGATCGACAAGGGTAGCAAGATCTTGGTCGAGACACCGACTTACCTCGGTGCTTTGCAGGCGTTTTCTTTGTACCAGCCTGAGTATGTTTCTGTGGATGGTGATGTGCATGGTTTGTTGCCGTCGTCAGTTGCGGCAAAAGGACAGGGCGCGCGTTTATTGTATGCCTTGCCTAATTTCCAGAATCCGACCGGTTTGACGTTGTCAGTTGAACGTCGCTATAAGTTGGTCGACACCTGCGCACGTCTGGGTTTGCCTTTGATTGAAGATAATCCGTATGGCGATTTATGTTACAGCGGTGAGCCTTTACCAAAAATGCTGACGATGAATCCCGATGGCGTGATCTACATGGGTTCGTTCTCCAAAATCCTTACGCCTGGTATTCGTCTCGGTTATGTCGTCGGTCCGGCGCCGTTGATCCGTAAATTAGAGCAAGCAAAACAGGCCGCCGATTTACATACATCGACATTAACTCAGATGGTCGTGTATGAAGTAATCAAAGATGGTTTCCTGGGTGAGCATATTCCAACGATCCGTAGCTTTTACTCCGGTCAATGCGATGTGATGCTGGCCGCGATGACAAAGCATTTTCCAGTCAGCGTGACATGGACGCGTCCAGAGGGTGGTATGTTTATCTGGGTGACCTTGCCTGCGCACGTCAATAGCAAACAGTTATTGGATGAAGCGATTGCGCAGAATGTGGCATTCGTTCCTGGTGCGCCGTTTTATGCAGATAATCCGGCCACAAATACCTTGCGTTTGAGCTTTGTGACCGTATCGCCAGAGCGGATTAATGAAGGGATTGAGAAGTTGGGTAAATTGATTCAGTCTAAGTTGTAATCTGAATCCAAGGTAAAAAAATGAGCCACATCGGCTCATTTTTTTTTGCGACTGAATAAGTCACGGTTTTACTATTTGGTCATATTAATTACCTTGTCAAGGTATTCAATTTTTAAACAAACCCTCCCTGCAAATAAACTCCCTTATTTGCGTCACCCCATCACCCGTTTTTAAATTTGTAAAAATAAACGGACGATCACCACGCATACGTTTGGCGTCTTGCGCCATGATGTCTAAGTTGGCTCCGACATGCGGCGCCAAGTCTGTTTTATTAATGATCAACAGGTCAGAGCGGGTTATGCCAGGGCCTCCTTTTCGCGGGATTTTCTCCCCACCAGCGACGTCGATGACATAGATCGTTAAGTCAGACAATTCGGGGCTAAAAGTTGCGGCCAGATTATCACCGCCAGATTCCACCAGAATTAAATCTAGGTTAGGGAAATCAGCGCACATTCGTGAGATTGCTTCCAGATTGATGGACGCATCTTCGCGGATCGCTGTGTGTGGACAGCCGCCGGTTTCTACGCCCATCAAACGTTCTGCCGGTAAGGCATCTGCGCGTAACAGGATTTCCATATCTTCTTTGGTGTAGATGTCGTTAGTGATGACCGCCATCTCGTAGTCGTCACGCATGGCCTTACATAACATTTCACACAGTGCCGTTTTGCCCGAACCTACCGGGCCGCCGATGCCGACGCGCAATGGATTTGATGCTTGTGCACTTATTTTTGAATTGGTTTGCGTGTTGATTTGAGTACTGATTTGGGTATTGAAATCGGAATTCATATGGACTCTCAAAAATTTAAATTCGGTAAGTATGATGTTGGCGTTAGGAGCGATATAGACGGCTATATTGCACTTCATGTTGCATCGATAGCAGAGATAATCCTGGCGCCCAGCTGGATAATTCATCGTCGTTCAGAGTTTGCGCGGTTTTTGCCGCCGCCTCTAATGCCTCAGTCAAACTGAGTAACAGGGCTTGTCCCGCGACTTGTCCCAGTGGCACGGATTTGACGCACACTAGCACCTGATTTTCTGCCCATGAAAATAACATGCCGAGTAATGCTGCCTCGGCAGGTACTTTCAACGCAACCGCACTGCAAGCTAATGCAGTCGGAAAGGGTACTTCGGCCAGACTTTGCAAACACGCAAGCAATGCCGGATCAACTTGGCTATCGTCCAGTTTTAAATCTACCAATAGCTTGCCGAGTGAATAGCCCATTTGTACTGTCTCCGCCCGAAATTCTGCAGTATCTCGCGCGGCTAAAAACCGTTCTGTCCACAGACTGACCGCAGCCTGATCGCGTTTTTCAAAAGCGTGCAGCAGTCGCCACAAAATCGGCGCTTCAAAACAGGCTAGCACCTCGACTAATTGCTGCGATATCCATAGTCTGGCAGTGGCTGAATTTTTCACCAGACCTTGTTCAATCGCACTCTCTAAGCCTTGAGAATAGCTATATGCGCCAACCGGCAGAGAAGGGCTGGCCAGTTGCAGCAAGTGCAGCAATGCAGTGGTTTGTATCATTAGCTGGCAGTGTTAGTTTTTGTCAGAGGGACGATGTATTTTTTGACGTAGCGGGATAGGTGCAAGTGGATTGTTCGGATGACCGTCGTCGCCATGATGATGACCACCGCCATAGGCACCGGCTTCTGGCTCAAATGCAGCAAGTTCTTCCTCTACCTGAGCGCCCAAACCTTCTAACATCTCTTTAAGTACATTGTCGTGACGGATACGTAAAAAACCATCACCAACCTGAGCTTGTGTGTGCCGGTTACCTAAATGGAACGCACAGCGCAACAAAGCCTGGGCCGAATCGCAAACGACTTTATAAGTCGGTTCTGCCGCAGCGACGATTTTGACGACGAAGCCGTCTTCGCTAGTGATCAGATCGCCATCGCGCAAGACGCTACCACGCACCGTGAGTAAGGCAATATCCTCGCCTGAAGTGAGGGTAGCGCGAAAGCGACTTTTTTCGCGTATCTGAAAAGGTAAAACTAATTCGCCATCGATATGATCTGTGTGTTGAATTTTTGTGTGCAGGGTACGCATGAGTTTGCTATAACGAAAGCTGGGATGTTTTTCGGTGCGCATGTTTTTTGCATTGCGCTTCTATAGTGCTATTGTGTTCGTGTTTCATCAAAATATTTTATAAAAACAGAGGTTCTTGCAAAACGAAACACCGGAGAGTAATTTTATTGCGAGAAGCGCAAAATAGATGAGAAAGGAGCGGCCATTTCTGGCAAGATGAAAGTGACTAAACAACCATCTGCGCTCCGCTATGAATCCTACACAACGCCTGCTGATAATGCAACGCTGGAATTTACTGCAACACGATTTGCTACCGGAGATAAAACAGCAATGCGGGTCACTGACGCCGAAGCTGGAAAAATTGATTCATGTACTAGACTGGGTGCGCATCGAAGAATTTGTGTCGGACCAATGGCAAGGGATAGGACGCAAACCGCATGACCGTGGTGCATTGGCCAGCGCCTTCATCGCCAAAGCTGTGTTGGGGCTCAATACAACAGCGGCCTTAATAGAACGATTGACGATGGATCGCAGTTTAAAACGGCTGTGCGGCTTTGAGATGTGGAAAGAAGTTCCGAATGAAGCCACTTTTTCGCGCGCCTTTGGCGAATTTGCCCAAGCCAAATTAGCGGAGAAAGTGCACGAAGCGCTGATCAAGAGTTATTTAGGCGACAGCCTCATTGGACACATCAGCCGTGACGGCACGGCGATTGCGGCGCGCGAGAAGCCGAAGAAACACATGAAAGTTGTTTCCGTAGAAAAGGCCCAAAAGCAGCGCCGTGGACGGCCAAAGAAAGGCGAGATAAGGCCGCCAAAGGAAGAGAAAGTGACCAAGATAGGCTGGCAGTTGACGCAAACTTTACCGAGCATCGTCAATGCTTTACCCAAAGAGTGTGACCGCGGCACTAAATGCAATGCGCAAGGTTATAAAGTGAGTTGGAACGGCTACAAGCTGCATATCGACACCGCTGACTGCGGCGTTGCCATCAGTGCGCTATTGACCAGCGCCTCGGTGCACGATAGTCAAACGGCGGTGCCGTTAGCAACGATGACGGCCGCACGAGTAACGAATTTGTACGATTTGATGGATGCAGCGTATTGCAGTGAAGAGTTAAGGGCACACAGCAAAAGTCTTGGCCACGTGCCATTAATTGATCACAACGCACGCGGCGGGGAGAAGAAACCGTTCGCCCCGCATGAACAACAGCGTTATAAAGAACGCACGCAAGCTGAACGTACCAATGGCAGGCTGAAAGACGAATTTGGTGGCACGACAGTACGGGTGCGTGGTAGCGAAAAAGTGATGTCGCATTTGATGTTTGGTTTATTGGTATTGACCGCAGATCAGTTGATGCGTTTATTTACGTAACAGCTTTGCTTTTAAAGAGTCGAAAAAAACAACGTTTCCCAACGTTCATAGGGGCAGTGATGGTCACATAGGGATTGACACGCCATAAAACGATAATCCGGCACAAATTCATGTCACATGTGCCGCTTCAAACAAGAAAACCAATCGCAACAGTGGCCACACCCATGCTCGACTTTACTGGTTTGGGTATTTTGCAAGAAGCTCAACAAATTATAAAAATAATTCTTAAAAAAGGTATGCACATTGTATGCCATGCCTTTTACATAAAATGACGGCGCTCTGTGCCGTGTTTTACCTGAACTGGCTTATACGACGACAAAGCTGACATGCTTGTTATTGATGATGCCGTATTACTGGAAGTTCTTCGCTTTTCCATCCTTTAATTTATCCGGGAGTTCTAACATGAAAAAAAACGCCTTAATTTTCCCTGTGTTGTTCCTGCTACTTTCAAGTGTAAACATAGGTGCTCATGCACAAACAATCAGTTCTAAGCAGCAATATACCGAAGATACTAAAAGAGCGGCAACTCGATATGCTGATGATAAAAAGTTGTGTGCAGAAGAGAGTACATCCGCTTCGCGCATGCAATGTCTGCGGGATGCCAAGACCGAATATAACAATGCATTGGCTACCGCAAAATCGAATATGCAGGCAGTCACCGTATCAACCAAGTCGGGCGCAAGCTGCGCTGGCTGCGGTCGTGTGCTATCGGTCAATGTGAGTGATAAAGAGGGAGAAGGCAGCGCTTTAGGATTAATTGCCGGCGGTGTGGCCGGTGCACTATTAGGTAATCAGGTCGGTAATGGCACCGGGCGCGATCTGGCAACGGTTGCTGGTGCAGCTGGCGGTGCCTATGCTGGTCGTAAAATTGAGCAAAAAGCAAAATCGTCCAAAGTCTGGGCAGTCGCAGTGCAATATGATAATGGCGATAAAAACACTTTTAATTTCGACCATGATCCAGGATTCGGTAGCGGTGATCTGGTCAGAAACAGTGGCGATAGCATTATCCGCCGTTAATTTTTTGAGTATTCTTGTTAGCGACTTACGCAAATTTGCAGAGATGATCAAGCGAGGTGATTTGCGTAGGCTGGAGATGGGCAGAGTATTTTCAATCGATAATGTAACCAGAGCCTTCGTGGATACTAATAAGCTCACAAGGTTTGCTCTATTGACAGGAGCGAGGGCTAAGCTTGCTTACAGGTCTTGGTTGGGGTCATCATGGGATCGCCAATAGTGGCGAAACTAACTTTACATTTCAGTTTTCTATCTTGCTCATTTTCGTTGCTTCTTAGTATTTTATTGCCCTACGCCTAGATCGTTCTTGTAAATACCAAATCCAGTCGTTAGACTAGACGCTCATTATCCCAATAAAAACAAGGGACTGCTCAATGTTAAGCTACAAGCAAATACAGCCGCTGTCAGGACTAAAGTTGTTCAGTGTTCTCGCCTTGGTTTGCGCCTGTTTTTCTGGTTCAAATGCGCAAGCTGAATCGTGTAAAGCGTTGATTGCAGCAGGCAATCCAGAATATCCTCCTTATTTATGGCGTGACCCCAGCGATGAAAGCAGGTTAATCGGTGCAAATGCCGATTTAATGCAGTTATTATCAAAAGAGTTAGGCATACCGATTGAAGTCAAGTATGTTGGTACTTGGGGGCGCGTGCAGGAGGAGGCTAAGCTTGGTCGTATTGACTTGATTGCGGGAGCTTTTTTCACTCAACCCAGACTGGATTACATGGATTATTTTTATCCGGCTTTCCGTGAAACGCATTCTGTAATCTGGACAAAAGCAAATAGGTCTCTCAACTATAAGAAGTGGAGCGATCTACAGGGCAAACAGGGAGTCACGGTGATCAATAATAGCTTCGGTGACGATTTCGATCATTATGCTAAGGAATCATTGAAAATAGCTACCGTTGCTAGTCTGGAATCAGCATTAAAAATGTTGACTTTATCGCGCTCAGATTATCTGATTTATGAGGAAGATCCAAGCCTCGCCTACGTGGCTAAGCTGAATATCACCGGCTTAAAAATAGTCACGCCAGCGATTAGTAATGAGGGCTTATTTTTAACTTTCTCGCACAAATCGCCATGTAATACCGGAGAAATGCGCGGGCGCGTTGCGAAGGCAATGATCAAATTGACCAAGCAGAATGTGATGGATAAATTAATTGAAAATAACATTCAGCTCTGGCGTAAAAAAAGTGACTGAGGTGTTCAAGACGCTACGCATATATCTGAGTGAATGTCTGTTAATCAGGCTCTTTTTGCAAAAATAGCTAACGGCGAACTCTGCAAAATTCGGTGAATGCCAGTCGTTTCCTTGCAGCGAAAATAAAACTGTATATGGCAACTGGCTATGGCAACTGGCAACTCTATAAGCAACTCTACAAGGCTCATGTTGGGAAAACTTTCACTTCGTCAAATTCTGATTTTAGGCGTCGCATTAGGAATCTTACTGCCAGCCTTGGTCGTCGGACGATTTTTGCTGGTGGATCGGTACGAGCGTGAGTTGGATCTACGTGTGCGTACCCCAATGTCGCAATACGCGGATATGCTGTCCAGCGCGATGGCGGTTCCGGTCTGGAATGTCGATAAAGAAGTTGCTACCCAATTTGTTAAAGCCGTCATGCGTGACCCGGCAGTTCTGCAAGTCACCGTCGAAGATGAATCCCGAAGCCAGTTTGTGCATAGCGAAATCGCCGAGCGACGCATCGGCGAGGTCATGCATGAAGAACGTCCGATTTTTTTAAATAATAAGCAAATCGGTAAGGTCGTTATCGAACTGAGTACAGGGCGTTTGGATCACGATTTACTGATTGATTTCTTGAAGTTGGGCGGCGCAATCCTTGCGCAGGTTTTAATTTCGTTTGGTTTTATCCTGCTGTTATTTGAGCGCAGGATCGTACATCCATTGCAGGCACTGCAAAATATTACTGCCGATCTGGCGCGTGGCAAACTGGACAAAGCGGTGATCTGGCATCGCAAGGATGAGATTGGCAGCTTTGCCGATAGCCTGGACAAAATGCGGCTTGATCTGGGCGCTTTGCTCTCAGAACGCGATCTGAAAAATGAGATACTCCAACAAGAATTAAATGATCGTTTGCGTGCAGAGCAAGCCTTGCGTTTTACCGAAGAAAAATTCACCGCGATTTTTCATGCCTCGCCAGTTGCAATGACGGTATTTCGTAAAACAACCAGTTTCACGATGATTGATGTCAATGATGCCTGGGTCAGGCAATTTGGCTGGTCGCATGATGACATCTTAAACAGCCCAGAAAAACAACTTGCGCTGTGGCGAAATAAAGAAGATTTAGATGCCGTAATGCAAAACGTAGAACATCATGGCGAGATCCATGATTACGAAGCATGGCTACATTGTGGTCATCAGGAAAAAATCCTGCTATGTAATATTTCTGGCAGGTTAATTCGTCTGAGTGAAGAATCTTTATTGGTACTGGTGCAAGAAGATATCACCGAAAAACGGCATAACGAATCAGAAATTCGTACCCTCAATAGCAGTTTAGAGCGCAGGGTATCAGAACGAACTAACGCACTCGAGGTGGCCAATTCTGAGCTAACGATCGTGCTAGAGAATCTCCAGCGGGCGCAGCATGAGCTGTTACGCACCGAAAAAATGGCCGCACTCGGCTCCCTGGTGGCAGGCATCGCGCATGAGCTCAATACGCCCATCGGTACCAGCGTGACGATTGCCAGCACTTTGCAGCAGCATACCGAGCAAATCATCGCCGGGATGAAGACTGGGATGCGGCGTTCCACTCTGGACGAGTTTTTACAAAATACGCGCAATGGCACAGATATTTTGATGCGCAATCTTGGTAAAGCGTCCGAACTAGTCGTCAGCTTTAAACAAGTTGCCGTTGATCAGACCAGTGCCAATCGTCGTTTGTTTGTGTTGGATGAAACCATTGCAGAAATTGTGCTGACTCTTGGTCCGACCATACGCAAGACCCGGCATGAGGTGGTGTATACGATTCCGCCTAAAATTATTCTGGATAGTTACCCCGGTCCTCTGGGGCAAGTGTTGACCAACCTGATTAACAATGCGTTTATTCATGCGTTTGAAGGCGACACCCGCGGTGTGGTGGATATTTCTGCCAAGTTGTTTGAAGAAGATAGAGTGGAAATTGTGGTTAGCGATAATGGCAAAGGCATACCCGCCGCCAATCTCGGACGCATATTTGATCCGTTTTTCACTACTAAATTAGGGCAGGGTGGTAGCGGATTAGGGCTCAATATTGTGTATAACCTGGTGACTGGCGTACTCGATGGGCATATCAGCGTTGACAGCATCATCGACCAAGGCACCATCTTTATCATTAGCTTGCCTTTAACTGTTTTTAAAAAATAAAAACCAATTTGACACCCTGAATTTTGCAGACGTCCTCGCTTCTGTTAAAGTGCCGCCCATGAGTAAATTATCCCTAGATAAAATCCTGCAATCGCAAGGATTTGGCACCCGAAAATACTGTCGCGAGCTAATCGATGACGGCGAACTGAGCATCGCTGGCGAAGTCATGGACAGTTATAAAACGACCGTGGAAACCGATGGCCTGATTTTTCATATTTTTGATGAAGAGTGGGAATATCGTGAACATATTTATATCGTTCTCAACAAGCCCGCTAATTTTGAATGTTCACGCAAACCTAGCCACCATCCCGGTGTACTGAGCCTTTTGCCAGAACAGTTTTCGTGGCGCGATGTGCAGCCGGTAGGCCGCCTGGACCATGATACGACGGGTATGTTGTTGATGTCGGACGATGGGCCATTTATCCACGCCCAGTCTTCGCCTAAACGACATATTCCCAAAGTGTATGTTGCAACCACGGCGGAACCTGTCACCAACGAATTGGTAGAAAAGCTATTGGCAGGCGTGCAATTACATGATGAACCAGCGCCATTGGCAGCGCAAACCTGCCGCCAGCTTTCTGATCACCAGCTTGAGATCGTCTTGGAGCAAGGCAAGTACCATCAGGTCAAGCGCATGCTGGCAGCAGCCGGCAATCATTGTGCGGCGTTGAGCAGAACTGCTGTCGGACAACTAACATTGCAGTCTCTGGGTTTGGAAGAGGGCGAATGGTGTTATCTCACCCAGCAACAAATGGCGCTCTTGGTGCCTGCATAAAATGATTGTTTGTTGCGATTATATAATTTGAATTCTTAGCATCACTTTTATTGTTGGTTTTAGCTTAAGCTTCAACATCATTATCAGTTACGAGGAGTCACTATGCCTGTAGTCGCTATCGTCAATCCTAAAGGTGGTGTTGGTAAAAGTACCTTCGCCACTAACCTGGCCGGATACTTTGCCTCGCAAGGGCATAAGGTGATGCTGGGCGATGCGGACAAGCAGCAATCATCACGCACATGGTTGTCGTTGCGCCCTGCCAGTTTGCCAGCGATTAGTGCCTGGGAAATCCAAGACGGTCATATTGCAAAACCACCTAAAGGGACGACACATATCGTATTGGATACGCCTGCAGGTTTAAGCGGCAGTAAATTAGATGCGGTCTTAAAACTGGCGGACAAGGTGATTGTCCCTCTGCAACCTTCTATTTTTGACATCCTCGCCACGGAGGATTTTTTGAAAAAACTCAATAAGCGGGACAAGAACTACCAATTAGCCGTGCTAGGTATGCGAGTCAATGGCCGTAGCCGAGCGTCGGATCAATTGGCGCACTATGTCGGACAACTAGGCTTACCTGTCCTAGCGTATTTACGTGATACCCAAAACTATATTCAATTGGCAGCACACGGCGCGACTTTGTGGGATGTTGCACCTTCCAGAGTAGAAAAAGATATAGCGCAATGGCAAGACGTGATTGCATGGGTAAATCAGCCTTAAATCAGCCCTAAAGCGGCTATAAATCAGCCACGGAACAGAATTTAGCCGCAAAGCAGAATTGATATGAATTGCCCCGCAATATCAATTTGTGCAAATTCTGGGTTTAATATACTCCCCATTATTTTATGGAAAAATGCCTGATTGTCCAGTGATTATATGGACGATTAAAATATACTAATGGCAGTATATATTTAGGCGAAGCTTACTTCGCCTGATAAATCGACGCAGACTTGTTGCAGCAAACGGTCACAGCGCTTTCACCTACGCACCCTCCATCTTGATTGATGGCACTCTTTATTTCCCTAAAGCAGCATGTCTCTCTCTATAATGCCGCATTCGTCACGACGCCTTGCTGCGGCAATTTGGCGTAAATTCTATTTTTATCAAAGACTTAGTACATGCATCACACCATTTTTGACACGCCCATCATCAATACTTTGATGCGTTGGGTTTCTTTATTGATATTGAGACTGATTGGCTGGAAGGTCGAGGGTATTACACCGACCGCGCCCAAATACGTGCTGATCGCAGCGCCGCATACGAGCAATTGGGATTTTCCCGTGACTTTGCTGGTTTGTTTTGCTCTGCGCCTTAATGTTTACTGGATGGGTAAAGCCAGTTTGTTTCCACCCGTTGTAGCCGGCGTAATGCGTTGGCTTGGCGGCATCCCGGTGGATCGCACCCGCACTGGCAATTTGGTCCAAAGCACGGTTGAGGCTTTCCAAAACACCTCGTCATTGACAGTGATTGTCCCGCCGGAGGGCACGCGTGGCAATGTCAGCCACTGGAAAACCGGATTTTATTACATTGCTCAAGGCGCTGGCGTACCAATTGCGCTGGGTTATCTGGACTTCAAACGCAAAGTCGGCGGCATCGGGCGCATGTTTGAATTGTCTGGGGATATTACGCGTGATATGGCTGAAATCCAGTGCTTTTATGCAGGGATTACTGGCAAGAATCCGCGCCAGTTTGATGCAGGTAATATTCAAATAAAGTAATTGTCTCAGCAGAGCACAGGATAATTTCCCTGTGTTCTAACTATATTCAAATTAAAGTTTTTTGTGGAACGACTTTCACCTCAATAACTTTAGTTGGGCTAAGCTGGCTTGCTGCTTGTGCTCTGATGAATAACCATGACATTGGTTTTAAGATCAGCTTTTGTGTTATCAATTCACACCAGGCGTGTGACGCCAGCCAGACGATCAGTGCACTCACTGCGATTGCCGTAAAAATAGCCAATCCTTGTTCTAGTTTAAAAATCTCATTCAAAATACCCGTCTGTTGCAACACAATCAGTGCCAGACCGTGCCATAAAAAAACATACATAGAACGTTGACCGACTTGTGCCAGACCCCAATTTCTCAAAGAAAGCAAATGTAGACAGGCTAATCCAATTGTCAATGAGGCAAGATATTGGGCGATTTGATACAAACTACCTGTCATATTCGCCATCCCAAGATGGTTGAGCGAATAACTGCCATACAGCCAGCGATAATCGAAATCACTGTGCAATAAGAACGAGGCGGTGATCGCGATTGCTACTACCGGCGCACTCACAAATACCAGACGCTTCTTCGTATTATCAAAGGCACCCGGTCCCATTTTCCAGCCCAATAAGAAAAATGGGAAGAAACAGAGAGTGCGTGAAATACTTAAAAAATAACCCGTGCTGTCTGAATAACCAGCGATTAAGGACATAGCCAAGGCAATTACCACCGGAAATTGCAATTTTGAAAAAATCGGTAACAACAGACGCCAGGATAGTAAGCTCAACAAATACCAGAGCATCCAATAAGGTGCAAACAAGCCGCTATAAACGCTTAAATTGCCTTTTAACAGCAACTCCAGACCTTCATAAAAAATCTCAAAAGCGACCAGGGGAATAACAACATTTTTGACTAATTGGCTACCTTGTTTTTCGTCTAAAGATGCTTTTGAGAACATGCCGGAGACTAAGGCAAACATCGGCATGTGGAACGAGTAGATGAAAAGCCATATCGAGTGCAGAAAATGCGCTCCCGCGATATGCAATTCAATCAAATGACCGAACACGACTAAAAATATCAAAACACCTTTGATATTGTCGATACGGAAGTTTCTGCTCAGTGAGGACATCAATAATTCTCTAACTATTTGTAAACATGGGTTTTTTCGGAAAGTCGCCATGATAACGAATGATCGGAACTTAGGTTCGTGAAGTTTGTAACGAAGCTTTGCTAAAAGCATTGAAGTAGGCAAATAGATGCTTTGATCTGCTAAGATTTCACTGCAATCAGGCTAGTAACATCACTGCTTATCATTGCTATTACAGTGGTGTTTTCGTTACAAAAATTATGAGTAGACGTACGCAAAATCGTCTCAATTGCATTGCTGTGCCTTGCCGGAACAATTTTTGCGTAGGTCTTAATTGATTTCCATACGAAGAACATCTGCCATATTGATGTCACAAAGTGAGCTTATAGTTATCGTGTACCCTATGTTTTAATTTCTTTGTGGCAATTAGTGGTGATGCGATACTACAATTCATCAACGACTTACGCAAAATGATCCCGGCAAGGCGTGACAACGAAGATAGTACTGTTGTATGGCGTCGCGCCACGACGCTTTGAGGCGGTTTTGCTCAAGGCCATCATATTGGTATTTATTATTGGGGAGTGCACTGCTTATGGCGAATAGTGATGCAAAGAAAGCACTGCTGACTTCTAAGCTCGATTTTGAACCCATGCATGGCGGAATAATTAAGTCATCCGAATTTGGCGATAACATTCTTGACGAATGGGGCTTTAGTCCCGATTCAGTTGTGGTTGACAGCAAGCCCGCGCCAGACAAAGTTAATAAGTCAACGCAACCAGTACCGCCTGCAAATTCACCATTACAACCCTCGCCATCTTTGGTCAGCTCCGACGCTACCACTAAGTCTAAACGGTCGGTTGCGTCTATCTCACTTGGAGAGTCTGCGGCAAGAGCCTCGGCCACCCAAAAAAAAGTACCGCTATCACCAACAAGAAAAACAGCCGTAGTCAGAAAAAAAGATCAATTTACCCAGTACGCTGCCAGCATTATTTTGTTGGGATTTATCGTCATTTCAGTGGCGATCTATTTCTATGTGAATCGCGCTCCAAAAAATAATGCCGAAATCAGTTATGCGACGCTGCCCGAAGCTGTCGTCAATATTAACGGTCAAGTGACCAGAATGCAGGTCACTATACAAGTTGGTGCGGACGATCAAGGCTGGTTGCAAGAAAATACGAAAAGTCTCAACGACATATTTAAAGTGGCAATCTCCAACACCAATCCTGACGATTTGCGCACGCCTGAGGGTTTTCTGACACTGCAAAATAATCTTAAGCAAGAACTGAATAAGGCGATGAATTCCGATAAGGTACAGGCAGTTTTATTGACAGAACTACTGCTGCAAGATAAATCTTAAAGAATCACTTGCCGCTATTTTTATGCTTGATGTTGCATTTTGTTCTTGAAATTGTCAGGTTTTAAAATCTTATTTCTGTATCTCATGTAAAAAAAATTCATCAAACAGCAGTTTGAGTTTGCTACACTTCTGATCTTTCTCGCTGGCATCATTCGTCCCCAAACTCTTATTTGCAGAGACCCATCTTGTTAAATAAAAATCTTTTATCGGTCAAGGTATGTATTCTGATCGCATTCACTAGCTTCAGCATAGTCAGTCTAACGATTCAAACTGCCCGCGCTGACGAAGGACAATGGCAACCCTATCAGTTACCGCAATTAAAAGCAGAGCTAAAGCGCATCGGTATCGCCATCCCTGCCGAGCAGTTGGCAAACTTAAGTAAGTTGCCGATGAGTGCCATGGTGGCGCTGCCTGGTTGCTCTGCCTCGTTTGTGTCTGATGCAGGTTTGATCGTGACCAATCATCACTGTGCTTACGGTGCCGTACAGCGTAATTCAAGTGCGACACGCAATTTGATCGCCGATGGTTTTTTAGCGAAAACCCGTGCTGAAGAATTGCCCGCGGGTCCTAGCGAGCGTATCTACGTCACCGACAAAGTCGAGACCGTCACCGATAAAGTAACAGGTAATTTAAGTCCAAATTTATCAGGTCTGGAACGCAATAAACAAATCCAAAATCGAATCAAAGGATTAATTGCCGAATGTGAGCAAGACAAAGCCTACCGTTGCTCGGTGCCTAGTTTTCATCGTGGTCTGGAGTATTACCGGATACGCCAATTGATGATACGTGATGTCCGTCTAGTGTATGCACCCTCCGATAAAATCGGCAATTTTGGTGGCGACGTCGATAATTTTGAATGGCCACGTCACACGGGCGATTTCTCGTTTATGCGTGCCTACGTCGGTAAGGATGGTCGTCCCGCAGACCCTTCCCCAGACAATATTCCTTACCATTCCAAAGACTTCTTAAAAGTCTCTGCAGAGGGATTAAAAAACGGTGATCCGATTCTGTTGGCGGGATATCCTGGTCGCACTAGTCGCTACAAATTACCGACAGAAATCCGTTCAGCGCGCGACACTAGTTATCCCCGTCGTGTCGCTGAAAACCAGGCTGACCTGGCGACAATCGCGCTAGCGACGAAAGACGATCCAGAGTCAACAGTACGCTATGCCAGTGTGGTCAAGAGCATCAACAATGGTATGAAAAAAACCGAAGGACTGATCGACGGTTTTGCGCGTAAAGATATTGCCGCAATCAAAGATGTGCAGGAGTCGGAATTCCGGCAATGGTTTGCCACTCACGGCGATACGAATGATAAAAATTTGCTGGCGGAGTTGGATAAAGTGATTGCTGATGACATCACTTTAGGTGAGCAAGAGTTTGCGATGTCTGTTGCGTTGCACAGCGATATGTTCCGCAGTGCACGCAGCTTGTATCGTTTGGCACAGGAGCGCAAAAAGTCAGATGCCGAGCGCGAGCCGGGTTTCCAGGAACGTGATATTCCATTCCTCAAAGGGCGCCTCTCCGGTTTGGAACGGTCCTTTGTCAGCAGCGTCGATCAGGCTCGTTGGCAAGCCGCATTGCAGCGTTATGCGCAAATGCCGGCAGATACCCATCCGCAAGGTTTAGACGCGCTGCTACCAGCGGTTGACGCCATTGCACCGTTATACGCTCAGACTAAACTGACGACGACTGCACAGCGTTTGGCGTGGTTAGATAAAGATGTCGACAGCATGACACAGTCGGATGATGCTTTTTTACGCTTAGCCAGCAAGGTCTATCAGCTTGGCCAGACGATGGAAAACCGTCGTAAAGAAATCGACGGCAATTTAGAGCGCATCATCCCGCGTTATATGCAGGCGTTTATCAATTGGAAAAAGTCACAAGGTAAACCGGTGTATCCAGATGCCAACTCCACCTTACGCGTGACTTTTGGTACTGTTGCACCTTACTCTCCAAGGGATGGCATCAGCAAAGGTCCGTTTACCACCGTGGAAGGTATCGTAGAAAAGAACACAGGCAAAGAGCCATTTAATGTGCCACCTGCTGAGCAGGAGGCGATCAAGGCAAAGCGTTATGGCGTCTTCCGCGATCCAGTTTTAGGTACTGTGCCGGTTAACTTCCTGTCCAGTGCAGATACCACCGGCGGCAATTCTGGCTCCGCTGTGATGAACAAACATGGTGATTTGATCGGATTAAATTTTGATTCGACTTACGAATCTATCACCAAAGACTGGTACTTCGATAGCGCAATCACGCGTGCTATCCATGTGGATATTCGTTACATGCTGTGGGTGATGAAAGAGATTGATCATGCAGACAATCTTTTGCAAGAAATGACGATCAAGTATCCATCGCATCAAAAATAATTTGCCTTGATTAAATAAAATCATTGGCAACAAGAAACCAGGCAATTTTGTCTGGTTTTTTTTATTTAAAATTTTCATCGGTTATTGGTCAAATCAACCCAGAATGGGATTGAAGCGGTCATAATGCTTGTACTACTGATCGCCCCACCCATTGCAATTGCATGGATATCTGCAAGCGCCATCAAATTGACCTTTCCTATGAGACTCCCACTGTTGACATCTGATTTAGTAATAAAGCGATTGATGGCGAGCATATTGCCACCGATCCTGATCATGCTATCACTCGCCAGTTTGTTGCTCAGCAAATCAGCGATTGCGCAATCGGTACCAGATACCTTAAGTCAGCGACTCATGGCATGCACTTCCTGTCACGGCAAACAAGGAAGGGCGACCAATGATGGTTACTATCCGCGTATCGCAGGAAAACCAGAGGGATATCTACTAAATCAGCTAAAAAATTTCAGAGATGGTAAGCGCGTTTATCCTGTGATGACCTATATGGTGGGTAATATGTCAGATGCTTATCTGCAAGAGATCGCCGCGTTTTTCTCTGAGCAGCATCCGCCTTATCCATCCCCGCAGCAATTGGATATTCCAGCGGCCTCGATTGAGCGTGGACGGCAATTAGTGCAGCAAGGTGATAAGCAAAAAAAATCCCAGCCTGTGTTGCGTGTCATGGCGACAAAATGACAGGTGTCGCCCCGTTTATTCCCGGCTTGCTTGGGTTGCCGCGTGATTACATTAATGGACAACTTGGTGCTTGGCAAACAGGCAGTAGGCACGCGCATGCGCCCGATTGCATGGAACAGATCGCAAAAAAATTAAGTCCTCAGGATGTGAGTGCAGTATCCGCATGGCTCGCATCCCAGGCATTGCCCGCCGATCCGCTACCGATTGCAACCAGAGATATGACCGCATCTTTGCCTATGCGTTGCGGCAGCGTGCCATCAATGGGAGCTAAGTAAATGAAGCGTATTTTCTTGGCTATCTTAGTGGTATTGGCGGCGGGTACTTCTGCTTTATTTGCGTATGGTTATTTTTTAGGCGATACCGTTGTTATACGTTCGGAACAGCCTGCGTCATCTGCATCAACAACGACTGTCTATGTCGCATCACAGATTACTAAAGGTGAATATCTCGCGCGCGCGGCCAATTGCATGGGCTGCCACACCACGCGAGGCGGATTTGCCTACGCTGGCGGTCGAGTGATTTCTTCTGAGTTTGGTGATTTTGTGTCGCCTAACTTAACCCCAGACGTTGCTACCGGTATCGGTAGCTGGAATGCCGATCAGTTTTGGAATGCATTGCATAACGGCAGATCCAAAGATGATCGCCTGCTTTATCCAGCGTTTCCTTTCACCAGTTACACCCAGATGACGCGTGAAGATGCTGATGCAATGTTTGCTTACTTCAAATCAATTCCAGCGATTAAGCGCGAGAATCAGGCACATACTTTGCGTTTTCCGTACGATCAACGGCCGTTGCTGGCGTTCTGGCGTGCATTGTATTTTCGCCCTGGCGAATATCAGAGCGATAGCAAACAAAGTGTCGACTGGAATCGCGGCGCTTATCTGGTAAAAGGCCTCGCGCATTGTGGCGCATGCCATACCAGTCGCAATGCACTTGGTGCTAGCGATGGTGCAAATGAATTAGGTGGGGCAATAATGCCAATCAGTCGCTGGTATGCACCCTCGTTAGTTGCGCAGGATGAAGCTGCGTTAAGCACTTGGTCGAGTAACGACATCAGCACCTTGTTACGCACTGGTGTATCAGAAAAAGCCCATGCATCAGGGCCAATGGCGGAAGTCGTTTCGAATAGTTTGCAATATCTTAGCGACGGCGATATTCATGCGATGACCAGCTATTTACGATCATTGCCTGGCAAGGCTGCGCCCAACGCAGATGTTTTGGATCGCGCTATTGCTACCCGAGGCGAAAGCAAAGAAGAGATGGCGCGCATCATGCTCGAAGGCGGCAGCATTTATAAAAATCACTGTATCGATTGTCATGGTGCGGAAGGCAAAGGGGCAGGTTCGGTTTATCCTGCACTAAAAGCTAATCCAGCAGTTTTAATGTCGAACGCTGGTAATCCTATCCGTATCATCTTGTCAGGCGGCTTCCCTGCAACAACTGCAGGCAATCCAAGGCCGTACGGCATGCCTCCATTTGCGCCGACCTTGACCGATGGCGAGGTCGCGTTGGTGTTGTCCTACATACGCAACGCATGGGGCAATCAGGCGGGCGTTGTCAGTGCTTCAGAAGTTAATCGTTACCGGACAGCACCGTTGGATTAAATTGAATACCATTACCATATAGATTGATCAGGATAACAATGTTACTCGCCCTCTCTTTTTTGCCATTGTTACTGATGCCATGCATCTTCGCATTGCTCATCAAACTGGCAGCTTTTTTGTATAAACGTACACAGTTACGCTGGACTCATGCATTGATATACGGCGTCATTGTCTCTGTATTGAGTACGATTGCAACGATATTAAATAATCTCACTGGCAGAGTCTTACCGGTTTACTTCGCTTTTATTATTGGCTTAGCCTTACAGTTATTGCTGGGTGGATGGTATCTGGGACCAAAAGCCACCAACACAGATAACGCTCTTATTCTATTTAAAGGTGGCGTCATATTGTCATTGATCAGCTATCTGTTGGTTGTCGTGACTGGTATATTGGCCGCAATTTTCATTCCGATTTTTTATCAAATGCACTAGATTTCCTTGTTTGAAAAATAGACTCTGCAATGAAAGGTGGTTCTTTTGGATCTTCAGCTATCAGGTCTTCATGCCATTGTAACCGGTGGATCTGCCGGAATAGGCGCGGCGATTGTCCATGCTCTGGCGAGTGAAGGTTGCACGGTTTCTTTTTGCGCCAGAGGTCAGGCGCAGATTGACAGATCACTTCGTTTAGTTGAGCAACTTCCCGGAACTGTTCGTGGCTACGTTGTTGATGTGACTAAGATCGACGATTTTAAAACGTGGATGGCTGAGATCGGTAATGTTGATATTTTCATTCCGAACGTGAGCGCGATCAGTATGGATTGGGCCGCTAGTATCAAAACAGATATTCAGGCGACGGTCAACACAACAGAGGCAGTCATTCCATATCTGCAAAAATCTTCTCATGCTGCAATCACATACATTGGCTCTAAAGCAGGCTCGCTGGAGGCACCGACCTCTGCACCTTATGGAGCAGCAAAAGCGGCAATGGTGCATTACATGAAATCCCTAGCCACGCGTTTGCTGCCGACAATTCGGGTGAATACAGTCTCTCCCGGGGACACCTTATTTGACGGTGGATTATGGGATCGCGTAAGTCGAGAAGAACCTGAGGCTTTCGAAAAAGTTGTTAAACGCAACCCCATGCGGCGCCTAGCTACAGCAGAAGAGATTGCGCGAGTTGTCGCTTTTATTTCCAGTCCCGCAGCAAGTTTTGTCGCAGGTGCAAATTGGTATGTTGATGGAGGTTCAGTCAATCATGTGCAGTTTTAAATGCCGACTCTGTGATTTCATGTAATTACATTTCAAGCACATGGCTGCAGTCATCGGTTGGTCGCGCAAGATAGCTGTTTAACCAGTTAAATACTTTGCCTGCGTTATCTTCAATTTGCTCGCCAAAACCGTGCGATGACAGTAAGGCGATACCGTTGGTATGTGCCAGTATGCCAGGGCGTAATATTAAGTTCTGTGCGTTGTCATCGGTTGCTGTTACGTAAAGCGAATTGAGCCATTTTTCTAGCAGTGGCGCGAGTACCAGATTATGTGATGAGACGATCACCAGACCTTTTTGTGCTAGTGTTTTTAATACCGCTGCTGCGGCAGAAACTGATTCGCTATGGTTGGTCCCGCGGAAAATTTCATCGATGATGTAAATACCCTGATGCATCCCATTGGCTGCGGTAAGTAATTCTTTGGCACGTCGCAGTTCTGCGATGTACAGACTCTCGCCACCCATTAAAGAATCTTCATTTTGCATACTTGCATAGACTGGACGTGTTGATACGCTGGCGGTCTTGGCATAACAAAATCCAAATGCACGGGCGACGATCAGATTTAGTCCTATGGTGCGTAGCAGGGTACTTTTACCAATGCCATTTTCGCCGGAAATAAATGCACCCTTAGACTCCAGCCCAATTGATAGCGGTCGCGCCTGATGTAGCAGTGGATGTACTGCCTCCGTAAATGCAAGCTGCTTATATTGATGGCGCTCTGCCCAGCAAGTAATTTTTTGATCTAGCAGATGACGTGCTAAAGCGATATCCGCTTCTAAATTCGATACACGTAAATAACAGTCGCGTAGAAAATCGATGTTGGCATAGACGTGCAATACACTCTTAAAATAATGCCTGACATTCGCTATCATTAACCAGTCGATATACGCTCTGGTGCCGGGGATGATGGCATCAATACTGGGCAGTCGTGTTAATTTCCGGTTGATTCTTCCGGCACGGACACTATTGTCTGCAAACTCTTTCAGATCTATTTCTGTACGTTTCCCAAGCACACTGCATACGCCCAATAACTGATTGAGTGAGCGCATGGAGTGATTCCAAAGATGCATCGCCGAATGATAATGAATCTGTATGGCAAACAGTCCTAGCAGCGAGAGTGACGCAGTTATCCAGGCGAATGGATGCAGCAATGTTGCACCGAGCGATACAAAAAATGTCGCAGCCACCGTCCATATATAGCGATGCCAGACAGGTAAGCTGATCTGATTTGAATCGCTAAATAATAAGCTCGCAATTTCAGCGTCGGCTTTGCGCAGGTTTTGGAAAACATGATGTAGCTCGTCCAGCACAACCGGGTCTTGCATCAGTGTTTGCAGTCGCTCAGTCAGCTTTGCACATTGCTTATCGCCGAGCCCAGTACGCAAGCGTTGATACAGTATCTGTTGTCCAAAAATACTGACTTCTTTTGATAATAGTGTTGCGTATTGCTGTACCAATAAATCTTTCCAAGTTTGCTCATCAATCGTATGTGCGTCGGGATTTAGTGTGACGCTATGTAATTGCCCGATCTGCTTTACAGAAAATGAATGATCAAGTGAGTCTGGCTCGGGTAAAACTAAAAAACGAATCCAGCGGATAAAATTTTTCCAGGAAAATTGCAGTGATGATGTGGACATACAGCCCTTAGCTAGCGAAGTGTGTAGCAGAATGTAAATGGGAATTACGTAAATGCGTGCGCGTTGATTCGCTAGATGTAGCTTTGAGCCAAGATATCAAGAGAGGTGCAAAAGGATACGCAATATGGCGGTAGAAATTTAGCCAAGGTCATCGCGGGTATTTGTCAACGCAGTTCGAAACACGTTTGCCCGGTAGTGTCTGCAACGGACTTTTCTTCGCGCATAGAGGAAGATAGTATATTTCCCCGTGGACTAGTTATGGTGACTGGCACTGTTCTGATTTAATCTCTAACGTATGTTGCATTCAAACTTTCAAATTCTATTGCGTTGTTTATTACGTATTTCCTAACATCGGTTTAGCCAACGCTAATATCCTTTCAACTTATCAAATTGCATAGCATGACTGTGGTACCCGCCTGGCGCCAGCTTGTCGCAACAAAATACAGCCAGTACCGCCATGGCGCTGTGGAAGAAGCAGTGATTCGCCGCGAACTGGCCGAGGAGTGCGAAGCGCGAGCCAATCAGGTCTGGCTCAACTTTGCTCAGGTCATCACACGCCATGTCGTAAGCGGGCAATTGAATGGAGCCGCATTGATCATTTGGTAGCGATGCCTGAGTCAACGAAGTTACACAAAGTGGATCGAAAAAGCTTAGCAAAGACATCGGTTTTGAGCATAAACTAATCTCAGTGCTTAAATTTTTTTCAACCTGCCATGGCGCAATGCGACTATAACAATCGCGCTGATGTCCGATTTCTCTGCAGTACTTCGCTGGCTCATCTTTTGTGGCCTACTGTTCCCACCTACAACTGCGGCACATTGCCCTTGGCTTTATCTTGCTCGTCGCGGCGCTTCATCTCGGCGCCCGCAGCCTTGGCATTGACGACGCCAATATCATGCACCAGCCACGGGGCGGCCATGGATACGGAGTAGCTATCGACCAAGCCCGACCTAGGAGCCAAGTGCGACGTAACCATAATATTTAGCGCACAGTTGGGAGAAGGATGGAGCAACATCGCATTCACTTCGGGGGCGCCGGGTATCAAATCCCCCTGGCATGGACTGTCGGAATTGGGCCCTCTGTCGTTCATGCTGAGTTTGCCGTTCATGTCGTAGCGCCACTTCGCTATCCCGAGAAAATCCGGACGCGTTGCGTTGTCGATTCCTTGTGCATCGAATTTCGCTGCGACAGAGCGCTGCAGTACGGCCACTGGGATCGCTTTGTCTGACGGCAGGTTTGTGAAGGCCCGCAACACCATGAATACGGCTCCAGCCTCGTTGTACAACAGGACGAACTTCTCACCGCTGCCGTAAGAGTCGCCAGGCGAGGTGGTTCGCACATCGGCCTCAACACCGTTGAAACTAGAACTCATCCAGGTAAAATCGGTCTTTTTGAACTTGAAATTCGGATTGGCCTTGAGTGCAAGACGGCGCGCTTCATCGATATTCATACCAATCTTGATGCCAGCAATATCTGGCAAATTAAGTTTTGCTAGCACTGCGCTGACCTCGGCTGAATCGGGTCCTTCCGAGCTATTACGCGACGGACTGTTACTCCTGCCCGCTGCGTTGCCGGATGTGGCCGACTTTCCAGAGCCCGCCCTGTTGCCGCTCGCGGATACGGTAGCGGGGGCTTGATTCTGGGTTGAGATGTTGTCTGTGATGATCTTCTTTAGATCAATCGTTGTACCCGCATGGGCTGCCAGCGGTGCCGCGAGTGCCAGTATTGATACGAGGGTTGATACAGCTTGCTTCATGTGTGCTCCGTCAAAAGGAAATTAGGGGGGGCAGTCGCCGTGCATACGGCAAACGTAGCCCTTCCATTGAAACATAAACTTGATTTAATTTCAACATTTCGCATTGCTGTAGAGTGATGCGCAATTGATGTGACTATTTTGAATGAAGTCAAACTGACGTATTTTGAGAGTGGCGGCATTTCTTGCAGCTCACGATATCGATAGTGTTTGTTAACGCAGTTGGCAACGCGTTTACCCGGTGGTATTTGCGACGGACTGGATTAGTTACAGCAAATGACACTGTTCTGATTCAATCACTATTACGCCGGGCGTGGCTTTTAAGGCCGCACTAATCATGGTTGCTGCTACTTTGCTCGTGGTGACCGGGCGTAGACGTTTTGGGACGAGTGGTCCTAATAATTTACTGAAACTGATTGCAAACGATTCCCCCCATCGTTTTTCTGGGCGTTCGCCACCGTCCAATAGCGAGGGACGGACTAGCGTCAGAGATATAAATCCCAATCCCGCCAGATCACGTTCGGTTTCTGCTTTGACGCATAGATAAAATGAACTGGCATTGAGTTTGGCGCCCATGGATGAGTTGAGTACAAAGCAGGTGGTACTGGCAGCAAATGCATATTTCGCTGCATCCACCACATAATCATGATCTACCCGATAAAACGCAGCTTGTGACCCAGCCTGGCGCATGGTGGTGCCAAGCGCGCAGAGAACGGCATCTGCTTTCCACCATAGGGCATCAGCTGGTAGCTGATCAAAATCGATAATCGGATTTTCTAGCTTAGCGTGGCGACGTTGGACATCTGCTAGCGGGCGTCGGGTGGGCGCGATGATATGACTGATGCTGTCATTAGCCAGCGCTTGCACCAAAATTTGTTGCCCTACCAAACCACTGGCGCCGAGTACGATGAGGCGGGTCATAAGCGACTTTCACAAAATAAATAGGATGCGTTGAGTTTGATCAAGATGCCATAGCGACGATTAGTGTATCGCTGAAACGAATATGTTTGCAGAAGATTGTCTGGCGAACCGCCTTAGGCATAAGAGCCGATTTCTTGCGCTGACCGTACGCTAGTACGGAACCGTTTTGAAGCACAGCTGATTTTTACGGCGGCAGTTCCAAGCTTTCAGGACAATATTTCTACCTGAATTGAATATACTCCCTATTATTTTTATTAAAAATGTCGTAGTGTCCAATGATTATATGGACACTTAAAATATACTAGGTGATAGTATTTATCATTCATCCTCTTGTCTGATCATAAAAAATACTATCACCTGCTACGATATATCACCAATTGTCTGCTACTTAGTGCCTACTTAAATGCCTTAATCAGCGCATCAAACTTCACCTTGATGGACTCGTCATGATGATGAATTGACGGGACTTCCCTATCGATTTTAAGTAGTTCATACACAGCCATTTGTGCCGCCCGTACCGAATATTCCACGGTGAAGACAACATCGTCAGCGATCTCTACAAACTGGCTGACGAAGGCGAGATTTTTAGAATTCGCTGGTACTGGCAACGGACGGTCAATTTTTGTCCTTGGCATAAACATGCTGGTGATATACGGCATGCGGCAAGGGATGCAATTGGCATTGGCAAAACTGGCCTGATCAAAATTGAGATGACCGCACAACTCTTGCAAAATTTCTGCCCCGCTGCATTCTGCCATAGGCTTTGCCACAAAATTTCCGACGCGATCTGGGTGTAGCGCATAACCCCAAAATACCTGCACGCCTTCTGGCTGATCCGCAAAATGCGGTTGATGTGCAAGCACTACCGACATAAACCAATTGGAATCTTTAAACGTCACCAAGCCGCCAGTACCTGCCCGGTTACCAGTAAATTGTTCCATCTTATCGAAGAAAATACTGTCTTTGAGTGTGACCGTAAACGATGCCCAATACGATTCCGGGATGCTGGAATTGAAGGCGGCAGGATTACCAAATTCAGGACGATTTACGGCGATCTTTTCCCATAAGCGCCAGCCTTTACTATCGTGTTTGGTCAGCTTTACCGGGGCGGCGCTCATGGAGCCATAAGTAGAGGCATCGGTCATGGACGCATTTTGGAAAAACACAATATCGCCATCAACAACGGGAACCACTTCATCTTTACCATCGCGATGGCAATGCAAGGCCGTGACGACGATTTTGTCATTTTGCGTGACGAGATCCATATCCGTTACAGTGCAGTTCGTCACAAAGTTCACGCCCTGAGTTTGCAACCAGCTTAACAACGGACGTACCAGTGAATCAAACTGGTTATACACAGTGCGCTTTACACCAGCTAAGGTTTCGATGCGAGAAAACTCCATCATAAAGCGGTGCAGATAACGCTTAAATTCCACCGCGCTATGCCAGGGTTGGAAGGCAAACGTAGTCGCCCACATAAACCAGAATTTGGTTTCAAAAAATGTTGGCGATAACCAATCAGTGATGGCGCTATTCCCCAAGCTGGCTTCATCAGCCTCGCTTAGTTTTAGCAGCTCCATCCGGTCTTGCATACTAAAACCCATGGATGTGACATCTACTTTGAAGCGATTTTTATCCACCAGACGCGCCATAGAATGCGGCATGTTCTTGAGATTAAACGCAACGGTTTCATCGAATACACTTTGCGCCAGATTGCTCAATGAAGGAATGCTATTGAACAAATCCCAGGTACATTCATAATTATCAGTAGTCAGCATACGTCCACCACGCAAGGTGTAGCCATGCTCTGGATTGCCCGCACCATCGAGACTGCCGCCAAGGAGTGGCATCGCTTCAAAAATCGTAATTTGCTTGCCGCTCACACCGCCGTCGCGGATCATAAAGGCAGCGGCTGATAAAGAGCCAATGCCACCTCCAATGAGATAGGCTTTATGCGTACTGTTCATTATTTTCCTAGTTAGTTGATGTGTTGATGATTTGCGCTGCTTTCGTGCAGCTTTCATGCTGATATGGCACGCGTTACTTTTCATCTAGGTCAAGATGTCTTACCTGACCGTAGAGCTAAAGGTAGACAAAATCTGTCGATTACGCTTTGATCTAGGTCAAGCAATAGTGGTGATAAAGCGAATGCTCAGGATGAGCGCATCGTAAAGCTCGGCGATAATTCAGTCAGTGCGGCAGCACACAGTGCCTTGTATGTAGCCTTGAAACTGATTTTGTTTGCATTTTGCTACGCAGAACGGCGATTGAGTTTTATAATAGTTTTTACCGATGTAAAGCAAAGAAATGACATGACAAAAACGCCGAGCCAGATGACTACCGTCCGCAAACCAGACTCTGCCAGCGCAGAGCAGCGAAGACTGCAAATGGCCGATATCGCCCGCTTGGCAGGCGTCTCTACTTCTACCGTGTCACGTGCTCTTAGTGGCAGCTCCTTAGTCAATGACGAGACCAAGAAAAGGATAGAAGAGTTAGCACGCTCTTTAAATTATTCCATCAATATCGGCGCACAAAATTTACGCCTTAAACAAAATAAAACGGTAGCAGTCGTGGTGCCTTACGATGCGACAACACGGCAACATTTATCGGACCCTTTTTTCTTAAGTATGTTAGGTAGTCTGGCCGATGCATTGACCGATCGCGGCTTCGATATGTTGCTGTCGCGGGTGGATGCTGAGCAACTGGACTCGGCTGCACAAATTTATGATACCGGCAGAGTGCTTGGCGTAATTTTGATCGGGCAATGGCGTCATCACGATCAGCTTAATCAACTGGCAGCGCGCCGGGTTCCGATTGTGGTCTGGGGCGCACAATTGCCACAACAATTGTATGTGACCGTTGGTAGTGATAACGTTAGTGGCGGTTTTTTAGCGACCGAACATTTAATTCAGTCTGGTAGAAAACACATCGCATTTTTTGGCGATACCCAACTGCCAGAAATGGCGCAGCGTTATGAAGGCTATTGCAACGCGCTGAGCCGTTTTCAGCTCCCCTTAGATCCCAATCTGGTCGTACAAGCCTCATTTGTAGAAGACGGCGGCCGACTCGCAGTAGAAGAGTTGTGCTCCCGTAAAATCCCCTTTGATGCCTTGTTTGCCTGCAGTGATTTGTTAGCGATGAAGGCAATCAATGCACTCAGGGATAAAAAATACCGCGTATCAGAAGATGTCGCCGTAGTCGGTTATGACGATATCGAACTTGCCCGTTATTTTCACCCCCCACTCACCACAGTGCGACAACCAATGGCAGCAGCAGGGCAGGCGCTGGTGCAAGCCTTATTGTCGATTGTCGAACACGATGCAGTTAGCCCGCGACTGTTGCCTACGCAGTTGATTTCTCGTACCAGCAGTTTGTGATTTGGTCGACTAAGGCTTTCAGCTTAAATTCTATGACAATCAGTTTTCTGCTTTGATTATAAATATTTGCAAACGGTTGCAAGTTTTGGATTTTTTGTGTTTTTAAATAATCCAGATGTAGAATTTCTATCGAAATTCATGCTGCGCCGCATAAGCAAACGATTTACATTTTTTATGTATGTTGCACAATTGTGACAAGCGATTGTGGTCAAGGTGCTTATCGATTTTCTCTTATAAATTTCCAAATTAATTTTGAAAACTCCAGATTTGATCATAGTAAGGGCGATAGTTTTTTGCTTCATGATAATTGGGAATATTTAAGATATTTACAGCGAACAATATCAAATTTCTATTTCTTGATTGCACTAAATAAGTGCTTTGCTGCACTGCGTTATTGCAATCGATTGCAATTATTATTTATTTGACCGATAATCGATTCACTTACTGGCCGCCCATGGTTCAAAAGATCTTCAGCAATGTTTGTAGAATATGTTTGACGAGTGTTTTTGGAGAATTTCAAAAATCTAACGAGGATTGCTGGAGGTCTTTTGTTATTTTCTTTAGTCCGTTGAAACACAGCGGTTTAGTAAGAGAACAGTGCGCTGAAGTAAAGTAAATACGTAAAGTGAATGCATAAAATAAATACGTAAAACGACGCAAAGTAAGATTGTTAAGAGCAGTAAAAATAAAGAGAAGCAAAAATAAAGAGCCGAATCAAGCATGCATAGTGTTTGAAGAAATTTGGCGAAACCGAAAAAAACGGAGACAGAAATGACATCATCACGCATCAAAATGACGCGCATGGCCGGCTTGGTATCACTGGCTGTTTTGCGAATGAACTCTGCCTGGGCGCAAGAGGCAACGCCAAGTGCCGACAATGAAAAAAATTCTCTCAATCTGAATAGCGTAGTCGTAACGGGTACACCGCTACGTACCTCTAAGATGAAGGCCAGTGTTTCTATCAGTACGCTGGATGCAGACCAGATCGCCCAATCAGCGCCTACCAATGCAGCAGAAATTTTGCGTGCGATTCCGGGTGTGCGTGCCGAATCCTCTGGTGGTGAAGGCAATGCTAACTTGACCGTGCGTGGTGTACCGATCTCTGCTGGTGGTGCGCGTTATGTTCAGTTCCAGGAAGATGGATTACCCATTTTGCAGTTTGGTGATATCGCTTTTGTGACGCCAGATATGTTCTTACGTGCTGATGGTGGACTCAGTCATTTGGAAGTCGTACGTGGCGGCACTGCCTCAACGATGGCGACTAATTCTCCGGGCGGTATCATCAATTTCATTACTAAAAATGGGCGTGAAAAAGGTGGCAGTATCGGAATTACTAAAGGTCTGGATTTTGATCAGACTCGTTACGATTTTGATTTTGGTACACCGATTTCCGACAAGACACGGATGTTTGTAGCGGGCTTTTATCGCAGCGGTGATGGCGCACGCCCTGCTGGTGTTACTGCAGAAGATGGCGGCCAGATCAGGGCGAATATTACGCATGAACTGGATAATGGTTACATCCGCTTGAGCTTTAAGCATCTGGACGACAAGACACCGATGAATATGCCTGTGCCTGTGAAAACAGTCAATGGAACCATCTCAGAATTGCCGGGAATTGACCCACGCACAGCGAGCTTCTATTCACCGTACTGGACCCGCGATATCGTACTGAACGGTAATAACAGCAAAACCTCTACCAATGTGAACGATGGTTTGCATGTCGTCAATAATGCGTTCGGCGCAGAAGCTTCGTTCAAGCTTGGCGAGGGTTGGACTCTCGACGATAAGTTTCGGAAGTCGAATAATTCTGGTCGCTTCATTTCGATTTTCCCAAGCGACAACAGTAATGTACAAACCGGTATGACTTATGCCACCGGCCCTAATGCGGGTAAGGCGTATAACGGTACTGCGTTCACTGCAACGGTATTCAATACTTCCCTGGATGATGTCGGTAGTACGGTCAATGATCTGAAAGTATCCAAAGTATTCGAACTGGGTAGCGGTAAATTGGCCGCAACAGCTGGTTTGTATTCCTCTATCCAAAATCTGGGCGTGACCTGGAACTTCAATCAATATCTGATGCAGTCCAGCGGCGACAAGCCAGCGCTGCTGAATTCCAGCGCAACGATTGCAGGTTCGCCCGGTCTATTAGCAGCAGGAACCGATGTCTTTGGAGGTTGCTGTAACCGTTATATCGATGCGCAATACAAGACCAATGCGACGTATCTCAACCTCGGTTGGGAATCGGGTAATTGGAATATTGATGGTGGTCTGCGCTACGATAAACAGAATGCCTCCGGTACTTATAATCAGGCAGTCAATCAACTGTATAGCGCGGCCAACACTAAGTTTATCGATTACAGCGTTAATCACACTTCGTATTCATTAGGTGCCAATTATCGTCTGACAAAAGACCTCGCTTTATTTGCACGAACCAGCGACGGTATTGCCTTCAATGCGGATCGCATTATGTTCGGCAATCCACTGGATGGATCGACACCGATCAGCACTAATATCGTCAAGCAAAACGAGGCTGGTGTGAAGTGGAAGACGGGTGACTTTAGCAGTTTTGTTACTTTCTTCCAGGCTAAAACGGCTGAGTCTAATTACGAAGCAACGACGCAAAAATTTACCTCTAATAATTACGATGCTAAAGGTATCGAAGTTGAAGCCAGTTATCGCATAAATGAATTTCGTTTGACGGGCGGCTTGACTTATACCAATGCAAAAATAGTTGGTGCAAATGACCCAACGATCATCGGTAAGACACCGCGCCGTCAGGCTGATTTGATCTATCAGATTGCGCCAACTTATACCATAGGTGATACGGTATTTGGTGCTAGCGTGATCGGTACAACCAAGTCATTTGGTGATGATGCCAATACTTTAAATTTGCCAGGATTTAGAGTGGTCAATGCCTTCGTTAATTACCAAATTAATGAGCGTACACAAGTCTCCTTAAGCGCGAATAATTTGTTTAATTCAATCGGCTATACCGAAGTGGAAGGCGACGGTCATGCTGCTCGCTCAATCAACGGACGTACGATCCGCGCTACTTTGAAATACTCGTTTTAAATAATTGATCGTCTCAAATTAGTCCAAATAATACCGTGGAGATTTCCACGGTGTTTTATTCAGTCCAGCAGTACTTTAACTCCCGTTGTGTGTTCTCCTTCTGCGGGAGTTTTTTTCTTCTTTTTGTCTTGCTAAATAATGCCTTCTAGTTTGTTACATCGCAGTCTTGCGTCTTTGCTCTCTGAGTTGCCATCATCGCAGCATGCCTTAATACGTGTACGTTTTGAGAAGCGAGCGCCAGCTCTAATCGATACATTGCAAAGCTTATATGCAGATCGTCTTGGGAGTGCAGATCAGTTTTCTACATGGCTTATTCAGTTGATGAATAGCGTCGGTCAATTGGCTGCCCAGCGCTCGTCCGCGCTATGCCAATTAGACCAAAGTCGCAGCGCAACGCCTGGATGGTTTGCCAGTCAAGATATGCTGGGCTATTGCACTTATGTTGACCGGTTTGCCGGAGACTTGGCAGGCGTCGCCGACAAGATTCCCCATCTGACAGAAATGGGTGTGCGCTACTTACATTTGCTGCCATTTTTAAAAGCCCGCCAAGGTGAAAACGATGGAGGCTTTGCAGTAGCTGATTTTGATGCGATAGAACCGCGTCTGGGCAGTATGCAGGATTTGCAAGCGCTGACCACCCGATTGCGTGATGCCAATATCAGTTTGTGTTCTGATTTTATTTTGAATCATATTGCAGATGACCATCCATGGGCGATGGATGCGAAGCAGGGCGATCCGCATTATCAGAATTATTTTTATCACTATGCGGATCGACAAAAACCGGATGAATTTGAAACGACTTTAGGACAAGTTTTTCCTCAAGTGGCACCAGGTAATTTTAGTTTTATCGAGGAAATGCAGTCTTGGGTCTGGACCACTTTTTATCCTTATCAATGGGATCTAAATTACAGCAATCCCTCTGTATTTTCTGATATGGCTGCTGCCTTATTGCGTCTTGCTAACCGTGGGATAGAAGTATTCCGATTAGATTCCACCGCTTTTTTATGGAAGCGCGAGCAAACCAATTGCATGAATCAGCCAGAGGCGCATTGGATACTACAAGCATTGCGAAGTATTGTTGATATTGCCGCGCCTGGCGTATTGTTAAAAGCCGAGGCGATCGTCCCGACAGCAGAGTTGCCAGCGTATCTGGGCAGTGCTGACGGTGTCGTGAAAGAGTGCCATATTGCTTATCACAGTAGTTTAATGGCGGCCAGTTGGGTGGCGTTGGCCGAGCAAAATACCGAGTTGATTCAGCAGGTGATACTTGGTACGCCAGTATTGCCGGATCAGACCTCATGGCTGACGTATGTGCGCTGTCATGATGATATCGGCTGGAATGTATTACGCCCCGAGGCGAGTCAATGTGCCTTAGATGTGCAACAACGGCTATCTAAAGTAGCGCAATTTTTTGCCGGAGATGGAGATAGTTTTGGCCGAGGAGCGAGCTTTCAGGCGAGCGATCCCAGCGCGGTTCATGGCAGTGTCGGTATGGCATCTGCATTAGCCGGATATGCCGCGGCTACTACGCCGGAACAATCCCAAACTGCCTTGCGTCGCCTGTTGTTAATGCATGGGCTGGCGCTGAGCTTTGGTGGTATGCCTGTCATTTATATGGGGGATGAATTAGCCCAATCCAATGACGATGATTACCGCCAAAATCCGGCTAATGCGCAAGATAGTCGCTGGCTGCATCGCCCAGTATTGGACGCTGCTGCATTTGCGGCACGACACGATGATCAAACCGATGCTGGTGCGATGTTTGCTGGGCTTTGTCATTTGCTTACATTGCGTCGCCAGTTAAACCAACTCGCAGCAAATCAGCCACGCCAGTTATTACCTATCAGTCAGCCAGAAGTCCTGGCATTTTCAAGAGGTAGTTTTTCTACTGACAGTGATCAATTCATTTTTATAGGTAATTTTTCTGATAAAAAAATTAGCTTAGATTGGTCAACGCTACTTAGTAATTTACCTGCGACGATCGCGCATGTCGTTAGCTGGAAAAATCTTCTTGCCGTCTCTGGTCAACAAGAGATTCCAGTACTTATCGAAAGCCATAATCGCTTAGAACTTCCACTAAAACCGTGGTCACAAGTCTGGCTTACTCCAACAACAAATACTGATGCAGGAGTCATATCGTGAGTAATCCAATTAGCATTCCAGTCACGATTTTTGGCGAAGTACTGATTGATCAATTTCCTCATCAAAAAATTATTGGTGGTGCACCTTTCAATGTGGCGCGTACTTTAGCTTATTTTGCTTGCGATCCCTTATTCATTTCGCGGGTTGGGCAAGATGCTTCCGCCGACTTAGTCCGTTTAGAAATGCAACGGTTTAGTCTACGCCAAGATGGTTTGCAAATCGATGCAGATTATCCGACCGGACTGGTTAAGGTGGAGCAAGATGAGGGGGGCGATAAAGCACAGCATCGCTTTACGATTCTGCCAGATCAGGCGTATGACTACATCGACGCTGAGCTAGCGTCGTCTGCGTTTTCAGCTATGAATAACGATCACGCAGGCATCATATATTTCGGCACCTTGGCACAACGTAGCGAGACCTCTCGCAGGGCTTTGTATGCCTTGCTTAATCAAACCAAGGCACTGAAATATCTTGATTTAAATTTGCGCAGTATGCAGTTCAGTATGTCCACGATTGATACGTCCTTGCATAGCGCCGACGTACTTAAGTTGAATGAGGATGAATTACTGACTTTGTACCAAATCTACCTGCAAACGGATTCTGCGCAGCAGCTCAATATCAATGGTGAGCCAGCAGACTGGCAAGAGGCGATACAGATCTTAATGCGCCTGTTTAGCTTGCAGGCGGTTATCGTGACCTTAGGCGCACGTGGCTATGCTTATTTTGATCGCGAAGGCCGTTATCTCGATAGCAGTCAACACGATCAAAATACGCTCAATACCGTAGTGGTGGACACTGTTGGTGGGGGTGATGCGTTCTCTTCGATTTATTTATTAGGCCTGGTTCAGGGATGGCCGTTGGACGTCAGCTTACGGAGGGCACATCAGTTTGCTGCCGCAATTTGTGGTGTGCGTGGTGCAGTCGCGGCGGACCTTGATTTTTACCAGCAATGGCAAGAGCGATGGGCTGCAGAGTCTTTGAAGGACGAACTCAATAAAGGAACACCCGTATGAGCAGCGTGACTAATGTGACTAATGTGACCAGTGTGATCAGCAGAGTTCGAGGTATTTTGACTAAGCCCAAACTATCGTTTTGGCAAATCATTAATATGAACTTTGGCTTCTTTGGTATTCAGTTCAGTTTTGGTTTGCAGCAAAGTAGTATGAGTCCGATTTACAAATATCTCGGTGCAGATGAGGCCAGCTTGCCTTATCTTTGGCTGGCAGGACCTGTTACGGGCTTGTTGGTGCAACCCTTGATTGGTGCGATGAGCGATCGCACGGTGACTCGTTGGGGACGGCGCACACCTTATTTTTTATTCGGTGCGATTTTATGCAGCCTGGGATTGCTGGTGATGCCGTTTAGCGCAACGCTGTGGATGGCGGCTAGTTTGCTATGGATATTGGATGCCGCCAATAATGTAACGATGGAACCCTACCGCGCATTTGTCAGCGATAAGCTGGATCAGAGCCAACATTCGATCGGGTTTTTAACCCAGAGCGCATTCACCGGACTTGGGCAGACGCTGGCGTATTTAATGCCCTCTATCTTAGTCTTGATTGGCATGAATAAAGATGCCGTTAATGCCAATCACATCCCGCATATTGTGATTGCTGCGTTCTTGATCGGAGCTGTATTTTCAATCGTATCGATCATATGGACGCTCAAAACCACGCCAGAAATCCCGTTGACCGCTGACGAGTTAGCGGCGATCAAACGCAAACCAAGTGGCTGGTTAGCGACACTGCGCGAAGTTGGTCTGGCGATCAAAGAGATGCCGCTAACCATGCGGCAGTTAGCGCTTGTTAAATTATTTCAGTGGTACGCCATGTTTTGCTATTGGCAGTACATCATGTTGTCGATAGGCCGGACTATTTTTGGAACCAGTGATCAGACCTCGCAGGGCTTTCGTGATGCGGGTTTATTGAATGGGCAGATCGGCGCTTTTTATAACTTTATCGCATTTGTCGCTGCATTTGCGATGGTGCCATTTACCCGCCGCTATGGACCAAAAATCACGCACGCAATCTGCCTGACTCTGGCGGGACTTGGCATGTTGAGTATTCCTATGATCCACACACCGTCGTTATTATTTATTCCGATGATTGGTGTCGGTATGGCCTGGGCAAGCATTATGGGGAATCCCTACGTCATGCTGGCTGGCTGTATTCCGGCGGAGCGTACAGGTGTCTACATGGGGATTTTTAACATGTTTATTGTGATCCCGATGATCATTCAGATTTTTACTTTACCGTTGTACTACCAAAGCTGGTTGGGTGGTAATCCGGAAAATGTGGTCCGACTGGCAGGTGCTTTGTTGATTTGCGGTGCGTTTTCAGTCACTTTGGTGAAGATTCGTCCAGTCACTTCTGCTGTTAAAAATTAAAATAATCTTGCGTTGAGCCGATCCAAGATTGTATTGAATGTACGCATCATCTTGGATGACTATAACTAATATACTGGGTAGGAGTAAATATGGGTTGTCCAGGTATTACCTGGACAATGGGCACTATTTCTTAAAAATAATGGGGAGTATATTATTTGGATATCTAATAGAGCGGTTGTTTGTCCTGCAAACACGCTCTATTTTTTTACGATGAATTGGCTGATTATTTTAAAAAATTTTATTCCAAAATCCAGCGTAATTGCTTGCCGTTGGTATCAACAATCGTCGTCATTTCTTTAAATACCCTTGCCTGGATCGCATCCGGCAGACGCACCAGATCCACGTGATTGACAAACCGGTCGCCATGCATAAATCCCCAGGTAAAGAACTTAATCGCCGCCAGCGTTTTGTCTGGATTATTGGTTACTTGCGGCATGATGACAAATGTCCCCATAGCGATGGGCCAGGCATTGGCGCCTGGTTTGTCTGTCAGCATTTCATCAAACATGGCTTTAGATTTCCATTGGCTGGCATTCAGCGCGGCGGCAAAGCTGTCTGCCGTTGGCGCTAAAAATTTCCCGTCACGATTTTTTAACTGGACGCTACTAAGCTTGTCTTGCAGTACATAGTTGTAATCAACATAGCTGATCGAGTAGGGCGTTTTTTTGAGTGTCGCAACGATGCCGCTACTACCTTTGACTTGGGTTACATCTTTATGCCAGTTAATCGTAAAATTTTTGCCATACGTTGTTTGCCAATCCTTGCTCATCTTTCCTAAGTAATCAGTGTAGTTATAGGTTGTTCCTGATCCGTCTTGACGCACGATGACTTCAATATTTTTCTTCGGCAGACTAATTTCTGGATTGAGAGCAGTGATTGCTGCATCATTCCAGCTCACAATTTGACGAGAGAAAATAGCCGCTAATACATCACCGGTTAAACGCAGTTCGCCCGATTTGACCCCTGGTAAATTGACGATGGGCACCACACCAGAAATCGCGGAGGGGAACTGTATCAGTTGATCTTTTTTTAAATCAGCCGGACTCAGTGCAACATCACTTGCACCAAAGTCAACTTCCTTCGCCTTGATTTGCTTAATCCCGCCGGATGAGCCGATTGGTTTGTAATCCAATACATCGCCACTTTTCTTGGCATATGCTTCTGCCCAAGTGTTATACAGCGGCGCAGCGGCAGAAGAACCAGCTCCGTTCATAGTCGCCGCTTGGATGGGTGCTATGGGTGCGAGTAATGCCAGATTGAGCAAGGCGAGTAAGCTGACTCGTTTGGTGATGTTGTGTGCAAATTTCATAATAGACTTAGAGTAAAAAAATACTGCTGTAAAAAACTCGGATTATAACGACTATCCGATGATTGATATCGATCATTACTGCGTCACTAAAATAGTTAATTTGATGCCATGTCACAGGAGTGTCACGTAAAAACACTAGGCTTGATCAATCTGAATATTCGATTTGAATATTCGTTTAGCTAAAAATCCGGATAAATTTTAATTTGTTTGTTTGAGATAAATAGTTTATATTATTTATATGTTTACATTTTTTGGAGATATTAATGGTTACTACTGCAAATAAAAAACCAGTTTTAGATGACAGCGCAGACAAGCCAGTGATTAAAACTGCTGTAGTCCCTGCAAAGAAAATTGCTACAGCAGCAAAGCTGGCGTCCAATCCAGAAACGATGCCAAAAGCGCCTGTCGTAAAGGAAGAAGTGAAAGCGGTAGCTAAAAAAGTTGTAGCAAAAAAAGTAGCTGTAGCAAAAGCGAAGCCAGTTACTAAAGTGGCAAAGTCAGCGATAAAAACAAAAGTATTAGCTAAGCCAAACACCGTAAAAATTGCAAAAGCGGCTACGCCTAAACCGGTAGTGAAGTCTGTAGCAGTTAAGGCCGCAACAAAGCCTGCTGCTAAATTAAGTGCAGCGACTGCGCATAAAGAAAAAGCTAAAAAAGAGAAACTGGTACGTGATAGTTTCACCATGCCAGAATCTGAATATGTCGTTTTAAGCCATGTGAAAAAAGCTTGTCTAAGTGCAGGGATTGAAGTTAAGAAAAGCCAACTCCTACGAATAGGCCTAGTCTTGCTGAATAAGACGGATCTCACTTCCCTCAAAACTTTGATCTCAGGCTTAGCGCCATTGAAGGCAGGACGTCCTAAGAAAGAAAAGTGATTTTTTAAAAATCATAAAATCGCTGCCAGTCATGACATAAGTAGCGAGCTTAATTAGCCATACTTAATCAGCTATACCCCAAACAGGCTCAGCCCATAACGGACTGGGCCTGTTGTATTTTTGCTTGTCATAAAAGCGACATCAAACTGTCATCTTGTTGAAGTAATCCTCATTTAATCTTCGTCCGTCTAAAAGCACAATGCCCAAGATGAGATTGTCTAAGATTAATTGAAATAGGATGAAGAAGAGGATGACAATATGAGATTACTCACGATACCTGCTGATGCCAATCCTAGTTTTTCTAAATTAAGTTTAAGTCTGGCGAGTACCGCCAAAGAGATTAAAGAAGTCCAGCGCCTGCGTTATAAAGTATTCATCGAGGCAATGGGTTTATCTGCCTTAACCAACCCCGATGGTCTTGATAAAGACGAGTTCGATGAGCATTGCGATCATCTGATTGTGCGCGATACCAAGACCTTAAAAGTCGTCGGCACCTATCGTATTCTTGGCCCAACGGCCGCAAGACATATCGGCCGCTATTACTCCGAAACAGAATTCGATTTATCTCGCTTGCAAAATATTCGCGGCAGCATCGCTGAGGCAGGGCGTGCTTGCATTCACCCTGATTATCGTAGCGGTGCAGTCATCATGATGCTGTGGGCTGGCCTAGCAGCGTATATGCGTCGTGAGCGCTGCACCTACCTGATCGGCTGCGCCAGTATTAGCCTTACGGATGGCGGCCACAATGCGGCAGCGATCTACCGTAATTTTAAAGAGAACGACTTTGCTCCTCTGGAATATCGGGTTACGCCGCATTTACCATTTCCGATAGATGAGATGGATGTTTGTCATGACGCACGCATTCCGCCGTTGCTTAAAGGATATTTGCGCGCTGGAGCCTGGGTCTGTGGTGATCCTGCTTGGGACCCGGACTTCCACTGCGCCGACTTGTTTGTGATGTTGCCTTTGTCAAATTTGGATAATCGTTACGCTAAACATTACGGTACTGAGGAGAATGCATAATGAAACCTGGCGACCACTTCTTAAATCAGAAACTGTTTAAAACCAGCAAAAAAGATGTGGTCCGCTTCCGCACTATCTGGATCTCGGATCTGCATTTAGGAACTACTGGTTGCCAGGCTGCCCGCTTACTTGAATTTTTGCAGGCGACTGAGTCAGAGAATTTGTATCTGGTCGGCGATATCATTGACGGCTGGCAGCTCAAACGTCGTTGGTATTGGGATCAAGTCCATAACAACGTGGTGCAAACCGTACTGAAAAAAGCCAAGAAGGGTACCAATGTCATTTTTGTCCCTGGCAATCATGATGAATCAATACGCCAATTCATCGATCTTGATTTTGGTGGTATCAAAGTCAGGGATGAACTGGTACATGTGACCGCACAAGGCAAACGTATGCTGGTATTGCATGGCGACCGTTTTGACGGCGTGATTGCCTGTGCCAAATGGTTAGCGTATGTCGGTGACAGTCTTTACACCGTGATTTTGAAGTTCAACCAAGTCTTTAATAACTGGCGCGCCCGCGCCGGTCTACCGTATTGGTCGCTATCGCAATACCTCAAACTCAAAGTCAAAAATGCCGTCAGCTATATCAGCTCATTTGAAAATGCCTTAGCCGATGAAGCACGCAAACTTGGTTTGGACGGCGTGATCTGCGGTCATATTCATAAACCAGAAATCAGAGATATTGATGGCGTGATGTACTGCAATGATGGCGACTGGGTAGAAAGCTTGTCTGCCTTGGTAGAAGACGCTAGTGGTGAATTACGTCTGATTAGCTGGCACGACGTGGTGCAGGTACAGCAGCCTATGATGGCACAAGAGCCGGTATTCTTTGAGGCTTGACTTTGCTCAGCAGCTTTTGCGTGAAAAATAAGAACGGAAGTTTCTAAAGACCTAAATGGAAGGTCTAATAATGATGTGGCTTGTGGCACGGTATCGTGCCACAAGCCACATCATTATTGGGGGGAGTAATTTTGGACGTTCTAAAAAATCCTTTATCCAGATACAGGACAAGACAGGACACAAACACTATTCGTTTAGTTGTCACCTCTGCTAAAAGCAACAGCAACGACATGCCTTACAACTTCAGCCTTCTCCAATCCGCTTAGCAATATGTGCTAGCGCTTCTTCAACCTGATCAATCAAAATCAGACATAAATCGCCTTCTGATAAACGTGCCATCGCTGTGTCGATTGCTAGAAATTCACCGTTGATTTCGTCGATGACTTTGGTACGGTTGGCATTGGCTAATCCTGTACGTAGCAGAGCAACGACCTCACCATCTGCGCGACCACGTTGGCATTGATCCTGATATAGCACGACGTCGTCGAAGGCATCACCCAGAATCTCGGTTTGCTGGCGAATGTCCTGATCGCGTCTGTCACCTGCGCCGCTGATGACGACCGAGCGGCGTTTAGCAGGGATGCTTTCTACTGCACGGACCAGCGCCAGAATTGCATCTGGATTGTGGCCATAATCGGCAATCAAGGTTGCACCGCGATAGTTGAACATGTTGAAGCGCCCCGGTGCATTGTCGCTCTCATTGGCGAAGGATTTTAAGCCTGAGCGAATTGCATCCCAACTAATCCCAACGCCCCATGCTGCAGCGACCGACGCCATCACGTTTTCTACCTGGAAGCCGACAGCGCCGTTGCGGGTGATAGGAATATCCGCTAACAGAACTTCGTGTTTAGTTTTGCCTTCGGCAGCGATTAGCTTATTGCCATCAACGTACACGACGCGATGCCCTTGCGCTTTATGCGTAGCCATCACTGGATGTTGGTTGTCGGCTGCAAAAAACGTGATAGATCCAGTGCAATTGACAGCCATACTGACGACGATAGGGTCGGCTGCGTTTAACACCGCAACACCGCTGTCTGCGACGTTTTGTACGATCACCCGCTTTAAAACGGCAAGATCTTCTACCGTTGTAATGTAGTTCAAGCCAAGGTGATCTCCAGAACCGACGTTAGTGACAACGGCGACTTGACAGCGATCAAACGCGAGTCCTTCGCGCAAGATGCCACCACGAGCCGTTTCAAATACGGCGGCATCGACGTCAGGGTGAAGCAGAACATTACGGGCGCTACGTGGTCCGCTGCAATCGCCGCTGTCGATACGACGGCCTTCAATATACACGCCATCGGTATTGGTCATGCCTGTGCGCAAGCCGCTTGTGGTTAGCAGATGCGCTATGAGCCGCACAGTCGTTGTCTTGCCGTTGGTGCCAGTCACCGCGACAACAGGGATACGTCCATCATCGCCATCTTCAAACATAGCAGAAATAATCGCTTCGCCAACAGGACGACCTTTGCCAAAGGACGGGGACAGATGCATACGCAAACCCGGGGCTGCGTTGACTTCTACAATGCCACCATTTTGTTCTTCGATTGGTTTTAAGACGCTATCGCAGACCAGATCGACACCGCAGATATCCAGACCAACCATTTGGGCTGCGACGATAGCGCGTGCTGCAACTTCTGGGTGGACATCGTCAGTGACATCAGTTGCTGAGCCGCCGGTCGACAAGTTCGCGTTATTACGTAAAATCACGCGTTGACCTTTAGCAGGTATGGAGTCCGCTACCAAATCCTGTTTTGCCAGACTTGCCAGTGCGATATCGTCAAAGCGAATTTTGGTCAAAGAGGTTGCATGACCACTACCGCGACGCGGATCTTTATTTACTTGTTCGACTAATTCGCGTACCGAGTGCGCACCATCACCAACAACGTGCGGTGGATCACGACGCGCTGCAGCGATCAGCTTGTCGCCGATCACCAGCAAACGAAAATCATGACCCGGTAAATAACGCTCAACCAAAATATCATCGCGGAATTCAGCCGCTGCCTGATAGCCTGCTTCTAGTTGTGCACGGGTTGTGACGTTGACGGTAACGCCTTTACCCTGATTGCCATCTTTGGGTTTAACGACGACGGGCAAGCCGATCTCGCAGGCGATTGCCCAAGCATCGTCCACATCTAATGCTGTACGTCCTAATGGAACCGGCACGCCTGCTGCATCAAGAAGTTTTTTAGTCAGTTCTTTATCTTGTGCAATCGCCTCTGCAATCGCGCTGGTGCCATCCATTTCGGCGGCTTGAATTTTGCGCTGACGGCTACCCCAGCCGAATAAAACCAGACTGCCGTTAGTCAGGCGACGGTAGGGAATATTTCTATCTACGGCCGCTTGCACGATCGAACCAGTGGACGGACCTAGCCTGACATCTTCATCTAAATCTCTTAGTTGTAGCAGCGCGCTACCCAGGTCGAACGGTGTATCTTCTTGCGCTGCTTTGCATAATTGTTCGGCTAATTCTAATGCCAGGCGGCCGACGGCTTCTTCCGAATATTCCACAACAACTTGAAAAATTCCGGCTTCCAGCGTCTGCGTAGTACGGCTAAAAGTGACCGGACAACCTGCTTGTGCTTGTAAGCCCAGCGCGGCCAGTTCCAACACATGCGCCATCGGGATAGTGTCATTGTGGCCGGTCGGTTGTAGTGGACTGATTTCTGGGAAACGGGCGCGCAGTCGTACTTCAAATCCGTTCAGTTCATCAATAGAGAGTTCAGCAGTGCTGCAACCCACTATGGCCTCAACCGCAGTGTGATGGCTCCAGAGATTGGGGCCGCGTAGCGCTCGTATGCGTGATACTTCCATAAACCTTCGTCCTATCTTGATGGCAGTGCCAATATGTAATTACAGCGATTTTATTTTTTAATCTTGCGCTAATTTAGCTGCGTACTTAGTTTCTTACTTGGTTTGCACTTAGCAGCGTGCTTAGTATCGTACTTAGTAGCCTGCTCAATAGCGTGCTTTCTTGGGACTGGAATCAAAGGTACGTAATCCCGCGACGATTAAATCTGGCGAAATTTCTAAAGCCCAGGCAGCCGCTACGGCTGCCATCACGACTTCTGGCTGGGCTGCTTTAATCGGTTTTAAAGTGCTCAATGAGAGCAAGCTAGTTTCTTCTATACCTTCCGCCAAAATGATGTGGTTGTCACGTAAGAAAACTGCGCGTTCGTTTTTAGCACGATGCTGTACGATGGCCTCAAGCGCATCATTCAGACCATAAAAAATCACTTTGCCATCACATAATTCAGCCAGTTCTACCACCTGCGAATCTGCTGCATTTAATACAGCCACACCATCCGGCAATACCACATCTACTTGGGTACGCATTACCTTAAACATCTGGTCTGCTTCATCGATGTAAAATTCACCAAGTTCTGCATGACCATCCATATCAGTCACCACGGCGACCTGACATTTATCGTAGGCCAGGCCTTCAGCCAAAATCATACGGGCATTAGTTTCAAAGACAGCGGTTTCCAGAGAACGATTTAGCAATAGCCGCTGACTGGCTTCCCACTTAATACAGTCAGTACTAACAACTTGTCGCTGATCCAGGTACAAGCCCTGAGAGCAGGCTACACCAGTGTGCTTGCCGCTGACATGCACGACGCTGGCAATTAAGCGCGCGATTAAACTGGTGCCGCGAGTGCCTGCCACACCGATAACGGGGATGCGGCCGCTTTCTTCTGCAGCAAATAAATTAGCGATAATCGCGGTCCCGACCGGACGTGCTTTGCCTTCAGCAGGTTTCAGATGTGCCAGCAATCCCGGGCTGGCATTGACCTCAATAATTGCACCGCGTTGTTCTTCCAGAGGGCGGGAAATATCTTCTGCAACCAGATCAACACCGGCAATATCCAGACCGACAATCCGGGCGGCGAGTGCGGCGGCTTCTGCGATAGAGGGATGGACTTCATCAGTCACATCAAAAGCAACATTACCGTTCGGCTGGATTAAAACTTTTTGGCCATCGAGTGGAATGGAATACGCCGTTAAACCCTGGCGTTCCAATTCCAAAATAATTTCAGCGCCTTTTTCTGGTGCTAAGGCATTGAGAGGAGAGTCTTCGCCCGTGCCACGACGGGGATCGGTATTGATCTGATCATCAACCAATTGAATAATATTCGAAGTGCCATTACCAACTACCCATAAGGCCTCACCTTTGGCGGCAGCCACCAGACGCTTACCAACGATTAACAAACGATGCTCATTACCGGTAACAAAGCGCTCTACGATCACGCTCTCGCTGTCGCCTTTGCGTGCGGCTAAATGATATGCCGCATGTACATCAGCTTCTGTCATTAGATTGAGTGAAACACCGCGGCCATGATTGCCATCGTAAGGCTTGACGACGACTGGTACACCGATATCCTCAGCGGCTTCCCATGCCTCTTCGGCACTTTTTACCAGGCTACCTTCAGGTACTGGTACACCACAAGATTGCAATAATGTTTTGGTCAAATCTTTATCGCTGGCGATGCTCTCAGCAATTGCGCTGGTGCGGTCTGTTTCGGCAGTCCAGATGCGACGTTGCGCTGCGCCATAACCTAATTGCACCAAATTGCCATCAGTCAGACGTATCGATGGAATCCTGCGATCTGTTGCGGCATCTACGATATGTGCGGTGGAGGGACCTAAACACAGATCGTCCACCATTTCACGCAAGGGCACTAATTTTGCCTCAAGATCAAATTGCGTGTCTTCAATGGCAGCCATCAACAAATCACGACCTAATGCTAAAGCCGCACGGCCAACTTGTTCCTGGCGGGTGCGGAATGCCATTTTGTAAACACCTACTTGATTAGTCGACCGGGTTTGACCGAAACCAGTTCGCATGCCAGCCAGATTTTGCAATTCAAGTACAACGTGTTCCAGAATATGACCAGACCATGTGCCTTCGCGCAGACGCTCCAAAAAGCCACCGGTCTCACCGACGCTGCAACGATGCACAGTAAGGCCAGGCAACCAGGTTGTCAGACGCTCGTATAAGCCGGGTAAAGTATTGGAGTGGAAATCTTCTAGCGCACCAATATCTAACCACGCTTCAATTACAGGGCGATAGGTCCAGATATTAGGTCCGCGTAAATGAGTTACACGGAGAATTTCAATGTCTTTCTTCTTCGTCATCATGTATTTAATTTCTTGATAGCAGAGCTAAGTCTGCTTTTAAATCTTTCGGACGCTTTTTTTACGACGTCTTACGGTGGATAAATAGTGTTAGCGTGTATTTTTTAGTCTATTAGGACTTACGCAAAACATTCCCAACTACGTTGCAGCTTCCGTTCACACCAGGCAAGGTGTTAGGGACTAAAGTTAAAGTGCTGTCTTCGTCGCTATAACTTGCTGGCACAATCTGCCAGTAAAATTTGCCGGGATAGTTTTGCGTAAGTCCTAGGTCACTAAATTAGATGACTAAATGAAATTACAAATTAAGAACTTAACTCAAACCTTCTTGGTCTGTTTTTTTTCTTCCGATAGAATACCGTAAATTAATGCTGTAGTGATATGTTGACTTAGTCACTATTGCTACCATTTCAGGCTTCTCACCTCATTTATTCAAAGTTTTATTGAACCGTATCGAAATTTGCAGATTATCTGCATCCCGGTGGTTCAATGATCACTCAAATAATTTATCTTTTTTATATTTATTCCTGACGATAAATCGGGACCGGTCAAACGATGACAACACAACAATTAAGCTTCGACCATGTTTTTAGTGCACTGCCAGAGCATTGGCGCTCTGAAATCGCAAAACAGTTATCCACTGGGGAAAACGTTTTAAGTGCAGTCGAGGTTGACCTAGATGCCGGACTTCGCTTTGTAAAAGGTATGTTGGTCGTTACCGACCGCCGGCTACTTGCGCGGGCGCCGGGGGAAACGACGTGGCAAGAATGGTTTTATGCCAAAAATCTACGGCTCCAGCACCACGACCATGCCGGTGTCGGACATCTGGAATTATTTGATGATAATGCCCGGCTGGCTAGCTGGCGTTTTACCTTGGGTCAGAATTTATTAATGATCCGTTTGCTGGATCACTTTAAAGAGCAATTGCAAAGTCATGTGACTGGTTTGCCGGTCCAACATGAAGAAAAAAATACCTGTCCAAGCTGCAAAGCACCGCTAGAAGCAGATCAGGAAGAATGTCCGATCTGTACCAAAGTAATTTACACCCCGCCATCAACCTGGACCTTGTTTCGGCTGTGGCGTTTTGCACAACCATATCGCTGGCAATTATTAGCGGGCTTTAGCTTAATGCTGATGGGTACGGCAGCGCATATGATTCCGCGTTACCTGACAAAGCCGCTGACAGATGAAGTGTTGATTCCTTACCAGAACGGACAGCATGTTGATCCCCATCTGGTAACTTTGTATATCGGTGGTTTGTTAGGTTCGGCGGTCATTGCCTGGCTACTTAGCTGGGGTAAAACCTACATTCTCGCCTTGGTATCCGAGCGTATCGGCGCGGACTTGCGTACCACGACATATCAACATTTATTGAAATTATCGCTTGAATATTTTGGCGGAAAACGTACCGGTGATCTGATGTCGCGCGTTGGTAGTGAGAGTGATCGTATTTGCGTTTACTTATCTTTACACTTACTTGATTTTGCTACCGACGTATTGATGTTTTTAATGACCGTAGTCGCCTTATTGCAAATCAATACTAAACTTGCTTTAGTCACCTTGCTACCATTGCCTATCATTGCCTGGATGATTCATCTGGTGCGCGATAAATTACGTACCGGTTTTGAAAAAATTGACCGTGTCTGGGGCGAAGTAACTAATGTCCTGGCCGACACAATTCCGGGTATCCGTGTGGTCAAGGCCTTTGCGCAAGAGACCCGCGAGGCAACACGTTTCCGCGAGGCGAATAAACATAATTTAGCAGTCAACGATAAGCTGAATAAAGTATGGTCGCTGTTCTCTCCTACGGTCTCTTTTTTGACTGATCTTGGGATTCTCGTTGTCTGGGCTTTTGGTATCTGGCAGGTATCGCATAACGAAATTACGGTAGGTTCTCTGGTTGCCGCAGTCGCGTTTATCGGTAATTTTTATGGTCGTATTGATTCTATGAGCCGCATCGTTTCAGTGACCCAAAAATCAGCGTCGGCCGCAAAACGTATTTTCGATATTCTGGATCATGTGTCCAGCGTGCCCGATCCGCAGCATCCGGTCAAAGTGAACGAAGTCAAAGGTCAGATTGAATTGCGTGAAGTCGGTTTCCGCTACGGTAACCGTGCTGTTAACCGTGGGATTAATTTAACCATCAAACCGGGAGAAATGATCGGCCTGGTTGGTCACAGCGGCTCTGGTAAGAGTACCCTAGTCAATCTGATCTGTCGCTTCTATGATGTGTCCGAAGGCGCGATTTTGCTCGATGGCGTAGATATCCGTTCTTTTGCCGTGTCCGATTACCGTCAGAATATTGGTTTGGTTTTGCAAGAACCATTCTTGTTTTTTGGCACGATTGCGGACAATATTGCTTACGGTAAGCCTGACGCCAGCCGTGCCGATATCATCGCCGCTGCCCGTGCTGCCCATGCGCATGAGTTTATTTTACGCTTACCGCAGGGTTACGACTCTATGGTAGGTGAGCGCGGACAAGGATTATCTGGCGGCGAACGTCAGCGGATTTCTATCGCGCGTGCACTGTTGATTGACCCACGTATTCTGATCATGGATGAGGCCACCTCATCAGTCGATTCTGAGACAGAAAAAGAGATTCAGAAAGCGCTGGATAATCTGGTCAAAGGTCGTACCACGATTGCGATTGCCCATCGCTTATCGACCTTACATAAGGCTGACAGGCTGGTGGTGCTCGATCGTGGGCAAGTAGTGGAGGTCGGTAGTCATGACGATCTGATGGCACGCGAGGGAGCCTACTTCCGTTTGTATGAGGCGCAGGCGCGCAATGCTAATTTGGGTGGGGGAGAATAAGATGACCGATACATTAAACCCGAGATTTCAACTGAGTCGCAATAGTTTCGGCCATCTTGTGTTGATCAATGCCAGCGGCGAGGTACATGAGCATGTCAGTCCGGTACGTGCTTTCCCTATTCAGACACCGGACGAAGGAATCTCTCTGGTACTGCAAGATGGACAGGAGGTGGCATGGATCGATAAACTCAGCGACCTGGCAGAGAATGAGCGCAAGCTAGTCAGTGATGAGCTGCAGGGGCGCGAATTTATGCCCGAGATAAAACGTATTATCGGCATCACTAGCTACGCCACACCTTGCACCTGGGAAGTAAAAACAGATCGTGGCGACACCTCATTTGTCTTAAAAGGTGAGGAGGATATTCGTCGCATTGGACGCACTTCCTTGCTGATTTCAGATAATCACGGCATACATTTTTTGATCCGCGATATGTTTGAGATTGATAAACACAGTCGTAAAATTTTAGACCGGTTTTTATAAGACGAGATTGATTGTAGAGATAAAAGCGAGTAAGAAAACGGCACATCAGTCACTAAAGCTGATGTGCCGTTTTTTTATATAGTTTACGCAAAGTCGTAAGTAAAAAATTTACTTTCTTCCGTTTTGCCATTGCGCGTCAAGCTAACGATTTTTTTATAGGTAAAGCCGATCTTTTCTAACACGCGTGAAGAGATCGCATTCTCCGGTGCAGTGATCGCCACTAGCCGAGGTAATCCTATCGTTGCGCGCGCATAGTTGACGACTGCGGTTGCGGCTTCGCTTGCTAAACCTTGGCCTGTGTAAGCAGACAAAAATCCATACCCAATATCCACATCATCCAGGCCATCGCGTTTGATTAATCCGCACATGCCGATAGCGATGTTGTCTTGTTTGGATTCCACGATATACAAGCTAAAGCCTAAGCGTTCCTGCATATCGATAGGACCTTTTTTGATCGAATCAATCGCGTCTTCTATCGTGCGTATTCCCTTATCGCCGATGTTGGCAAGGTACGCAGGCTCGTTGACCAGTTGCAGATAAAACGCGGCGTCATCCAAAGTAATTGTCCGTAATCGTAGTCGTGTCGTGTCTAAAATATGCATGATGAATAATTGACTGAGTGATGGTGTCGAGAGAGCAGATTATATGAAGTGACTATCATAGGACTTGCATAAAAAAGAATCACGATTACTCGGCTTTCCTTAGATTTAATTTAATATACTCCCAATTTATTTTTATAAAAGGCCTCAATTGTTCAGGTAATATATGGACGACTGAAATATACTCGTTATGAGTATGTTTAATCGTTAAAGTCATGGCAGCATCGCCGACAATTCTATTGCGCCGCTTTGCAACGTTGTTAAAAAATCTTCCCGCATGCGCTTGCTGCTGACGCGAGTGGCTTGTGCGCTGATGTTGAGCGCCGCTGTGATGTTGCCCGATGCGCCTCTGACTGGCACTGCAATTGATCGTAAGCCGACTTCCAGTTCTTCCTCCACCACTGCATAACCAGATTCGCGGATGCCGGCAAAAATATCCATTAATCCGTTTTGCGATACCACCGTGTTGTCGGTAAAAGCACGCAGCGTAACATTTTTAAAATACTGTTCCAGCGCCGCCTCTGGCATATGCGCCAGTATCACCCGACCTAATGAGGTGCAATAGGCGGGCAGGCGGCTTCCGACGTTTAGCGCCACTGACATAATGCGTGAGGTCGCGGAGCGGCAGACGTATAAAACTTCATTACTATCGAGGACCGCAAGTGAACATGACTCATTGAATTGACGGCTGATCTGATTCAGGCAAGGTTGTGCCGACGTGGCTAAAGGTGTCGACGATAAATAAGAATATCCCAGCGTCAGCGCCTTGGGTGTTAGCCGAAAATTATTACCCTCTGCATCGGCATAACCTAACATTTTTAATGTGTACAAACAACGTCTGACTGCCGCACGCGAAATACCCGTCTTGTGGCTGATTTGAGAAATCGTCAACGTCCGGTGCTGGTTGCTAAATGCGCGCAGTACCGCAATGCCGCGTGCCAGCGAAGACATAAAATTAGGGTCGCCCGTCATTTCGTCGATCTCATCCGAGATGCTGATGGTATGAGGTAGCGGGGCAGATTGCGATAGAGATGACATAGCTTTTCTACGATCGGAGTGAGTGTGGCTAAGGGCTTTTTGTGCGGCGATCGCACAGAATCAATCATGCTATGTTGACGGTCGCATAGCGCGCTGTCTACACTAAAACGGTTCTATCAACAGCCATATGTGCGATAGCCGAACAATAATCTATTTGACGCTACTGTAATTTCGAATGCGTCAGGCGTCAAATTTATTGATTTAGCTTAAGTATCGTTACAGATATCGTCATGGACCTGAGTCTTGGATTCTGGCAGTTGATATAGTCGTCACACGAAAAAATATTATTCCCATAAGCGGCGATCCAACGTGGATCAAACGCAGAGAAGGAGACGTAATTGATTAACAAAATAGTCGATTCGAGCGCGCATGCCCTGGCTGGTGTCAGCGACGGCGCGACGATCATGATCGGTGGATTTGGTAATGCAGGATTGCCGGCCATTCTGGTAGACGCCTTGATCGAGCAGGGTGCACGTGACCTGACCATCGTCAGCAACAACGCAGGTAGCGGCGATCAGGGACTGGCGGCACTGTTAAAAGCGAAGCGGGTACGCAAAATTATTTGCTCTTTTCCACGTCAAGCAGATTCCTATGTTTTTGATGCCTTATACCGAGCTGGTGAAGTGGAGCTGGAACTGACGCCGCAAGGCAATCTGGCCGAGCGCATCCGTGCGGCCGGTGCCGGTATTGGCGGATTTTTTTCTCCGACGGGTTACGGTACCTTGCTGGCAGAGGGTAAAGAAACTCGCCTCATCAATGGCAAACACTATGTGCTGGAAAGTCCTATCCATGCCGACTTCGCATTGATCAAGGCCTTACGTGCGGATCGTTGGGGCAATCTGGTGTATCGCAAAACTGGCCGTAATTTTGGCCCGATCATGGCGACTGCCGCCAAATGTACCGTGGTGCAAGTGGATGAGATTGTCGCATTGGGCGAGCTTGATCCGGAGCACATCATCACGCCGGGTATTTTTGTCCAGCGGGTACTGGCAGTGGGGAAAGCTACGGAAGCTGCAATAACGGACGCTGTAAATACTGGAGCACGCGCATGAGTAGCGACATCAATCTGAATGCCGGTAATAGCGCTCCGTTTAAGCCGCTGACGCGCCAGCAAATCGCAGCGCGTGTCGCTCAAGATATTCCTGAAGGCGCTTATGTGAATTTGGGAATAGGTTTGCCGACCATGGTCAGCAATTATTTACCTAAAGAGCGCGAAATTATTTTACACAGCGAGAACGGTTTGCTCGGCATGGGACCTACGCCACCAGCTGGCGAAGAAGACGAGGATTTAATCAATGCCGGAAAACAGCCCGTCACCTTACTTGACGGCGGCGCTTTTTTTCATCATGCAGATTCCTTCGGGATGATGCGTGGTGGTCATCTGGATATTTGTGTCCTCGGTGGTTTTCAAGTTTCAGCAAAAGGGGATTTAGCAAACTGGCACACCGGTGCACCGGATGCGATTCCAGCAGTGGGCGGTGCGATGGATTTAGCCGTCGGTGCTAAGCAAGTGTTTGTGATGATGGAGCATCAAACCAAAACCGGCGAGAGCAAGGTGGTCGCTGAATGTTCTTACCCGCTAACAGGCATCGCCTGCGTCGCCAAAATTTATACTGATTTAGCGGTGATGGAGGTGGGCCCTCAAGGACTACTCGTCAGGGAGATGGTGCCGGGTTTATCGTTTGAGGTGTTGCAAGCCAGGACGGGCGCAACGTTGACGCTGGCATTACTGTAGTTTTAATTGAGTTGAGTTGAGTTGAGAAAAGCTGCTTTAAAAAATTCTACAAAATTTAAAAAGACAAAGAGACGAACAATATGACTGCTTACATTTGCGATGCAATCCGTACACCGATCGGTCGTTACGCCGGTGATTTAAAAGATGTTCGTGCCGATGATCTGGGCGCTATTCCGCTGCGAGCGTTGATGCAGCGTCAGTCGCAAGTCGATTGGTCTGCTGTGCAGGAAGTGATCTTTGGTTGCGCCAATCAGGCTGGGGAAGATAACCGCAACATCGCACGCATGTCTGCATTATTAGCGGGTTTGCCGCTGACGGTGCCAGGCGCCACCATCAACCGCTTATGCGGTTCTGGGATGGACGCGGTGGGCACTGCGGCGCGTGGCATTAAGTCGGGCGAACTTGATCTGGTGATCGCGGGTGGTGTGGAATCGATGACCCGTGCACCGTTTGTCATGGGCAAGTCGGATAGCGCTTTCGGACGTGGCGCGACCATCTTTGATACCACGATAGGCTGGCGCTTTATCAATCCGCAAATGAAAGCGCAATACGGCGTTGATGCTATGCCAGAGACTGCAGAAAACGTTGCGACCGATTACAACATTAGCCGTGCCGATCAGGATTTATTTGCCTTAGCCAGCCAGGCAAAAGCAGCTGCAGCACAAGCCAATGGCGTGTTGGCAGAAGAAATTACGCCAGTGACAATCGCCCAGAAAAAAGGCGAATCCATCATCATTAGCAAGGACGAACATCCGCGTGTCACCAGCATAGAGTCGCTCAGCAAACTCAAGGGCGTCGTGCGTGCCGATGGCACAGTCACCGCAGGCAATGCTTCAGGCGTCAATGATGGTGCATGTGCTTTGCTGCTGGCATCGGCAGAAGCGGCAAAACGTCACGGACTCACTCCCAAAGCCCGCATCGTCGGTATGGCAACGGCTGGGGTAGCTCCGCGTGTGATGGGCATAGGGCCTTTTCCCGCAGTAGAAAAACTGCTGGCACAAACCGGATTGACCCTGGCACAGATGGATGTGATTGAGCTCAACGAAGCTTTTGCAGCACAAGGTCTGGCTGTGATGCGGCAACTGGGTTTGCAAGACGACGACCCGCGCGTCAATCCCAATGGCGGTGCAATTGCGCTTGGACATCCACTAGGCATGAGCGGTGCTCGTCTGGTCACTACTGCCATGTACCAACTCCATCGTACCGGTGGTCGCTATGCACTTTGCACGATGTGTATTGGTGTGGGGCAGGGTATCGCGATCATTATTGAACGGGTTTGATTTGCACCCCTTTATTTAAAAATAGGGGGGTATAAGTCAAAATAGTACTAATTGTCCATACATTCATTGGTCTTTAAAAAATACTGACGGATAGTATATTTTCTGCTTGTTTCTCTCGTTTTCTTGCATGCGGACGCGGGATGTTGTAGTGCACGCTTGTATCAAAATCAAAATTCGTCCGCTGAGACGCACAAGTTAAAAATAATTTAAAACGATTCAAGGAGACAAAATGACGCATTCCCATTTGCGCATCGGATCAGGGCGGTGCCCATGCTAGGTAATCTTGCGGGTGTTTTATTTGACGGCATCGCTTACGGCGCTTTGCTATTTTTAATCAGCGTTGGTTTGTCTGTGACGATGGGATTGATGAACTTTATCAATCTCGCACATGGGGCGTTTGCGATGCTGGGCGGCTATGTCTGCGTGGTCGTGATGAACCGTCTGGGACTGCCTTTTTTATTATCGCTACCGATCGCTTTTTTTCTCAGTGCTCTCGCCGGATTAGTGCTGGAGCGGGTTTTGTACCGTCGTCTATATAAATCCAGCCATTTGGATCAGGTCTTGTTTTCTATCGGTCTGACGTTTGTGGCAGTGGCTGGTGCAACCTATATCTGGGGGCCGACGCAGCAACCTGTGCTGTTGCCGGAGTGGCTGCGCGGGCAAATCAATCTGCTGGGATTGGATGTTGGCGCCTACCGTGTATTTTTGATTGCGGTTGTGATTGTGGTTACGTCAGCCTTGGCATATTTGATAGAGCGTACTCGCTTCGGTGCACAAATCCGCGCCTCGGTAGATAACAGTCTGGCGTCGGCGGGTTTGGGGATTCATGTCAGTCGGGTATTTTCGCTGACCTTTGCACTGGGCTCTGGCTTAGCGGGTTTAGGTGGTGGTTTAGGGATCGATTTGCTAGGACTCGATCCGACTTTTCCAATCAAATACCTGGTGTATTTTTTACTTGTAGTCGCGGTTGGTGGTGCCGGTAGCATCAAAGGTACTTTGATTGCTGCATTGATACTCGGCATCTTCGATGTGGCTGGAAAATACTATGTGCCTTCGGTTGGCGCGTTTGTGATTTACGGTTTGATGGTGGTGCTGCTGATTTTGTATCCGTCCGGTTTGATGGGGAAAAAATCATGACTACATCACTAGATCAAACCCATGGCGCAGCCAGTTTGCCCTCAGGACGTTGGACTAAATTGGAAATCGTTTTTTGGATTTTGCCCGTTGCCGCATTTTTTCTTTTTCCAAATTACTTGGTGTTGGGTAGTCAGATTTTGATTGTTGGTCTGTTTGCCGTCTCACTCGATCTGATGTTGGGGTATGCGGGTATTGTTTCGCTCGGACATGCTGCCTTTTTTGGTCTGGGTGCATACACTGCCGGACTGTTATCGGTACATGGTTGGGGCGAGCCTTTGAGTGGTTTGTTGATTGCCGCTTTGGTGGCAGCTATAGTGGGATTTTGTGTGAGCTTTTTGGTTGTGCGCGGTCAGGATTTAACGCGCTTAATGGTGACGCTGGGTATTGGTCTGATGCTGTTTGAGGCGGCTAACAAAATGGCATTTATCACTGGCGGCGTGGATGGATTATCCGGCATGATGGTGGGTAAAGTACTTGGCTTTGAGTTTGATTTGTATGGGAAAACGGCATATTGGTACAGCCTGATTGTCCTATTTATTTTATTTGTGATCTTACGTCGGCTGGTGAATTCTCCGTTTGGTCTGAGCTTGCGCGGTATCCGGGAAGGTGGCAAGCGTATGCCAGCGATCGGTGCCAATGTGCAACGTCAATTGATCACTATTTTCACCATCAGCGCAGCTGTCGCCGGTGTTGCTGGCGCCTTGCTGGCGCAGACGACGCAGTTTGTCGGACTGGATAGTCTTGGGTTTCCGCGCTCGGCGGAAATTTTAATTTTGCTGGTATTGGGTGGAACCGGACGCTTGTATGGCGGCCTGATCGGTGCGGCAGTGTACATGCTGGCACAAGATTTTATCTCTGCACAAAATCCCGCTTATTGGCAATTCTGGATAGGATTATTGCTGATATTTATTGTTCTGTTTGCGCGTGGCGGATTGCTCGGCGGGCTCGATAAAATGCGAGATTATCTGATATCAAAATGGGATCAAGCCAAATCAAAAGGACAGAGCTTATGAACGCCGCTCATTTGATGATTGATCGCAGCAGTACTGAACTTGCACATGAAGGTCAACAGATTGCATTACGTACTCAAGGTCTATCCAAGGTATGGGGTACGTTTAAAGCAAATACGGATATTTCACTCTCATTCGCTAAAGGTGGCAGGCATGCTTTAATTGGCCCGAATGGCGCTGGTAAAACCACCTTCATCAATTTACTCACAGGTAGCATTGCACCGACTACTGGCCAAGTATTTTTAGACGATCAAGATATCACCCACTTGCCGCAACATCAGCGTGTTAAGCGCGGGATGACCCGGACTTTTCAGATCAACACCTTGTTTGCCGGATTGACCGTGCTGGAATCCGTCGTGCTGGTGATTTGCGAACGTCAGGGGAATAGTCGGGTTTGGTATAAAACCGTTGCGCAACAAAGCTCGGCGATAGAGGAGGCGATGGCGTTGCTCGGTTCGCTCAAACTAGAGCAAGAGGCGCAGCGATTGACAGCGAGTCTACCCTATGGAAAGCAGCGTTTGGTCGAGATTGCCTTAGCACTCGCTACCCAGCCGAAAGTCTTGTTGCTCGACGAGCCGGCAGCAGGGATTCCTTCCGCAGAAAGTGCCGAGTTATTTGAGGTAATCGCCGGTCTACCGCGCGAGGTGACGATACTTTTTATTGAGCACGATATGGGCCTGGTATTTCAATTTGCAGAACGGATTACCGTCCTGGTTGGCGGCAAGGTATTGGTTGAAGGCACTCCAGCCGAGATCGCCTCAGACCCAAGGGTGAAAGAAGTCTATCTGGGAGAAGCGCATGACTGACTTACTCACAGTAGATAAACTCACCGCCGGCTATGGCGAGTCCGTGGTGCTGGAAGATATTTCTTTCAGCCTAAAACAAGGTGATAGTCTGGCGCTGCTAGGGCGTAATGGTGCGGGTAAAACCACCTTGCTCGTCAGCCTGATGGGTATCACACAACAACACGGTGGCCGCATACATTGGCGTGGCAATGACATCAATCCTATGGCAACGCATAAGCGTGCTAACGCAGGTTTGGGGTGGGTGCCACAAGAGCGATATATGTTTCCATCGTTGACGGTTGAGGAGCATTTAAGCGTTGTGGCTCGTCCGGGGCCGTGGAATATTAAAAAGATTTACGATATCTTTCCGCGACTAGAAGAGCGTCGCGGCAATATGGGCAATCAACTCTCCGGTGGCGAGCAGCAAATGGTGGCCATTGCCCGTGCGCTGATGACGAATCCCAGATTGTTATTGCTGGATGAACCGATGGAGGGGCTAGCGCCGATCATCGTGCAAGATCTGGCACAAGTGATCCGCAAGCTGATCAGCGAAGAAGGCATGGCAGTCATCGTGGTAGAGCAACACGCCAAACTGGCTTTATCAATGACGCAAAATGCGATGGTGTTGGAGCGTGGACGTATCGTGCATCAATCGGATAGTGCGAGTTTGATGGCAGATGCCGCTACACTGACTCGTCTGGTTGCGGTGGCCTAAAGGCTTAGTGATTTAGTAATTTAGTTAGGACTCACGCGAAACCGCCCCAGCTGCGTTGCAACGCCTCGCCGCACTAAAGTACTGTCTTCGTCGCTGCGCCTTGCTGGGACAATTTTGCGTAAGTCCTATTTAGTAATGCCTTATTTATGTAGGACTCACGCAAAAACTAAAAAATCTTACCATAGAGGCGCAGAGAAACAACAAAGCAAGAGAACGGCAGGTTTTCGCTGTTCTCGTGATTTTCTCTCTATTTTTTGTTCCTCTGTGTATTTGTGTTAAGGGGTCTTGATGTTCCAGATTCAGACATCGGGCTCCATCTGAATGGCAGTAAGTAGCTTGTCGTTTTTGTATAAGTCCTGAATCAAATAAAAAAGCTTGGCAATTTACTCGCCAGGCTTTTTTATTTCGGTAATGTTTATTTACCCGTATCTTTCATGTCCAAGAACTTATCAAACTCGACATTAAATAATTCGCCGCCGACCTTCTCTACTTTGCGCACATAGACTGTTTGTATGATGTCCCGGGTTGTCGGATCGATCATGATGGGGCCACGCGGGCTCATCATTTTCAGCCCTTTTAAAATTGCCATGGCTTTGTCACCATCGATTTTGCCGTTGAGCTTTTTAGACACTTCATAAATTGCCGCCATCCCGTCATACGCAGCTACTGCCATAAAATTAGCCCGACCTGCACCTGGATTCGCTTCTGCAAAATTTTTCAGGAAGGCTTTATTTTCTGGTGAGTTATGTGCAGCAGAATAGTGGAATGTTGTGATCACGCCCAGAGTGGCGTCACCCATTGCAGGCAAAACATGGTCGTCAGTCAGATCGCCAGTGGCAATGACTTTGATGCCTGCTTCTGCCAAGCCACGCTCCCGATAACCTTTCATGAATGCCACGCCTTGTTCACCAGCTGGTACGAAGATAAAAACAGCTTCCGGTTTTGCGTCTTTAATTCTTTGGATGTAGGGAGCAAATTCCGGGTTACGTAAAGGAACGCGGATGGATTCTGTGATGCTGCCACCGCCACCGACAAAATTGGTTTTAAACGCAGTTTCGGCATCAATACCTGGACCATAATCGGCTACCAGTGTCACTACTTTTTTAATATTGTTTTTTATTGCCCAAGTCGCCATCGGACCAGACACTTGCGGCAAGGTCATCGAGAATCGTGCGATGTAATTTGACTTTGTCGTGATGATTGAGGTTGCCGCATTCATGATGATCATCGGCTTTTTTGCCTGCTCAGCAATCGGCGCGACTGCTAATGCTTCCGGTGTCAAACCAAAGCCTGCCAGAAAATCGACTTTATCTCTTACTACCAATTCTTGTGCTAAACGCTTGGCTACGTCTGGTGCAGGACCGGTCGTGTCCTTAATGATAATTTCAATTTTTTTACCAGCAACCTTGTCACCATATTGATGCATATAGGCCTTAATACCACCCTCAATCTGTTTGCCATAATCTGCAAACGGACCAGAAAATGCAGCTACGACGCCTACTTTAATGGTTTCTTCTGCCTGTGCTGCCAAACTGCTGGCAGCCAGACACAATGCACTTAGGGTAAGTGTCAGATATTTTTTGAATTGCATGAGTGTCTCCTGATGGATGTATTGCTAGGATGCTTAAGCATTTTATTTTTTATTGACTGTGAAGCGCAATGGACTACGGCTTACTAATCACAAACGATTATCCATATTTTGATCCATTCAGCAAGGCGTTGGGCGGTTATCGAACGATTTGTAAAAAATGAACAAACGTCCCATAAACTCCCTCTCCTGACTATTTACTGACTGCTTTTGTTCTCTCCTCTAGCCATGCTTTTGCTGCACCGCTGACGCGTTGTGACAAGCGTTCTAAGACGGTCGCGTGGTAATCATTGAGCCATGCCAATTCGTCCTCACGGATTATTGTCATATCGATGCAGCGGGTGTCGATTGGGCAGAGTGTCAGAGTCTCAAACTTGAGATAGTCGCCAAACTCGCCTTGATGACCGACGATATTGAGCATCAGATTTTCTATCCGCACTCCCCATTTGCCTGGACGATAAATGCCCGGCTCGTTGGAAGTAATCATGCCTGCTTCCATTGCGTTATGTGCCTCTGGAATAGCGCCCGAGATAGATTGCGGACCTTCATGTACATTTAGAAAGTAGCCTACGCCGTGGCCGGTACCGTGACCGTAGTTAATGCCCTCGGCCCAGATCGGTGCTCGTGCCAGAGCATCTAACATCGGTGACAGCGTGCTACGCGGGAACTGCGCACGTGACAAATTGATCATGCCTTTTAAAACCAAGGTGAAGTCGCGTTTTTGTTCGGCTGATACCACGCCAATTGGCATCACGCGGGTGATGTCGGTGGTGCCGTTGAGGTATTGGCCACCGGAATCGATCAGCAGCAAGCCATTGCCTTCGATGACCGCATGCGATTCTGGGAGAGCGCGGTAGTGGGGCATCGCGCCATTGCCGTTAAAGCCAGCGATCGTACCAAAGCTGGCAGAGACGAAGTTAGGCTGACGTGCGCGGGCCGCAGTAATTTTTTCGTCAATGGTCAGTTCTGTGATGACTTCTTTGCCCAGCGATGCTTCCAGCCAGCTAAAAAATTCACATAATGCGGCGCCATCTTGCTCCATCGCTTCACGTACAAATTGCGCTTCTTGTGGAGTCTTACGGGATTTTGCAAATACCGATGGGTTGATTGCCTCAATTACTTTGACCGAAGCTGGTACTGCCTGGCGGAAAGAGTAGGTGATGCGGCGCGGGTCTATCAGCAAACTGCTATTTGCTGGCAACGCAGCCAAGGCGCTGGCAGCTTGCGCGTAGTCGGCGATAAACACACCGTCTTTTGCTAATACTTCTACCAGAGCAGCAGGTACTTTGCCATGAGAGACAAACAAGGCAGCACTGTCTTGACTGATCAGTGCGTGCCCGACAAATACCGGGTTATAGCTGACATCGGCACCGCGCAGATTGAAGATCCAAGCCAGATCATCTACGGTAGAAACAAAATGCCAGTCCGCCGCTTTGATACGCATTTGCTCACGCACAAGGGCTAGTTTGTCTTGACGACTGACCACCGCAAATGGTGCCAGATGTTCATAGATAGCGGCTTGCGGCAGATCAGGGCGACCGGACCAGATAGTTTGTAATAAGTCTTTGCTAGTGTCCAATTTACTGCCTCTAACTTGCAGCGCCTGCTCAAGCATGCGAGCCATCGCTAGCCCAAGCACGGCGCCGTCTACGCCAACGGTTTGTCCTGCTTGCATGGTGCTGGCGAGCCAATCAAGATGCAGTGTGGCAGCAGCAGAATTGATTTTCATCATCTGTATGCCAGTAGGGGCTAGTTCTTGCTCTGCCTGACTCCAATAACGGCTGTCAACCCACAATCCGGCAAAATCTGCCGTCACGATTAGAGTGCCGACCGACCCGGTGAAGCCAGAATATTGCTCGCGGCCTTGCCAGCGCTGTGGCAAATATTCAGACAAATGCGGATCAGCCGAGGGAATAATGTAGGCATCTAAACCCGCAGTTTTCATTGCTGCGCGCAATTGGACCAGACGTGCAGGGATAGGGGAGGTAACTGCGGCGGGGCTAAGTGGGCTATTCATGGATATCTGACCGTGGTGAGTTGATCGGTTCAATCAAGTACTACAAAAAGGTAAATGGAGTATATCTCATGGGCAATCTATTGAGAAATCTCTACAGGATTTTTTGTTAAACGAATGTGCGAATACCGCGCCAGTTTGATGTCTTGAGTTAATTTTTGATGTGGGGCAGTGCTGACTGGAGCTGATGTGGGCGTAACTATTTACTTGTTAACCTGGCAATTGAAAATGGCAATTCAATTTGCCTCATTGGTCTGGTACCTCGTTGCTCCTGCGAAGGCAGGAGTCCAGTGTCTTTGCTTAAGTAACTAACGCCGCTGGATTCCTGCCAAGAGCGTGCAGGAATGACGTATTTTATAGATAGCACTGCTTTCTCTTATTCCGCACGTGCCAGATCTTTCAACCTATTCTTTTAACCTATTCGATTGCCGGAACAATCATTTACATAATTGAGAGAGACATTGATCAGATTTCATATACTCCCCATAAAAATTTGCAAAATACGTCGATTGTCCAGGTTTTGTTTGGACGATTAAAATATACCTATGGGGAGTATTTTATTGATATGAGAGATTTAAATCGCTGAGTGAGCTATTGCTTATTCCTATCTGCTTTAGTCACTCAGCGTATTTTTTGACAAACTTGATTTGCAAACTAGATTCGCCAACCCGTCGCGGATTAGCGTACCCGCATACCCGGTTGCGCACCAGGCCAGGCCTCCAGAATATACAAACCTGGATTAGCTTTTTCATCCTCGGCAGACGCAGCCAATACCATGCCTTCAGAAATACCAAACTTCATCTTGCGTGGCGCCAGATTAGCAACCATCACGGTGAACTTACCGATCAGTTGTTCTGGCTGGTAGGCAGATTTAATACCGGAAAACACGTTACGCAGGCGACCTTCGCCAACATCCAGAGTCAGGCGCAGTAATTTGTCTGAGCCGTCGACGTGCTCGCAGTTGACGATTTTGGCGATGCGCAAATCAATTTTTGAAAAATCATCAATCTTAATTTCCGGCGCTAACGCTTCGATCTCGCTGGTAGCGGGCGATTCTACTGGTGCGGTTGGCGCTGCTGAGTTTGCTGCTGAAGCTACTGCTGGTGTTGATACAGCAGCGACAACTTCAGTAGGTGCGTCGAACAATTGATCGAAAATTTTAATATCCACACGTTGCATCAGATGCGTGTACGGCAGCACTTTATGCAGATGTGGTAGCGGTGTTGTAACATCCGCCCATTGCAAAGGAGCTATTTGCAATTGTGCCTCGACCTGTGCAGCGAGCTGCGGTAACACTGGCTTCAAGAAGATGGTCAGAATGCGGAAGGCTTCTAACAAGCGACTACAAACTTCCTGCAATTTGGCATCGTTCTCTGGCTTTTTAGCGAGTTCCCAAGGCTTATTCGCATCGACATAAGCGTTGATGATGTCAGCTTGATCCATGATGGCGCGCAAGGCTTTACCGTAATCACGCGCTTCATAGTAAGCCTGAATATCCGGCGACACTTTACGTAGGTTACTGATAAATGCATCGTCCGCCGTCGCCCAGTCGGTCACGATTGCACCGTCAAACCGCTTGGTGATAAAACCTGCCGCACGGCTGGCGATATTGACGTATTTACCAATCAGATCAGCGTTCACACGAGCGACGAAGTCTTCAGGATTCATATCCAGATCTTCAACTTTAGAATTCAATTTGGCTGCGAAGTAATAGCGTAGCCACTCAGGATTCATACCGATATCAAGATAACGCAGTGGAGAAATACCAGTGCCGCGCGACTTTGACATTTTTTCGCCAGAGACCGTGACAAAGCCATGCGCATACACATTATCTGGTGTTTTGTAGCCAGAAAATTTCAGCATGGCAGGCCAGAACAAGGTGTGGAAATAAGTAATATCTTTGCCGATAAAATGGATCTGCTCCGTCGTCGGATCAGCCATAAAGGCATCGTAATCACGACCGATTTTGCCAAAATAGTTTTTTAAGGATGCCAGATAGCCAACAGGCGCATCCAGCCAGACATAAAAATATTTACCCGGTTGATCAGGGATTTCAATGCCAAAGTAGGGCGCGTCGCGGCTGATGTCCCAGTCACCCAAACCACCTTCACCTTCTAGCCATTCTTTGCATTTGTTGGCGACTTCGGACTGCAGGCGATTATCTTTGAGTGCCCAGCCGCGTAAGAACTCTACGCATTTTTCATCTGATAATTTAAAGAAAAAATGTTCAGACGATTTCATCACGGGCGTAGCGCCGGTCAGTACTGAGTACGGATTTTTTACTTCCGTCGGTGAGTACACCGCGCTACAAACTTCGCAAGAATCACCATATTGATCCTTCGCGCCGCATTTCGGGCATTCGCCTTTAATGTAGCGGTCTGGCAAAAACATATTTTTAACAGGATCAAAAAACTGCTCTATCGTTTTGCTGGTGATGAAGCCTGCTGCTTTTAGTTTGCGATAAATGTCTTGCGACAGCGCGTGATTTTCCGGGCCATCGGTAGAGTGCCAGTTATCAAAAGTAATATGGAAACCATCCAGATATTGCTTACGCCCGGCCGCGATATTCGCTACAAATTCTTGCGGCGTGATGCCCGCTTTTTCCGCGGCAATCATGATCGGCGCACCATGCGCATCGTCGGCACCGACGAAATGCACTTCGTTACCCGACATTCGCTGATGACGTACCCAAATATCAGCCTGGATATATTCCATGATGTGGCCTAGGTGGAACGGTGCATTAGCGTAGGGCAGGGCGGTAGTAACGAACAGCTTGCGTGTCATGGTAGTGATACTTTGCGAATGGAAAATTAAGGGGGGTGGTTTCAACTAAAAACAATGAAGACTGTTATTCTAACAGCGAAAAAGGTCTAGTCTTTTAAGGGTTTTATCAGTCATACGGGAGTTTTACGCTAGACTGGCAAAAAATTTACGGAGAATTGCATGAGCATTACAGTGGAAGATGTTAAAACAGCGCTGACTTTGGTCATTGATCCTAATACAAATAAAGATCTGATCACTTCAAAGTCGGCTAAAAATATCAAACTCGATGGCAACGATGTGAGCTTGGATGTGGAGTTGGGTTATCCGGCAAAAAGCCAGATTGAGCTGATACGGCTTAGCGTACAAACGGCTGTCAGCAATCTGGCCGGTGTTGGTAAAGTGAGTGTTAATGTGTACAGCAAAATCGTTGCCCATGCGGTACAGCGTGGTATTAAATTGATGCCTAATGTGAAGAATATTATTGCGGTTGCCTCGGGCAAAGGTGGTGTCGGTAAATCAACGACTGCGGCGAATCTGGCACTGGCACTGGCTGCCGAAGGCGCTGCTGTCGGTATCTTAGATGCGGATATCTATGGTCCTTCGCAGCCGATGATGATGGGGATTTCTGGTCAGCCATCGAGCGCTGATGGGAAAACTATGGAGCCTATGGAGAACTATGGTTTGCAAGTTTCCAGTATTGGTTTCATGATCAATCCAGATGAGCCTATGGTTTGGCGTGGGCCTATGGTGACACAGGCCTTGACGCAGTTATTGTCCCAAACTAATTGGCGTGATCTGGATTATTTGATTATTGATATGCCGCCTGGTACTGGCGATATTCAGTTGACGCTTTCTCAAAAAGTCCCGGTCACCGGTGCTGTTATTGTCACCACGCCACAAGACATCGCTTTATTAGATGCCCGCAAAGGCCTGAAAATGTTTGAGAAAGTCGGCATTCCAATTCTGGGAATTGTGGAAAACATGAGCACCCATATTTGCTCAAACTGTGGTCATGCGGAGTCGATTTTTGGTGAAGGTGGTGGTGCCAAAATGTGTGCTGAATATGGCGTTGATTTTCTTGGTGGCTTGCCGCTGACGATGGCGATCCGTGAGCAAGCTGATTCTGGGAAGCCGACCGTGGTTGCTGATCCTGAAGGAAAAATTGCCCTGATCTACAAAGAAATTGCGCGCAAAGTGGCAATTAAAGTCGCTGAAAAAGCTAAAGATATGACGAGCAAATTCCCGACGATTTCTATCCAAAATACCTAAAACTCTACACCGCTGAGTCCGCATGACTGAATCCTATTTGAATGATCAAGCAGGTGAGCCACAAGATATCCGCTTCATGCAAATGGCGCTGGAACTTGCGGCGCAAGCGACGATTGCCACATCGCCTAATCCTAAAGTGGGCTGCGTTATTGTTAAAGATGGCATGGTGATTGGGCGTGGCTATACTCAGCCAGTCGGACAAGCGCATGCGGAAGTGCAGGCTTTACGTGATGCGATCGCGACGGGACATGACACGAAAGGTGCTACCGCTTACGTGACATTGGAGCCATGCAGTCATTTTGGGCGCACGCCGCCATGCGCCAACGCCTTGATTGATGCGGGTATTTTTCGGTTGGTAGCTGCAGTCCAAGACCCCAACCCACAAGTCGCAGGCAAAGGCATGACGATGTTACGCGATGCCGGGATCACCGTTGAATCTGGTCTGCTGGGTGAGCGCGCGCGCGAAATGAATATTGGTTTTTTTAAGCGTATGGAAACCGGTAAGCCTTGGGTGCGACTGAAAGTAGCCGCAAGCCTGGACGGCAGAACTGCGCTGGCAAACGGCGAGAGTAAATGGATCACTGCATCAGATGCGCGTGATGACGGTCATCGTTGGCGTGCGCGTGCCGATGCGATTTTGACTGGTATCGGCACTGTGCTGGCGGATGATCCGCAAATGAATGTCCGTGCGATAGAAACACCGCGGCAACCTTTAAAAGTTGTGGTCGATTCCCAATTACGTATTCCTGCCAATGCTAAGTTACTGCAAGACGGTAAGTTCGTAATCGTTTGTGCAGAAGCGCCTGAACTTAAGCAAGGTCATCAGCAAAATCGTCAGCAAGCCTTGATTGCGCAAGGTGCTGAAGTCGTATGTTTGCCGGATGATCACCAACAAGTCGATTTAAACGCCTTGCTATTAGAATTAGGACGCAGGCAAATTAATGAGCTTCATGTCGAGGCGGGCGCTAAGTTAAATGGTGCCTTGATTGCTCAAGATTGTGTGGATGAATTATTGATTTATTTGGCGCCCAAATTATTGGGACATGGGGCTGGTTTATTTGATCTTCCTGAGCTAAAGCTGGTGGCAGATGCTAGGCAGGTCCGGTTCCATGAGATTAGTCAGGTCGGAGAAAGTTTGCGAATTTTAGCGCGGTTTTAAAGCGTACTGACGCCTTAGTGACGCTTACTTTAATCTTGATTTTTACGCTTCAGATATAAAAAAAGGATCATCAAGCAAACTTGATGATCCTTTTAAACTGGTCGGAGTACAAGGATTCGAACCTTGGACCCCCTGGTCCCAAACCAGGTGCGCTACCGGACTGCGCCACACTCCGAAACTTGCTTTGCGTGTTCAAATGCTAAATTCGCTACTTGGACAAACGCTAAATTTTTAAACTTTAATCTTATAAATTGAAAAAGACCGAAAGATAATTAAACCTAACGGTCTTTTAATATTTGGTCGGAGTACAAGGATTCGAACCTTGGACCCCCTGGTCCCAAACCAGGTGCGCTACCGGACTGCGCCACACTCCGAAGACCAAGATAGTATCTCGTCACGATTACGCTGTCAAGGCCTTTGTCATTGCTGACTTCGCCATTGCAGGTGGTTTGCAATCGACATAGCGGGCTTAAGTCCGCATATATTGCTAATCATATGCGCAGTCAACTTACAGAGTTTTTGTGCTTGTAAATTGTCTGTAGCCACCGCTAAGCGGATCGGTAAAACTGATCGATTTTGCCAGTAATTGTAGCGGGGCAGAAAAGTCATCACCGTTACATGGGAGGGCGATTGGGTAGAAAGTATCATTGATAATCGGCGCGCCGAGGCTTGCTAAATGCACTCGCAATTGGTGTCTTTTCCCCGTGCTGGGATGCAATTCATATAAATCATTTTCACCGCGGCGCTCTATAACTGTTATATGAGTTTCAGCGTTAGGTTCGCCAGGAGTTTCTTCCATTACAAAGAATTTTTCGGCGTCAATCATTTTGCTGCGATAAGTCAGCGGAAACTCTTGCTGGGATAAATGTGGTGCTAAGGCGTGATAGATTTTATTAACTTTGCGCTGCTGAAATAAAGATTGATAGGCGCCCCGCGTTTCTGTTTTTTGTGAAAATAAAATCACGCCAGCGGTTTCTCTGTCCAGCCTGTGAATAGGTGTCAGTTGATTGTTGCCGCTACTCTTCTTTAACCGAACTAACAGAGTTTCATGCAAAAAACGACCGCCTGGTATCACGGGCAAAAAATGTGGTTTATCTACTACCAGCAAATTCTCGTCTTGGTAAAGGATCTGTTCTTGATAAGGGATAGTCACCTCATCATCAATTTCGCGGTAATAAAAAATACACATACCACGTTTGACTGCGCTATTTGCCGCCAGAATCGTGCCTCGAGCATCAACAACCTCATGTTTCGCGATACGCGCATGCCACTGCTGTTCGCTTACATCCGGAAATTGTGTCAATAAAAAATCTAATAAATTATCCCACCGTCCCTCTGGTAACCATAGATAGCTTGGTGATACGCCATCACGTGTGGCCAGAGGAGGCGTTGGTATGCGATTTGGGATTTGCATGTTAGATTTCTATTTTTACCCGATGGCCCTGCTGCGAAGGCGGTAAAATATTGGTTTTAACTTCTATCGTTTTGTAGCGCATTTTATTATGCCCGACAAACGCACCATCTAATGAGCACTTCTGCATCTGTCGATCTGAGCAAGCCCGTTCGTACCCGTTTCGCACCTAGTCCCACTGGCTATTTACATGTGGGCGGCGCCCGCACAGCCTTATTTAGCTGGGCATTTGCACGCCATTTTGGCGGTACTTTTGTATTGCGTATCGAAGATACGGATCTTGAGCGCTCTACGCCAGAAGCGGTGCAAGCTATTTTAGATGGAATGAATTGGCTAGGCCTGCAACATGACGAAGGTCCTTTTTATCAGATGAAAAGGATGGGCAGATACAGTGAAGTGTTAGCCAAAATGCTAGCGGATGGCACTGCCTATTCTTGCTATTCCTCACCCGAGGAAGTCGAGGCTATGCGTGAGCTGCAACGCGCCAACGGCGATAAACCGCGCTACGACGGCACCTGGCGTCCAGAGCCAGGGAAAAATTTGCCAGCAATACCAGCAGACCGCAAGCCTGTCATACGTTTCAAAAATCCTTTAGATGGCGAAGTGAGCTGGCTTGATGTTGTTAAAGGTCAAATTACGATCGGTAATCGTGAATTAGATGATTTAGTAATTGCCCGTCCAGACGGTACGCCAACATATAATTTTTGTGTTGCAGTCGATGATTGGGATATGCAAATTACTCACGTAATTCGCGGTGATGACCATGTCAATAACACGCCACGCCAGATCAATATTCTGAACGCGCTGGGAGCTAGTTTGCCGCATTACGGTCATGTGCCGATGATCCTCGGTACGGATGGCCAAAAATTATCTAAGCGTCGAGATGCGGTCAGCGTAATGGACTATCTGGATAAAGGTTATTTGCCCGAGGCGATGCTGAATTACCTTGCGCGTCTTGGTTGGAGTCATGGTGACGATGAAGTTTTTTCTATGGAGCAGATGTGTAGCTGGTTCGATTTAAATCATCTTTCTAGTTCGCCAGCGCAGTTCAATCCGGAAAAACTCGCCTGGATTAATAATCATTACATCAAAGCTGCTGATAATGCGCGCCTAGCTGAGTTGGTGCGTGCGCAGATGCGAAATGACGGCGCACAATTTGAGAATGCGCCAGAGTTGTCTGCGGTCGTCGCTTTGATGAAAGAGCGAGCCAATACCACTAATGAGTTGGCGCAAGCTGCGATGTTGTTCTATCGCCAGCCGAACCCGGATGCAGAGTTGTGCAAGCAGCACATTACGGAAGGAGTGTTGCCAGCCTTGGCACACTATGCAGCTGCGTGCAAGACTGTGGAGTGGAGCAAACCAGCTTTGTCGTCGATGATGAAAGAAACCTTGGCGCAGTACTCGTTAAAAATGCCGCAACTTGCTATGCCTTTGCGTTTGTTATTAACAGGCCAGCTACAAACACCATCAATTGATGCTGTGGTTGAACTATTCGGTCGCGACGTCGTGCTTCAAAGGCTGAACTCTATCTGTAAGTGAAATTGAAACAGGTAAATAGAAGCGGGAAATAAAACGGGGCTTTACATAGAATGGCTCAGCCCCTATAATCTCGTTTCTGTTCTGGGGGTGTAGCTCAGTTGGTAGAGCGCTTGCATGGCATGCAAGAGGTCAGCGGTTCGATTCCGCTCACCTCCACCAGTAATGAGCTAAGCAAGCGATGTGAAAAAAGTAGAAAAAAATTGCTTGCAGATATCAGAAAAAATAGTATATAATCTTGGTCTTGCTTGATTGAAGAAACTTGCAAAAACAAGTTGAAAGAAAGAAAAAGCAGTGCAGTTCAGAAGTAAAAGGTCAGTAACGGACAGATCACTGTCCCCATCGTCTAGAGGCCTAGGACATCACCCTTTCACGGTGAGTACAGGGGTTCGAATCCCCTTGGGGACGCCAGAGTTAAACAAGTTGGAGATTGAGTAGATCATCATTACTTAACTTGAAGTAATAAAATGTGTTTAATAAAGGCCGCTCAACGCGGTCTTTATTGTTTTTAAATTGTCTTTTTGAATCAATCAACGAGGATTCAAAACGGTTTATACAAATCACATTGGCTGTAGAAGTAATTCAGCCTCTTTCCCAGATAAAAAACAATAACAGGACTTACGCAAAACTACCCTAAAGCGTTGCAGCCTAGGGTGTTGGTACTTAGACTAAAGTATTGTCTTCGTCGCTACCCCTTGTCGGGACAATATTGCGTAAGTCTTAATTATCGTTTTTCTAAAATCCAAGTTCGCCGCCTGTTAGAAGTTCGTCCGCCATGCAGGGCAATTACGCAAGCGATACAATCGATGACTTATCAATGCGCGTGCAATCAACATAAGCTCGCCTCCCAATCTAATAGTGCTAATCTGGGCCAAGAATGCTTAAGCAAAATAGTATTGAACACGATCAGGCCTTGGCAAATCGTGATGGATTGCCGACACGCGAACGTAACTTGGCTATGTTGTCTCTCGCAATTGGTGTCGGAATGGCCTCCCTTGATACGGCTATCGCCAATACTGCGCTGCCAGCGATTGCGGATCAGTTACATACATCACCTGCCGCCTCTGTCTGGATTATCAATGTATATCAATTGGCGATGGTTGCTACGCTGTTGCCATTTGCGGCCTTGGGAGAGGTGATAGGTTATCGCCGTGTTTCCATCGCGGGGCTGGTATTGTTCACGCTGGCATCTTTGGGCTGCGCATGCTCTTGGTCTTTAACATCCTTAGTCATTGCGCGCTTATTTCAAGGTGTTGGCGCTAGCGCGATTATGGGTGTCAATACTGCGATGTTAAGAGCAATTTTTCCTACTCGTCTGCAAGGGCGTGGTTTTGGATTGAACTCTTTGGTGGTCGCAGTTGCATTTGCGGTTGGACCGACAATCGCCTCTCTGATACTGGCCGTCTGGTGTTGGCCTTGGTTATTTGCGATCAACGTGCCTCTCGGTATATTCGCTTTTTTCCTGGGACGTAAAGTCCTGCCTCTGACCCGTCGAGCCACTCACAAAATAGATAGTCTGACAGCCTTGTTTAACATTGCTGCATTTGGTATGTTAATTTTGCTGTTCGGGGAAGCTGCTCACCTTCAAAGTTTTAAAATACTCGTGATCGAAATGATAGCTACCATTTTCTTTTTTGCCTTATTATTGCGTCGCCAGCATGGACATCAGGCACCGATGCTTCCGGTTGATCTGTTTCGCCGTCCATTGTTTTTACTGTCAGTATTAACGGCAATTTGTACCTTCACCACTCAAAGTCTTGCCTTTGTATCACTGCCTTTTTATTTTGAGACGGTATTAGGGCGTTCACCAGTAGAAACGGGCTTTTTGATGACGCCTTGGGCGGCACTGGTTGCTGTGATGGCGCCTATTGCAGGACGATTGAGTGATCATTATTCACCAGGAGTACTCGGTGGCATTGGTCTTGCTGCATTATCAGCTGGTATGTTGTCTCTTGTGCTCATGCCCCTGAACCCCTCAGTGTTTGATATTGGCTGGCGTATGGCTATGTGCGGTATCGGTTTTGGATTTTTTCAAGCGCCTAATCTGAAGGCGATTATGGGAGCTGCGCCCTTATCCCGAGCTGGTGGCGCTAGTGGTATTGTTGCTACCTCCCGTCTGATGGGGCAAGCCTCGGGTGCAGCACTGGTGGCATTTTGCTTTACCTTATCAAATAAAAGCGGTACTAGCTATGCGCTTGGTCTGGGAGCCGTTTTTGCAGCGGTCGCCAGCATCGCCAGTTTCTCTCGCTTACTGGTGGCAACAGACCCACTGTGAGCACGTTCCCTCTCTATATTCAAAAATGCCTAATTTTTTAGGTATTTAAGTAAAAGTATTCTTTTAGTCTCAGATAATGCCAAAACATAGATTGTCCGGACAAAACTCTGTCGCTCATTACTACGTCACTAATGCATTAGTCAATGTGGCCGCAAATAAGAAAATCCCTCTTAATTACTGCTGCATTACAGGGTAAAATGCGGCTTCGATTGTTCTTTTACCTGTTGATCGCGATCATTATGAAGTTCACCAAACAATTTCAGCTTTACCAATCCGAAGCAACTCAGTTTATTCAAAGTCTGAAAAAAGCTAATCCGCAATTAGAGCAAAGCCAGCGTGATGGTCGTGCTTTATTATGGGATAAAGCACCGATTGATCTTGCGACGCAAAAAGACACGATTGAGTCCAATATCGATCAACAAGCTTACGTGTACCAAAACAAAGCCTAAGCCAAGACTGCTGTGATTGCAATCAGCACTACTTTGTCAGCGACAGATTTGCCTCTGGTTGGCAGTAGCGACAGCACGCCCAACGTTGTTGATGGACTGGCGTTCGCCAAACTATATGGCGAGCCGCTGTTCAAACTACCCAACGATCTCTACATCCCGCCAGATGCGCTGGAAATTTTTTTAGAAGCGTTTGAAGGTCCGCTGGATTTGCTGCTCTACCTGATCCGCAAGCAAAATTTCAATATTCTCGATATTCCGATGGCGCAAGTCACGTTGCAATATCTGGACTATGTTGAGCAAATCCGCAAACATAATCTGGAGCTGGCCGCAGAATATTTATTGATGGCAGCGATGTTGATTGAAATCAAATCACGCATGCTCTTGCCCAGCACCAAAAGTCTGGATGATGGCGAAGCAGGCGATCCGCGTGCAGAATTAGTGCGTCGTCTACTGGAATACGAGCAAATGAAACTAGCTGCCTACGACCTCAACGCGGTTCCCCAGCTAGGACGTGATTTTTTGCATGCGCAAGTCTTTGTTGAGCAAAATACGGTATTGCATTGGCCGCAGGTCGACGTGCAAGATTTACAAGCAGCCTGGGCCGACGTGCTAAAACGAGCAACACTTGTCGCCCACCACAAAATCAGCCGTGAAGAACTATCTGTACGTGAGCACATGACAGGTATTTTACGCAAATTGCAGTCCGCTAAATTTATCGAGTTTTCAGATCTATTTGATCCTAGTAAAGGTGCACCAGTTCTGGTGGTTAATTTTGTTGCCTTGCTTGAACTCGCAAAAGAAACTTTAATAGAAATCACTCAGGCAGAAGCTTTTGCACCGATTTATGTGAGACTCGCTTATTTGCCAACGCACTCACCTAATTAATCGCTAAGCCAGCAAACCCTTGCTAAGAATCAAATCATAGTCGTCACATTCACTCACTCTTATCCTCATGAAAATTATTTCCTCTATCGAAGAATTGCGCGATCAACTACGTGGTCAATTACGGACTGCGTTTGTACCGACGATGGGCAATTTGCATGAAGGTCATTTGTCCCTGATGCGCCTGGCAAAAAAACATGGCGATCCGATTGTGGCATCGATTTTCGTCAATCGATTACAGTTTGGCCCGAACGAAGATTTTGATAAATATCCGCGTACTTTTCAGGCTGACGTAGAAAAGCTGGAGAAGGAAGGTGTGTATGTATTGTTCGCCCCGACAGAAAAAGACCTCTATCCAGAACCACAAGAATACCGGGTGCGTCCACCCGACGATCTGGGGAATATCTTAGAGGGCGAATTCCGCCCTGGCTTTTTTACCGGCGTTAGTACTGTTGTACTGAAATTATTTTCTTGCGTCCAGCCCCGTGTTGCGGTGTTTGGTAAAAAAGATTACCAACAATTAATGATCATCCGGAATATGGCAAAGCAGTTTGCCTTACCAACTGAAATTATCGCAGCCGATACCTGGCGCGCTGATGATGGACTCGCACTGTCATCACGCAACGGTTATTTGTCCGAGGCTGAACGCGCAGAAGCGCCTGTTTTATACCAGACACTGAATGAGGTTGCGCAAGAAATCCGTTCAGGGCATCTGGATATTTTTGAGCTGGAAAAGAAAGCCATGGCGAAACTAGCAAATCGTCATTGGAAGCCAGATTATATTTCTGTACGCAAGCGTTCCGACCTGCAACCACCGTCTGCTGGCGATATTGCGCAGAAGGCGGAGCTGGTGGTAGTCGCCGCCGCCAAGCTTGGCAACACCCGCCTGATCGACAATCTGGAAGTCTGATGACACAGCTTGCAAAAAGCAGAGAGCACTTTTGTCTCATCAAAAAACTAACTGCTTTCATGGCACTGGCAGCGATCAGCTTGCACAGTGTCGTGGGGCACGCCGCCATCAGCGTGACTGATGATGCACAACATGTGGTCACGCTGGCGAAGCCAGCACAGCGCGTTATCAGCCTCGCGCCGCATGCGACTGAGTTGTTGTTTGAGGCCGGTGCCGGTAGCCAAATTGTCGGCGTCAGCGAATACAGCGACTTTCCGGAAGCTGCGAAAAAAATCCCTTCGATTGGCAATGTATTCGCATTAGATGTAGAACGCATCATTGCGCTCAAACCCGACCTGATCGTGGTCTGGGGTACTGGCAACGGCAAAACCCTAGCTAGTAAATTGCGCGATACCCATATCCCGATATTCGAGAGCGAGCCACGCAGTTTTGAAGATATTGCCAGTTCAATAGAACGTCTGGCAGTTCTGACTAACAAGCAAGCGACCGGCAATGCAGCCGCCCAACGTTTCAGAATTCGTTTAGAAAAATTGCGCCAAACTTATCAGCCCGGCTTACCGTCCGGCTTGTCGCCCAGTTCACAAGTCAGCACTGCAAACGCAGCAGAAAAACAAAGAATCGTCAGCGTGTTTTATCAAATCTGGCGCAAACCTTTGATGACCTTAAATGATCAGCATCTGGTGTCGGCAGCAATCCGTTTGTGCGGTGGTAAAAACATATTTGGCGGCTTAAAAGAAATCAGTCCCACAGTCAATACCGAAGCAGTGCTGGCTGCCAACCCGGATGCGATTATTACCACTGGCGGCGAGCAGCAAGATGTCTTCGCCGACTGGCGGCAATTCACCACGCTCAATGCCGTCAGCAAGGGTAATTTATTTACCGTAAAAGGTGACTGGATGAATCGTGCGGGGCCGAGAATTTTAGATGGCACTGAGATGCTCTGCAAACATCTGGCGACTGCCAGAACAACACTGAAATAAGATTCAAATCTGATCTCATTTTGCTAGCTTTGCGAGTTGAAAGCGGATATTACTCCTACTTGACATTACATTAAAATAAATATACTCAGGTAGTGTATATTTTAATCGTCCACATATTATCTGGACAATTCGGCTTTTTAATTAAAAATTAAGGGGAGTATATAAAAATATGCCCTTTTGATCGAATCAAAAGCTAGAACGGATCACAACACCCAGCATACAATTAAGCCATTAATTCCAGTCGCGTGGATCAACCTGATAATACGCACGGAATTGCTCAAACAGCGCGGGATGATGTCTCGCCATTTCCCAGGTTTTCTCAAAAAACGTCTCTGTCCCGACGGCAAAAAATTCTGCCGGATTGGTCGCGCCATAATGATCCATCACCGTTTCTTCACCTAGCTCCGCTGCGCGCTGCAATACATCAAACTCTTGGGACAAGATACTAGACCAACGTTGATAACGCGCCTTACTCATCAAGGCAGGTGCGCCGTTAGTGCTGCCGGTTTCGCTATCGAGCTGATGCGCAAACTCATGCAAGACCACATTGTGCCCTGCGATTTGCGTACCATCACTGCGCTGCACATGATCCCATGCCAGGATCACCCTGCCATCACTCCAGGATTCTCCCGACAATGTTTGGTTGGCGTGAGTGACTACACCACCCAGACTCGTTTGAATATGCGGCTTCATAAAAGCACTGGGATAAACCAAGATGGTTTTTAAGGCTGGGTAAACGGTGCTTGGACGATTAAGGAGCAACATGCAAGCTCTGGCCGCGATCGTGACCTTGATCTCATCCGTTATCTGCAAATCATCGCAAGCAATAAATTTCTTTTGATATAAAAACTGTTTGATCAATCGCTTTAACTGCAATTGCAGCTCCGCCGGCATTCTGGAATACACCGGGATATTTTTACGCAGTATTTTGGAGTAGTGACCAGGGAATGGCTTTTGCAAAGCGCGCTTCAACAGCACATCAGGCAACCACGCAATCAGTCCGACCGTGATTACGATGCTGGATAATACGAGCATTAGTGGTAAAGCGGAGGACATTGATTACCTGCAATTCTGAATGGAAACACAGTAACGGTACCGTGTTATCTCTGGTTATTTAGACCGTTGCCATCTTGATAAAATCTATGCAGCTTGATAGCAAACATAAGTACGAGCTGGAATCAACTCATACCATCAGATGGGACAGTCTTCAGAAAAAACAATAGCTATTAACCATAGCTATTGAATGAAGTGCCCACAAGGCAACACGAATAATCGATTGCTGCGATAATGCGCCCTCACCGATGCCATCAATATCATTCTAAAAATAAGGCATCCAATCCCGTATTCTATTTTTTGATTGTCCTCCCATGCGCAAAGGCATACTCTACGCAGCTTCCGCTTATATCGTCTGGGGCTTATTTCCCATTTATTTCAAAGCTCTGCACGGGATACCTGCACTAGAAATTTTGTTACATCGCATGTTATGGTCACTGCTATTTTTGATGGTAGTACTGGCATGGCGTAGTCAATGGTTTTGGGTACGCGATGTGCTGCGTCAGCCAAAACTGATCGCCGGATTTGTCGCCAGCGCGACCCTGTTGTCAGTAAATTGGCTGATCTACATCTGGGCGATCAATAACGATCATATCGTCGATGCCAGTTTGGGATATTTTATGACGCCGCTGGTCAATGTCCTGCTCGGTTACGCTATCTTGCGTGAGCGCTTGCGGTCAGCACAATGGTTTGCCATAGGCTTGGCAGCCTGCGGCGTGATCTGGCTGACCTGGCAAACCGGTCATCCTCCCATCATTGGGTTGTCTCTCGCCATCAGCTTTGGCGTGTATGGTTTATTGCGTAAAACAGCCGCACTTGGTGCGCTGGAAGGCTTGTCACTGGAGACCTTTTTGCTGTTCCCGTTTGCTTTTGCTTATCTGACTTACTTAACGGTACAAGGTCATAATGCCTTCATCAGTGGATCTGGCACAACTCAATTATTACTGCTGGCAGCTGGTCCCATCACTGCAATTCCATTACTGATGTTTGCTGCCGGTGCTCGCCTGATCCCTATGGCGACGCTGGGATTGCTGCAATATATTGCGCCATCAATCCAACTGATATTGGGCGTCATTTTGTATCATGAGCCATTTAGCGGCGAAAGACTGATCGGATTTATGGCGATCTGGGCTGCGCTGGCGGTGTATTCTGCAGAGGGAATACGTCACTCCTTCAGACGCCAATAATCCAGGTTTTAATTACCAATAGAGTTGCTAAAGAAGGCTAAAGGAGCCCAAAGAAATAGGCCAATCGCAGTTTATGGTAAAGTATGCGCTTCGCTAGGGGTCCTGCGTCAAAGATAAAGTTTGTTTTTATTTTTGTCTGCAGGTGAGAAATACCCTTGAACCTGATCTGGATAATGCCAGCGTAGGGAAGCGCAAAGTCTCTATCAGTCTCTTTGTTTGCTCCCGCGCTTGCGATAAAAAATGAGCAAACTATGACAATCGCACCACCCATCCGCGTTACACAACTTCTTTCACAAGCGACTTCACGTAAGTCATCAGCTCATTCGCTATCAGGTGTTCAAAGCCGCTTGATTCCGCTGACGATGGTCTTGGCAATTTCTCAGGCTTTTACTATCTCTGCTGCCTATGCGCAGAGCGCAGATAAAGCGCTGCCAGAAGTCGTCATTCGCGCTAATAAAACGGATAGCAATAAAAATGATGTAGCAAAAATCGGCGGCTTTGCCGATGCAAAATTATCAGATACGCCAGCATCGATTACCGTCTTTACTCAACAACAATTACAAGATTTAAGCATCCGCACTAGCAGCGATGCGATGAAATTTGATGCCAGTGTCAACGACGCTTACAACGCGGTTGGCTACTCTGAACAATTTTCTATCCGTGGTTTTGCGCTGGATAACACCAGCAGTTACCGCAAAGATGGGCTAGCCATTCCAGGCGATGCATCTATCCCTTTGGAAAATAAAGAGCGCATAGAAATACTCAAAGGATTAGCCGGATTTCAGGCAGGCTTTGCCACCCCCGGCGGCATTGTGAACTACGTGACTAAGCGCCCAACCACTACGCCATTACGTTCAGTAACGGTCGCCGCCAGTGAGCGCGGCACGCTATACGGTTCGCTAGATTTAGGCGGTCAATCCGATGATCAGCAATTTGGTTATCGTATTAATGCTGCGACAGAAAAATTACGCTCCTATGTAAAAGGTGCAGACGGAGACCGACAATTTATCTCTGGTGCTTTTGACTGGCATATCACGCCAAAAGCACTATTGCAGCTAGATATGGATTATCAGAAAAAATCCCAGTTAACTGTCCCTGGATTTCAACTATTTAATGGAATAGATCTGCCTCGCAATGTCAGCGCAGACACAATGCTGAACAATCAACCTTGGGCGAAGCCTGTCAGCACCCGCGACAGCAATATCGGCTTACGTTTCGAATATCAATTCAATGACGACTGGCGCGCCTCGTTCTCAGCCAACCGTCATGAATTCAAACGCGATGATTACACCGCCTTCCCTTACGGCTGTTCGTCCGCAAACTTATTCCCAGGTTATTGCGCGAATGGTGACTACGATGTCTATGACTATCAAAGCGTAGGAGAATCAAAATCGCCAGTGGCAACGCAGGGAATTTTAAATGGCAAATTCCGGTTAGGCGGTTTGCAAAACACAGTCGCAGTGGGATTCTCGACCTTCCAGCGCCGTGATCGCTTTGGTGACTATGTCTACGATTTAGTGGGCACTAGCAATGTATTTCAACCTGTCGTCGTACCGCAATCGACCAACACAACCGGCCCGGTTCTGTTGCGCAGAACGGATAAAGAATGGTCCCTGTTTGCGCAGGATATTATTGATCTGACCGATACTGTCAAACTGGATATCGGTATACGTCACGTTGCGATCAAGCGTCAGCAAATCGATGCGCCGGGTTACGATCGTAACTACGAATTGCCAAGCGTTGCGCTACTTTTTAAACCACAAAAATCCTGGACGCTGTACGGATCGTACACAGAAGGTTTAGAGCATGGCGGCATCGCCCCGTTCGGTACCAACAACGTCAACCAGATGCTTAATCCGAGTAAATCCAAGCAAGTTGAATTTGGTCTTAAAGCAGATGTGGCACAAGATATTAGTATCACTGCCGCCGTCTTCCACATCACTAAATCGCTGGAATATACCAACTCGGATAATGTCTACGTCAGCAACGGCTACGCAATCCATAATGGACTGGAAGTATCCGCCCAAGGTCGTATCACTCCAGCCTTGACGTTAGGTGCCAGCGTCACTGCATTGGCGGCGCACCAATACGATACCGGCATTGCAGGATTAGATGATAAGCGTGTCACCAATGTACCAGAGTTAAAATCTGTGGTGTATGCAGACTATGCTATTGCCAGCATATCTGGACTCAACATCAACGGCAGTTGGAATTATTCTGGTAACAAGGCGTTTCAACCGGATAACAGCGTCATCGTTCCAGGCTATCAAGTGTTCAACCTGGGTGCGCGTTATGTCACCAAAGTGGCTACTGTCGTGACGACTTTACGGTTCAATGTCGACAACGTCGCCGATAAATTTTACTGGCGCGACGTGACGCAATCCTTAGGTGGCTACTTACTGCCAGGCGCACCAAGAACGTATAAAGTATCTGCACAATTTGATTTTTAAAATTTGATTTTAAATACAGCATACAAGCTGTTTAAAATAAAAAAGAGCGGCTCATTTTTAAATGAGTCGCTCTTTTTTTCAACCGATATTTTCCATTTAGATTTGAATTGATGACGGATACACTTTTCAACTATCAACTCATCAGGAATGACAACGCGAAACTGACTTGTTCTACCCGTTCTTTCAAACTCCCGCCTACCAGCAAGAACGGCATTTCCCGCTCATCCAATAAGTCCAGCAATTCTTCATGCACTCGCTGCCTTACTACCGCTGATTCGCGCTGCAAGCCATCGGCAGTCCACGGAAAATCCGGTGCAGTCACTATCGTAAAATCATATTGATGCTGCGCTTCTAAAGTGGCCAGATCAGCGTCAGCTTCACCAAAATAATGGCGACTATATAAGGCGGTCATCAGCGGCGAGGTATCGCAAAATAACCACTGATGGGCTTGTTGAGCGAGTTTATTCTCGCGCTCGACCTGAGTACGAGCGATCAGAATTTGTTCTGCTTCTTTCGGCACGCGTTGCTGCGTCTCGACAAACTCGCGTAAATATTCTGGAACCCATACCGTTTTGTAATGCGCCGCCAATGCCTCAGCAAGCGCTGATTTACCCGAAGACTCGGCGCCTAATATCGCAACTCGATTGATTGAATTTTTGTCCGTCTGACTCGTCATTATTTTTTACTCCAAGCGCGTAAGCCAGCGACCGCCATCACTACAAAAATAGAATACAAAATCGCAGTCAACATCAACCCCTTATGCACGTAAAGGCCGACATACAAAATATCGACGATGATCCAGACGTGCCAATTCTCTCTCTTTTTACGTGACAACAGCAGCTGCCCTAATAGACTACCCGCCGTCAAAAAGCCATCGGCATACGGCACATCGGTATCAGTAAATGATTTTAAAAACCACGCTAATACAACGAAGCCGATCAGCCACGCCAAGATCGACCACATACGCTGCATTGACGATAGCCCAGATACGACCAAAGTCGTCGACGTATCGCCTGCCGAACTACCGCGTAACCATAGCCACCACCCCCACAAAGACACAAGAATAAATACCAGCTGCAAACCCATATCGCCATACAATTTAGCGTCAAAAAAGACCAGGCCATATAATCCAGAAGCCAGAACAGAAAACAACCATGCCCAATGAATTTGCTTGATATTCAATGCAACAGTCAGCACCGACAACACAAAGGAAATCAACTCCAATGCGGTGGTACTAAAACCCAATAACGGGATAGGGTCGTTCATGTTCATAGGTACATTTCTCAAAAGGCGAATTGCGTCATTGCATTATCTATGATCGTAGTGGTGACATAAAGCACTAATCCAGATAGCCTGGAAATTGACGGAACAAATCAAATTTATTCGACAAGCCAGGTATTTTCGCAACAAGCTAATGCAGCAAAAAACCGATAAGGAAAAGTAATGACAAATACCCCATCACCCGAAGCCGTAGTACAGCAACAATTAGATGCCTATAACGCCCGCGACCTGGATGCCTGGGTAGCAACCTATGCAGATGACGGCAAACAATTTGAACATCCTGCGACCTTGGTCGCCAGTGACAAAGCAGAAATCAAAGCGCGCGCCACCATCCGATTTCAAGAACCCAATTTGCACGCCAAACTGCTAAACCGCACGGTGATGGAAAATATAGTGATCGATCATGAAGAAGTGACACGTACTTTTCCAGAGGGCACAGGCACGATCAGGCTGGTCGCTATTTATGAAGTAAAGAACGGGAAAATCCAATCTGGCTCGTTTGTGTTTGGCGAGAAACGACTGGATGTAACTGGGTCTTAAATAGACTTAGCGGACTGGGGTCAGCAAAATAAATGTGCGAAAAAGGCAGTATGATTTTCGCATTTTCAATACATGCAGGGTACGTTTAACGCACCGCAACAGCGACAAAACCCAAGTATGCTCACCTCAGAATACTTGCACTTATGCATATACTCCCCATATTAATTATTGAAATTTCGCTCTGAATCAAGTAATACAAGGACATCTAATATATACCCATTAGGAGTATTTTTTCAATGTGGTGCGTGGAATGCACCCTACGCTGACTAAATGACAAGACATCCTATCGAAATATCTTGCCAGCGCTAAGTTATTAAAATGTGTAGCCCATATCTATTTCACATCTTCATTTCCAACAAAGCACGCACTGCTACCGTTGTCGGTGTCGTCGTAGTTTGTGTCAAAGAACCAAAGGTGTCTGCGTAACTTGAAGCATTAATATTGTCTTGATGTAGCGCATTTGCCAGTGAGACGCGCAGGTTGGTTTTTGGATTAAATTTCCATAATCCGTATAAATCTAAACCGCGCTTTGGTACTGAGTAGCTGGTTTTATTGGCAGACAAACGTACTGGACCGCCGTCTTGAAAACTCAGATTGCCGCCGATGGTCAGCGGTATTTTATCCAGCTTGTAATCTAAGCCGACGTTGGCGCTGATCGGTGTTTGCGAATCGAGACGATTATTTGGACCAGGTACTGTTTCAAGATTGGACCAGTTAAACGATAGGTTGGAACGGAAGTCGATTGCAGGCGCGTCCTTCATCACTGAACGCAATGGGAACTTGGCTTCCATCTCAATGCCACGGGTAGTAGCTTGCCCATCATTGATAGGCATATTGGTCCAGATACCGTTGACGTTAGATAATTGGGTGCGGGTGATGTCGTCAATTCTGCGCATAAACACACTCACACTCATCAAGCCACCCTCGGGCAGATAATGTTCAAATGCTGCATCCAGTCCCCATGCCAATTCTGGTTTTAGATTGGGGTTGCCGATGCTATCAGGACTGGTTGGACTATTGTTTTCTGAAATATAACGGCGCGGAATCAGACTGCTGGTATCCGGCGCTTTATAAGTGCGTGTCAGACCAAGGCGTACCTGGTCATTTTTGCTGTCAGGCAGTTTCCATAATGTTTGCAGAATCGGGCTAAAAACGCTGGAACGGTTATTGACTTCGGCATAGGAATTGCCCGTGCTCTTGGTATCGATCCCTTCCCAGCGCAGACCGGCATAGACTGACCAGCGTTTGGTGACATTCCACTCATCTTGCGCAAATACGGCGATGCGGTTAACGCTGGCATCAAATACTTCATTCAAGTTAAGTGGCGTCACTCCATTGGTAGTGATGTCATGTATCGTCCGAGCTTCGTTGCGTTTGCTATAGGCACCATCCCAGCCAATAGCTAAGGCATGATCAGTCATAAAAGGCGCCGTATATTTACCGCCCCAAGTCAAACCTTTGTCGCTTGCGCTGGTTTGATTTTTTCTATCTAGTATTTCTGACTGATTGATGTCATAGCCTTGCGTGTTCACATCCGAACTACGCTTGTTATAGTTAAAGCCAAGCTTAAAATCCAGCTTGGCACTATCCGCCATTTTGTGTATCCAGTTCAGATTGGTTCTAAGCATCGCGAACTCAGATTGGATCTGAGTTCGATCACTGACGTAATTCGGCAATGCGCCTAAACTCGTCACCGAGCTATCGGTACTATTGCCGGAAAAACGGTTCGCGTTGACAAAGCTCTGAGTCGTTACGGTATCGCCATTGTCTAAATTAAAATTAACCCTTGGCGACAAGCCGATGCCGCTGAAAGTGCCCCAGTTGTCGATGGAAGTACTGCGCCGTAAATTTACATTACCATTCGCATCGGTACCAACTTCATCCATACGTGACGGACGCTCGTATTGACCATGATTCAGCGAACCTGAAATCGAGTAGGACATTTTTCCAGCTTTATCTGACACTTGCCAGTTGGCGTTGACACCGTACTTGCCCCCATCCTCTTGCCCGCCAATTTTGAGTTCACTCTGTGACGTTTGTACAGTGCGCTTTAATACGATATTGATCGCACCTGCAATGGCTTGTGTGCTGTACTCGGCAGTGGCGGCACGGATAATTTCTATCCGCTCGATCAGGTCGGGTGAGAGTGAATCTAAAGAAAATCCCGGGGGGCTAGGCTCGCCATTGAGCAAAATTTGGGTATAACCGGAACCCAGACCACGCATGCGGATATCTCCACCACGTCCTTGCACTCCACCGATCGTAATACCGGGAAGACGCTTCAACACATCAGCTATTGTTGAATCGCCGTAGCGAATAATGTCCTCCTGTGTCACCACGATTTTGGTTGCGGTATCCTGGCGACGCTCGTCGTAACCTTTGGCGCCGCTGACTTCGACCTTTTGGATTTGTTCTTTATTTGCAGGCGCAGTGTTTGGTGCTGGCGCTGGAGTTTGTGTTTTTTGCGGGTCGGCCTGCACCGGAGTTGATTGCTGCGCTTGAGCTACCGGATTAAACGCGATGAAAATTGCTAATGGCAATAAGGCAAGGCGGAATGGAAGGAGGTTAAATGACATGATGATCGCTAGTGAGTTAAACCGAGATTTCCATTGCCTAATGAAAAATCCCGGTTGAATAATTATCTTATTTGGTGGTGCGCAAATCTAATGGTCTTGCCATCGCTTCAGGCTTTAGAACAGCGTCTGAGTGCTGGATTATCGCAATGTATTGCAATGACAAAATTTCATCTTAAAACATGTAAGCAAATATGACAATGCAGCAGATAAAAAGTTCCATCTGCTACAAGACGGAGACGGAAGTTGAATTTAGTGTTAAGCGGAGGGCGATAAAATTGACTTCGTTTTAAAGTTCCTGCAAGGCTGCTAACAACGGCATGCAGGCATCCGCTACGCGGTCAATGCTTTGCTCCCGCAATGCCGCCAGATCGACTGTGACTTCGGTCTTTAATCCTGCCCACGCAAGTAATGCAGCGCAAGCTTCTGGGTGATCGAATAAGCCGTGCAGATAAGAACCCAGAATCTGATCATCTGGTGAGCGGCTGCCCTCTAATTCTGCGCTGTCGTTATCTAATACGAACACCGGCTGGGTATCATTGCTGGCGTAGGTGATGCCCATATGGATTTCATAACCGCTGACTTTGGCTGCCTGGTTTTCAATCGAATTTCCATTCTGGTTACCAAACAAGCAGCGACCGGTAACTTGTTGCAGACGTTTGTCTTTGGTCAGTTCGGTGCTGATATCGAGCAGGCCTAAACCGTCAGAATCCCCAGAGATGCCTTCTACCCCATGCGGATCGCTGACGACATGACCTAACATTTGATAACCGCCGCAAATGCCGATAATTTTGCCTCCATAGCGCAAGTGTTTTTCCAACACAGGCTGCCAGCCTTGCTCTAGCAAAAAAGCCAGATCAGCGCGGGTATTTTTACTGCCTGGCAGAATAATCAGATCGGCAGGCGGGATCGCCATGCCGGGGCCGATAAATTGCAAATCAACCTCGGGATGCGCGCGCAGTGCATCAAAATCGGTATGGTTAGAAATACGCGGTATCGCCGGTACGATAATGCGTAATTTGCCTGCACCTTGCTGGCTAGACTGGATCGCATCTTCCGCATCCAGCATTAGTCCGTGCAAATACGGCAGCACTGCCAGCACCGGCTTGCCGGTTTTTTCTTCCAGCCATGTCAAGCCCGGTTCCAACAGACTGATATCGCCGCGAAAACGATTAATCACAAAGCCAACGATACGGTTTTGCTCTGACTCTGACAAACAGGCCAGCGTGCCGAGGAAGTGGGCGAACACGCCGCCACGATCAATATCCGCCACCAGAATCACAGGACAATCAACTGCCTCAGCAAACCCCATATTGGCGATATCACGCGCGCGTAAATTGATTTCCGCCGGACTGCCTGCGCCTTCCACAATGATGCTGTCGTATTGTTGTTGCAGCCGGCCATAGGATTCCAGCACGGCTTGCATGGCGACGGTTTTATACTGATCGTAATCACGCGCATTCATGTCGGTGCGTACTTTGCCGTGGATGATAATTTGTGCTCCGGTGTCGGAAGAGGGCTTGAGCAAGACAGGGTTCATGTCCGTATGTGCGGGCAAGCCAGCGGCGATCGCTTGCAATGCCTGCGCCCGGCCGATCTCGCCACCGTCGATTGTCACGGCACTATTCAATGCCATGTTCTGCGGCTTCAACGGCACGACCGACACACCTTGTCGTTTGAGCAGACGACATAAGGCGGCGACTACGGTGCTTTTACCCGCGTCTGAGGTGGTGCCTTGCACCATTAAAGTGGTGATTTTCATAGGATGTCTTATGAGAGATAATAATATACTGGGCTTAGTATATATTAGACGTCCAATCATTCACTGGTCAATGAGCGTAAAACTTAAAATATATCGGGGAGTATATTGATTTTTATATGCTTCAGGCTTGTCTGTATAGTTTAATGCCCTTCATTTTGAGAGAGTATTTAACGCCATGAACAAAACAAATCAGCTTGATCAGCACGCAAGCGCGTATTCGATCAGTAATCTGATCCCTTCGATTGAGGTCTATCAAGCTTTGCGATCAGGTGCAGGCTTAAGCGGAAAAACGACCGAGGCCGCCAGCAGAGGTTTGCCGAATAGCTTGTTTGCGATCCAAATTATGCTCAACGATCAGGCCGTTGGTATGGGGCGTGTCATTGGCGATGGAGGTTGTTTTTATCAGGTGGTTGATATCGCCGTACTTCCCTTGCATCAAGGCAAAGGTTTAGGTAAGCGCATCATGCAGGGGATTGTCGCCTATCTAGAAATAAATGCGCCTGACAGTGCTTACATCAGCTTAATTGCTGACGGCAAAGCACAAGAGTTGTATGCGCAATTTGGTTTTGTGCAGACAGCACCGCGTTCTGTGGGCATGGCGTTGAAGCGAAATAAAAACGAAGTTAAGGTGGATTGTTGAAAATGTAAGGACATAGACATTTGCTCAAGCAAATCCCAAGCGGGATTTTGCTTATTATTGACTGACGATGCAGTGAGTCAAATGTCTTGCCAGCGAGAAATTAAAGCATGCAACTGCGGTAAACCATACAAAATCGCTGACGGTCCTGGCGACAATATATCGGCCGATTTTATCTCTACTACTAAGCCATTTTGTACCGCCGGAATCTGCTGCCAACCGTCGCGTTCTGTCACGGTTTCTGGTCTGAATTTTTTACCGCACCACGATCCCATGATGATATCTGGCACGCGTCGCACTACCTCGCCGGGGTCAGTAATGATGCGTTGTTTGGCGCTGTGATGTTGCGCTAACTCAGCAAAGATATCGTCACCACCAGCGATCTGGATCAGTTCTGAAACCCAGCCTATACCGGACATCAAAGGCTCATTCCATTCTTCAAAATAGACCTTGGGTCTGCGCGTCCATTGCGCGGCTTGCTGTTGAATATGTTCTGTCTTTGTTTGCAAATAAGCGATCAATTCTGCACCTTGCTGTTGCTTATCAACCAGACTGGCGAGCGCCGTTATCATGCGTAAAATCCCCGCAACCGTATGTTGATTAAAGACGTGCACCTCAATCCCCGCGGCAATCAGGTCACGGCAAATATCCGCTTGCATATTGGAATACGCAATCACCAGATCTGGCTGCACCGCCAGAATGCGATCTATTTTGGCAGAAGAGAATCCGCTAATTTTTGGCTTCTCTTGTCTGGCTCTGGCAGGACGGGTGGTATAGCCAGAAATCCCGACGATCAACTCTTCTGCGCCAAGCGCGTATAAGGTTTCTACTGCCTCGGTGGATAAACAGGCTATACGCTGGTAGGGAGATTTGCTCATCGTCATGGTGTTACCGATGACTTGATTGGGGCTAACTTCGTATCAGTCTTAGTGTCAAGCTTGCTGTCAATCTTAGTGTCACGTCGGCTGCGTGCCTGATCTAATGCTTCACATACCGCTTTGGCACCTTCAATAATTCTTGGTCCGGCACGGTTTAATAAATCGCCATCGACCACAATCAGATTATTGTTTTTGACTGCTAATAAGTTTTTAATATCTTTCCATTGCTCTAGTCCGCTGGTAGCTTGCAGTTTGCTGTCACCTGTCAAAATCACCTCGGGGTTTTCTTGTATCACTGACTCCAGTCCCACTACTGGCGCAGCAGCAGACAAGTGTCCGAAAATATTCTCGCCACCACAAATCCTGATCGCATCACTGACGATATTCTTGTCATTGAGTGTGTAGATAGGTTTACTCCAGACCTGATAAAACGTTCTGACCTTTGGTTTGCTCTGATAGCGTGCGACAAGCTGGTTGAGCTGCTGGCTAAAGTCCGCTGCCGCTATCTGAGCCTGCTTTTCAGTCCCAAATAACGTACCCAACTTGAGCAAGGTGGCGGGAACATCTTCCAGCTTATGCGGATCACTAAAATAATATGGTATGCCTGATTTGCGCAGCGGTTCTAACTGACGCTCAAAAGCGCCATGCATCCACACCACCAGCAAATCGGGCTTCATCGCAATAATGCGCTCGATATCGAGTTGACGATTGTCGCCAACTCGCGGGATGGCTTTTGCCGCTTCAGGGTAGTCGCTGTATTTAACGGTGCCAATCAGATGATCACCTGCACCGGCAGCAAACACTAACTCGGTCACATGAGGCGACAAGCTGATGATTTTTTGCGCCGGACGCGCCAGAGTAATCGTCGTCCCTAGATCGTCCGTCACACTGGTTGCGGAAAATGTAGGTGAGCTTGTGGATGCGAACAACAATGCTGCCGCAGTCAATTGATAAAGATTTTTTTTCACAGAATAGTTGGTAGCTGAATAAAGAAATTACTTGGGATATTAATAGGATCAAGCATGTATTTTAAGGAGTATTCGGGCTTGATGTTAGCGGTATCATATTGCCTTTTTATGAGAATAGTCGTAAAAGCATAGTCGTAAAACCAATTAAAACTGTTGAAGGTGTCTTGCGTTCTGTCGTCGTACGCGTGTATTGTTCTGGTCAACAATCTAGTCGCAGCAAGTTACACCTGTCTTAAAATGTAGTCGATGGCTTTCTCTTCAGTCCTCATGTGCGAAGCCAACCGAGCAAAGGAATCCATGTTTAAAAATTTTCTGAAATGTCTGTTAGCGAGCGCTTTATTAGCAGCGAATATGGCGCATGCTGCCATCCCTGTCTATGGCTACATCGTCAAAAATACTTACCCGCACGATCCATCCGCTTTTACTGAAGGCTTGTTTTATAAAGACGATTTTTTGTATGAAAGTACCGGATTAGCTGGGCACTCATCGCTAAGAAAAGTTGATCTTGTGAGCGGTAAAATCTTACAGCAGAAAGATTTGAGTCCAGAATTTTTTGGCGAAGGATCGACCGAAATCGATGGGAAAATTATTAGTTTGACCTGGAAGTCGCAAGTCGGCTTTATCTTCGACGCTAAAACCTTTAACTTAAAAAAACGCTTTACTTACACGGGCGAAGGATGGGGTCTGACCAGCGATACACGCCATGTATATATGAGCGACGGCACACCTTTTATCCGCATCCTTAATCCAGTCACATTAAAAGAGGAACGCAGGATTTATGTGATGGCCGATGGTATCGCCGTAGATAGACTAAACGAGCTTGAGTGGGTGGAAGGCGAGCTATTCGCCAATATCTGGGGCACCGATGTGATTGCCCGAATTGATCCGGCAACAGGCCATGTCGTCGGCTGGATCAATCTGAAAGGCTTGCTGCCACCTGGCGAACGCGTTAGCAATTCCGCTGATGCGGTACTCAATGGTATTGCTTATGACAGTAAGCGCCATCGCCTGTTTGTCACTGGAAAATTGTGGCCGAAATTATTTGAAATCGATCTGCTGAAAATTCAAAATTAAGCGATGCGACAGACCATTAGCGGCCATCATTTGTATTAATGAATCTGTCATTAACACAATATACTCCCCCAATATTTTTATAAATATACTCTGTTGTCCAATGATTATATGGACAACTTAAATATACATATGGGGAGTAATTTTTCTATCTAGTCCAGACTTAAGCTTTTTGTCGCTTGGCAATCCAATCATCAATCACTCGCTCCAGCACAACCAAAGGCAAAGCGCCGTGGGTCAATACCTCGTTATGGAATTGCTTTAAATCGAATTTATCGCCAAGTGCCAACTTCGCCTTTTCACGCAAGGCGAGGATTTTCAGCATGCCGACTTTGTAGGCTAATGCTTGTCCCGGATCGACCATATAGCGTTCGATCTCGGTGGTGACATCGGTCAAGGCCATGCCAGTATTGTCAGCCATGTAGTCTATGGCTTGTTCGCGTGTCCAGTGTTTGTAGTGGATGCCGCTGTCAACGACCAGACGTACGGCACGCATCATTTCGTCGCGCAGGCGACCCAGGTTATCCATAGGATCTTTTTCAAATCCCATTTCCCAAGCCAGGCGTTCTGAATACAATGCCCAGCCCTCTGCATAGGCGGTAAAGGGTAATACTTGGCGGAAAAACGGCACGTCTTTTAATTCTTGCGCAATCGATATCTGGAAGTGATGGCCAGGTATGCCTTCATGATAGGCGAGGGTGCGCATCGTGAACTTAGGATTTTCTTTGGTATCACGCATATTGGCGTAAAAAATCCCGGGACGAGACCCATCAAAAGCACCTTCGCTGTAATACGCGCCAGGTGCGGTAGCCTCGGCAAATTGCGGTACTGCTTTGACTTCTACCCCTAACTTTGGACGGACATCAAACGCGCTGCCGAGCCCTTTATTCACCTCGTCTAAAATTGCCTGATAGCCTTTGAGCATGGCTTGTTTGCCCTCTGGCGTATTAGGATACAACTGCTCAGGGTCTTGCGATAATTTTAAAACACGGACACCGATGCTACCGTCTGCCAAGCCTTTACTTTTTAAGATGGCGTCCATTTCTTGGGTGATCCGGGCGACTTCTGCCAGACCTAAGTCATGCACCTGTTGCGGCGTCATGTCAGTCGTCGTATGCATGCGCACACACCAGGCGTAGTAGGCATCGCCATCAGGCATATGCCATGCGCCAAAATTGCCTTGTGCTTTTGGTTGCAGCGCGGTGAAATAGCTGATTAATTTTTGATAAGAGGGATATACCTGCTGTGTAATCGACGCATCGACTTGCGCTAGCAAATCACTACGTGAGCTGGCATCGATTTTATCTGCGGGGATTTTATCCAGCTTCTCTTTAAAGTTGGTGTACAACGGATTTTGTTTGGCTGGTTTGGCGATAAAGCCCTGCATTTGTGTCAGTACTTTTTCCACCATAAATTGGGGCGGAATAATATTTTTGCTGTCCCTGAGGCGCAAATCTTCCAGCACCTGATCAAATTTAACGGGGAATTTTTTCAGACGAGCGATATAACTTTTAGCTTCTGCTACTGAGTTAACCTGATGTACTTCGGTCATAAAGTTAGGCAAGCTTGATTGCACGCCAAACATCTGGTTCACGGGGAAACTCAGATCACGATAGCGATCACCCTCATCTTGCATGCGCAAAAAATAGTCCATCGTGTCATAAGACAATTGGCCGTCGCGATCAAATGAGTCGCGCTGATAACGGTGCAAAGTCTCTAGATCGGCTTTCACCATATCGGCCATTTTTTGCTCAGCGGCTGGCGAAGCATCGCTTAACTTGTCGCTATAAAAATCCATCCGGTCCGGCAAAATCCGCATACTCGATAACATCTCCGGCTGCTGCAATGCGAAGCTCGCCATCACGCGCCCATAAAACCAATCGATTTTTAACGGCTTGAAATACCAGACGTGTACAAAGCCAATCACGAGCAGTAATAGCAAGAATAAGACCCCTCGTCCTAACCACTTAAATAAGCGTGCCATATCGTTTTGTCCAGGAAAAATGAAAATGGATTATAGGCAGAATACTTTCTATAAAACAAACTTTTGTTTTGACAGGATGATTTTTACAACAGAGCGCGAAGGGGGTTTTCTGCCTAGGTTTTTCTGCGCAAATATCTCTGACCGGACTTCGCTTGGCTTGCTGATGAGGGAAAGGTGTTTCCAGTAAATTACTGAGCGCTCTAATGTTGGTCACGCCACAAAGATTGATATTGTTAAAATAGATACTGGTGATAAGTATATTTTAGTTATCCTTGTATTATATGGATAATCGGCTGTTTCATTAAAAAATAATGGGGAGTATATTGAATCCGTGTTCATTCGCCCTGTCAGCAGTAGATGATTTTGACAGCACGGTCAACAAAATAGGTGTTACAAGCGTTGAAGTCACATTCTTACAATTAATTACAAATTTCTATGCTCACACTTTGTCGCAAGGCTGTCCTCTCACTCCTCCTGATTTTGCCGCTGGCAGCGTGCCAGACGACGATCAGCCAAATGCATGATTGCAAAACCGGCGATTGGAATTTCATCGGTAACAAAGATGGTGCGCAAGGATTTGATCCGCGCTTTGAAGAGCGCCGCAAATTCTGCTCTGTCGTCGATAGCGACAAAATCAAGGCAGAATCTGCCAGCAATTATCAGCTTGGCTGGGAGCAGGGCAATCAGCATTTTTGGACTGAGTTGGGTAGTAACGATGGTCGCAGCGGGCAGGCGATCAGCTACTTCGATACCCAAGTGGTGTCAGAAAAAATCACGAGTAATAAAACGCCCCTCAACAAAACCGCGTATCAGCAAGGCTGGGTCAAAGGTAACGCCGACTATTGGTATGGCCTGGGTGATCTGGATGGTAAAGCCGGTCGTACCGCTAAAGAAGAGCAAAATCGTGCCGCCAGCGGTCAGCAGATTGGCTTCAATCAAAGCAGCTATCAGCAAGGTTGGGCTAATGGTAATTATGCGTATTGGACGCAGATTGGTTTTCAAGATGCGCATGACGGAGTACCCGATACTGAGTTAAAAAAACGCGCGCAGGCGGCATTAGTAAGCGGATTATTTGTCCGCGAAGACGCTTATAAAGAAGCCTGGAATAAAGAGATTATTGAGTACTGGCGCAGATTAGGCTGGAGCGATGCGACCGAAGGACGTGATGTGCATACGCGTCGTGCTGACGCCAAACCCCGTGGCCTGAAGTTTTCTGAAGCAGAGTATGTGCAGCAGTGGGAGCAAAGACTGATTCAATATTGGCGCGATGCCGGCAACACCGATGGCTTTGGTAAACCCAATCAAATTGAAGAACGTATGAGCAGCGCCAGAGCCAATAATGTCTTTGTGATTGCCCAAACCCGCGATACTTATAATCAGGCATGGACTACCCAAAACGCGAATTACTGCAGCCCTGACAATGCCTTTAACTTTGGCCGTGGCAATAACCGCATGGCATTTGAAGTTTGTCAGGCTAGTATGCAAAATCGAGTACGCCGCGCCTGGACCAGTGGGCAAGATTATGAAGACCTCGCCAGAAAACTTGCCAATGTCGACAATGATTTAGCATCTTTAAACGACCGTAGGGTGGATGCTGCACGCAGACTGGATCGCATCGAACGGGACATCCGCCGCGATCAGGATGACAAAAACCGGGTTGTGAATAATGACACTGCCAACAACGATCGCAAACGCGAGCGTGAGCGACAAGAGTTGCGCGACTTTTTACAAAAAACAGCGTTTAGAATGGATGAGTTACGTAGCTGGAATTTTAGATATACCCAGCAGATGCAACAGATCAAGCGGGATATTTATTTGTAAGACTTGTACTAAACCGTCCAGGTACTTTGCAGCTCCCGCTCGTATTAATTTAGTTTGTAAAATCAAAAAATAGTCTGCAAATTAGCCGGCTATTTTTTTGACTTTTAAATGATATTGATAAATTCCAGTTCATCAATTGGCGCAGGCTTATGAAGTAAAAAGCCTTGTGCAAAATCGATTCCAATTTCGCATAATCGCGCAAGTACATCGGGATGATCAACAAACTCAGCGACGGTTTTGACACCGATCACCTTCGCAACATCGGCAAAACATTTCACCGCTGCTTCGTCCAGAGGATCGGTCACAATATCCATCACAAATTGACCGTCGATTTTTAAATAATCGACAGACATTTTCTTCAGATAGCCAAATGATGAGGCTCCAGCGCCAAAATCATCTAATGCAACCCGTACTCCAATGTCATGAATTTGTTCAATAAATAAAGCGGCATCAGCCAGATTGGTGACTGCTGCGGTCTCTGTAATTTCTAAACATAATCGTGCGCAAATCGCCGACCCGGCATTGGCAAGTACATCAATAGCCCATCGATGAAATGCTCTGTCACCGACTGATTGTCCTGAGAGATTAACGCTGATTTTTGCGATATGGTCGATAGAGTCTAAGCTTCTCATCCAGGTAATGGTTTGTTTAAGAACCCACTTGTCGATACGAGATGCCAGATTGAAACGCTCTGCGGCGGGTAAAAAAGCACCCGGGCCTATCAATGAACCATCAAAATCACGCATTCTCAGTAATACCTCTGCATGCAAACCGGGTGATTGATCGTTCAGTGCAATAATTTTTTGGGCGTAGAGCACAAAACGATCTTCATCAAGCGCTTGTTCAATACGGGTAGTCCATTGCATCTCACCATGACGGGCACGCATTGCAAGATCAGTGTCAAACCAAGCATGCACTCTGTTGCGACCAGCTTCTTTTGCGGCATAACAAGAGGTATCGGCTGCTTGCATAATGGCTTCGGTCAATGACCAGCGATCGTCCACCGGCACCAGTCCGATACTCGCACCGATACGGAAACGTCTACCATCATGCATAAAACGGAAATCATCCATCCGGTCACATATTTGCTGCGCCACTCGTTGTGCCTGATCGGTTGAGCATTGTTCTAGCAGGATCGCAAATTCGTCACCTCCTAGTCTGGCAAGGGTATCCCGCGTGCGCGCTGTTTCTGACAATAATTTAGATACCTGTTGTAGTAATTGATCGCCTACTGCATGGCCGCATGCGTCATTTACCAATTTGAACTGATCAAGGTCAATGTATAGCAAAGCATGCTGGCTATGATCTGCGCGTGCTGAGTCTAATAATTTTTGTAATCTGACCTCAAACTCTATCCGGTTGACCAAGCCTGTAAGCACGTCATGGCTAGCTCTAAAACTCATTTCACCCGATAAGCGGCGTTGCTCTGTCACGTCGTGGAATACCAGCACAACACCGAGAATTTCACCTCGCTCATTACGGATAGGAGCGGCAGAATCTTCAATGCCAAATTCGCTACCATTGCGTGAAATCAGAACCGTCTTGTAGGCTAAACCAACTATTTTTTCTTGCGCTAAACAGGTGGTGATAGGGTTGGCTGCTGGTTTGCGGGTCTCTTCATTGATGATATGAAAAACTTGCGTCAGCGGTCGGTTTTGTGCCTCGCTGGCAAGCCATCCTGTCATACGTTCTGCGGCTGGATTGAGCCAGTTAATATAACCTTTTGCATCGGTAGTAATTACCGCATCACCAATCGATTTTAGGGTGACATGCAGTAATGCATGTTGCTCGGCGAGTTCTATTTCCAGTTTTTTTGGTGCAGATATATCGATCGCCGTGCCGACCATGCGCAAGGCATTACCTTGTGCGTCGTATTTAACCAGCGCGGTACTTTTGATGTAATGCAAACTAGCATCTGGCCAGATTACTCTGTATTCCAGTTGAAATGGTTTTGTGCCGCTAATGGCTAATTGCGTTGCCAGCGTTATTTTTTCTATGTCATCTGGATGAATGTGATTTTTCCAAAAATCAAATGTATTTGTTTTAAATGTGTCAGTTTCAAATGCAGCTGTTTCAAAGCTACCTGCCTGAGTGCGAGGCAGCAGTCCAAATAAACGATACATCCACGCGTCCCATAGCACGGTGCTGTTGATGAGATCATATTCCCAGATACCGATGGCTCCGCTATCGGTCGCAAGTTCTATACGATCGTTCGCAATTTGTAATGCTAAATGTTCTTCTACTCTCTCGGTAATATCTTGGAATGCACCAATTAATCGTATCGGTTTTTTGTCTACGAATTCGACGGTACCCACGGCACGTACCCAGATCGGTCGTTGATCAGCCCGGATGAAGGGCAGTTCAAGATCCCAGCCTTTACCCGTTAAGATTCCACTTTGTACTGCTTCCAAAATAATAGGCTGAGCAGCAGGTGCATAAAAATGAATTGCCTGATCCATTGTCGGTTTGAAACCAACTGGAACCCCATGAATGCGGCAGGTTTCGTCTGACCAGTAGATTTCGTTGGTAATGAGATCGACTTCCCAACCCCCGACGCCTGCTAATTTGCCTGTCCGGTCTAAAAATAGCTGGCTTTTACGAAGGTCTTCCTCTTGATGTTTGCGATCAGTAATGTCGAGTAAAGTACCCAACATCCATTCTGGTTTGCCATCGGAAGTCCAGCTGATAACTTTGCCGCTATCGAGTACCCACCTCCAATTGCCATCTTTATGTTTTAAACGAACTTCAGACTCGTAACGTGGGCTGAGATTTGCTAAATGGATGTCTAATTCTGATTGGCATGCAATCAGGTCGCCCGGATGAATGAGATCAAGCCAGATCTGTGGAGTCAATGGTTCTAGTTCCAGCAATGTTCTGCCAGTAATTTCAGCCCACCGCTCGTTATATCGTACTGCTCCGGTTTGGAAATTTCTTTCCCATGTACCCACGTGGGTACTTTCAATAAGATTAGTGATTCGTTGACTCTTTGCCAGCAAAGCACGTTTGTCACGTTGTCCTTCAAGTATTGCAGCGGCGGCATTGGCCAGACAACGCAGAACCTCATGTTGTTTTTCGTCCAGGCGATTTGGAAGTCGGTCGATGACACATAATGTACCGACACGACTACCATCACTTATCGTAATTGGTGCGCCTGCGTAAAATCGGATATCGGGATGGTCGGTAACAAGAGGATTATTAGCGAAGCGTTCGTCTTGCAGCGCATCATAAATTTCGAAAATATCGTTTTCAAGAATAGCATGCGAGCAAAACGCGATATCTCTTGGGGTTTCAGATACGCCTGGCAATCCTAAGTTCGCTTTGAACCATTGTCTTTCTGTATCGATCAAACTGATCAGAGATATCGGCACGCCGCAAACTAAAGACGCTGCCTTCACCAAGGCATCTAGTTCTGCTTTTGGTTCGGTATCGAGAACGTCGAGAGAACGTAATGATGCTGTGCGTTGAGTTTCGTTGTTTGGAAAAGGCGCCGCGTTCATACTAGTTCTCCCACCGCATCATTGAATTGATCGTTAAGAAATAACGATACTTAATTTCAGTGTAGTCAGATGAATCGTCGCTTGTATGAGTTTTCGCGCGCTTACAGCTTTTTGTGACAATTGTTTTCAATCAATATTCCGCTACCACTTAAAAATGAAACATCAATGATCTCAAAGATTGTAGAAATAGAAATCCTGACACAAAAATACAAGCTCACAAATATTTACCCCTCAACGCTCTCAAGCGCTTTCTAAGCCCTTATAATCGCTGAACTTGATCAGGAGAGCGCGGCCAGCTAGATTGATGTTTATAGTTGCAAGCCGCCGCCGAAGGGGCTAACACCCAAAAACTCTCAGGCAAATGGACTGATCAAGGGGCTGGATTTTCAGCCCAAACTCTGGAGAGCGGTAGCGGCATTACGTAGCATTAAATAGATTTAAGCCGAACTACCCACCGAAGGTGCGCGCGGATTGCTGTTGTTAAAACGCAGTCCGTAATCTCTCAGGTATCAGGACAGAGGGGTCTGCGATGTTGTCGCATGGATGAGCTCGCTCGCCTGTGTGATGGATCGTCCCTTCTATTTTGGTAATGAGGCTCTCATGACGCAAGCAGTGACATCTCTCAAGGCAACTCCTCTCAACGCCGCACATCGTGCTGCTGGCGCAAAAATGGTTGATTTCGGCGGCTGGGATATGCCAGTCAACTACGGCTCACAAATTGAAGAACATCATGCGGTTCGCACTGATTGCGGCATGTTTGATGTGTCGCACATGTGTGTGGTGGATCTCAAAGGTGACAAGGTTCGTTCCTTTTTGCGCAGCCTGGTCGCCAACAATGTCGATAAATTACAAGTCCCTGGCAAAGCGCTGTATTCAGCGATGCTGACGCCACAAGGAACGGTCGTCGATGATCTGATTATCTATTTTTTGAGCGAGAACTGGTTCCGTCTCGTCGTCAATGCGGGTACTGCTGAAAAAGATCTCGCATGGATGTCCGCGCACAATCTTGCTACTGATAGCGGCATTACCATTACCCAGCGCCGCGATGGTGCTAATGCTTTCGCACTCGTTGCGGTACAAGGTCCCAACGCCCGCGCTAAAGCATGGGAAGTTTTGACAGAAGCCAAAGCTGCCAGTGCTGAGATCAAACCGTTTAACGCCGTTATTGTTGCTGACACCGCGTTTGGTGAGGTCATGGTGGCTCGCACGGGTTACACCGGAGAAGACGGATTTGAAATCGCAGTCGCTGCAGATAAAGTCGTCGCATTTTGGGATGCTTTGATCGCCGCAGGTGTTAAGCCGGCTGGCCTGGGAGCGCGTGATACGTTGCGTCTGGAAGCCGGTATGAATTTATACGGCCAAGATATGGACGACACAGTGAATCCCTTAAATGCTGGATTAGCATGGACGATTGATCTGGTGAGCGAGCGCGATTTTGTCGGTAAAAAAGCATTGCAAGAGCAGGGACAAACAGCCCAATTCCTCGGTCTGATTTTGCGTGAAAAAGGCGGTATTTTACGCGCACATCAAAAAGTCATCACTGCTATTGGCGCGGGTGAAATCACCAGCGGTACTTTCAGTCCTTCCATGCAGCAAGCAATTGCCTTGGCACGTCTGCCGATGGATGTGGCGATCGGCGATACGGTACAGGTCGTGATCCGCGATAAGCAATTAGCAGCGACCGTAGTCAAATTGCCGTTTGTTCGCAACGGTAAAATATTGGTCGCATAATCGGTTCCATAATCATTGTGCGTTTGCTGTTGTACTGAATCGTTGTACCTTATTTGTACTGACGTTGTGATCAGGTATAGACCCGGATCATACAAAATCAATTTTAATTTCGACTTTTAAATCAACAATCATTTTTTTGGAGCATGCCATGACAATTCCAGCTAATCTCAAATATACCGCCTCCCACGAATGGGTGCGTGTTGAAGCCGACGGTACGATCGCCGTAGGTATCTCTGATTTTGCACAAGATGCTTTGGGCGATATCGTGTTTGTTGACTTGCCAAAAGTTGGCCAGGCATTGACTGCGGGTAAGGATTGCGCCGTGGTCGAATCCGTCAAAGCGGCAAGCGATATTTATGCGCCGGTGTCAGGCGAAGTAGTTGAAGTAAACCAAGCAGTCGCCGATGCGCCAGAAGCAATCAACACCGATGCATTCGGTTCATGGATGTTCAAAATGAAGCCAAGTAATTCTGCTGATGTCGATGCTTTGATGGATGCTGACGCATACGCAAAAAACATCGGTTAAATTGAATTCTCTCCCTCGGTTTAGTCCTGACGGGAGAGTATTTGCCAGTCATTTGATGCTCTCATCTCTATCGCCTTTCCAGCACATTTGACGGTTTTTATTTCACGTTTTTTGAATCCTAGAATTCTATTATGACCAGAACCAGCTTAACCCAACTTGAAGCGCATGACGCCTTCATCGCCAGACATATTGGTCCCTCTGAGGCAGAACAAGCCGCCATGCTCAAAACTTTGGGTTATGCCACGCGTACTGCCTTGATCGATGCGATCGTGCCTACCAATATCCGTCGCCATGATGTACTGCCACTGGCGCAATTTACCGAAGCCAAGTCCGAGCAAGAAGCGCTTGCGACCTTAAAGTCCTTAGCAAGCAAAAATAAAGTATTGAAATCTCTGATTGGTCAGGGTTATTACAACACACATACACCTGGCGTCATTCTGCGTAATATTTTTGAAAATCCAGCCTGGTACACGGCCTACACGCCATATCAGCCAGAGATTTCTCAGGGACGTTTAGAAGCGATTATCAACTTCCAGCAAGTCATCACAGATATGACAGGCATGGACATCGCCAATGCATCAATGCTGGACGAAGGTACTGCTGCTGCTGAGGCGATGACCCTGATCCAGCGAGTAGGAAAATCAAGTTCCAACGTGTTTTATGTCGCCCATGACGTACTGCCGCAAACCCGCGAGATCATTGAAACCCGTGCTAAACCATTGGGGATAGAAGTTCGTACTTTCACCACCAATGAAGCCCTTGAGAGTGAGTGCTTCGGCGTGCTGTTGCAGTACCCAAGTGTCGATGGCGCTATCCGTGATTACCGCGAGTTTGCTGCTGCGGTACATGCTAAAGGCGCGATGGTGATCGCTGCTGCTGACTTGCTGGCGCTGACCCTGATCACGCCACCGGGTGAGTGGGGCGCAGACGTCGTAGTCGGTAACAGTCAGCGCTTTGGTGTTCCGCTTGGCTTCGGCGGTCCGCATGCAGGTTATATGGGCACACGCGACGCATTCAAACGTAGTATGCCTGGCCGTTTGGTTGGCGTGACGATTGATGCGCAAGGTAACCAGGCATATCGCTTGGCGTTGCAAACACGGGAACAACATATCCGTCGTGAAAAAGCGACCTCGAACATCTGTACTGCCCAAGTATTGTTGGCGGTGATTGCTTCGATGTATGCGGTTTATCATGGCCCGGCCGGACTGCGTCAGATTGCGCAACGGGTACATCGTTTCACGGGCGTACTTGCATCAGGTCTGCAACAAGTGGGTTTGACGATCGCTAATGCGACTTATTTTGATACCTTAACGATCAATGTCAGTGATGCAGATGCCGTCCATCAGGCAGCGCAAGCAGCAGGTTATAACCTGCGCCAAATTAGCACTACTCAAGTTGGTATTTCTTTGGATGAGACAACTACACGGGCTGATATCGATGCGTTGTGGAGTATTTTTGCTCACGGCAAAGTTATTCCTGATTTTGATGCAACCGAAGCAGCGGTGTCGGATGCCTTGCCAGCCGCGCTGGTACGTACCAGCACTTTCCTGACACATCCCACTTTTAATCGCTATCACGCAGAGCATGAAATGCTGCGTTATCTGCGTAGTCTGGCGGACAAAGATCTAGCATTAGATCGCACAATGATACCGCTGGGTTCTTGCACCATGAAGTTGAATGCAACGTCAGAAATGATCCCGGTGACATGGCCAGAATTCTCTAACATTCATCCTTTTGCACCAGATGACCAGACGATTGGCTATCGCGAAATGATTGATCAGTTAGAGGCCATGCTGTGCGCTGCGACTGGCTACGATGCTGTCTCGTTACAGCCAAACGCTGGCTCACAAGGTGAGTACGCAGGTCTGCTGGTAATTCAGGCCTACCACGCCTCACGTGGCGAAGCGCATCGGAATATTTGCCTCATCCCGTCCTCTGCACATGGCACCAATCCGGCATCCGCCAGCATGGTCGGGATGGAAGTGGTTGTCGTCGCCTGCGATGACAACGGTAACGTTGATCTGGTTGATCTTAAAGCCAAGGCAGAAAAACACAGCGCTAATTTGGCTGCGGCAATGGTGACTTATCCATCCACGCATGGTGTGTTTGAAGAAGGCATTCAACAGCTGTGTGACATTGTTCATACCCATGGCGGTCAAGTGTATGTCGATGGTGCGAATATGAATGCGCTGGTTGGTGTTGCTGCACCGGGCAAGTTTGGCGGTGACGTCAGTCATCTCAATTTGCATAAAACCTTCTGTATTCCTCATGGTGGTGGTGGTCCAGGTGTTGGTCCGGTTGCCGTAGGTGCTCATCTGGCGAAGTTTTTGCCGAATCAGAAATCGACTGGCTATGTGCGCGGTGCAGATGGTATTTCCGCTGTCAGTGCAGCACCCTTTGGCTCTGCGAGTATTCTGCCAATCTCATGGATGTATATCGCCATGATGGGATCAGAAGGTCTTAAAGCGGCAACGGAAACCGCAATTCTGGCGGCCAACTATATTGCTAAACGTCTGGCGCCACATTATCCAGTTTTATATTCTGGTCATGACGGCTTGATCGCGCATGAGTGTATTTTGGATTTGCGTCCGTTGACAGATGCAACCGGCATCAGTAATGAAGATGTGGCAAAACGCCTGATCGATTTTGGTTTCCACGCACCGACTATGAGCTTCCCGGTACCCGGTACGCTGATGATTGAACCGACAGAGAGTGAATCTCAAGTGGAACTGGATCGTTTCATCGACGCCATGATCACGATCCGTGAAGAGATCGCCAAAGTTGCGAGCGGCGAATATGATGCTAAAGACAATCCACTCAAAAATGCACCACATACAGCACAAGTATTGGTCGCCAATGATTGGGTGCATGCTTATGGTCGGGAAGTCGCGGCATTCCCAGTTGCATCTTTACGCAAACAAAAATACTGGCCACCGGTAGGGCGTGCAGACAACGTCTACGGCGACCGCAATTTGTTTTGCTCTTGCGTGCCTGTGAGCGATTACGAGTAGTTGTATATGACAGTTGTTGTAGTTAATTAAAAAAAAGCGGATACGATGAAGGTTGTATTCGCTTTTTTTATTTTTTGGCTGTTGTTTTTTATTTGAAAGATATCACTGTTTGGGTATAGGTTCCTAGCAAAGACTGCCGGGCGCCGTTACTTCTCCTGACAAGATCCAGCGTGTATCGCCGTTTGGAGCCACGTAGTTCACCAAAGGCATTTGTTGCAGTTCCAATGGATAATATCTGTGAATTTAGAACGTCCATTGAAAATGGGGCTTCTGGCGTGATTTCGTGCCAGAAGCCCCATTTTAATTGGACGTCCTATTTTAGAAGTTCCTTTTGGCTATTTCTTTTATTTTATAACCAAGTCCGGCGACATAATCGCCTTCAGATAGGTTTGCAAATCGTCGTCGCCTTCCTCTTTATTCCTCTGCTTTTGGCTAATCCACCAGACATTACCTTTGCGTACTGCGCACTCTTGTTGCATTGGTGCGATCAGACGTGCGGCGACTTGCCCCAGGGTAGGCTGGTGTCCAATGATCAGCACAGGTTCGCGGCTATTTGGCCAGTTGGCGGCTTGTAGCAGGGCGTCTGCATCTGCATCTGGGCCTATCTCATGCAGCACTTTAAACTTGCGGTCGAGTGCTGCCATGGTCTCTCTGGTTCTTACCGTTGGGCTAACCAGGATGCGACAGGTCTCAGGTAAATTACTATCTAACCAATAGGCCATTTTATTAGCTTGTTTAATGCCTTTGCCTGTGAGCTTACGAAAGCTGTCGGGCATCTCTGGCGTTGCTATTTCTGCTTCTGCATGACGCCACAAGATTAGGTCCATTTTATTCGCCCTCTGTTTCAGACAAAGAGCCTAGGCGTTGCATCAGGCTCTGTTGTGCGCAAATAGCGGCCTGTTTTGTGCGGGCTTTTTTGCGGTGATATTCGCCCTCACTGTCTAGCGTCCAGGCGTTGACGTTATCTTTTAAATAGGGATCAAGTCCCTCTGTCATCACCCGTTTTTTCAGGGATTTATCCAAAATAGGGAAGGCAACTTCAATCCGGCGGAATAAATTACGACTCATCCAATCAGCGCTCGCCAGGTACACATCATGTGCCAGATCATTACGGAAATAATAAATGCGGCTGTGTTCCAAAAAGCGTCCGATGATAGAGCGCACCTTGATGTTTTCTGATAATCCCGGCACGCCAGGTCGCAGGGCGCAGGCACCGCGAATGATCAGATCAATTTTGACGCCATCGGCAGAGGCGGCATACAAAGCGCGGATGACGGATTCGTCTAGCAAGGCATTCATTTTGGCGATGATCCGACCAGGCCGACCCGAGCGCGCGATTTTGGCTTCGTTACGGATGGCTTTGATGATTTGTGGTTGTAGGGCAAATGGCGCTAGCCAAAGGTATTCCAGCTTCTTGGGTTTATTTAATCCGGTTAAATGAATGAAGACTTCATTCACCTCAGCCGCCAGTTCCGGGTGGGCAGTGAGCAAACCAAAATCGGTGTAAAACTTGGTAGTCGATGGATGATAATTACCTGTACCCATGTGCGCATAATGGCGCAAGACGCCACCTTCTTCACGCCGTATTACTAATGCCAGCTTGGCATGCGTCTTTAATCCAACCACGCCATACACAACTTGCGCACCAGCTCTTTGCAGTCGGTCCGCCCAGTTGATATTGGCTTCTTCATCAAAGCGCGCCATCAGTTCTACGATGACAGTCACTTCTTTGCCATGACGTGCCGCAGTGATCAGCGACTCCATCAAATCTGAATTCATGCCGGTACGATAAATTGTTTGTTTAATCGCGACGACACTTGGATCGAGTGAGGCTGACCGGATGAAATCAATGACGGTCTGAAACGGTTGGAAAGGGTGGTGCAGCAAAATATCTTGCTTGCCAAGTAAAGTAAAAATATCGTTATGGGTATATTTTGAATTAATCTTGGCAGAGAAGGGCGGGAAGCGCAGGCTAGGTTGCTTGACGTGATCGACTAACTCCGACAAGCGCACCATATTCACCGGGCCATCTACCGGATATAAGCGATCTTGATCTAATGCAAATTGAGATAGTAAAAACTGGGCTAAATCATTAGGGCAGTTTTTGGCAACTTCTAAGCGAACTGCAACACCAAACTGACGACTTTGTAATTCGCCTTGTAAAGCCTGACGCAGATTTTTAATTTCCTCCTCATCAACCCACAAATCGCTATCGCGCGTGACGCGGAATTGTGAATACGCCAATACCTCACGACCATTGAATAAATCGCCGATATGCGCATGAATAACTGAGGATAACAGGCAGAACGATAAGCCTTTGTCCGACAACTCATCTGGCAATTTAATTACACGCGGCAGTACCCGTGGTGCTTTTACGATCGCAATCGCAGTACCCCGACCGAAAGCATCTTTGCCTGCCAGTGAGACGATAAAATTAAGACTTTTATTAACAACCTGCGGAAATGGATGTGCCGGATCAAGGCCGATCGGTGTGAGCAGCGGTTTGACTTCGCGGTCAAAATAGCTTTTCACCCAGGCGCGTTGCGCTTCATTTCTATCGGTATGACGCAATAAATGGATACGCTTGCGTGCCAGTTGCGGCAGGATTTCTTGATTTAATACTTCGTATTGGCGTTTTGCCAGTTGATGGCATTCAGTATTAATGCGCTCCATCATCCCAACAAAAGTCGCATGCTGTGCCAACTCACCATCAATCGTATTTTGCGCTAACAGGCTGGCGACTCTGACTTCAAAAAACTCATCCAAGTTGCTACCGACGATACATAAGTAACGCAATCTTTCCATCAAAGGGATCGTTTTATCTTCCGCCTGCGCCAGTACTCGCCAGTTAAACGCGATCTGTGACATCTCACGGTCAAGGAAGATTGCCGAGCGCGGCAACTCCGTTGGTGCCTGGGGAGTTTGCGTATTGTGGCTTGTCACAATTGGTTTTGCCGGTGGTTTCGGCGGTGTTTTTGCATCATCATGTGGCGTTTCAGGCAAGTCTTCTTCACTGACAGTCACCACTTTTTCCGCTGATGGGTCGGGTAATTTTTGATCTGGCATTTTGCTCGCGTGTCATAGAGACCGTCATATGTAGGTGAGTATATTGTAAAGAGGCAATATGACAAGTTTATGACGGAAAAATACAAACTTTTACCCCATTTCATCTATTATTACAGAATATTAAATGAAGTCATAATCTTGTCATAATTGGATTGTAGAGTTCGCTTCGTACTAAATGGATAGCATCATGTTATTTAACTCAGAGGTGAATATGCAACTCAATCGTATCGTCAAATCTTTAGTGGTTACGCTGGCAGCAGTCGGTGCAACTGTTTCCTTATCTGCCGCGTATGCCGCAGACATGACTGGCGCTGGTGCCACTTTCCCTTATCCAATCTACGCTAAATGGGCAGAAGCCTATAAAAAAGCAACCGGCAATGGCTTGAACTATCAGTCTATCGGTTCTGGCGGTGGTATCAAGCAAATTAAAGCAAAAACTGTCGATTTCGGCGCATCAGATATGCCTTTGAAGTTAGAAGAGCTGGAAGCTGATGGCCTGACACAATTCCCGGCGATTATCGGTGGCGTAGTGCCAGTCGTTAATCTGGACGGTGTTGGCCCAGGTAAGATGAAGATGACTGGTGACGTACTCGCCGGCATCTATATGGGCAAGATCACAAAATGGAATGCACCAGAAATCGTTGCATTGAATCCAGGTATCAAATTGCCAGCAGAAGACATCAATGTTGTACACCGTTCTGACGGTTCCGGCACAACATTCTTGTGGTCTGACTATCTGTCTAAAGTCAATGCAGAATTCAAAACAGTCGTTGGCGCAAGCACTGCAGTCAAATGGCCAGTTGGTTTGGGCGGTAAAGGTAACGAAGGCGTTGCAGCTAACGTACAACGTATCAAAAATTCCATCGGTTATGTTGAGTACGCTTACGTAAAACGTAACAAAATGACCTACACCTTGTTGAAAAATGCGGATGGCCAGTTCGCAGAACCGGATGATGAAAACTTCAAAGCGGCTGCCGCTGGTGCAGACTGGGCAAAAGCACCAGGTATGTATCTGGTGTTGACTAACCAGCCAGGCAAAGTTACATGGCCTATCACTGGCGCATCTTTCATCATTATGTACAAATCCCAAGTAGAAGCTGACAAGGGTAAAGAAGTGTTGAAATTCTTTGATTGGGCATTCAAAAACGGTGGCGCAATGGCTACTGAGTTGGAATATGTATCTCTGCCAGCACCAGTTGTGAAGTTGATTGAAGATAGCTGGAAATCTAAAATCAAAGATGCTTCTGGTAAAGCAATTTGGTAATTAATTTAGTTTGAAGCTACATCATCGGAGCGACGAAGTTACTTTGTAAAACTTCGAAGTTCCGATGATTTTAATCAAGAGTTTTACAGGCACTGTTTGATTTCAGTGCCTTTGTTTAAGTGGCCATGAACAGGTAAGTCAACGCGTAAGTGAACGGATAAGTCAATGGGTCAGACAACCATGTTCATGCCGATCACTTATTAAGCTGCTAGTAAACCAATATGGAAAGCTCCTTCCATGCAGACACAACAACCTCCGATCGCTATGTCAGCCTCCTCATCTACATCAAGCAATCCGCAGCAACATACAACGCAGCCAAGCGCACCGGCAAATCATGCAGAGGTGAATATGGCAGCGGTGATGCGCCGTCAGCAGTGGCAGGATTTTTTATTTCATAAACTGACATTCGGCTTCGCTTTGTTTGTTTTGGTGGTGCTTGTAGGCATCATTATTTCACTCATCATTCGCGCCTGGCCAGCGATGCAAGAATTTGGTTTTGCCTTCGTGACGACGATAGAGTGGGACCCGGTCAATGATAAATACGGTGGTCTAATCGCCATTGTCGGTACTCTGGCAACCTCTATTATCGCCTTGCTGATCGCCTTCCCGGTGAGTTTTGGTATCGCTTTATTTTTAACTGAGATTTGTCCCGCCTGGCTTAAACGCCCGCTTGGTACTTCAATAGAATTATTGGCCGGTGTGCCAAGTATTATTTACGGTATGTGGGGTTTGTTTGTATTCGCACCGCTGTTTTCGGACTATATACAACCAGCATTACACGCAACATTAGGCAAATTGCCTGTGATTGGTGTGATGTTTTCTGGCCCTATGATAGGTATCGGTATTTTGTCTGCCGGTGTGATCTTAGCGATCATGATTATTCCTTTTATCGCTTCTGTCATGCGTGATGTGTTTGAGGTTGTCCCGCCAGTCTTAAAAGAGTCGGCCTACGGTCTTGGCTGTACTAAATGGGAAGTCGTCAGAAAAATCGTTTTGCCTTATACAAAAATTGGTGTAGTCGGCGGTGTGATGTTGGGCTTGGGTCGGGCTTTGGGCGAGACTATGGCAATCACTTTTGTGATCGGTAATGCGCACAAATTATCTTGGTCTTTGTTCGCTCCGGGTAACAGTATTGCCTCTACCTTAGCGAACGAATTTGCCGAAGCAGAGACCGTGTTGCACACATCATCGTTGTTCTTGCTTGGTCTGATTTTGTTTGTCATCACATTTATTGTTTTGGCCGCAGCTAAATTAATGTTGCTTGGTTTGACCAGAAAAGAAGGTGCAAAATGAGCACGAATTCAACCAGTCCTATGACCCTCACTAGCAACGCTTTAAATTCTTCAGCAAATAATCCTGTCTACAAACGTCGTTTGTTGATGCATAGAATCGGTATTACTTTGTCTTCTCTGGCAATGGCATTAGGCGTGTTTTTCCTGATGTGGATTTTGTTCACTTTGCTGATCAAAGGTTTCTCAGCGATTAGCTTAGATATGTTCACAGAAACAACGCCAGCGCCAGGTAGCGATGGCGGCGGTTTGATGAACGCGATTGTCGGTAGTTTTATGATGGTCGGTTTCGCTACTCTGATCAGTACGCCGATTGGTATTTTGGCCGGTATCTACCTCGCAGAATACGGTGATAAAAGCTGGTTTGGCAGCATCACACGCTTTGTGACGGACATTATGTTGTCAGCACCTTCCATCGTCATCGGTTTGTTTGTGTATGCCATCTATGTATTTAATGTTAAACATTTTTCTGGATGGGCCGGTAGTTTAGCGATCTCCTTGATTGCCATACCGGTGGTTGTACGCACCACCGACAATATGCTGGGATTAGTACCAACCAGTTTGCGTGAAGCTGCTTTTGCACTTGGTGCGCCGCGCTGGAAAGTCGCTTTGCTAATCCGTTTGCGCGCTGTTAAAGCGGGTGTCGTTACCGGTATTTTATTGGCAGTTGCCCGTATATCTGGTGAGACCGCACCTTTGTTATTCACTGCATTGAATAACCAATTCTTTAACGGCAATATGAATAAGCCAATGGCCAACTTACCCGTAGTGATTTACCAGTTCGCTATGAGTCCTTACGATAACTGGCGTGACCTTGCATGGGGCGGCGCTTTGCTGATTACATTTAGCGTATTGGGATTGAATATCCTGTCTCGCACGATGTTTAATCAAAAAGTACAAAACTAATTTCTTGGAACCAGCATGATGACAACGCCAATGAGTACAAATATGAATAATGGAATCAACGTAGCTATTAATCCATCGATGAATGCTGGTTTAAATTCATCTTCGAGTGCGACTGCCAGCGCAGATATGAAAATGTCGATAGAAATTTCCGGATTGAATTTTTTCTACGGTGCGACACGTAGTTTGCGTGATATTAATTTGAATATCCATGACAAAAAAGTGACTGCATTTATCGGTCCTTCTGGTTGCGGTAAATCGACTTTATTGCGCACTTTAAACCGTATGTACGATCTGTATCCAGGCCAGCGTGCCGAAGGCAAGATTATGTACAACGGTAAGAATATTTTAGATGCCGATCAAGACATCAATCTTTTGCGCGCCAAAGTTGGTATGGTGTTTCAGAAGCCGACACCGTTCCCGATGTCGGTGTATGACAACATCGCATTCGGTGTTCGCTTGTATGAAAATTTGTCCAAAGGTGAGATGGATGAACGGGTTGAATGGGCATTGAAAAAAGCAGCATTGTGGACCGAAGTTAAAGACAAGCTCAATAAGAGCGGTCTGAGTTTATCTGGTGGTCAGCAACAACGTTTGTGCATCGCACGCGGCGTATCAGTGAAGCCAGAAGTCTTGTTGCTGGACGAACCAACCTCGGCGCTGGACCCGATTTCTACCGTCAAGATTGAAGAATTAATTCATGAGTTAAAGCAGGATTACACCATCGCGATTGTGACGCACAACATGCAGCAAGCAGCGCGTTGCTCTGATTACACGGCGTATATGTATTTGGGCGAATTGGTGGAATTTAGTGAGACCGATCAGATATTTATGAACCCGGTCAAAAAAGAAACACAGGATTACATCACGGGTCGTTTCGGCTAACTGCACGCGTGGATATAAAGTAAAAAACTAAGTTAAAAACTAAGTAAGAAATTGCAAATTTAGGAGTAGACCGTGATAGGTGAACATTCTTCAAAACAATACGACAATGATCTGGAAACGATACGTTCCAAGGTCTTGATGATGGGCGGTTTGGTTGAAAACCATTTCCATGATGCGATGTCGTGCTTCCGTACTGGTAATGCAGATCAGGCAGAACTGGTAATCAAATCTGATCTGGAAGTGAATCGCCTTGAGGTATTGCTGGATGATATGTGCAGCCACCTCATCGTCAAGCGCCAGCCTGCTGCGAACGATCTGCGCACTGTCATGGCGACTGGCAAAGTGATCACGGATCTGGAGCGAATTGGCGATGAATCGACCAAGATCGCACGGATTGCCAGAGATGCTGCGGCCAATCGTAAATCCGTTGCCATCTTCAGTGGTTACGAGACCGTGCGTGTGTTGGCCAGTGGCGTAGGTGAAATGTTGCATCAGGCATTGGATTGCTTTGCCCGTCTGGATGGCGAGCAGGCAGTACGCCTGATTGCCCAAGATGCGATTGTGGATAACGATTTCCGTTCCATCATGCGTAATCTGATTACCTTCATGATGGAAGACCCAAGCACGATTTCATCCTCGCTGGATGCCCTGTGGGTTGCCAAAGCGATTGAACGTATTGGTGATCATTCTAAAAATATCGCTGAGCACGTGATCTATATTATCGAAGGCAAAGACATCCGCCATTCCGACTATGTAGCGACCAAACAAGAGCAAAATAACTAATCTAAATTATGGCTGCTGATAAGACAACAATCCTCATTGTGGAAGACGAACCAGCGATTGTCGAGCTGGTTACTTTTACACTCCGTGCTGCTGGCTGGAATACCTTTGCTGTAAATAACACGGCAGAAGCATGGGAATTTATTCAACGCAGAACACCACAGTTGATTTTGTTGGATTGGATGCTGCCTGACCAGAGCGGTTTGCGACTGTTGTCTAAAATTCGTGCTGACCGCAACTTCAATGAGATGCCGGTCATCATGTTGACCGCCAAAAGCATGGAAGAAGACAAAATTGCTGGCCTGGATCATGGCGCAGATGACTACGTCACTAAACCGTTTTCTCCGCGTGAGCTGACTGCCCGTATCAAAGCCTTGTTGCGTCGTAAGAGTCCAGAACATGCACAAAGCGCATTGGCTGCGGGCCCAGTGATACTCGATCCGGTAAGTTGCACGGTCAAAATTGATGAGCAAAAAGTCGATATCGGGCATGCAGAATATAAGCTGCTAAAGTTTTTTATGGCGCATCCGGAACGCGTTTTTTCCCGTAGCCAATTACTCGACAAAGTCTGGGGCGACCATGTCGTGATTGAAGAGCGTACTGTCGATGTGCATGTACTGCGTTTGCGTAAAGTATTGAAAGAGGCCGAGTCCTTGATAAAAACGGTACGTAGCGTCGGTTATATGCTGTCAGAAAAATAGTCAGGGCTATAGTCAGAGCGATAGTCAAAACTGTAGTGTGCTTTAGAAGCAGCAATCTCGATATTCTGGCAATAGACTAAATAACTCATATACTCCCCATAAAATTTTTAAAAACTGCCGTATTGTCTCGGTTTTACTTGGACAACTAATATATACAGGTATGGAGTATATTATTTATCATAGGCGTTATTATCTGATTGACGCCGTTTCTCCAGCGTAGTTCTCGATTTTTAGTAGATGATTCAGTAATTGATTTTGCATCTCGCTTTGCATCTTATTTAGCATCTTATTTAGACCATTTAATGCATCCTCATCTCGTATTCTGGATTTCCGCCATAGTGCGTATGATCGTCGTTTTATTGACCGCCGCGGTCGGCTGGTTTTTCTGGGGGGCAGTGCCTGGCTTGTTGCTCGGTCTGGCTGGAATGATAGGTTTGATTGGTATCCAGTTATTTTATTTACTGCGACTCTCTGACTGGCTGGACAACCCAAATACGGTTCGGCTGCCCGATGGCTGGGGTGCATGGACTGACGTATTTTCTCGTTTGTATCGCCTGCGCCGTGGCGATGAAAAAAACCAGGCTGAACTGGCAGAGTGGCTGGCGCGCTTTCGCCAAGCCATGACTTTGTTGCCGGATGGTGTGGTCATCATGGACGACGTACTATTTTTGGAATGGTGTAATCCCGCGGCGGAGAGCCATCTTGGTCTGAGTCTGCGACAAGATAAAGGGATGCGAATTACCAATCTGGTACGCAGCCCGGAGTTTATGGACTACATCATTTTGGGTCGCTATGACTCGCCGCTGACCTTGTCTTTCCGCGAGCGCAAGCTGATCGTCCACATTATCCCGTTTGAAAATCGCCGGCAAATTTTGGTCACGCATGATGTGACGGAGTCCGAACGTATCGACATGATGCGGCGCGATTTTATCGCCAACGCCTCGCACGAATTGCGTACACCGCTGACCGTGATTAACGGCTTTCTGGAGATTGCCTCTATGCAGCCGGATCTGGATTCCAGCATCCGCATGTCACATCTTAAATTGATGGCAGAGCAGGGCGAACGCATGCAGCGTCTGGTTGAGGATATGTTGACCTTAACCCGTCTGGAATCGATCGATTATCCTATGCGCCCGGAGCGCATTGACATGCGCGCGATGCTGGAACAAATCTTAAAAGAAGCACATGCCTTATCTGCCGGACGGCATCATATTAGTCTGGAATTTAATGGCTCGGATTTATTAGGCAGCAATGATGAAATCCGTAGCGCGCTAACCAACTTAGTCACCAATGCCATTCGCTATACGCCAGAAAATGGCGAAATCAAACTGATCTGGAAAAATCAAACCAACGGTCAGGGTCAGAAATTTATCGTGCAAGATAATGGTATCGGTATCAGCAACGACCACATCTCCCGGCTGACCGAGCGTTTTTATCGTGTCGATAAAAGCCGTTCCCGCGAGACCCAGGGCACCGGTCTTGGCCTAGCCATTGTGAAGCATGTATTGCTGCGCCATAAAGGCCATCTGGTGATCGAATCTACGCCGAATGTCGGTAGCAAGTTCTGCGTACAATTTCCGGCATCAGCAAGTGTGGCGCATGAGGATGGCTTGTTCCAGTAATCGATTTGATGAAATCACGATCCTTGTTTTGCAGGGATCGTGAACTCTTAAAACTCATTCCATCACCGCAAACTAATCGTCTGCTTTTTCCATACCGGATCTTGCCAGCGATAAAACAGACTTAAAGAGCTTGGCTTATCTGCCGATTTTTCTGTTTGTAAAGACTCCATACTGATTAATTCAAAACTGCGTTTGTAGCGACCATCGATTCTGGCTTCGCGTGCGACCAGTATTTTTGTCGTGCCAGGTACCCAGCCGGCAAACTCTGCATAACCCAGATCGGGGTCGCTATTGGCTGGTGGCAGTACGTCAATCACCCAGTCCTTGCCGGTCTGGTGGAATAGCCACATTTCGCGCCAGGTATCCATCGGTTGCACCGCCAAAGTCAGCGCAGTAGCTTGTGCGTTCGGCCGTGCTGATGCGGTCCATACCAGACTATAAGTACAGCGCTGTACCAGCGGTGCTTTTACGTCATGCTTTGCATCGACCAAGGCAACACAAGTCTCGCCGGGTTGGCCAGCAGTTGTGACGATATGCAGGCTTTTTCCATCTGTCTGAGTACTGGTCGGTGCCGCTACCGGTGTCGGCTCCGCCGCCCAACGCATACTGCCTGTACGTACGCCTGCATCGGCATAACTATTCAGATCGTCGTCACTCATTTCGCTCTTGTTCACGGCGGCTAATTCTGTCAATGCGCGGGTCGCTGCCGGTTGGCTGTTATCGCCTTTACGTTGATGTTGGAAAGCGATGCTGGACCAGACACCGGCACGGCGCATATGAATACGATTTTTCATATACTCTGGCAACTCGCTGATATCAACACGATCCAGTACGTCGGCGCGCCATAGATCAAGACTATTGCGCTCGGTTGGACGCATCACCGGATCGATGCAATCAGCACGTGTCAGCGCCAGCGCTGCAGTGGCTTTTTGCGTTTGATTTGCACTCATTGCCAGTACGCGGCGGAAGGCTTCGCCGTCATAGCAAAGTTGGATACGGCCATCACGTTCTACACCTTTGAGATTAACGCCGTAATAAGCGGCGACCTCTAAGTGGGCAGAAATTTGCGCCTCATTTGGTTTGATTGTTGCACCAAGCGCTTTGTTCGATGCACGTCGTGCCAGACGCTCTGCCATTCCACCCAGCGCATCAAAAGCTTCTGCATTAATCGTCTGTGCTGGTGCTGCTTTTAAAAAGGCCGCGGTATAGGCAATACCCAATGCCTCTGCACCTGGCGTATCACGTAAAAACCGGACGACAGACAATAATTCTGGTGCGTCGTCTGGCTTCATCGATACCATTCTGACTTGACTGGCTTTGATATAACCTGCGCGTTCGCGGCGGTGATCATAGACTTGCAAGTAATCGAGTTTTTCACCGCGGATTTCCAGACTATCGCCTTGCCATAATACGGCTTGCTGTTGTCCGCTATCTTTCGGTGAGGCGCGCAACTGCGCCTGATCCTGGGTCACAATCGCGATTAAAGTGATGGCAGTAGCTAACATGATTATTGGCTTTCTTCTGTCGTGTTGGTCGGTGTTGTCGTCTGTAAGTGCGCTTGCTGATTTTTACCGATACCCAATAAGGCCGATCCGATAAAGCCGCCATCTGCAGGCGGCGGCGCGATGATGACGGAAATTTTGTCGGACAATTTATCCGCCATGGTTTTTTGTATCAGTAATGGATGTTTCGTCAGCAACGCGCCATCTCGCTCTAACTGTGCACTGGCGACTTTACCGACCAGATCTTGACGATAGGCTTCTGCATCCGCTAGTTTACGGCGTGAATCTGCTTCGCCGGAGGCTTCGATAATACGGGCTTGCGCTGTCCCTTCAGAGGTTTTGATGCGAGAGATTTTTTCTGCTTCGGCCTCTAACTGTCTTTGTTCGATTTGTTTTTGCTTAAATGGCAGTACATGCTTCATCGCTTCTTCTTGCGCTTTGGCGGCAATGATTTGTTCGCTGGCAGCTGCCTCTGCATTTTTTTCACGACGGATTTTTTCTGCATCGGCTTCTAAGGATGTTTGCTGAACCTGCTTACTTTTTAGTTCTAGGGTGTAGCGCATTTTTTCACTCTCTAACTCTTCTGCTAGCAGCTTTTCCATGCCTGCTTTATAGTCTTCTGGTAAATCAACTTTGCCTACCATCACGCTACGCAGAACGATGCCATCTGCCGCCAGTTTGGGCTTGAGTTCGGCCTCGATTAATTGCTGGATTTCTTGACGTTTGCTAGAGAAAATTTCACGCACGGTGTAACGGGTAAAGGCTTTATAGATCACGCCTTGTACGGCGGGTTCAACAATTTCACCATTGATGTCGCGCGGTAGATTTTTGCTCATACTGGTTAATTTGGCCGGGTCCAGGACATAACGCACAGTCAGGTCAACACCAAGTGACAAGCCCTCTACCGACTGGAATGGCGCTTCACCATTGGCCTTAGCACTTTTCACAGGACGATAGATTTGATCGAGTAAGGAGTAGCGACGTAATTCATGAATGCCAGGGATGACCATGGCGGTGCCAGCCCGCAATTCTTCTGATACGCCGGTGAATTGGTTGATCCGTATGCCGACTTCACCACGTTCTATGGTTTGTGCAGGCGGATGCTTGACGACGACGTAACCAGTAGCGCCTATCGTTGCCAGAATCAACAAACGTTTGATGATTTTGCCGCCATGTGTTTTGACACCGCTTGTGATGACATTGCCTGCACCATTCGCAATCCCGCCGGATGTATGGAACACGCCGGATGCGCCCTTGGATAATGCGGAACGGATAGCTTGCACGATAGTTTTGATACGGTCAGACATGGCATTCTCCTGTGAGTGGCTTGTGTACTAAATGGGTACTAAATTTGTACTAAATTTGTACTAAATGAGTGCTGAATAGGTACTGAGCTTGCTGTGGGCGCCGCGTTTATTTGCTGCTGTTCCCTGAGACACATCATGCGACTAGCTGCGCGGAAGAATCAACTAGGCAGCCGTGCCAGTATCTTCATCGCACCAGAGCGCTTGCTCCTTCAGCGGAATCGACGGAAGGCCGTGTGAGTAAAAACTCACAGCCAGAGGTATGACTTTTGTGCTGAAAGCGTGGATACTCATGTGATTGGATTTTGATTGAATTTTGATTAAATATGATCGACTAACAACATACGTCAGCAGACAGCAAGAGAGGTAGAACATGGTAAAAGTAGCCGTCATCGAGGACGATCTCCCAACCAGTAACCAACTTAAATCCTGGATAGAATCCGCCAAGCCCGGCATTCAGGTAGATCAATGGTTTAGTCGTGACGATGCAGAAGCCGCGCTAGCGCGTGAGACCTATGATCTGGTCGTGCTCGACATCGAGCTGGGACGCGAACGTCATGCCGGTGTTGCCATCATCAATGTGATTAACAAAAGTCAGGCGACGCCCGTCCTGGTGGTGTCAGCCATGCCCGCCACGATTTATCGCAGTATTATGAAAGCCTTAGACGCCTGGGATTATTTACAAAAGGCGACCTTTGAAGAAGTTGATTTCATCGACACTTTTCTGGAGATTTTGCGTGCTGTCAAAGAGCGTAAGCAACATAAAGACAATGGCAAACAAGTCGAGGTGGTTGATGAGTTAGCGATGGACCCCTTGCGTCAGCGTAGTCCGATCTGGCGTGGTCAGCGGATTAATTTGCCACTGACAGCACAACGGATTTTGGCCGCTTTATTTGCCAGTCGCGGCCAAGTCGTGTCTTACGACGATTTATATGAAGTCGTTAAAAGTGGACGTAACCGTGACAATATCCGTAAACATGTCAGCACCATCCGAGATGCCTTCCGCGAGATTGATCCTGAATTTGAAGGTATAGAAAACGTACCGATGCGCGGTTTCCGTTGGGTGGACGCTAAGTGATGAGATCGCTCTTTTCTGCACTGGCACCGTTCCGGCTACGGTTATTATTTCGTACGGCATTTTTACTGCTGGCAATTGCTACTGTGGCTTTAGCAGTCTCAGTTTTGCAGCAAGAAAAGCAGCTCAGCTATAAAAATTATCAGCATAGTTTTGCTAAAACACGTGAGCAGATTTTATCCACCTTGCGCCATCCGGCGGGACAATTGGCGTTACTCAATCCACCCGCAGAAAAGGGTAGCGATGGTTTGCATCCTTTGCTATTACCATTTTCTGCGCTGGATTTTGATGATCAAAATAAGGTGCAGCAAGCAGTAGCGATGTCCGGTTGTTTGGTGCAATACGGCACGACAGGATCGCTCTGTTTAGGCATAGGGAATAATCCCTGGGCTGGCGGCTATATTTATGTTGCAGGTAGTTTTAATAGCGCTGATCTGGTCTCGCATCAGCGTGGTGATGAGAGCCTTGCCCAAGCACACAGAATGCGCGTTAGCGTCAGCCTGCGTGGACAAACTTACCAATGGATTGCTCCGTTTGAAAAAATGCCGGATGCTGGCAAAAAATCGATTAGCCAACGTGGATTAAGTGGAAGGTTAACTGGATTCTGGGCGAGCGAAGCAGACAAGCCCAACGCGCGACCGGTCAAAGAATTTCGTGGTTGGATTTGGCAAAATGCGAATTGCAATCAGGCTGAACTAGATGATCAGGACAGCACTTGCAGCAAGACCTCCTTCTATTCATTGCGTCTGCCGATCGCTGTCTGGCAAGACGCCTTGTTTGAGAAAAAACGTCCGGTCTGGCCGCCTGAGGATTTAGATCAGGTGAAGGTCAAAATCGCCGTTCTTGCGCCGGATCAAGGTCCCGGTTCGATACCCGAAATTTTGTTTGATAGTGAGAATGGCACACCAACGCCGCCGTTTTCTCTAAGAGATTTACAAACTCAATTACTACCTGGTGAGACCGTGCGCATACGCAAGCTGACCGGTGGCAAAGAGCTGGTGAATCTGAATGCCCAGGTCGAGCAAGAGAATGAGTCATGGAATTTGTTGACTCGACTGATCCGTCGTTTGCCAGTAGATGACTACGACACACCTTTAGAAAGCAGCGACCAGATCACCACTGCGCTAGATACCTATGAGGTTGTACTCAAGGGTGATCTGCGCAGTGTTAGCAAAAGTCTGGCGGTAGTTGCAACACGGGTGTCCTGGTTTGTCGGTGCGATGTTGCTGGCACTTTTTCTCACTTGGTTGGTGATGGAGATCAGTATTATCCGGAAAATCACGGTGCTGACTAAACGCGCTGCTTCCCTTTCAAAAACGGTTAAAGGTGCTGGCGGTTTGCAGCAATTTGAGCTCGGTGATTTACGTGGTGATGATGAATTAGGCGTGCTGGCAAGTTGTTTGCACGACTTGTTGCGGCGGGTTAAAGAAGATGTTGAGCGCGAAGGTATTCGCGCAGAACAAGAGAAGCAAATGTGGCACGCGGTCGGGCACGAGATTATGTCCCCTTTGCAATCACTGATGGCTTTACACGGCGCGGCAGATGACCAGAGCAGCCGCTATATTCATCGCATGCAACAAGCGATACGCGTCCTGTATGGCAACGCCTCGCCGAGTGAGGCTTTTCAATCGACTGAATTGCAAGTGACCAGTATCGACATCAGCGCTTTTCTGCATAACGTTGCGGGTAACGCGCCTTGCGTCGGCATACAGCAAGTAGAGTTTATCGGTGGAGATCAGGCAGTTATGGTCAGAGCAGATGATTACTCACTAGAAGATGTGGTGACCCATGTACTGCGAAATGCTGACCGGTACCGCCTGCCTGGCAGCGCGATTACCCTCAACTTACAGATCAGCGAAACCGCAGCTACGATCACGATCCACAATGCCGGCCCGCATATTGCAGACGATATGCTGGATAAGATTTTTGAGTACGGCGTCTCAGATCAGCAAGATTCCGCTGCCAATGGCAATCGTGGTCAAGGTTTGTTCGTCGCAAAAACCTATATGGCAAAAATGGGTGGAACGATCAGCGCCCAAAACACCGCGGAAGGCGTAAGCTTTGTGCTGAGTTTGCAGCGAGCGGATTGATTGGCTTAGTGAATTTGCTCAGGGGCGTCATTCCAGCGAAGGCCGGAATCCAGTGTCCTGCCAAGCTAGCTTATCTGCCAGGCGCTCAAGAGTAATTATCTGTTTTAGTCTTAGATTAATTAATATACTGGGATAGTGTATATTTTAATAGTCCATATAAAGTATGGACAATAAAGCATATTTTATAAAAATAATGGGGAGTATATTAAACTGAGCTTTTCCATTAGGCGCACCCAATGCGCTGTCATCATCCTAAATCCTAATGGAAATTCCCGGTGAATACTCTCATTTCACGGACAACAAAAATCATGATTAATGCACTTAACCATATCAACATCAAAGCACCGTCTGCATTACTGGAGCGTGTCCGCGATTTTTATTGCAGCGTTCTGGGTTTGCAAACGGGTTTCCGGCCAGCGTTTCAATCGCATGGTTATTGGTTATATGCAGGCGATAGCTGCATGATCCATTTGTCTGAGTTGACGGAATTTATTCACAACGACAGTGACGCGATGGCGGTAGTAGGGACGACTCTTGGTACCACCACTGGATACCTGAATCATGTCGCCTTCGCTTGTCAGGATTTGTCGCAGAGCAAAGCACAGCTAGAATTGTTTGGCGTTTCTTACACAGTTAAAACCGTACCAGAGACCAAACAAACACAACTGTTTTTGATTGATCCTGCTGGCGTCGGTATCGAGCTGAATTTTTCTGAGCTGGCTTAATCTGGACTCAATTTTTGACTCGATTGAGCTTACTCATCATGTGTCTGGTGATGTTCACTAGCACCACGTTTCCAATAGCTGGCTGCGTGTATATGCGCTTTTTCTAAACGGGTTTCTTGTAAAAGATACCGACGCAAGGCCTGTACATTGCCTAACTCGGTGGCGATCCATGCATAGCCTTCACCCGCCGGCAAGTTAAGGGTTTTTAAAGTGGTTAAGAGTTGATTGCTTTGTCCAGTTACGTCGCTTTGTAGCCAATGAATTTGTGTCTGCGCGCCTTGCGTTAAAGTGATTTTGTCGCTCAGGTCTGCAACTTCGACCAACACGATTACTTGCGCATCCGGTGGTAATTCTTCTAACCGGCGGGCAATAGCGGGTAAGGCAGTTTCGTCGCCCATCAATAAATACCAGTCAAAATCAGCTGGCACCACGCGTGAACCACGTGGGCCGCCGACACCCACGGTTTGTCCGGGTTTGGCTTGCGCTGCCCAGTTTGATGCGGGGCCGTCATCGTGTAAGAAAAAATCAATATCCAGCTCTTTACTCGCAGCATCAAAGCGACGCGGCGTGTAGTGTCTGCCGATCACGTTCGTATTGTTATTGTTGGCATTTTGCCCAGCCCCAGGTAATTGCGGCAGAGCGGGTTGATCACTTCCAACGGCAGGGAAAAACAATTTCATGTGGTCGTCATGCGCCGCAGTTGTAAAACCATCCAGCGCCTCGCCAGTCAGCGTGATTCTGAGCATGTGTGGCGATAGTTTTTCGGTGCGTAACACCGTCAATAAACGCAGTTTGAGGTCGTGCCGTATTTTTAGAATTTGATGTGGTGTTTGAGTCATATTATTGTTCTTTCATTTTTAAGTCCGCTTCTGAGTTTGAGTCAGAAATAATGCTGTTCGCCGTTTGTTCCAGCAAGATTGCAACGCGGTCAGCTTCGGCCGCATTCCAGCTACCACGTCGCAGCATTAATGCATGCTTTAGGGTATGCATGGCCTGATGTACTCGCTCTGGTAATGACTGTTTAGCCTGGACTTTGGCAAACATGTCTAGGCGTGCCAATACGCCATTCACTTGTGCCCGATTGGCATCAAGATAATCGCGTCCAATCGCCGTAATCGTGTACAGACGTTTGTTACCGGTCGCTGGAACGCCGCTACTGGTACCTGAGCTATCTGCTGAATTGACCGACACATTAATTTGCGAATTGACCTGATCCTGCTCTTCCAATAAGGTTAAGGTCGGGTAGATCGCGCCTGGGCTTGGGGCATAAGCACCACCGCAACGTTCTTCAATTGCCTTGATGATTTCATAGCCGTGACGCGGGCTGATTTCTATCAATGCCAAGACGATTAAAGGCAAATCGCCACGACCGAAGACGCGCTCTGCGCGTTCACCGCGCCCACGCCCGCCGCCTCCACCACCACCACCACGCAAGCGACCATGCCCACCGCCTGCCTCGTCATCAAAAGCGTCATCGCCTATGCCGGCAAAATATTGTGGGTGGTTATGCTCATGAGCAAAATGTCTTTCGCCATGTCTATGATGTCCGTGGTGTTCGTGGGAGCCATGACGTTGGTGATGATTGTGTTCTGAATGAGTATGATGATGATTTTTCATGATTTATAGATATATCTTTAGTGTAAAACTGTATGATATATCGTTAACTGATTAAGTCAAGGACAGATTTTTGAAAAAATCAGAAATTTTCTTCTTTAATCAAAAATAAAAAAATACAGCAATCTAAGCCTGAGGCGTAGCCAGGAGCTAAACCGGTGTAGACGCTTAATCGTGGGATGGGGACTTATCAGCAAAGCCAATTTGCTGTTCTGCTAATCATTTCAAAATTAGTTGATCAGCCATGAATGCATAGTTTTACCAAAGCCGAGTGTGTATGATGGGAAACTTATTTAGGTAGTTCATAGCAGGAAAATCATTAGCTTTCATGGATTTTTCACGAATATGATAGGACATTGATACAGCATGATCGAGACCCCTGGTTCCAAGATTGAATCAGCTTTAAACAAGCAAAGCTCTGAGCTAGAAAGTTACAAAAACGATCGTATTTGTAATGACCTTTACAGGCGTGCATTAATTGGCCCAGTGTTTTACCTGATCGCTTGTTTTTTACTGATGGGCATCACTGGCTATCATTTGCGCTGGCCTTGGCTGAGTGCCTTGCTGATATTCACTTTTCTCATTTTATGGGTGATGCGGTACAAGCATCTGCCTCCTGTAGCAGGTACCGACACAGAGAAATACAAGCAGTGGATCAGCCAACATTGGTTGTTAATACAGATAGGCTCGGTGGTTTGGGGGCTGGTACCCGCCGTGATCGGTTATTTAAGAGTGCGTCCCGACAGCGCGATTATGGTAGCGACGATTGCGACCGTTGCATTTAGTACTGCAGCAAGTCAGGCTTTTGCCATGCACCCACGCCAGGCTCGATGGAGTTTGCTAGCGCTGATCTTGCCTGCAGCCCTAGTATTTTTTCTACCGTCACTCGAACTTAGCTCCACTGGCCTGACGCTCTCGTTTTACGTTTTATATTTAATCGCAAATCTGCGCCGGTCTGCTAACGAATATGCTCAGCAGATTGCAACGGAAGTGGATTTAATCCGCAGCCGTGCTGAAATAGATCGACTCTCACTGACGGACATGTTGACTGGTTTATCCAATCGACGGAGTTATGACCAGGCATGGCAACAAGCCTGGCATTTGGCGGTGCGACAAAAAGCGACACTGGCATTGCTGATGCTCGATCTGGATCATTTTAAACATGTCAATGATCGCTATGGCCACCTTGGCGGTGACGCTTGCTTACAGCATTTTTCTGGACTATTACAGCAACACATACGAAGAGGTAGCGATATCATTGCGCGTATAGGCGGTGAGGAGTTTGTGATTATTTTGCCCGCTACCAACGCAGAAGATGCTTATGTGATGGCAGAACAATTGAGATTGATAGTATTAAATACTCCCTGCCAATTTGAAAATATTCAGATTGAGATGACAGTCAGTATCGGTGTCGGTACAGTCAATTTGGATCAGGATATCAATCCATCCGCGACATTTAGCAGAATTGACCGCGCTTGCTATGATGCAAAAAATGCGGGCCGTAACAAGGTCCGGCTGGCGAATATCAATTGACTGAATTCAATTAATTTTGACGTAGATTCATCAATATAGTCCAAAATGAGATTTTGATCGAAGCAAAAAATCTCAATACACCACACTTTACTTAAACGCATGTACCATATTTCATCCATTAAGTCGTATCGACCATGAAGCAAAAAAAGGTCTTACTCCTGAGCGTTTCTGCCGGTGCCGGCCATATGCGCGCTGCCGAGGCGATACGTGCTTATTCGCTTGATCCTCACTATCAGGTGGTGGCAACACATCTGGATGTGATGAATTTTATGACGGCAGGATTTCGTAAGTTATATACCGATTTTTATATCAAACTGGTCAATAAAGCACCAACACTGTGGGGCTATTTATACCAGGCCTCGCACGAGGCGCAGCCCGACAGTACAATGGAAAAAATGCGACGGGCGTTGGAACGTTTAAACGCACGTGCTTTGCTCAAAGAGATTGCTAATTTCAAACCAGATGCAATTATCTGTACGCATTTTTTGCCTGCCGAAATGCTGTCAAGGCTGCTTAAAAAAGAGCGTTTGCATTGTCCAGTCTGGGTACAAGTGACAGATTTTGATTTACACAGAATGTGGGTTCATGAGCGCATGACCGGCTATTTTGCTGCGAATGAAGAGGTAGCTTTTCGTATGCGGGCGCAGGGAATCGCAGCGGATACGATCCACGTGACTGGCATCCCGATCATGCCTAGTTTTGCCAGTCATTTAGATAGGGTGGAATGCGCTAGAGAATTCGGTCTTGATCCCGCTCGCATGACGATTATGTTAATGGGCGGCGGCGCAGGCTTGGGTAGTCTGGATACGATCGCAACACGTTTATTGGCCTTGGATAGCGATTTTCAACTAATTGTTTTAGCAGGAAAAAATTTACCAGCTTTGGCTGAGTTGCAGAGATTGGCAACGCGTTATCCCGGACGTTTATTACCACAAGGGTTCACTGATCAGGTAGAACGTTTAATGTCATGTGCCGATCTGGTCGTGACTAAGCCGGGTGGATTAACGACCTCAGAATGTCTGGCGATGGGCTTGCCGATGATTGTCAATTCACCGATACCAGGGCAAGAAGAGCGTAATGCCGATTACTTGTTAGAGCAGGGTGTTGCACTAAAAGCTTTTGATGATGTGACGCTAGAATATCGCATCCGTTATCTGTTGGCGCATCCAGAAAAACTAGCAGATATGCGTGCCAAAGCGACCGTATTAGGCCGCGCCGATGCAGCGCAGCAAGTGCTGGAGTTGGTCTGTAAAAACACATAAAAGGGTTTTTAAAAACTCCGTATAAAGTAGAGTCAATTGATGCCAATAATGTCGCAAATGAAATCGCAAATGAAATCAAACCAGCCTGAGTCTGACGCAGCTCGGATAACCAAGATCGAAGACTTAAGCCATAAAACTGTTCCTCTTATCGTTACCTTGTTTTGGGTCGCATTATTAGGCTTATTTTTTGCGCAGACAGAAATCCAGATTGAAGGCGGCGCGGGTTGGGCAGCCAACTTACCGACTTGGCGGATAGAGCATCACTGGTTATTAGATATCTTTTGGGGCGGTCGTCCGATGACGGGCTACCACGCTTGGGTGTTTCCTTTTATCTCAATGTTTTTCCATTTTCCGTTTTTTTTCTCGCAACGCTGGACGCTCAAATTAGAAGCTAGAGCGCTGGCTTGCATTATGATGTTTTGGATCGTAGAAGATTTCTTGTGGTTTGTTTTTAATCCTGCTTATGGATTAGCTCGTTTTGATCCCAAGCATGTAGCGTGGCATAAAAATTGGTTTTTATTTGCCCCCTCTGATTACTGGAATTTTTTAGCTGTCGCGGCCATATTATTTTGGTTTTCTTATCGGCAGGGGACAGTCATACGACAGATCAAGGATGTTTAAAAAAAACGGAGGGTGATTGGCCAAAGGCTTTTTTAAACATCGCAGTCAATGCAGATTGACTTGCGTAACCCAATTCTGATGCGACTTGTGATAAGGGCATTCCACCAGCGATCAAAGGCGCCGCACGTGCCAAACGCATTTGCTGGCGCCATGCAACAAAACTCATCCCCAGATCTTTCTCAAAGAGCCGTGCCAGGGTACGGGCCGATGCCCCGACCTGGCAGGCCAAATCGTCTAGAGTCAAATTAGATGAAGGATCATCAATCAGGGTGAGGCAAAGAGTTTTCAGACGTTTGTCGTGCGGCATCGCCACTCTCATTGGCAGACTTTCAGCAATTGCTAACTCGTCTAGCAATACTGCGACCAAATGATTTTCGCGCTGGCCAGCCGGATCTTGTTCCGCCAATCTTAAGACCAGTTCCCGCATCAGCGCAGACACTTCTAACACCACACATTGATCGCCTTTGATCGGCGCAACATCTTGATGAATATAGATGGCGCGCAGACGCGCTGTTTCTATAATCCTTACCTCATGCGCCACATTCGCTGGTATCCAGATTGCGCGAAGTGGAGGCACAAACCAGGTGCTGTCTTTGGCGTGCACTTGCATTACGCCATCCAGCGCATACGTAACTTGTCCCCACGGATGTTGGTGTTGTCGTAGCAGTTCGTCTGCGGCTAGGTTTCTGGCAATGACGCGCACGGGCCTGTCTTTACTAGGAAATAACCTGTTCGGTGCCGATGCTGTTGTGGTGATAGGAGATGTGCTCATAGCGAGTCAATCATAGTTGGCATCTTTACGACAAAGATTGTCTTTTTATCTTAAAACAGACGTAGCGATTTTGCATACACTTTGCTTAAATAAAAATAAATGAAGTGGCAATTAGATGCATAACTTCATAAGGCGACATCATGGCAACGATCAATGATGTTCATTGGCTGCACAATAATGACTAAGTAATTACTAAGCAGCTTCTAACCAGAAAAGAGAATCATATGATCAGTATCAGCAACAGCACAAGGCAACCGGGCAATATGAAGCAAGACGCGCAAGTGATTGGCCTGGTCGGCATGGCGCATAGTATTTCGCATTTTTTTCATTTGATACTGGCACCCTTATTCCCTTGGATTAAAGAGGCGTTCAATCTCTCGTATGCAGAATTGGGCTTATTGATGAGTGCCTTTTTTGTAGTCTCGGGTATCGGGCAAGCTCTGTCTGGTTTTGTGGTGGATAAAATCGGTGCAAGAACCGTACTGTTTTTTGGTGTGAGTTGTCTGGGTGTTGCCGCGCTGGTGTTATCTGGTGCGCAAAATTATTCTATGCTGATGGCTGGATCGATGTTGGCTGGGCTGGGCAATAGTGTATTTCATCCATCAGATTACACTTTATTAAACAAGCGAGTGTCGCCTGCACGCCTTGGATATGCTTTCTCGGTGCACGGAATTACCGGTAATCTGGGATGGGCAGCGGCACCGCTATTTTTGGTGACGATTGCTGGATTTTCCGGCTGGCGTACAGCCCTGTTATCGGCCGCCTTTTTGCCAGTTGTGGTGTTGATCGTATTGTTTGTATATCGCGATGTTTTGCGGACGGATGAGGTACCAAACATAGTGTCTGGTACAGCACCGATGTCAGCTAAGGCCAGCGGTGGGGCAATGGATTTTATGCGTGTGCCTGCGGTCTGGATGTGTTTTGTTTTTTTCTTTATGACGGCAATGGCACTGGGCGGCATACAGAGTTTTGCGTCAGTTGGTTTGCGTGAAATATATAGCATGTCATTGACTTGGGCGACCACGGCTTATACCGCTTACATGCTGGCGTCTGCTGCTGGCATGCTATGGGGTGGTTTTATCGCAGCCAAAACGGCACAGCATGATCGTACGATCAGCATTGCTTTTGCAGTTGCGGGTTGCTTTGCATTGTTGCTGGCAACAGGCTGGGTTGACGCCGCGCTGGCAGTGGTATTGATGGGCGCGATCGGTTTTGGCTCTGGTGTTGCCGGACCTTCGCGAGATTTATTGATACGCGCAGCAGCACCAAAAAATGCCACAGGGCGCGTCTATGGCGTGGTGTACTCCGGTCTTGATACTGGCTTGGCATGCTCACCCTTATTGTTTGGCGCAGTCATGGATGCGCATCATCCAAGCTGGATTTTTGTCTGCATTGGCGTGTTCCAGGTGATGGCGATTTTGACAGCGGTGAATGTGGGGTCAAACACAAAAGCAAGGACGCTGGCTGTTTAACCTCGGCATCAATGTTGGTGTTGAGTACGGGCAAGTTTCGGCCTGAAACGCATTAGTAAATTCTGACCTCTTAGTCAGGCCTGTTAGTCTGAGTTCTTAGCCAGACTAAGAGGCCCGTGTTTTAGACAATAGCAGCGGCTGTGGTTAGAATAAGATCAGCACTCGGATGACGTGTTAGGGAGTCTAAGTTGAATAGCTGTTTTTTTATATGATTAAATATACTCCTAACTAGTATTTTTAATTGTCCTTATATTTATTGGTCATTAAGGATATTTTTGTTAAATATAAAGGGGGTATGTGGTATTTTCAATTTTTGGAGAATCTAATGAGTCTGTTAACCTGTGATATCTGCGATGCATATGAAGACAAAATAGCCAGCAGTGAGCTACAAGTTTTTACACCTATTTTTAAACAATTCGGTCGCAAGACGCAATTTTCCGGACCCGCCGTCACACTGAAATTGTTTGAAGAAAATGTATTGATACGCAATAAGCTAGAAACCCCTGGTAACGGTCAGGTGCTGATCGTCGATGGTGGCGGCAGCCTGCGTTGTGCGCTGGTGGGCGGTAATCTCGCCAAACTGGCGGAGCAAAACGGTTGGGCTGGCATTATCGTCAATGGCTGCATCCGCGACGTGGACGAGATTAATGCCTGCGAGATTGGCGTACGTGCTTTGGCGGCGTTCCCGGTTAAAAGTGCCAAACGCAATACCGGGCAACAAGATGTGCGTGTCCGTTTTGCTGGTGTAACCATTGATGCCGGTGACTGGATTTATGCCGATGCGGATGGCGTGCTGGTGTCGCCAGTGAACTTAATTAATTAGCGTAAATCTTCAGTGCCAGGCTAGATAAGGGAGTAACTGTTTGTCGACATAAAAAATATAAGTTTGTTTCCAAAAAATAAGTGATTTATTAAACCGTCCCCGCTTTTTTTGCTATGATGAAATGGATGTTTATTATTATCCGTGAGAACTTACGCAAAATTGTCTCCGCAACGCAGTTGGGTGGTTTGAGTAAGCCCTTTTAAAGCGAAGCAAACGTAGCAAACGGAGTCAAGGCTCAGAATATATTCCAAAATCACTTAGGTTTATTTTCAAAGGTGTTCAATGAAGGTGCTTATTGTTGATGATAATGCGACAAACTTAGTTCTGCTCAGTGCCTTAGCGAAAGCTGCAGCGGAGGTCGATGTATTGACATTTGAGCACCCCCTCAAGGCAATTGAATGGTGTCAGACAAATAGTCCAGATTTGGTACTGGTGGATTTTATGATGCCAGATATGAACGGACATCAATTCATTGCGCAATTCAGAACTTTGAAAAATTGTGCCGATGTGCCGATTGTGATGGTCACTACCGAAAATGAAAAAAACGTTAGAAAAGAAGCACTTTCTCTTGGAGCAACTGAATTTTTATCTAAGCCAGTTGACCCCAGTGAATTTCGTTTAAGGGTTAAAAATTTATTGGCATTGCGCCATGCTCAAAATTTATTGAAAGATCAGGCGAAGCATTTACGGCATGAAGTATCTCTGGCGACAGCATCAATTTTAGAACGAGAAAAAGAATTAGTTTTACGGCTGTCGAAAGCTGCTGAGTATCGTGATCCAGAGACTGGTGCGCACATCTTGCGCATGGCACACTATTCCGCCTTGATTGCAAAATGTTTAAATCTCACGCCGGAATATCAACAAACCTTGCTTGAGGCTGCTCCTATGCATGACATCGGTAAATTGGCGACGCCAGATCATATCTTGCTCAAGCCGGGTCGGCTTGACGCAGATGAGATGGCGATTATGAAAAAGCATGCTGAAATCGGTGCCGAGATTTTAAGTGGAAGTAACGCGTCATTAATTCAGCTCGCTGCTGAAATTGCAGGTGCCCACCACGAAAAATTTGATGGCAGTGGCTATCCAGCCGGCCTGGTCGGGAATGATATCCCTTTATCTGGGCGCATCGTCGCTGTTGCTGATGTCTTCGATGCACTGACATCAGAGCGACCTTATAAAAAAGCCTGGTCTTTAGACGATGCGCGAAGTTATATTGCTGATAATGTCGGTAGTCATTTTTGCCCTACTTGTGCCCATGTTTTTTTAAACGCTTGGCCAGACGTATTGAAAATTCGATCGCAGTTCCCTGATTAGACAATATTTTTTTAGCTTTGCCGTTGGAGACAAAAAAATGAAAACACAGCAAGTTGTAGTAAAGCTGGACAGCGATTTTGAAAAAATATTAAGTACGATTTTCGACGATGCGCCTGATCTGGTCTTAGTATTCGGTGCAGTACCGTTTTTTACTTCAGCCAACTTTCCACCGAGTGTCAAAAAGCGATTTCCCGAGGCGATTATTTTGGGATGTTCCACTGCGGGCGAAATAGCAGTCGACCGGGTGTATGACGATATCGTCGCGCTGACAACAGTAAAATTTTCTAACACTACATTACGATCCGTTTCAACGCCAATCACCAATATGGCGGACTCGTTTGATGCTGGAGCCAGATTGTCGACTTTGCTGCCGGCTGACGACCTTGCCGGAATATTAGTTTTTGGAACTGGTGTATCGATTAATGGCAGTGCCTTAGTAGCAGGATTACAGTCGGTTTTAGCGCCCAATATTCCCATATCTGGCGGACTCGCAGCGGATGCGGGCGCTTTTCAGCAAACCTGGACTTGGGGTGAATCTGGCGTTGCAGATAATCAGATCGTTGCAGTTGGTTTGTATGGTAAATCAATACAGCTAAGTTACGGTACGTTTGCCGGCTGGGAGCCTTTTGGCCCAGCCAGAAAAGTGACGCGCTGCGCTGAAAATGTTTTATTCGAGCTGGATGGTGAACGTGCATTGGACGTGTATAAACGCTACCTTGGCGACTATGCCAAAGACCTGCCAGGGTCAGGACTGTTATTTCCATTTGAAATGTTAGGTAAAAATCGCGATAAAAGCGGTATTTTTAGAACGATTCTTGGTATAGACGAAGTTGATGGCTCGCTTACTTTGGCGGGCGATATCGATGCTAACGGTTACTTAAGGTTGATGCATTCAAGTACGGATAAATTAATCGAAGGTGCTGAGACCGCAGCGACAACCGCCTTAACTTTAGCTAAACAAGTGGGAAGTGAGTCGCTTGCTATCTTGGTGAGCTGTATAGGCCGAAAACTGGTGATGGGGGATCGTGTCGATGAGGAAGTAGAGGCGGTTGCCGATATTTTGGGGAAAAACACAACGATTACAGGTTTTTATTCTAACGGCGAGATTGCGGGTACGGATTTCCATGGCGAATGCCGTTTGCATAATCAAACGATGACGATCACTTGGATCAATGAAATTGAATCAAATTTAAAATAAACCTTCATTAAATCTCATATGCATCGTACTTTAGCCAGGCAGCTACGACGGAGTTGTGGCATCGAGTCGATCGATAGTTTTGCACTCGTTGTCGAACAAGCACAAGCGCTAGCACCACAATGTTCCGATAATGAGCAGTTGGTTCTATTTCTGAGCGGACTCCCGGAACTCATAGGTAAGATCGATGCGACTTATGGGCAGTTTGAACGTGACCTCGATCTGCGTTCCCGCAGTCTGGATATCAGTTCGTTTGAATTAAGTGATGCTAATGAGCGTATGCGGACAGAATTAACCAGTCGCAACCGCAGTCTAGAATCAGTGCGCAAAGCAGCCGGAGAACTACTTTCTCACTCAGAATTAGTCCTCAACTTGCCCGAAGAGGATGATCTTGAAGTGCTGTCTGCATTATTGCCAAAGCTTGTCAGCCAAAGAGAAGCTAGTCGCTTAGAGTTATACAACCAGCGTTTTGCGATGGATCAACATGCGATCGTTAGCATCACGGACACCGATGGAACAATTATTTATGTCAACGACAAATTTTCCCAGATCAGTGGATACGATCGCTCTGAATTAATTGGCGTTAATCATCGGTTGATCAATTCAAAATTACATCCGCCAGAATTTTTTACTAATTTGTGGGATACCATTTCTAATGGCAAGGTATGGAACGGCGAGATTTGTAATATCGCAAAACAAGGTCATCAATATTGGGTCGACGCGACCATCGTTCCATTTTTGAATCAGGACGGAAAACCGTATCAATACATTGCGATCCGCACCGAAATCACAGAGCGTAAGAAAATGGCGGAGCGTATCGCTAATAGTGAGCGCCAATATCGTACTGTCGTTGATCGCTTAAAAGAGATCGTTTTTAGAACAAACGCAAACGGCATCTGGACATTTTTGAATCCCGCCTGGACAGTGATCACCGGGTTTTCTACTGAAGAGACGATAGGAAAATCATTTTTGGATTTTATTCATCAAAGTGACCGGGCAGCGATTGAGGCAGGGTTATACAAATTACTTGCGGGCTCAAAGGGATACTCACAACATGATGCACGTTATATTACAAAGCAGGGTGGATATCGCTGGATATCGGTCTATGCGCAACTGGAAATTGATAACGGAACCGTTGTCGGCTTAACCGGTAGTTTAGTAGACATTACCGAGCGCAGGAATGCCTCAGAAAATCTCAAAGAAAATCTAAAATTTGTCGATGCGATCTTTGAATCAATTCCGCTGCCAGTTTATTTTAAGGGAAGTGACGGAAAGTTTTTACGTGTTAATAAAGCGTTTTGCGATTTATTTAAAAGTAAGCCCGAGGACTTTATTGGACAAGATAATTATGGCTTGCTTGGTCGCTCTTTTGAAAAAATTTATACCGACGCAGATTTGCAATCGATCAGTTCTGGTGGTGTAGTTTCTCGTGAGAAGGTGGTCGACTTATCTAACGGCATTTGCGTCGATGCCATATTTACTAAAACGGCTTTACTCAAATCTGATGGCAGCATACTGGGTTTGTTAGGAACTATTGTTGATATATCTGATCGCAAAATTGCAGAACGAACCTTAATGCTTGCTAAAGAATCGGCAGAGTCAGCTAATCGCTCAAAAAGCGAATTTCTAGCGAATATGAGTCACGAGATCCGAACGCCGATGAATGGCATTATTGGAATGACTGACTTGGTATTGGACATGGAGTTAGGCACTAATCAAAGAGAATATTTGTCTATCGTTAAATCATCTGCCGATTCATTGTTAGAGATCATTAACGACATATTAGATTTTTCAAAAATCGAAGCTGGCAAGATGGGATTGGAATCGATCGTATTTGATTTCCCGAAAATGATTTTGGAAACCTTGCGCACACACTCATTGCGTGCTGTGAAGAAGGGTTTGGAGCTTGTCCTTGATATTGATTCTGAGATACCTTTTAGGTTACGTGGTGATCCTGGGCGCCTCCGGCAAATTATCAATAATTTGGTTGGAAATGCGATCAAGTTCACCGAGTATGGCGAGATATTGATCTCTGTTAAATTATTAAAAATCAGCGACCATCAAGTCCATTTTTTATTACTGGTGAAAGATACGGGTATAGGTATTTCCGCTGAAAAGCAGCATCGTATTTTCGACGCATTTGAGCAAGAAGATGGTTCAACCACCCGCCGTTTTGGTGGAACGGGTCTTGGTCTGTCAATTACTCGAAGTTTAGTCGCGATGATGGGTGGAACAATTGGTGTGACGAGTATTTTGGGCGAGGGGAGTGAATTTTCTGTTGAATTATCCTTACCATATGAAGATCAACTGCATAGTCAATCCAACCAAAAACAGAATGCCGCATTAGCCGGACTCACTGTTTTTATATCTGATGATAACGAGACCAATCGCAAGGTGTTGCACACCCTGTTATCGAAAGTCGGGATGCAGGTAGTCGATTTTTCTAGCGGTCAGGACTTGTTAACTTACTGTGCTGATCTATCGGCGGTAGCCGATTGCATCGTGATCGATTATGCAATGCCTGGACTCGACGGATTTAAAGTTGCAGAACAGCTTTCGGCGATAGAGCATGTGAAACATATTCCTATTGTGATGTTGTCCTCCAGTGGTATGCCTGGGGATATAAAAAAATGTCGACAGGCTGGTATCCAGGCTTATCTCCTAAAACCTGCTAGCCCAGATGAGATTTATTCAGCGATTGCGAATGTCGTTGGTGGCAGCAGGTCTGCTAACGATGAAGAGAAAATGGTCGTAACGAGACATAGTATTCGAGAAGCGAGTAGTACCTTAAAAATATTACTTGCTGAAGATAACTTCTCGAACCAAGCATTGGCAACTGCTTTATTGGCGAAATGGGGTCATCAGGTTTGGGTAGCTAACAATGGCAAAGAAGCTTTGGAGTTGTACGATAGTTTGACATTTGATGTCATTTTGATGGATTTACAAATGCCCGTGATGGGAGGCTTTGAGGCGACTAAAAAAATTCGTGAACGAGAGCAAGGACATCATATTCATATCCCAATTATTGCGATGACTGCGAATGCATTAGAGGGAGATCAAGAAATTTGTATCGCAAATGGTATGGATGATTATTTGTCTAAACCGTTTAAAGCAGATATTTTTAAGCAAATCCTTGCCAAGCATTTTCCGCGTCAATCAGAGTTAGCCTTGTCATATGGCTCTCCAGCGGACGATATCAGTACCGAAAAAAAGAAGTCTGGTATGGAGTCGTTTGAATCGGGATATTTTGATTATCATGCCGCAATAAGTAGTGCGGACGCTGAAGTAGTAAGTTTGATCGCAGAACACTTTTTAACGCATGCACCAAAACAATTGAGTGATATGAAGGATGCATGGGTTAGCCGGGACCTTGTGACGTTACAGCTCAATGCACACTCGCTGGCGGGATTATTTGGTAATTTCAACGCTGATCCGGCTCGCCATTTTGCGCATGAGATCAATCAAGCGATTAAAGTCCGTCAGCTAGATTCTATCGAGGATTTTTTGCAGTCATTGCAGTTGGAATACGACCGGTTTTCGTTCTATTTATTCGCCCATATCAACCAAGCATAATATTTATTTGTTGCTTTGCTCAGACCGACATGGTTAGTTTTTAACCCAGAACACGATAGTCGAAGTTTTCTCTGCAAAGCGTTCCGCGTGTTCTACGCCCGCATCAATCACGCACCATTCGCCTGCATGAAACGCTTTTTCTTCACCACCACTGGCGACAAACATCGTGCCCTCGGTGACTATCACATAAATCGGCGTGGGGGGTGTGTGCGGCTCTCTGGTCTGATGCTCACGCGTGGCGAACGTCACGTCGCACTGTTCGCTGGTGATTTTGCCTAAATTGAGTAAGGTGTCGGGTATATGCGTCATGGTGTGTTGTCTCACGTCCAGTAAAATAAAAGTGTAGCACCGAGTACAAAAATGGTTTGGAGGCTTGCAAATAATCTCCGCAATAAACGCATTGCATCTACTAGAGTGAAATCAATCAGAATTAAATCAACTCGATGCTCTGTAAATTCAAATAACTGCTTTCTCGTATCGTCTTCACAAAGTCAGTCAAATACGCTTTGTCCGCCAGTTCTGGTAAGCAAGCCGCATACAGTTTGCCCGTCAAGCCGTCAGCAGTGATCCGTTTAGGCAGAACATAATCGCGATTCACATAATTTTGTGCCGCCCAAACCGGTAGTGTGGCGATGCCTCGTTTGCTGGCGACCAGTTGCAACATAGCGACCGTAAGTTCTGTCGTGCGTCTTGTTGCGTCGACGCCAGCCGGCTTGAGCACTTGCCGCACGATGTCTAGCATCTCATCGGGTACCGGGTAGGTAATTAACGTATCGGTCGCAAAATCCTGCGCCACCAGATAATCGCGAGTTGCCAGCAAATGGTCTTTGGCGAGTAGCGCGACGATTTCAAACCGGAATAATGGGTGGTAGCTGACGCTCTCATCATGATCAATCTCAGCCACAATCGCCACATCGGCACGGTTGCTATACAGCAGGCCAACCGGATCTGCCTGAAAACCGGAGACGATATCCAGATCGACTTCTGGCCAGCGATGACGGAATAAATCCATCGCAGGCATGAGCCAGTCAAAACACGTATGACATTCCACCGCGATGCGTAATTGCCCGGCAACCCCTTGCGCTAGACGTGCGAGGTCTCGCTCGGTATTGGCGATTTGTGGCAACACCGCGTCGGCCAGTTGTAGCAGTCGTTCTCCTGCTGGCGTAAAACGTATCGGTGTCGATTTGCGTTCGAACAAGGCGCTACCGTGGTGCTCTTCCAGCAATTTGATTTGGTGCGACAGCGCAGATTGCGTCACATTTAACAGTGTTGCAGCGCGCAACAGATTGCCAGCCTCACGCAAAGCGTGCAGGGTTTTGAGGTGCCGGACTTCCAGAATTGATTGCATAAACGGTTTTTACTATTAGTGAAATTCAAGTTGATTCTTAAAATTTATCGTTTGAATCATAAACGACGTTGCACCATCATGACAACACTTAGATAAAAGGAGTTGTCATGGCATTAGCACATATTTTGGGATTTCCGCGCATCGGTGCGCAGCGTGAATTGAAATTTGCGCAAGAAGCGTTCTGGCGTAAAGAATTGTCCGAAGAGGCCTTACAAGATATCGGCACTGATTTGCGGGCGCGACACTGGGGTGTGCAGCAGCAAGCCGGTCTGGATTATGTTAGCGTCGGCGACTTTGCCTGGTACGATCAGGTCTTAAACACGCTGGCATTACTGGGTGCTTTGCCGACACGATTTGGTTTTGATCCGCAGGCTTTGTCCTTAGAAAATTATTACAGCGCCGCGCGCGGTAATAGCGCCAATGTCGCGATGGAAATGACCAAATGGTTTGATACTAATTATCATTATCTGGTGCCAGAATGGACTACTGATACCCGCTTTGATGGCGGCGTTGATTGGTTATTTGATGAGCTTGCACAAGCCCAAAAATTGGGACATGTCGCCAAGGTGACGTTGATCGGGCCGATCACTTTGCTCTATCTGGGCAAGATCAAAGGCGACGCAGGTAAACAGCTTCAGCATAAACTTGATTTACTGCACAAGATAGTTCCGGCTTATCAAAAAGTCCTGGCGCGCTTGCAAGCTGCCGGGGTGGAATGGGTGCAAATCGATGAGCCGGTTTTGTCGCTAGATCTGGATCAGCAATGGCAAAAAGCGTTTCAGCCTGCGTATGTCGCGCTGGCAAAGACGGCACCAAAAATTTTGCTGGCAACCTATTTTGAGGCGGTAACAGACTATGCAAATTTATTGCATCAATTGCCGGTAGCGGGTGTTCATCTTGATCTGGTGAGAGCGCCGCAACAACTGGCGGACTTTTTCGCCAATGGGGCGCAAACGTGGCCAAAAGCACGCGTGTTATCTGCGGGAGTGATCGACGGTCGCAATATCTGGCGTGCGGATTTATCAGTCTTACTCAAGCAATTGCAACCACTGCAAAAGCAATTAGGCGATCAGTTATGGATTTCATCCAGTTGCTCTCTGTTGCACGTGCCAGTCGATCTGGCGACCGAGACAGCGCTCGATGCTGACTTAAAAAGCTGGCTCGCATTTGCGACACAAAAGCTCGATGAGATTGTCGCCTTAAAACAAGCCTTAAACGGACAAGCAGCCTCGGTCATTGCCCACTTTACTGCATCGCAAATCGCCATCCATAAACGTGCTACCTCGACCCGTATTCACAATCCTTTAGTCAAGCAAAGAGTCGCTGGCGTTACCGCGGCGGACGCAGAACGCCAAAGTGCATTTCCGCAGCGGATTGTGAAGCAACAGGCACGTTTTCAATTGCCTTTGTTCCCAACCACGACGATAGGCTCTTTCCCACAAACGAAAGAGATCCGGCAAGCGCGCGCGGCTTACAAGCGTGGCGACCTCAGTCATCTGGATTATCTAGACACTATGCGTGCTGAGATCAGTCTGGTGGTAGAGAAGCAAGAGCAACTGGGCATTGATGTGCTGGTGCATGGAGAGCCAGAACGTAACGACATGGTGGAATATTTCGGTGAGCAGCTGTGGGGTTATGGTTTCACACAAAATGGCTGGGTGCAAAGTTATGGTTCCCGCTGTGTGAAGCCGCCATTTATTTATGGCGACGTGTATCGACCAGAAGCCATGACAGTCGCCTGGAGCGCCTATGCCCAGAGTCTGACGGATAAAACCATGAAAGGCATGCTGACCGGCCCCGTGACGATGTTGCAATGGTCGTTTGTACGCGACGACCAGCCACGCGCTACGACCGCTTTGCAAATTGCATTGGCATTACGTGATGAGGTCTGTGATCTGGAAAAAGCAGGCATCGGCATGATACAAATTGACGAACCCGCTTTCCGCGAAGGCTTGCCATTACGCCGCAGCGATTGGCCCGCGTACCTGGATTGGGCAGTACGTGCCTTCAAAATCAGCGCATCCGGCGTGCCCGATGATACGCAAATCCACACCCACATGTGCTACTCAGAATTCAATGATATTTTGCCTTGGATCGCCGCCATGGATGCCGATGTCATCACGATAGAAACCTCGCGCTCGGATATGGAATTGCTAGATGGTTTTGGCGATTTTGCTTATCCCAACGATATCGGCCCGGGCGTCTACGACATCCATTCGCCACGCGTAGCCAAGGTCAGCGAAATGCAAAGGCTGCTGCAAAAAGCGCGCAGCGTTTTACCAGACCGCCGGCTTTGGGTAAATCCAGACTGTGGACTGAAGACTCGCGACTGGCCTGAGACAATGGCTGCGTTAGAAAACATGGTACAAGCCGCCAAACTCTTACGAGCAAGCGTAGCGGATCATGAGGAGCATCTGGATTGCTGCTGAGCTAAATTATTGCTGAGGTAAGCCTTAGAGAGTTAGAGCTGCCAGAGGTTGCGTTTTTATATCAATCTCTGGTAGTCATCTTGGTGCGGAAGATTTTGCATCTCTCGTCAAATATTACTTTCAATACTAATTCAATATACTCCCCTAATATTTTTTAATAAATGCTGTATTGTCCAATGATTATATGGACAATATAAATATACCTACTACCAGTATATTTATAATGCTTGTTGCGAAATCGTTAGAAGTTCATTGACGATATGATTTATTTTTCCTCTGGGTATCGATGATTAGTTAGCAAGATCAGGCGGTATAATCCTAGGATGCTCCCAAATCCAATTCATCCTGCATATCAAGATCAAAAGCAAGATCAAGCCAAGGCAATGCCATGTGGATAGACACGCACTGCCATTTAGATGCGATGGAATTCGATGGCGCGTCGCTAGCGGTGGCTGATGCTGCCGCACAAAAAGCCGTGTCGGCGATTGTGATTCCTGCTATTCATCCGAGTAATTTTGAGGCGGTGAAAAACCTGGCGCAGCAACGCAGCGATTGCTTTTATGCCCTGGGTATTCATCCAATGTTTGTACCGACTTCGCAAGAGAGTGATTTGCAGCTATTGCGTGAAAAGGTGTTAACAATCATGTCACGTGATGTAGGCATTACAGAGGACGGCGCAATAACGCGGTTTGTGGCAATCGGTGAAATCGGCTTAGATTTTTTTGTGCCGGCGTTAACCCAAAGTCCCCTGCGCGAAAAGCAGGAATTTTTTTATGTCGAGCAATTAAAAATCGCACGTGATTTTGGCTTGCCGGTGTTGTTGCATGTCAGACGATCGCAAGATCAGATACTCAAATATTTACGCAGAATTAAAGTCGTTGGCGGCATTGCGCATGCATTTAATGGCAGCCAGCAGCAGGCGCAGACGTTTATTGATTTAAATTTTAAACTGGGCTTTGGCGGCGCGATGACTTATACCCGCGCTCTTCAGATCCGGCGCATGGCAAGCAACTTGCCGCTGTCTGCCATCGTGCTGGAAACAGATGCGCCGGATATCTCTCCCAGTTGGTTGCACCCAGCGATCAATAGCCCAGCAGAATTACCGCAGATCGGTGCAGTATTGGCAGAGTTGCGCGGGATGACGACCATGCAAATTGCCGCGCAGTCTACCGCCAACGCGCTGGAAGTTTTACCCCGGTTGCCGCGCTCACTTCGTTCACTCTTAGCGTAAACGATGCGGGCAGCGATCATCAGTTTTGTCATTGGTGTTGCTTGCTTGCAGCAACAGGCGGCGCTGCTGGACAGTTTTGACTTGACTGTGCTGGCGGTGATTAGCCTGATGTGCATAGTGCTCAATTCTTTGCTGAGTCCTATCATCAATTCATGGCTTTCTGAGCGGATTATTTCTTCAGTTTTTTATCGCGCCTTCAATTTATGCGCTAAATGTGTAGGTGCCGCTGGCTTGGGTTTTGTATGGGCAAGCACGTTTGCCCATTTTTATCTAGCGCAAGAATTACCCAACGTTTGGGAGGGCAAAGATATCACTGTGGTTGGTACGATAGACAGCTTGCCATTTCAATTCGAACAGGGAGTACGCTTCAATTTTTTGGTGGAGCAAGTTCTTGCCGGTAGTGATGGAGATGAGCAAAAACCAGTCGTGCCATCTAAAATTGCCTTGTCCTGGTATGCACCTCTCAGATCATCAAATAGTACCGTCGCTGCGGTGCAGCCGGGAGAACGCTGGCGGCTGACTGTCCGTCTGAAGCGACCGCATGGCAACGCAAATCCTGATTCTTTTGATTATGAGGTGTGGCTGCTGGAGCAAGGCTTACGCGCTACCGGAACGGTACGCAATAGCTTGGCTAGTAATAATTTAGTGCTTGCCGATCCTATGGTGACTGATCCTGCACTGACTGATTCGGTGACTAATTCAGTGACTGATTCACCAACTAATACAGTGGCTAACTCCAATCAGCGTATAACGCCATTTGTATGGAGTATTGGCAATCTGGTTGAGCGCGGCAGAGCAGCTTTGCGTGCCCGTATCCATGCAGCTTTGCCTGCGCACACTTATGCCGGCGTGCTGGTGGCGTTGGTGGTGGGTGACCAGCGCGAGGTCGCGCAATCTGACTGGAAAGTGTTCAACAGAACGTCGGTAGGGCATCTTTTCTCTATCTCAGGGTTGCATATTACGATGGTGGCGGGTTTGTTTGCTGGCTTGATCTATTGGTTATGGCGTCATTCATTTTTTCTTAGTCATGTTTTAAAAAAACCATTATCGATTCACTTACCTGCGCAAAAAGCGGCAGCATTAGCGGGTGTGTTAATGGCACTGACCTATGTCGCTTTGGCAGGATTTGGTGTGCCTGCACAACGCACTTTGTACATGCTGAGTGTGGTTGCACTGGCCTTGTGGTGTGGACGTCTGACGAGTATTTCGCATGTGCTTTGTTTAGCCTTGGGTGTGGTTGTGGTGCTTGATCCTTGGGCGGTATTGTGGCCGGGATTTTGGTTGTCGTTCGGTGCGGTTGGGATTATTTTATTTGCGTCTGTTGGTCGTATTTCTTCTTCAAAACCAGTCAGCTGGCGTGGTCGTCTATTTAGCATGTTGCGTGCCGCGACCTTCACCCAATATGTGGTGACCATTGGCTTGGTACCTTTGACCTTATTACTGTTTGGACAGCTATCTTTTGTAGGCCCGATCGCAAATATGCTGGCGATTCCCTTAGTCAGTTTTGTCGTGACTCCGCTCGCTTTATTGGGTAGCGTGTTACCTGCACCGATGAGCTCTTGGGTGCTGGAGCTTGCGCATGTTTGTGTCGAGTTTCTTGCCCGATTTTTAGATTATTTAAGCACCCAAAGTTTTGCGGTATTTACTACGCCAATGCCGCCGCTATGGATGGCTGGGGTGGCGATGCTAGGTATTTTATGGTTACTGGCACCACGTGGTTGGCCTTTGCGCTGGCTGGGTATTTTCTGTTGTTTGCCATTAATTTTACACCAGGCAAGTCAGCCAATTGAAGGTGAAATGACGGTAACCGCACTGGATGTAGGGCAGGGTATGAGTCTGCTGATAGAGACAGCTCACCATCGCTTGTTATATGACACCGGTCCTTCATATTCGCCAGAGTCGGACGGAGGTAGTCGCGTGATCGTGCCTTACTTGCGCGCGAGGGGGATTTCATCTTTGGATGGTGTGATGATTTCGCATAATGACAGCGACCATTCTGGTGGTGCTTTAAGTATTTTTAAAGAGATGCAAATTACGTGGGTGAGTAGTTCATTAGCTAGTGATAGCCCTGTGGTTTTGGCTGCCATAAATCATCGTCGTTGTTTAGCTGGGCAAGCGTGGTCTTGGGACGGTGTAAATTTTGAGGTTTTGCAGCCAGCACCAGCCAGTTATGAAAGCCAGAAGTGGAAGCCAAACGCCCGTAGTTGTACTTTAAAAATTTCTACCAAAACCCATTCGATGTTGTTGGCGGGTGATATCGAGGCAATTCAAGAAGATGAGCTGGTGAATAGCATCCCAGCTAAATTGCATGCCGATGTATTGCTCGCACCGCATCACGGTAGCGGGACGTCTTCCACTCCCGCATTTTTACAGACAGTGCAGCCTCAGTTAGCAGTATTTCAGGTCGGTTATTTAAATCGTTACCATCACCCCAAACCAGAAGTATTTCAACGATATGCCGATTTTGGAATAAAACGTCTAAGAACAGACGAGGCTGGTGCAATCACATTACAATTCGGCACTGAATTGCGCTTTTCTGAATATCGTAGCGAGCATCGTCGTTATTGGTATCAAAGGTGATTGCCCTACCTACTGACTTACCACTTATCTTATGCCAACAGAATCTACAGAATTGAGGGAATTAACTAAGCCTGCGCTTCATTTTGCTCATGCTAATAGTTTTCCAGCCGGGACCTATCGCGTTTTTTTTGAGCATTTACGTCAGCATTACGATGTACGGGCTTTACCTTTACATGGACATAATCCTGCTTATCCTGTGACGGATAGCTGGCCGTATTTAGTGCAAGAATTAGTTGATACCCTGCAAGCTAGTTATCAAGAGCCGGTTATTTTGGTGGGGCATTCTCTGGGTGGAATGTTAGCGACGATGGCCGCAAAAGCGCGACCGGATTTAGTCCGTTGTGTAGTGTTATTAGACTCGCCATTGGTGGCTGGTTGGCGTGCGATGTTGTTGCATTGGTTTAAAGCTTTAGGTATAGATAAAAAATTCTCGCCTTCTCGTTTTTCAGAAAAACGCAGAAATCAGTGGAAAGATGCTGAGGAGGCATATCAACATTTTGCCAGCAAAGAAATGTTCGCCATTTGGCCGCCAGAGGTGCTGCGTGATTACATTAATGCGGGCATCACACCGAATCAGCATGGTGATGGTGTCACTTTGCGTTTTACGCGTGAGGTGGAGACGGCCATTTATTCCACTTTGCCGCATGGCCTTGGTTATCTGGCTCGCACAGGTTTGGATGTGCCTGTTGGTTTTGTCGGTGGTACTGAGTCAGTGGAGTGCAAACAAGCGGGTTTGGATGCGACTAAAAAATTGGTCGGTAATCATTTTGTGCAAATCGCTGGCGGACATTTAATCCCGATGGAGTCGCCAGCACAAACAGCTGCGGCGACCCATGCGATGATTTTGTCTCTGATTGGTAGTGCGTAGAGTTTAGTCAATAGACTATAGGATCAAGCTTGGCTCAGACGCCTTAGTTTTTTTTATCTTTTTTAGCTAATTTAATATGATGTCAATTTTAAGCAAAAACAATCTGTGCCTATCTTTGTTTGTCTTAAGCGCGCTTAGCTCTGTTCAATCTCAGGCAAGTGATTTGTCGTGGAGTGAATGGCAAGATGTACATGCAAAAGGAAGCGCATTTTTGCAAATAACGATTGATAACGATAGCTTGTTACTGACCGATAAAGATCGTTTTTATACTAGCGGCAATCATTTATCGCAAACTTTTTTTCTGAAGACGTCAAATCAAGAAGTTAGCTATACCTGGCAAGTCGGACAAGATTTATATACGGCGTCTGATATCAAGCTGACACCTGCGCAAATCCCGAAAAACGATCACCCCTATGCTGGTTGGTTATTTGGCGGAATTTATCGTGAGGTAGCTAATACAGAAGGCCAAGACAGCAAAGTAGGATTAGAGCTTGGTTGTCTAGGGCCTTGCGCGGGCGGTGCCTGGACGCAAAACAATTTACATAGAATTATTAAGCAGCCGTTGCCGCAAGCCTGGAGTACTCAAGTGTCCAACGAGCCAGGTTTTGTTCTGTCTGGCGAATGGACGCCACTGCGCTGGACGGCTTCATCAATCGTGGATATTAGTCCCAGAATCAAGGCTCGATTTGGGAACATTTTTACCGATGTAGGTGCCGATATGACTTTGCGTGTCGGTGCGCTTAATGCCTTGCCGCAACAGCCTGCACACTATGCATTTTTAAGAGGAGAGGCCAAGGAAGTCGCTTATAACGCCACGCTTCAAGGCGGTTATTTTAATCATCAACGTGATGAACAAAATACGGGTATCACGCCAAAGCGATCAGTTGGAGAGCTTGAATTAGGTTATTTTTGGCGCACTCCTGCTTATGGCATAAGTGCATCTGTGCTGCGGCGCAGTAATGAAATTAAAGAGCTTTCTAATAGTATCGGTGCTCAGAGCTTTGCTCGCTTGCAATTCTTTTATGCGATGTAATTCTTGAATAATTGAGTCATGATTTTTTCATGACTCGTTGGAGAGCGGCGCTGTTTGGGGTATAATTCGAATTTCCCGCTCGTGCCGTCTGGCACCTTCTGCAATGACTAAGTTTGTATTCGTTACCGGGGGCGTCGTGTCCTCCCTAGGCAAAGGCATTGCTGCCGCCTCCCTTGCTGCGATTCTTGAATCTCGCGGCCTCAAAGTTACCATGCTCAAGCTTGATCCCTACATCAATGTGGATCCAGGCACCATGAGCCCGTTTCAGCACGGTGAAGTTTTCGTCACCGACGACGGCGCTGAGACTGATCTCGATTTGGGACACTATGAGCGTTTCATTACTGCCAAAATGAAAAAGGTGAATAACTTCACCACCGGGCAGATTTATGAATCCGTGATCCGCAAAGAACGTCGTGGCGAATATCTGGGCAAAACTGTTCAGGTTATCCCGCACATCACTAACGAAATCCAAGATTACATCCATCGCGGTGCAAATGGTTTTGACGTAGCACTGGTCGAAATCGGTGGCACGGTTGGCGATATTGAATCTTTACCTTTCCTTGAAGCTGCACGTCAATTAAGTTTGCGTGCTGGCCGCCATGCTGCAGCATTTGTGCATTTGACTTTGGTACCGTATCTGGCCTCTGCCGGTGAATTAAAAACCAAACCAACACAGCACAGCGTACAAAAACTGCGTGAAATAGGTATCTCTCCAGATGCTTTGCTGTGTCGTGCCGATCGCCCTATCCCGGATGATGAGCGCGCAAAAATATCCTTGTTTTCTAACGTGCCGGAAGAGGGTGTCATCTCTGTCTGGGATGCGGACACGATTTACAAGATTCCACAAATGCTGCATGACCAGGGTCTGGATCGTATCGTTTGTGAAAAACTTGCTTTGTCACCAAAACCAGCCAATCTGGAAATGTGGGACAAACTGATTTATGCATTAGAAAATCCAAAAGAAGAAGTCACCATCGGTATGGTCGGTAAATATGTCGACCTGACTGAATCGTATAAATCCTTGACTGAAGCTTTGCGTCATGCGGGTATTCATACCGAAAGTCGTGTGAATATCGAGTACGTTGATTCAGAAGAAATCGAAGCAAAAGGTACTGGCGCATTAGAAAAGTACGACGCGATTTTGGTTCCGGGTGGTTTCGGCAAGCGCGGTGTAGAAGGCAAAATTATTGCAGCCCGTTATGCACGTGAAAACAAAATCCCTTACCTCGGTATTTGCCTTGGTATGCAAGTCGCTTTAATTGAATACGCACGTAACAAAGCTGGTTTGACATTAGCAAACTCAACCGAGTTTGATCAGCAGACAGAACAGCCAGTCGTCGCATTAATTAACGAATGGCAAAATCATGACGGCAAGGTAGAAACCCGTGATGAAAACTCTGATCTGGGCGGTACCATGCGTCTGGGCGCACAGACTTGTGCGGTCAAGCCAAATACTTTGGCATCAGAGATTTATGGCAATGTCGTCACTGAGCGTCACCGTCATCGTTATGAAGCCAATAATCATTACCTGGCACGTGTTGAGCAAGCTGGACTGATCGTTTCTGCGCGTACGCCAACCGAAGATTTATGCGAAATCATGGAGTTGCCACGTACAGGTCCAAATTCACATCCTTGGTATCTTGGTGTGCAATATCACCCTGAGTTTAAATCGACGCCGCGTGAGGGACATCCGCTATTTATCTCCTTTGCTAAAGCTGCTATTGCGCACAAATTGGCAAACCAAAAAGCGAACGGACAATAATTATGAAGCTCTGTGGATTTGATGTTGGTCTGGATCAGCCCTTTTTCTTAATCGCAGGTCCTTGTGTTATCGAGTCGCACCAAATGGCGCTTGACACAGCAGGTGCTTTAAAAGAGATGACGACAGCTTTAGGTATCCCTTTCATTTATAAGTCGTCTTTTGATAAAGCCAATCGCTCGTCAGGTTCTAGTTTCCGTGGTTTGGGAATGGAAAAAGGTTTAGAGATTTTGGCTGATGTTAAAAAACAATTGCAGGTCCCGGTGCTGACAGACATCCATGCGATTGATGAGATAGCGGCAGTTGCTGCGGTGGTTGATGTATTGCAGACGCCTGCTTTTTTATGTCGTCAGACTGATTTTATTGAGGCTTGTGGCCGTTCTGGTAAGCCAGTCAATATTAAAAAAGGGCAGTTCCTTGCGCCACATGACATGGTCAATGTCATCGCCAAGGCACGTGCCGCAGCAAAATCTGCCGGTCTGCTTGAGGATAATTTTATGGCGTGCGAGCGCGGTGTCTCATTCGGCTACAACAATCTTGTATCTGATATGCGCTCCCTAGCAATCATGCGTGAGACCAATTGTCCGGTGGTATTTGATGCGACGCATTCTGTACAATTGCCAGGTGGTCAGGGTACGACCTCAGGTGGTCAACGTGAATTTGTGCCAGTACTGGCGCGTGCTGCGGTGGCGGTGGGTATTTCTGGTTTGTTTATGGAAACCCATCCAGATCCGTCCAAAGCAATGTCAGATGGCCCAAATGCGGTACCGCTAGGTCGTATGAAAGAATTGCTGTCTACATTGATCGAGTTGGATCGCGTCGTTAAAAAGAATGGATTCCTTGAGTCTAGTTTTGCTTAGTCAAGACGCTTACTAGCGTATTGGCAAATATTTTTTAACAGGACTTACGCAAAATTATCCCAGCTAGGAGTTACAACGCAGCTAGGGCGGTTTTTCGTAAATCCGATTTAAATAGTTTGTTCACTATATTGCATGTTTAGGAGAAATGAATGAGTGCTATCGTTGATATTATCGGTCGTGAAATTATTGATTCGCGCGGCAATCCAACAGTTGAGTGTGATGTATTGCTGGAATCCGGCGTCATGGGGCGTGCGTCTGTACCGTCCGGCGCATCAACTGGTTCTCGTGAAGCGATAGAGCTGCGTGATGGCGATAAATCTCGTTACCTCGGCAAAGGCGTTTTAAAAGCCTGCGAACATATCAATACCGAAATCGCCGAAGCGATCATGGGTCTGGATGCGAACGAACAAGCCTTCCTTGACCGCACGCTGATCGATCTGGATGGCACAGAAAACAAAGCGCGTCTCGGTGCAAATGCCATGTTGGCAGTTTCAATGGCGGTTGCCAAAGCAGCCGCAGAAGAGGCGGGCCTGCCGCTGTATCGTTACTTCGGCGGTTCTGGCGCAATGCAGTTGCCCGTGCCAATGATGAACGTCATCAATGGCGGCGCGCATGCAGACAATAACCTGGACATCCAGGAATTCATGATTATTCCAATTGGCGCGCCATCCTTCCGCGAAGCGGTGCGTTACGGTGCTGAAGTTTTTCATGCACTGAAAAAAATCTTGCACGACAAAGGTTTGACCACGGCTGTGGGCGACGAAGGTGGTTTTGCACCTTCCGTCGATAACCACGAAGAAGCAATCAAGATGATTATCCAAGCGATTGAGGCGGCTGGCTACGAGCCAGGTACACAAATCGCGTTGGGTCTGGATTGTGCCGCAAGTGAGTTCTACAAAGAGGGTAAATATCATCTTGAAGGCGAAGGTCTGACGTTGTCATCAGCGGATTTCACTAATTTACTCGCTACCTGGGTCGATAAATATCCTATCATCTCGATTGAAGACGGTATGGCAGAGGGCGATTGGGACGGTTGGAAGATTCTGACGGAACGTCTGGGCAAAAAAGTACAGATCGTTGGCGATGATTTATTTGTCACCAATACCAAGATTTTGAAAGAAGGCATTCAAAAAGGAATCGCTAATTCTATCCTGATCAAGATCAATCAAATCGGTACTTTGACTGAGACGTTTGCTGCGATTGAAATGGCAAAACGTGCTGGTTATACCGCTGTTATTTCGCATCGTTCTGGCGAAACAGAAGACAGCACCATTGCGGATATCGCTGTTGGTATGAACGCCTTGCAAATTAAAACTGGCTCGATGTCTCGTTCAGATCGTATGGCAAAGTACAATCAATTGCTGCGTATTGAAGAAGATTTAGGCGACATTGCCAGCTACCCTGGTCGTGATGCTTTTTATAATCTGAAATAAGCTGCAAGAAGATGCAAAAAAGGGGAACGGCGTTCCCCTTTTTACTAATCTCGGTTTAATTCAATGTTCGTTTTTTAACCTATATTTCTAAATACTGATGCGTCTGATCGCGTTATCACTTACAGCGCTGCTGCTACTCATACAATACCCGCTCTGGTTGGGTAAAGGCGGCTGGTTGCGTGTATGGGAGTTAGATAAACAAGTTACCCAAGCTCAAAAGCATAATGATGAGTTGAAAGAGCGGAACAGCAAGCTCGACTCAGAAGTACAAGATTTAAAAACAGGCACAGGCGCAGTAGAAGAACATGCGCGCTTTGAACTGGGCATGATTAAAAAAGACGAGATCTTCGTGCAAATCTTAAACGCAGCGTCATCTGCGCAAACATCGAACCTCAACGATCCAAAACCGCCAAAAGAAAAAACGGCACCATCTATAAATCATTAGCTTGCCGCTAATTTCAACGGTATTCCAGTTACACTCTACTCACGCTTTTTAGACGAATCCGCCGATAAATTCTACATCGCTGATTTGGCATTGATTTTAATTACTCCCCACCAGTACTTTTAATTGTCCAGGTATTCTCTGGTCATTAAGGTCATTTCTAGTAAATATGGGGGGAGTATATTAAGCCTAAATTAAATTCACCTGATATTTTGATGAAAAATCGTGCGGGATTAAATAATTAATGCTTGCTGTCGTTCGCTACGCTAGTCGCTTCAGCTAAGGTGTTCGCCACAAATAATTGTGCGCAATCGACCTGATCGAAGCCATAGTGCTTACCGCAAAAATCGCAATTAATATCGAGTCGTCCTAATTCTGCAATGGCGGTATTAATCTCAGGCTCGCCCAGCATGCGCAGCATATTGCCGACTTTTTCACGGGTGCAGTTGCAGTGGAATTGTGGATGTTGCGGATCAAAAATGCGGATGGTTTCTTCCCAAAATAATCGATGCAATAAAGTTTCGATATCGGTCGTCAGCAATTCATCTTGTTTGAGTGTGCCACCTAATGAGATAGCGCGATTCCAGGCTTCTGTCTCATCTTCCACTTTGGCTTCTATGCCGCCATGTTTCGGTAGTTTTTGCAGCAACATGCCTCTGGCAATCTTGTCATCCGCCGCCAGCCAAAGTTTGGTATCTAACTGTTCAGAACGCATCATGTAATTTTCTATGATGCCAGCAATGCTATCGCCATCAATCGGCACGATCCCCTGATATGCCTGTTGACCGGGTAGCTTGTCATTAGGGTCTAGCGTGATGACAAAGCGACCTTGCCCGTTCGCATGTACTAATTCAGTCAAACTGGCATTGTCGGTAATCACTGCGTTTGGTGATAACTTGGCAGTAGCACGGATGCGCAATTCTGCATCGCATTCCACCACCAATAATTTGACCGGACCATCACCGTAAATTTGCATGATCATGGTGCCGTTAAACTTGAGATTGGCACACAACAGAGCAGAGGCGGCGGTTAGCTCACCAAGTATGGTTTTGACGGCGGCGGGATATTCGTGACGCGCCTGGATTTGTTGCCAGGCGTTAGAAATTTCAACTAATTCACCGCGCACGCCAGCGTGTTCGAACATAAATTTTTGTAGGGTATCTTGCATAAGTTTCTTTACTTTGACGACGTTTTTAATCTGCTCTTGAATCTGAAAATAGTTGCTAGTTAGCCGATCTTTTTCAATTCAGTTTTATAAGCTTGGGCGCGGCGGACATAATTCAACGTATTGCCGTGCATCCGCAAAATATCTTCTTCATTTAAAGTGCGTACCGCTTTGGCAGGTGAGCCGATAATCAAAGAGTTGTCTGGAAATTCTTTTCCCTCAGTGATCAGGGCGCCAGCGCCGACCAGACAATTTTTACCAATTTTTGCACCGTTCAAAATGACTGCCTGAATCCCAATTAAGGAGCCTTCACCGATTGTGCAACCATGCAGCATGGCTTGATGACCAATCGTCACATTTTTACCTATCGTCAGCGGATGACCAGGATCGGTGTGCAAAATGCATCCCTCTTGTACGTTGCTGTTTTCACTGACGGTAATCAGCTCATTGTCACCTCGGATGGTGACGTCAAACCAAATACTGGCGCCTGCTTCGATCTTTACTTTTCCGATGATATTGGCGCTGTCAGTAATGTAAGCGCCGGGATCAATTTCAGGTGCGATGTCGCCTAACTGGTATATGGTCATGATTTTTCCGTAAAATAGGGTGACTGATTTAGGATTTACGCAAAATCGCCCCAACTGTGTTGCAGCGCCTAGCCGCACTGAAGGCTGTCGTCGTCGCTGCGCCTTGCTGGGACAATTTTGCGTAAGTCCTATGATTTATTATCGCTATTTTAACGCTCATCTTATGAACCCATCGTTCCCTAATACAAATGCGACTGCAAATCTAGTTGCTAAACCTGCTGATATTGCTAATTTTGCTGATTTTGCTGATAAGGCCACTTTAGAGGGAGCGGCTTCATTTTCAGATTTGCGCAGAGCGGCGTTAGCTTTGCTGGCAGAACCTGATACCAAGGCCAAAGCAGAAGGTACTGCCAGACTGCGCGCTGCATGGCAACGAGGAGAGGTAGCGCTAGATGCCGCCACAGTCTTGCACGCTAATCAATTGATTCCTGGCCGGCCAGCTAAGCCTGCGCTGGTTCCGCCGCTGGAAGTTAAGCGGCGCGCAATGAACACAGTAGAAGGTCGTGCAGTGCTGATCCATGCGTTGGCGCACATCGAGTTTAATGCGATCAATCTTGCCTTGGATGCGATCTGGCGCTTTGCTGATATGCCCGTGGATTATTACTCGGATTGGTTGCTGGTCGCGCAAGAAGAGGCCTATCATTTTGGCATGCTGGCCGATCATCTGGTTAGCTTGGGATATCAATATGGCGATTTTCCGGCACATCATAGCTTGTGGGAACTAGCAGAAAAAACACAAGAAGATGTGCTCGCAAGAATGGCCTTGGTCCCACGCACGATGGAGGCGCGTGGCCTTGATGCAACGCCTGCCGTGCGAGCCAAACTGGCGCAGGCCAAAGATATTGCTGCCGCAGAGATTCTTGACATTATCTTGCGCGATGAGATCGGTCATGTGATGATCGGAAATCGATGGTTTGGCTATCTTTGTGAGATGCGTGATCTGGAGCCTGTAGCGACTTACGCACAATTGGCGTTGCAATACAAAGCGCCACAAATGCGGGGTCCTTTTAATCTGGATGCAAGAAGAGCTGCCGGCTTTAGTGAAGAAGAACTTTTGGTGCTGCAAAGCTAAAGTTAGTTTTTAAATGCAGGTCAAAGTTCGCATGTATTTGATTTTCAACTTCGTTTTTTGAGCGACATGATGAAAAATAATCTGATCCGATTTTGCTTCGCACCTTACCTCATGCTGTTGTTGGCGCTCGTGATTTTCTGCATGTTCCTCAATGATGTAAGCGCTCAAACTAGCACAGGAAAAAGCATAAGCAAAACTATACAAAATCTGACTCCTGCAGAAACCGTCCCATCAATGTCAGCGCCAGCGATGGAGGCACCTGTCACTGAGCCCATCGTAAAGAAAAAAGTTCTGGCCACCGCATTTGTCGTCAGTAAATCAGCCAAGCTAGAGGATGTTGATGACATCGCACATGGTTTTCCGCGCGAGCTGATTAGCAGACTCGCTTTATCCAGAAAATATGTCACTAAAATTTCGCCAGGCTTACTTTCTTTTAACACCGAGGTTGGTGTTCCCTCAATAAAATTATTGCGGCAATTGGGCACGCAATATGACAGCCAATTTGTCATCTCAGGAGAAGTCCGCGACGATAGCGTAATCACCGACAAAAAATATTTGGGTTTGATCGAAAATAAAAGACGCTTTATCGATTTGGATATTGATTTATATGACACCACAACAGGTGTCTTATTAAGTCACCACACACTGAGTAATATCGCGCAGCAAGACGTCATTATCGGTCGTGACAAAGCGTTTGGCAGCGGTGCATTTTTAAATACCACGTATGGCAAAGCAATCGATGTATTGATTGATCAGGCCGCAAAATTAATCATCCATGATTTAGATGCTTTGCCTGCTGAGACTAAAACGACAGAGATGAAATCAGATAGTTAAAACAGCAGGCAAATGTACCAAACACAATGTTTACCTACTTCTTAGCTCGTTCCTCCTCCAACAAACGCAGCACACGGCGCTGCACTTTGCCAGTGGTCGTCATCGGCAGTGCCGCTATAAATTCGATTTCTTTCGGATATTCATAAGGTGCCAGTTTGCCTCGCACATGCGCTTGTAGTTCTGAGATGAGTTCTGCACTGCCGATAAAACCGGCGCTTAAAACGATGTATGCTTTGACGATATTGCCGCGTTCTTTGTCTGGCTTGGGTATGACGGCGGTATTGGCGACTGCCGGATGTTTGACCAGACAGTTTTCGATTTCGGATGGTCCGATGCGGTAGCCCGCGGCTTTAAACATATCATCTGCTCGTCCTTGGTACCAAAGATAACCGTCTTCATCGCGCAAGGCTAAGTCACCTGTTCTGCACCAGTCGCCGGTAAATTTATTGTTGGTTGCTTCTGAGTTTTTCCAATAGCTGATAAAAAATACCGGATCAGGGTCGTCATGAATATCGTAGCGGTGCATGGCTACCTCTCCGACTTGATTGACAGCGGTTTCATTACCATCGTCATCAATAATCGCAACGCGGTGTCCAGGATACGGACGTCCCATGCTACCGGGTTTAGCGGGCCATTGCAGATGGCTATTGCCGACGATATAGTTCATTTCTGTCTGGCCGAACATTTCATTCGGTATGACACCCAGTGATTGTTGACACCAGTTGAAGACGGCATCACCAACTGCTTCGCCTGCACTCATAATCGCCCGCAGTTTGAGCTTGTATTGCGGTTGCGGTTCTGGGCAAGCCTTCATCATCATTTTTAGCGCTGTCGGGAACAGGAAAGTGTTCGTGACCTGATATTTTTCCAATAAATAAAACGCTGTCTCAGCAGTAAAGCGTCCTTGGTAGCCGACGATAGGTTGACCAAAATACAGGCAGGGCAGCAGTGCATCCATCAAGCCACCAGTCCAGGCCCAATCTGCTGGTGACCAGAACACGTCATTGGGCTGAGGAAACCAATTTTGCGAGGCTACAAAACCTGTCAGGTTGCCGATGATCGCAGAGTGGGGGATGAGCGCGCCTTTAGGTGCACCGGTCGTGCCGCTGGTATAGATCAAAATGGCGGCGTCGCTTGCGGCAGTTTTGACGGGATCAAACTGATCTGACATTTCCGGGATTGTATTCTCCCAACGCAGACAATCTTCAGCGCCGCACTTTAATGTAATGAGTGTGGTCAGCGCAGGACAACTACCGCGGATTTGCCAATATGCTTCTATCCCGCTTTGATCTACCACCAGCGCAACCGCCTCGCTGTTCTGTAGGCGGTATTCCAATGCTTCGGGACCAAATAAAAACGATAAAGGCATTGCAATCGCACCCATTTGCAGACATGCCATCACCGTGATGGCAGTCTCTGGACGTTGCGGCAAAATGTAGGCGACGATGTCACCCTGTTTTACACCTTGCTCTCGCAACAGATTGGATAGCTGATTTGCCTGTTGCTGTAATTCTGCGTAAGTTAGCGTCGCTGTATTGCCATCGGCATCTTCATAATGGATAGCGATGCGCTCGCTATCTTTACTCCAGCGCTGGCAACATACTTGCGCCATATTGAAATCGCCCGGTACATCCCAGCGAAAACGCTGATATAACTCTTGATAATGATCTACATTTCCGATGTTTGCGATCTTTGCGATCTTTGGAATTGCTTTTTGCTTAGTCATTCTGTCTCCGGTTTTTTATAGAACGATCGTGCTATTATCTATCGACTTATAGACCAATCCTAATCCAAAATTTGCATGATTGTCGATGAGAAATGCGATGATATGTGTTCACCCAAAATTTTAATCTCATGATCAAATCTTCCCGCTCCGAATTTATCGCCATCCGTGGATTGCAATACCATGTGCGCCATTGGGGCGATGAATCCGCTCCTAAAATCTTCATGCTGCATGGCTGGATGGATGTGTCTGCCTCTTTTCAATTTGTGGTGGACTGCCTGAAACAAGATTGGCACGTCATCGCCCCCGATTGGCGTGGCTTTGGTTTAACCGATACGCCAAATGCTGATTGTTACTGGTTCCCGGACTATATGGGCGATCTGGATGCGATTTTGCAGCATTATTCCCCAGACGAGGCTGTCAATTTAATTGGACATAGTATGGGGGCAAATGTCGCTGGTATTTTTGCCGGTGTACGACCAGAGCGGATAAAAAAGTTTGTCAATCTGGAGGGCTTTGGCATGCCAGTGACCACACCAGGCCAGGCGCCAGGTCGCTATTTAAAATGGCTGGATGAGTTGCGCCAGACACCGGTACTGCGCACTTATGCAAGCCAGGCAGAAGTGGCAGGACGCTTACAAAAAACGAATCCACGGTTGTCCGACGAACGCGCTAATTTTTTATCGCAACACTGGGCTAAACAAAATGCCGAGGGTCAGTGGGAAATCCTCGGCGACCCCGCTCATAAACTCACCAGTCCCTTGCTTTATCATGTAGAAGAAGTGATGGCCTGCTGGGAAAAAATCACCGCGCCAGTATTGTGGTTTGAGGCGGACGACACCAATGTCTGGCATTGGATGGGACCAAAATCAGAAGCTCGCACAGAGATTGACCGGCGTCTGGCGCATATCCCCAAGCTACAAAAGGAAATGATAAAAAACGCTGGTCACATGCTGCATCATGATCAGCCAGAAATTTTGGCAGAATTAATCGAGCAATTTTTACTTGCTTAGACAGTGACAGTATTGAATCAACAGCCGTGCCAGATCATTAATCGCTAGAACGGAAAGTAAAAATGAAAATTCTAGTTACATTACTATTGCTGGCATTCTTGCCGGGCTTGTCCGTCGCCAAAGAGGTGTCACCTTTCTCAACACGCTGTCTGTCATCCGATGCCAGCAAAAAAGCGATCAAACTACAGTTCAGCACGGTAGGTGATGATGCAACTGGCTGGAGCGGTGCCTTTGTCAAATATGGTAAGAATGGAAAACCGATCACGCTGGTAGTCCAAAAGACATCAAGCGAAGAATTGATCGCAGGTCGCCCGGCAGAATTTACGACGATCTGGCTAGAAGTCGTCGGAGACCAAATTACCGGAACGTATGAAGTCGCAACCCAGGGCGCTCTGATCAATAATTTTGTCTATAAAAACAAACGTACCGGAGCGACGATGAGTTTTTCTGAAAGCGGTGATGTTGAGTTGAGTGATAATGGTGTCTGTAAGTGGTGACCGATTAATTGAATTACGACATTCCTGTTTTAAAGCTCCCACAACATGAAACTCTTTTTCCTCTTAATGATGCTCAGCGCAAGCGCCTGGAGTGCAGAGCCAGCGTTCGGTAATCCGATCAGCGAAATAGAGGGTGTGTATAAGCACCGTTTTATGAATGGCACGATCACTCCTGGCAAAGCGCCAGGCGAGGCAGACCAGCCTTATGAATCGGAAGATATTGTTGAGATCGTTCGATATGATCAGACGCACATCTATTTCCGTGCCGAACTGCAGTTTTATAACGGTCATACATGTGGTATCTACGGTATTGCAGGCGAAGAGAACGGTGAATTTGTCTACCATGATCCGACAACACCACTCGCAGGAGAACCAGCCTGCACCTTGAGAATATCTACCTTGGCAAACAAATTGCGGATTACCGATAGGGATACGCCGCAAGGCGGTGCAACATGCAGAAACTATTGCGGTGTGCGTGGCAGTTTGTCCGATTATTTGATAGCGAAAAGTAGCAAAAGAAAAATTCGTTATCTTGATCGACTGAAAGCCTCCAGGGAATATTCAGAAGCAGTCACCTCATTCAAGGCTTCAGGGAAAAAGTGAGTTAATGTTGAATAAGGATCGCGCACGATTGTTGTTGTGGCGCATGTAGTAGTCTGCGAACCTCCAACACTTGGCGCCTTAGTCAAAGTCATGTGCAATGACATCGGCCATGATGATCGTCTGCTAGCGTATTCACACTAGCCTGTCCTCAAAGAATCTCGGTTAAACTTACAGCATTCCTTAGTGCGTTCCTTTTTAACGCAGTCCCTCACTACAGTATCCATTTCATCATGAGCGAAAAAGCATCGTACGGCTTCACCACTACTATTCTGCATAACGACCGTCAAAAAGAGATTGAGCACGGCTCTGTGCACAAACCTATCCACACGTCCGTGCTGTTCGGTTATAAAGATGCACGTGATCTTGCAGCAGTATTTCAGGGGAAACAATCTGGTTATCGCTACGGTCGTCAGGGTAATCCCACGGTTTCTGCCTTGGAAGACAAACTGACGAAGATGGAAGACGGGCATTCCAGTATTTGTTTTGCTACTGGCATGGCGGCGATTGGCGCCGTGTTTCAGGCTTTATTGCGTCAAGGCGATCATGTTGTCTCTTCGTCTTTCTTGTTCGGTAATACCAACAGTTTGTGGCAAACGGTTGCTGGACAGGGCGTTGATGTTAGTTTTGTCGATGCGACCAATGTGCAAAATGTCGCTGCCGTGATCACGCCCGCAACTCGTATTATCTTCGTGGAAACCATTGCCAATCCGCGTACTCAGATTGCGGATCTCAAGCGTATCGGCGCCTTGTGCAAGGAGCATGGTATTTTGTTTGTCGTAGATAACACAATGACTTCGCCCTACCTGTTCCGCCCTAAAGTCGTGGGCGCGGGTCTGGTGGTGAATTCACTGACGAAGTCGATTGCGGGGCACGGCAATGTTCTCGGTGGTGCTTTGACTGACACGGGTGTGTACGACTGGAGCCAGTTTCCCCATATTGCCCAGAATTTCAAAAAATTCCCAACGCCGCAATGGGGTATGACCCAGATTCGCGCTAAGGGCTTGCGGGATTTTGGCGCATCCTTGTCGCCCGAGGCGGCACACCAGATTGCCGTTGGTGCCGAGACGATCGCTTTACGTCTGGAGCGCGAGTGCGCCAATGCGATGGCACTGGCGATGATGTTGGAAAACGATCCGCGCGTCGCCGTTGTTCATTATCCGGGCTTGCCGTCACACCCGCAGCATCCGATTGCACGCGAGCTGTTTTTAGCCTACGGCGCATTATTTAGTTTTGAGCTTAAGCCAGAGATTGATTGCTTCGATTATTTAAATCGCCTCAAGCTGGCAATTTCTGCAACCCATCTGGGTGACACTCGCACACTTGTGATCCCGGTCGCCCACACCATCTTCTTTGAAATGGGAGCAGAGCGGCGCGGTGCCATGGGAATTGCAGATTCGCTGATCCGGGTCTCGGTAGGGATTGAAGATACTCAAGATTTGCTAGATGATTTTCAGCAGGCTTTGTCTGAATAGCGGATGCTATTTGGTCGTATCTTTGTGACGATACTGGATAGGTGTATTGATTGCTTGTGCTAAATTGTCCATATAATTATCGGGCTATAGGCTAACCATTTTAGATACTCCCCATTTTTTCTATATTGCGGTTTTTAACTGGAAAGTGCCGATGTTACGTCTTTCGCTTCGTATGACCTTACGTGACTGGCGGGCTGGTGAGCTGCGCTTTCTGTTAGTTGCTTTGATGATCGCTGTGGCGTCTTTGTCTTCAGTCAGTTTTTTTGTGGACCGGATGCGCAACGGACTCAACCGCGATGCGCATCAATTGCTGGGGGCGGATTTGTTGATCAGTGCTGATCAGGCGATCAATCCGGCATGGCGCAGTGAGGCACAAAAACGCGGCTTGACGATGGCCGAGACGGTTGTCTTCCCTAGCATGGCGATTGCAGGCGAGGGTGACAATGTCGCTACTAAGCTGGTCTCACTCAAAGCGGTTACACCTGGCTACCCGTTACGCGGCAATCTCAAACTGAGTCAGACCCAGCAAGGTGCTGAAGTCATTACCAAAATTGTGCCGCCATCCGGCACGGTCTGGATTGATCCAGCATTGCTGATTAGCATGAAGCTGAAGATTGGCGATCAACTCAAACTCGGCGATAAAACTCTCAACATTACACAACTGATTGCCAATGAGCCAGATCGTGGCGCTGGTTTTATGAACTTTGCGCCGCGTGTGATGGTGAATATGGCAGACCTGACCGCGACTAACCTGATCCAAAATGGCTCGCGTGTCACTTATCGATTATTACTGGCCGGGCCAGCGGCTGCGATTACACAATTTCAAAAATGGCTGCAAGAGGGAATCGAGCGCAATCAAACCAAAGGTGTACGGCTAGAATCTTTGGAATCAGGCCGGCCAGAAATGCGCGCCACGCTAGATCGAGCTGAACAATTTCTATCGCTGGTTGGCTTGCTATCTGCCATGCTAGCCGCCGTTGCAGTGGCAATGGCAGCGCGGCGATTTATGCTACGTCATCTGGACGCTTGTGCAATGCTGCGCTGTCTTGGACAAACGCAGAACCAGGTCACTGGCATGTACCTGATTGAATTTTTAATGATCGGTATTGTCGGCAGCGCCGCTGGAGTCATTGTCGGTTTTGCCGGACATTATGTTTTGCTGGAGTGGCTGGGTAAGTTAGTCTCGAACGATTTACCGTCCGCCACCTGGCAACCCGCGTTACAAGGGATTGCAACGGGTTTACTTTTGTTAGTCGGGTTTGCACTGCCACCGATTTTGCAACTGCGCAATGTGCCGCATAACCGCGTCATTCGTCGTGAGCAAGACGCACCACAAGCCCTGACGTTGGCGACCTATTTGCTCGGACTGGGCATGTTTATCGGGCTATTATTATGGCAAGCTGGTGATGTCAAACTGGGTTTGCTGACTGCGGGTGGTTTCTTGATCGGTTTGCTAGTATTTGCCCTCGTTTCCTGGTTGGGCGTGGCATCATTGAAGCGGCTGCGTAACTTAAGCACGAACACCGCTTGGCGCTTTGCTGTCACTGCCTTACAACGTCGTCCTGGTGCTACGGTAATTCAGGTCGTGTCGCTTGCCTTGGGCTTGATGGCGTTGTTGCTACTGACGGTTGTTCGTGGCGATTTAATTACCGCTTGGAAGAGCTCTACTCCGGCAGACGCGCCCAATCAATTTGTGATCAACATCCAGCCAGATCAAAAGAACGACGTCGCTACGCGCTTAAACCAAGTTGCCGAACCCGTGCTTTACCCGATGATACGTGGCAGACTAATTGAAGTGAACAACAAGGCGATTACCGACAGTACTTATCCCGACGATCGTGCAAAACGCTTGGTCGACCGAGAATTCAACCTGTCGACCATGACCGATATGCCCGCAAGTAATACATTGGTCGCGGGTAAATGGTATCAAGACACACAGCCAGAAGCCTCAGTAGAAGAGGGTATTGCCAAAACTTTGGGATTAAAGTTAGGCGACAAGCTCACCTTCGATGTTGCCGGCCAAAAAATTACTGCGCCGATTACCAGTTTGCGTAAGCTAGATTGGGGATCAATGCGGGTCAACTTTTTTGTGATCATCAATCCCAAAGCGGTTGTCGATTTACCGCAAACCTGGATAACGGCGTTTCATTTGCCGGAAAGCGATCAGCGCTTCGTCAATCAGCTCACGCTGGATTATCCTAATCTGACGGTGGTCGATGTTGGCGCGATGCTCAAGCAAGTACAAAGCGTGCTCGATCAGGTAATTACGGCGGTAGAATTTTTATTCCTATTCACCCTCGCGTCTGGTGTGCTGGTGTTGTACGCCGCACTTGCCGGATCGCAGGACCTGCGCATGCGCGAAGCGGCCTTGCTACGCGCTTTGGGCGCAACCCGCAAACAATTATCGCAAGCACAGTGGATAGAGTTTTTGCTGGTCGGCGGATTGGCTGGTGTATTAGCCGCTAGCGGCGCATCGGCAATTGGTTGGGCACTGGCGCATTTCAGCTTTAATTTTGAGTGGCAATTCAGTCCGGTAGTATGGATCGTAGGACTATTTGTCGGCGCTGCTTGCGCGCTAATCGGTGGCTGGCTGGGTTTGCGCAATGTGCTGAATCAACCACCTTTATTGAGTTTGCGTGAGGGCTAAATCGCCTGCATAAAACGCCTCGTAACGATCATTCTTCACCTAAGAAAAATTTCACAGTAATGACGACAGAATCAAACAGCAATACGCAAGATACTCAACCGGAAGAGGAAGCGTCCAAGCTTTACGAACTCATTGGCGGCGCCAACAAACTCCGTCAAATGGTAGATCGTTTCTATGATTTGATGGAGCTAGAGCCCGAGTTTGCTGGCATCCGCGCTTTGCATCCGATACCAATGGATGGCTCACGCGATAAGTTATTTTGGTTCTTGTCCGGCTGGATGGGCGGTCCGAATCTTTATATTGAGCAATTCGGGCATCCACGCCTGCGCGCACGCCATTTGCCCTATGCCATCGCCAGCAGCGAGCGCGATCAATGGTTGCGTTGCATGGCATGGGCAATGCAAGATGTCGGGATCGCAGCGGACTTGCAGCAACATCTGATGCAGTCGTTTTATCAGACGGCGGATTGGATGCGGAATAAGCAAGGCTAATCGCTATTGGGGCATCCATTTCGATTCAAAAGCATCTTTTCCTTGATGGGGGAAGATGAAACGTTCGCCTGCTTCATTTAATGCACTAAGCCTGAATCTATAACAAACAATAAATAAAATCTACGATATGAATTTGATAGAAATTTTGGTGCTCATCACGCTCGCTATTTTGCTAGTGATTAACTTGCTCGTTTTATTACGGAGTAGCGGCAACGATGTCGGCCCTCAACTGCTTGCATTACAACAATCACTGCAACAGGGACAACAGCAGCAAACTCAATTGCAGCAGGCGCAGGAGCGTTCCGAGCGGTCTTTGCGTGAGCAAGTGCAATCCACTGCACAAGCGACCAGACAAGAATTAGGCGGGAATTTTTCTCAGCTTCAGCAAACATTGGCAGCGCAATTAACCAGCGTAGCGACTCTGCAAAATAATCAGATTGATGCATTTTCGCAGCAGCTGATTAAGCTGACGGAATCCAATGCGCAGCAGTTGGAACAGGTGCGGCTGGCGTTGATACAGCAAAGCCAAAACTCGCGCGATGAACAGGCAGTTAGCCTGAAGCGGTTTGGCGATACCTTAAACCAAAGTCTGGCAACGCTGACCGAATCCAATGCCTTACGCATGGCCGAAGTGCGGGCGACTCTGGAAGAGAAGATCAAACATCTGCAAGACGACAATGCCGCCAAGCTCGAAGAGATGCGTAAGACCGTTGATGAAAAACTGCATGCCACGCTGGAGCAGCGTTTGGGCGAATCCTTTAAACAAGTTTCAGACCGTTTAGAAAAAGTGCATCAAGGTCTGGGCGAAATGCAGCAATTAGCCATTGGTGTCGGCGATCTGAAACGAGTACTGACCAATGTAAAAACCCGCGGAACCTGGGGCGAGGTGCAGCTAGAAATGGTGTTGGAACAAATGCTCACACCAGAGCAATACGCCAAGAACGTCGAGACCGTGCCAGGCTCTGGAGAGCGGGTAGAGTTTGCAGTGAAATTGCCAGGCAAAGAAGATGGCAGAGCACCAGTCTGGATGCCGATTGATGCCAAGTTCCCTAAAGAGCAGTATGAGCGTTTGATTGACGCCGCCGAGCGCGCAGATGCCGAAGGCGTTGCGCAGGCAGGTAAAGAATTAGAACGCGCAATCCGTGGCGAAGCCAAGACCATTGCAGAGAAATATCTGTCGCCGCCACTAACCACCGATTTTGCGATTTTGTTTTTACCGACCGAAGGTCTGTACGCCGAAGTCATGCGCCGCCCGGGTTTGGCAGATGAATTACAACGCACCTACCGCGTCAGCATCTCTGGCCCATCCACTTTATCGGCATTGCTGAACAGTTTGCAGATGGGCTTCCGTACCTTGGTATTAGAAAAACGCTCATCAGAAGTCTGGCAAGTATTAGGCGCAGTCAAGACCGAGTTCGGCAAATTTGGCGACGTACTTGCCTCCACCAAAGCCGCCCTGGTCAGAGCCGCAGACAACATCGACAAGGCAGAAGTGCGCACCCGTCAAATGACCAGAAAGTTGAAGTCGGTAGAGGCATTACCATCCGATTCTGCCCAGAGCCTGTTAGGTGTGGACGGAGATTTGGGTTTGGATGAGCCGGGGGATGTAGGCACTGCTGGTTGATGTATTGATACGTTCCGGTCGTCACATAAGCGGAAAATCATAATTGCACCACCTGTAGGGTGCGCCATGCGCACCAACCTACTTGGGGTAACCGTCTAATTACAACATGGTGCGCATGGCGCACCCTGCCCAGAAATCCTAACTTTTCCGACTCCAGCCATTGAGAGAGCCGAATTTAATTTTAGTAAAAATTAAACCCAGATTTTCCATTGGAACAACGCCAGGCAGTTCGCCAAAGGTGCAATTGTCGCTGTAGCGTTCCCACTCAAATCGCGCTGTTGGTATCCCTCTGAAGACCGCACGCCGTCTGCGTTTTTTGCGAAGTGGTAGCGGTCTAATGGAAAATATGAGTTAAATTCGATCGCCCAATAAAAATGCGCCTTCCGAGCACTTTTTGGCTTGGGAGGCGCATTTTTATTGGACGTCTGATTTTAAAATTGAGCGCCAATTTCAATCCAAATTTTCTGTTAGCCGCTATCGCCTATTAGTAACGCGGATGGCACTTGCTGTTCCAACTGAAAATCTGCTTTCGATCTTAATAACTGATGGTCGCGCCGTTGTACTGGTAATTAGGATTTATCGTCTGGATCGTACAGACGATAATTATTTTTACCCGATTTTTTGACTGCATACATAGTGTCATCTGCCTGTCGCATTACGTCATTTTTATCGAAATCGGCATCGCCTACATAAGTAATGCCGATGCTGGCACCAATTTCTGTCTGGGTACCGACGTCTAAATCAATCGGAGCCGAGGTGAGCGTGATGATTTTCCAGGCGATTTCTTTTGCTTTATCGGCGTCTTGTAAATCTTTTAGTAAGACGACAAACTCATCCCCGCCGAGTCTGGCGACAAAGTCCGATCGTCTGACTATTTTGAATAATATCTGTGTGAAGTGACAGAGTATTTTGTCACCGGCATCATGACCGTGAGTTTCATTGACGGATTTAAATCCATCCAGATCGATGAGTAATAAGAAAAATCCACTACCAGTTTTTTGTATCGACCGTTTTAAGCTGGCGATCTCGTTATCAAAACCCAGACGATTAAATGCGCCTGTAAGGTAATCTGTGACGGCCAGCTGGTTTGCTGCTTCCTCTCCGGTTTTATGATCGGTAATATCATTGAGCAGGCCTTGTAGCACACCATCTTCGATCGGGCTTAACACAATGTGCAACCACTTGCGTACAGGCGGTGTACCAATTTCAATCGAAAAGTCTTCCGATAAGATCTGATCTTGATTAGTTGCGGTGTCGATCATCATGTGCAGCCGTAACTCTTGCCCCTCTAGCGCAGACATCAAGCCACTGCTGATATTGTCTGAGGTGGTGTCTGGCGATAGCGCCAGCAAGCGTAAAAAGGCCGTGTTGTAGGAGGTGACTTCGCCCGACGTTTTGAGTAAAAAAATCCCGGTCTCGGCGTTATCAAAAATAGTGCGGAATTTTTTCTCGCCAATCTCATGCTTGATGCGCAGATGCCGCTCATCTTCCAGAATATTGACCAGTTTGCCGACGATGGTATTGACGTCGCGCACGAGCTGGCCGATCTCATCTCGCTCATTACCGAGAGGGAGCGACAGTCTTGCTCCTGCTTCCGGGGATAAATCATGCAAGCGATCGGAGATGGTTTTGATCGGTCTGGCGATGATCTTAATCACGACATAGACCAAGGCCAGTGCCATCAAAATGGTTTGTAGTATTAGCAAATAGGTGGTGAAATTCGCCTTGCTATTGACTTGCTTCTGAATGAAGGCCATGTCTGGTACCAGCTCGATCTGACATACTTTTTCCGCAGTATTAAACGGGGAAAACACATCTCGGGTAATCCGAATATCTGATGATGGCAGCGTAGCTAGTTTTGCTTTAGCCAATTTGCTTGCCTGTGCTAACTTCGTCGCTGGGGTAAAAATCCGTATGCTGTAAACATCTTCATTCTTGAGTAATCCCCGGCTAACCTCTGCCGCCAAATTGATATCTAACAAGTAGCAGGCAATACTGGTAGTACTTTCTACAGTGCTGAGCAAGTTGCCCATTCTGCTTTTTGCCTGCTCTTGCTCTAAATGCGAAGTCCAGTAATAAGTGAACACCGCAAAAAAACTACCGACTAGGAGCGCAATTCCCAGCACAATAAATGTGCTGCGATAAATAATGCTGGTACGCAGTAGTTTGAGCATAGTCGGTATTTTAAGTAGTTAGTTTTGCTTGTATTCGTTTGTTGGTATTTACTGGTGCTTACTGATGTAAGTTCGATATAACTTCGGTGTAACTTATTAACGGTTTGCTTGGATCTAAGTAAGCTAAGTGCGCTGATTAATTTAAGGCGTAGAGTCAAAAATAACTTTGACCCGTTTATCTAATTTCTTTCTATCAATATACGCGATCGCGCCTTTATTGTTACTAACAATTTCCAGTACTTGTTCTACGCTATCCGCCTGGCGCGGTGGCGAACCTTGTCCGGAAAAAGTCAGACGAGCCCAGTAGGAATTGATCTCTGGTAATTCCTTATTGACCATGCTGGCGTAAAATTTAGTCTTTTCTGAGATAGGCGTGTTGAGATCAATCGGCATGGCTTTAATGCCTGATGGCAGTTTGCGATATCTGCCCATGTAAATATTGACGACATCATCTTTGCTCATCTTTTCTATCCCGCTATCGGGATTAGCAATCACCACAAAATCAGCACAAAAAGCTTGATTGCCGCCAACCATTATAAATAAGACGAGTGCTAGGCCAGGCAGGAGTGCGCGATGTACTAGGGTTTTCATGATCTATCCCTAAAATACAAAATTGACTGAGACGCTGAGCAAATTGGCTTTGCCATCCCAACCCGGTTGAGCGTTGCGGGTTACTTGTGGACTGGTACTATCAACATGATCTACTTGTATTTTTAAATCAATTTTATCCCCCAAGTCGTAGCGTGCGCCGAGTGATAAGGTGCTTTGCTTATTGACTACGGTATTGGCTAGCGCATTCGCGCCAAGAATCAGAATGTCGATATTGGGGTTAATGCCAAACGGTAAGCCGGTGTTGCCATTGCTTTGTCGATGTTCTGGCGTGGCGGCGGAGTAGCTAAAGTAGGGCGTCCATTTTTTAATTCTGTAACCTGCTGTGAAATATCCCGCCTTGAATCCTGGGTAAGGCAGTATTGCCGACTTGGTCTGGCTTAACATCAGTTGTGCTTGCAAGGGGCCTTCATCATAGGCGATACCTGCGGAGAGGTAGTTGATGGCTTTATCCTGGAATCCAATATTACCAGCGACGGTCGCGGCTAACGGGCTGATCGCGTTAATTGCAGGGGAACGTAAACCATCAATCAAGCCCTGAAAACCAGGGAACTCGTTTTTGAAACGTATCTGGCTATAACCAACCCGATACATCCAACTTTCAGTTTGATATTCGACATGTCCGCCTACAACATCCGAACCTTTTAATGAGAAATATTGATCTGGCACACCGGTATAGGTTTTTTCTCTGGCTTTACCCGCAAAGGCTTTGAAACGGGCGATCCCCGGGCCGACCGGATATTTGATGACCATATCCGCACCATCGATATACGACACGATCAAGTTACCAAAATAATCGATGGGCGGACGTACCCATAAATAAGAGTAGGCGACATTGCGCGAGTCGGCCAAGAGGTAGACATCAAAACCCAGGCGACCTGCACGCAATTGCAAATTATCGTTCGGGTTATATTTAAGAAACGCCCAGGTAACGTCAGGGTCGAAGCCAGTTTGTGAGCGGCGGCTGACGACTTGGACTGAGGCGTCCAAATTGTCAAGAATGGAGGTGGAGAGTTGCAGACCTAGCAGGGAATCAACGCCAAAATCGAGCTGGCTAGAGTAGCCTACGCCTCTGGCTTGCAACAAATCTCGCACGATATCGACTTGACCAGTATCGCTGTACACAGCACCGACCGTGCCAAAACCGCTGATTGTGAAGGGTTTGTCGCCGTCCGCTGCCTGTGCCTGTTGAACACATAATAGCCAGCAGCAAAGTAAAAGACATCGTCGAACAATCACATCCAGCATAGGATCGCATTTTCTGTCGAATAAGTTTAAAACACACCGAGCTTTATCTTACACATCTAAAAACTCACTGACAACTATTGATTTTTGCTTCTTTTTATAGCAAATAAACATTGTTTTGCTAAGAAAGATCAGTCTATTTGTCCGCGCAGAACAGTACATATTTGGGGGTGTTTTATTCAGAGGGTTACGTAGCAGTCTGGGCGACTTTATGTAAATTCTTGTGAATCTTATTTAAATAAAAAGGCTGACGTTTAGATCAGCCTTTTGAAGTGTTTGTCATCCTGTTTTTGCATATGAGAAATTACTTCTTTTTTGCATCCGTTTTTTGTTTCGCAATGATCAGATCTTTGATGCTGTTATAAGCATCTGCGGGCAAAATCTTTTTATTTAATAAATCATCTTTGCCATTGTATGGACGACCTTTGATGATGGCGTCCGAACGCACATCGCCAATTTTAGGTAATTCTGATAATTCTTTTTTTGTCGCGCTATTAATATCTAGCAGCTCAACTTTGGCCGACGCAGTGGCCGCAGATGCTGAGACCGAGGCTTTTTTAGGGTCATCTTTAGCTTGAGCGATACTGACGGCAAATAAAGAGGCGGTGAATAGCATTAGTGATAGTAGCGATTTCAGTAGTTTGTTCATGATTACCCTTTTGTGATACCCAACGATTAGTCAGGTAGTTGTTGATTTCTAAGTTCTAAGTTTTAAAAATAAGCGAGGAGAAAACCAGATCACAGCGCAAACAATGGGCAATTATCTATACCGTACTATCAACGAAAATTACATGGTTATATAGGACGACAGCCAGGTAATTTTCGTGAATCTAAAACGATTACTTTATTGGGTTTGCAATGCTGAATTAATCACGATTGGTGTAACCGGCACATCGGTCAGTCCGTTAGTAGCACCAGTAGGTACTGCTTTAATCAAATCCATTACATTGAGACCGCTAACAATTTTACCAAATACTGCATAGCCTGGATTGGCGGCGTTGCCGTAATCCAGCGAGGTGTTATCAACCACATTAAAATAAAATTGGGATGTCGCAGAATTGGCCACACTAGTACGCGCCATTGCAATACTCCCGCGCAGATTGCTTAAGCCGTTATTGGATTCTAGTGGAATGGCTGCGAGGGTCGCTGGCAATTGAAAACTGCTGGTGTAGCCGCCGCCCTGAATCACAAAATTGCTGATGACCCGATGGAAAATTTTATTCACGTAAAAGCCACTCTCTACATACTGTAAAAAGTTATCGACCGTAATCGGTGCTTTGGCTGGGTTCAACTCAATCACGATTGTACCCATCGATGTCACCATGGTCACTTGAGGTTGCGCTGCCAGCGGGACAGTCAGCGTGCCAGAGTAAAGCGACGATCCATTGCCAGCAGTGATCGATAACGCCACCGTACCTACAGAGACGATCTTGCAAGAAAATACGCGTTGTGTGGCGGTGCCACCCGCGACTTCGGTGATGGTCAGGCAGGCGGGGTTGGAGATGTTGATACCTTTGTCGAGGTTTACTCCTTTAACTGTCAGATTAGTCGTTTTGCGATAGACCAGTTGATCTGTAGTGACGCTGGTGACGGACACGGTTGCCGAGGTGCTGCCAGAGTCGCTGCTGCTACTTCCGCCTCCGCAGGCGCTTAGTAAACTTAACAAGCTAATACTTGCGGTGGTAATTGCTAACCAGTTGAGCACTTTCAAAATCTTCTCCTGAAAAATATCTAATGTTTAAAAGACGCAGTATTGCGCCAGTCTGAGTGCTTATTTGTGCTGAAATAGTGCGTTGATTGTTGTGTTGCCTATGTCTTGCCTAGGCATTTTAAGCATTTTTTATTTGTCACTGAATACAGGAAACATCTAAAGCAAATCATTATATAGACGCAGAGGATGCCAAGCTAGATGGTATTTGTATGGAAGCATGAGTTTAATATTATCGATTGGGAATATTAAATTTTTACATATACTTATAGTGAGTATATATTTTCTATCCATGTATTAATTGGTCTTTGGTATATTTTTATTAAAAATAATGGGGAGTATATTTAATATATCGATTTTTACTTGTGTAAATTTTTAAATGCGAGCTTCATTTTAGATGTTAATTCGCACCTGAAGGTAGCCACTTTAGTTGGCACTTCAGATCAATCCCTCAAACAATAAAATATCAACTTTTTCACCGGCGGCGATATCGGCCTGATCGTGGTGTAGCACCACCATGCAATTGGCCTCTGACATGGAACGTAAAATCCCGGAGCCTTGCGATCCGGTGATACTCACTTGTAGTTGTCCATTGGCTGCGACCGAGACGATGCCGCGCTGGTATTCGGTGCGTCCGGCGCGCTTCCGCAGAGCGACGCTTGAGATGGCTGGCACCAGCGGCAGCGATGTTGATGACGATGTTGATACTGCCACGGCACCCATCATCTGCAACAGTGCATCGCGGACGAAAAAATAAAAACTGACCATCACCGCGACGGGGTTGCCTGGCAGGCCAAACAGATACGCGCCTTTTCCATTAGTCTGCTCAGACTGATCAGACTTATTTGACTGAATTTTGCCAAATGCCATTGGTCTGCCTGGACGCATAGCGATACTCCAGAAGGCGACATCGCCTAATTTTTCCATCATCTGTTTGGTGTAATCCGCTGCGCCGACCGACACGCCACCAGAGGTAATGATGGCATCTGCGTTTTCGCCAGCGGAACGAAAAGCGGCTTCCAGCGATATCGGATCATCTTTGATCACGCCCATATCGATGATCTCGCAGCCGAGCCGGGTCAGCATCCCATATAAGGTGTAGCGGTTGCTGTCATATACGCAGCCTAAATCGAGGGTTTCTCCCCGCGATCGCAGTTCGTCACCAGTTGAGAAAATAGCGACACGCAAGCGGCGTTGTACGGCCACTTCAGCCACGCCTAACGACGCTAATAAACCGAGATCGGCAGGCCGTAAAATTTTGCCTTTGCTTAGCGCTGTTGTGCCAATCGCTAAGTCTTCGCCTTTGAGGCGACGGTTATCGCCAGCATTTATTTTTGCCGCTGGTATGCGGATTTGCTTTGATTCTGTCGCTTGCTTACTGTCGCTTATCTCAACAGTCCATTCTTGTGGAATCACTGTGTCGCAGGAGCTTGGCATCACTGCGCCGGTCATGATGCGTATACATTCCCCTCGTTGTACTGCGCCTTCAAACGCGCGTCCGGCATAAGCGGCGCCGACGACTTTTAATGTGAGGGTTTGGTTTGTTGTATCGCTATGGTCTGTAGCTTTTTTTTGTAAATCACTACCGATAAACGCATAGCCGTCCATGGCAGAATTATCATAAGCAGGGACGTTAATGCCAGACAGAACATCGGCGGCAAGTACACGCCCAAGCGCTTGACGTATGGCGAGTTTTTCTACCGAGTCAATTGGCGTCACAAACTGCTGGATGATCTGCTGTGCCTGCGCGACGGGTAGGGAGTTTGGGTCGTAATCCGACAAACAGCTAAGGAGATGATGCAGGTTTGCGGCTGGAGTGTTGGCGCTCATAAAATAGTTTGATTCGACTTAGTTAGATTCGATTTAGTTAGATCGGGTCAGGTTGGAGTGTGAATTTAGTCAGGCTTCAAATTGTCGCAAATCTTGCAGCGTATTGATATTACGGAAGGCGGCGACATCTTCAAATACCACTTCGACACAATGCAGGCTTGCATGCCAGGCATCTACTTTACGCCCGCCATGTCGTAAAAAATCACTCAGCTGCGGCAGCAAGGAAATTTTCATTAAAGAAAATACCGGGTGCGCCTGCTTGGCAATGACGTTGCCATTGGATTCCATTGTGACAGCGACGGCAAGATCCGCGTTTTCTTGCAATAACGCTGCTGCCAGATGCTCTACCAGATTGACGGGTAAAAATGGCGAGTCGCATGGCACACTGGCTAGATAGGGCGTTTTGCAATGAGTCAGGCCGGTTTGTAATCCGGCTAAAGGACCTAAAAAGTGATTATCATCATTCTCGGCGTGATCTGGCCAGACTGGCGCACCAAAACGCTCGTAAGTGAGTAAGTTTTGGTTGGCATTGATGAGCATATTGCCGACTTGTGGCGAGAGGCGCTGCAACACGTGCATCGCCATCGGCAAACCGCGAAAAGTCTGCAAACCTTTGTCCACGCTGCCCATACGTGTACCACGACCACCTGCGAGTATCAGTCCGGTAATGAGTTGCTTATCTATGCTGGTCATGTCTGCGAGCCATGGAATGTGTTGCGATTTAAGTTCTGGAAGTTACTGGAGCTTATGCGAATAAGCTTAAACCCAGATTTTCCATTAGACCGCTATCACTTCGTAGAAACTCAGGCGGCATGCGCTGTTCAGAGAAATAGTACCACCGCGATTTGAGTGCGAGCGCTACAGCGACAATTGTACCTTTGGCGAACTGCCTGGCGTTGTTGCTCCCCCTAGCAAGATGCAGCTTGCGTCGTCGTCGCGTCTAGCCAGTCAGTCAGTCCGCCAAAGGCACACTTGTCGCTGTTCCAATGGAAAATCTGGGTTAAACCCAGAGACATTCTTATCCTTTGTTATAGATCAAATAATGGTGGCATACAAATATACTCCCCATTATTTTTATAGAATATGCCTTATTGACCAAATATTATATGGAGGATATAAAATATACCTGGTAGGAGTATATTTACTTATTAACAGCCGCCGAAGTCGCTTACCGAAGTTAGCCACCGAAGTTAGCCTCCAATATAAGACATCTCCACTTTTTTCCTGGTGATCTGAAGTTCATCCGTATTTTGGCTACGTAATTCCGAATAACGATCAGTACGTTGCTGCCATAGTTGTTTGATGACATTGGTGATGGCAAGATCACTGTGCTGCTTGTCATCATCTCTGATTAAGGCGCGTAAATCATGACCATGGCTGGCGAACAGGCAAGTGTACAGCTTGCCCTCGGTAGATAGCCGGGCGCGGCTGCAATCGTGGCAAAAACTTTGTGTGACGCTGGAGATCAGGCCGATTTCACCGCTACCATCGACATAGCGCCAGCGGGCGGCGGTCTCGCCTGTGTAATTTGCATCGATTGCCTGGAGCGGCATGCCGGCAGCGTCGATGCGCCTTACTACCTCTGCCGATGGGATGACTTCATCTAACTTCCATCCATTTGAGGCACCTACATCCATGTATTCTATAAAGCGCAAAATATGGGGCGTGTTTTTAAAATAGCGTGCCATTGGCACGATCTCCTGATCATTTAAACCCGCTTTAACGACCATGTTAACTTTGATTGGACCAAGCCCCGCCTGATGCGCTGCCGCGATGCCTTCAAGCACATCGGACACCGGGAAATCGACATCATTCATTTGTTTGAAAGTGGCATCATTGAGCGAGTCCAGCGATACCGTGACACGGCTTAAACCAGCGTCTTTCAGACTTTGTGCTTTGCGCGCCAGCAATGATCCGTTGGTGGTTAGGGTCAGATCAAGATCGCGTCCGTCCAGTGTTTTTAAACTGCTTAACATGGCGATCAGCTTTTCGATATTTTTACGTAACAAGGGCTCACCGCCGGTCAAGCGGATTTTACTCACGCCGTGGGAGATAAAGATACGGGCGATGCGGGTTATTTCTTCAAAATTGAGCAGCGATGTATGCGGTAAAAACCGATAGTCTTTATCAAAAACTTCTTTCGGCATGCAGTATACGCAGCGGAAGTTACAACGATCTGTTACCGAGATGCGGAGGTCATGCAAAGGACGTTGCAGGCTATCAAGCAACTGTCCATTTGGTTGCTCTAATAAACCTGGAACGATCAGCGCTGGCTGTCGTTGCCGGAAGTCGGCTAGTGGGATAAATTTTTCAGACATTGAATTCAAAATAAGTGGTGCAGTGTTAGCGAATCAGAACCGATGAATCAAATCAGCCAAACACAATTAGTCAGACAAAACTGGTTGGGCAAAATTAGCGAAGCGGAATCAATCCAACCGGGTGATCAAATGATGTGCAGAGCAAAAAGATACCACGAGATGGAATAACTGGTTGAATACAAAAAAACGACCCGACAACATTGCTGTTATCGAGTCGTTATTTGTATGCATTTAGATCTGCATTTAGATCTGTATTAAGAACCGTATCCAGTACCTGAATTTAGACGCTAATGAATACGATAAAAATACAAACAGCGCATTTACGGTGCAGGTGTTTTCTTAGTTTCCATCATTACTAAGGGTTCTGATGAGACTGGCACCACCGGTTTGCGTTCGCGTGGTACACGCGGTGCAACATTAACGGTTGCCGCTGCCGCTTGTGCCGCACGCAATTTTTCTGGATCGGTGCTCGCCAAAGCTAAACCTGCTTGCTCTAACATAGTATTTAAGCTTTCTACAGGCATAACGACAGGTGCAACCGGTTTCATAACAGGCGCACTTGGTGTTGCTGCTTCGACCGAAACCGCCTGATGCAACGCAGCCGGCGTTGCAATGTCAGCTGTAACATTACTTGCAACCTCAGTTGCCACATCAGAGCTAGCGGCACTGACGATAGTTTCAGCTGGCTTGGCAGACGCTGGCGCTACTTCAGTCGCCGACACTGCTGGCACTAACAACGCTGGTGCTGATACAAGATCAAGACTAGCTTGCACCGGTGCAGGAGTCTCAGGTGCAGATACTATTGCAACTGGCGCAGCTTCAGCAGTAGTCACAACATGATTGACGATTGCTGGCTCTGCTGCTTTGTCTATAGAAACCGTGGCGACAGTAACCGGCGCAGAAGTGACTGCTGTTACAGGTTCGGTTGCAGATTCTGGCATAGAGATGGGTGTTGAAACAGGATCAGGTGCAGAAACCGGAGTAGTTGCAGGAGTGGCAGCAGGAGTAGCTGCCATACCGGATGCCGTACTAAATACAGCAACCGGCGCTGTAACAATTTCAGGCACCGCAGTCGGCGATATCGCTGGCGTTACCAATGATAATATCGGTGCAGGTGCTTGCTCTACCTCAACATGCTGACGGGTCTTATGCGCCTCATGCCCTTCATGATGGTCATTTGCTTCTTGGTTGTCATTGCTCTCATTAGTATCCGTAGTGTCGCCAGCTTCACGATCACGACGATTACGATTGCGACCACCGCGACGACGACGACGACGGCTTTCGCCTTGCTCGCTGGTCTCAGCGTCAACCGGATTGCCGTTGGCGTTTAAGGCGAGATTGGTGTTGTCCACGGCTTCATTATTCACCGCGCCTGGCGTAACTACTGCCGGTGCTGCTGTTTGGGTATTGGCAGTTGTATCCAAAGACATTGTTTCAGTAGCTACGCTGTCTTTGCGCTCACCACGCTGGCGTGGCTGACGATCACGACGTCCTTCCGGTTTGCCTTCTTTAGCTTCAGTGCGGCCTTCTTGCGGCTCGCGGTCTTCACGTGGAGGACGCGCTTGCTTTGGTTGGCGTTGCTGTTGTGGCTGAGCTTGTTCTGGCGCAGCAGTTTTTGTCGCTTCGTCTTTTACTTCTTTATCAGCACGTGCATTGACCGGGCGTTCTTCTTTATCATCACGATCACGTCCACGATTATTGCCGTTGCGGTTGCCATTGCGATTGCCATTACGACTGCCACGATTATTACGATCGCGCTCACCACGGTCTGAACGCTCGCGAGTTTGTGTTGCATCCGTTGTTACAACGCTAGCGACAGCAGGTTCAGTCGGTTTAGAGCGGAACAGATTCAGAAACTTAGTGAAGAAGCCTTCACTTGCTGCTACAGGTGCGACAAGCACTGGTGCGACGATTTCCTTACGTTCTACGATAGGTGCAGTGTCAGGTGTAATGCTCTTGACCATCGCTTCTTGGCGTGGCTTGATGTCTTCTTTCTGACGCTTGCTGTAGCCGATGTCAGTGTCTGCCTGCTCTGCCATTGCATAACTGGCGTGAGATTCTTCCAAGCGCGGATCGTCATGTTTCAGACGTTCTAACTTGTAGTGAGGTGTTTCCAGATGCGTGTTCGGGATCAGGATGATAGTGACGCGATGACGCGTTTCTATCTTCAGAATTTCACCACGTTTTTCATTCAGTAAGAAGGCTGCAACGTCAACAGGCGATTGCACATGAATCGCTGCTGAGTTTTCTTTCATTGCTTCTTCCTGGATGATGCGCAGGACTTGTAAAGCAGATGATTCGGTATCGCGGATATGACCTGTACCATTGCAGCGCGGGCAAGTAACATGGCTACCTTCCGACAGGGAAGGGCGCAGACGTTGACGGGACAATTCCATCAGACCAAAGCGCGAAATTTTCCCCATCTGGACGCGTGCGCGGTCATAGCGCAGGGCATCTTTTAAGCGGGTTTCGACTTCACGCTGGTTTTTAGCGTTTTCCATGTCGATAAAATCGATCACGATCAATCCGCCCAAATCGCGCAAACGCAACTGGCGCGCTACTTCTTCGGCTGCTTCGCAATTCGTATTGAAAGCCGTTGTTTCGATATCGCCACCACGGGTAGAGCGCGCAGAGTTGACGTCAACTGAGACTAAGGCTTCCGTGTGATCAATCACGATTGCGCCGCCCGATGGCAATGGTACTGTGCGGCTGTAGGCGGTTTCGATCTGATGTTCGATCTGGAAACGGGAGAACAGCGGCACGTCGTCACTGTAACGCTTAACACGGTGCACCATGTCTGGCATAACGTGGCTCATGAACTGCTGAGCTTGTTCGTAGATTTCGTCAGTATCGATCAGGATTTCGCCGATATCCGGTTGGAAATAATCGCGGATCGCGCGGATCACGAGTGAGGATTCTTGATAAATTAGGAAGGCGCCAGCAGAAGATTTACCTGCACCTTCAATCGCACGCCAAAGTTGCATCAGGTAATTTAAATCCCATTGCAATTCATCGACATTACGACCAATACCTGCGGTACGGGCAATCACGGACATACCGCCTGGTAGATCCAGTTTGTCCATGGTTTCGCGTAGTTCTTGACGATCCTCGCCTTCCACGCGACGGGACACACCACCGCCACGCGGATTATTTGGCATCAGAACTAAATAGCGACCTGCCAAAGAGACGAAAGAGGTAAGGGCAGCGCCTTTATTGCCACGCTCTTCTTTTTCGACCTGGACCATGATTTCCTGGCCCTCACGTAACGCATCTTTGATGCTGGTGTTACGGACGTCGATACCTTCTTTAAAGTAGCCGCGGGCGACTTCTTTAAAAGGCAAAAAGCCGTGACGTTCTTCGCCGTAATTGACGAAACAGGCTTCAAGTGAGGGTTCAATACGAGTGATAACGCCTTTGTAAATATTGGACTTACGTAATTCACGTCCGGCGGTTTCGATATCGATGTCGATGAGTTTTTGCCCATTGACGATGGCGACGCGCAGTTCTTCTTGCTGCGTTGCATTAAATAGCATGCGTTTCATTTTTTACTCCGTGACCTTATGGTCATCTTTTGTTGCTACCTCTATAGAGTGAGGCTGGCAACTTGCTTACATTGGGGATGTATGCGAGAACGGAGAGTTTGAGGGGGCGGGAAATGCCTCAGGCGCAACAGAAATAAAAATTGCTGGGCGAGTAGCTAAACGAGTGAGCGAGGATATTTTTCGCTGCATCTTTTCAGTACTGCCATCATTCTTCTCATTGTTCTATTGCGCACTAGGCGCGGATAGTTTCAACCGTGGATCGAGTGCACATGTCCCCCGCGTTATCTGATTCCTATTTTTTGTTGCAACAGGAAGACAACGCCAGGCGATGAGCAACTTGATGAGCGCCAAACCATCTTTAATAAAATTGTGTTTGGCAGGATCGATCACACTGGATTAAAACTATCAACCTGCAAGCACACCTGTAATAAATATACAGACATCTCTTGCTGGACTTATCCTTACAATTCAAACCTTCTGATCCAAATCATTACGCAAAATCCGATTACCACAATTGGTTGTAACCCTGACCAGCATAATGATGTGCATACACATCTTTTCCATCGAATTTGCAAATTGGCGAGGCCGACGGACATGCCCCTGTGTAGAATACGCGTTTGTTCCACCATTTATTCCTACACCTACTACAGCCTAAAGCTGAAGCGAAAATGATTATATATTCAAAATGAAGGACTTAGCGATAAATAATAGGAAGCCACCTGAAAAACAGGCGCAAGAAAGTACTTCCAGCCATCCCTCACAAGCGTCGTCGCAAGTTCAGCCGCAGGTTCAGCTCGTTACTATCGAAGAAGAGGACGCAGGTCAGCGCATCGATAACTATTTGATACGCATCTGTAAAGGCGTACCAAAAAGTCATGTGTACCGGATTTTGCGCTCGGGTGAGGTCAGAGTAAACAAAGGTCGTATAGATCAGCTATATCGCCTTAAAGAGGGCGACGTGGTGCGTATTCCACCAGTCCGTATTGCAGAAACATCAACGCAAGTCGTACCGGGGGCAGAATTTACTATCTTGTTTGAAGATAAACAGCTCTTGATTATCGACAAACCTGCTGGCGTTGCCGTGCATGGTGGTTCTGGTGTTAGTTACGGAGTGATTGAGCAACTGCGCGCTTCTCGCCCGGATGCTAAATTCCTGGAGCTAGTTCACAGACTGGATAGAGAAACCTCAGGTGTTTTACTGTTAGCAAAAAAACGGTCGGCCTTGACTAATTTGCATGAGCAAATGCGTGACGGCAGTACCGACAAGCGTTACCTGACCTTAATCCATGGGGACTGGAAAAATGCGCGTCAGCATATTAAGCTGCCGCTACATAAATACACGACCGCTGAGGGTGAGCGACGGGTTCGGGTGCAGGCTGATGGCATGGAGTCGCATACGGTATTTTCTCTAAAGAAAAAATATCAAGACTACGCATTATTAGAGGCTGAATTAAAAACCGGACGCACACATCAAATCCGCGTGCATTTATCCTCTAGCGGTTTTGCGATCGCAGGTGACGATAAGTACGGTGACTTTGCGCTAAATCGTGCTCTATTAAAGCCGAGCGCAGATCGCGGCGTTTTGAAGAGAATGTTTTTGCATGCACATCAGATTACTTTTATGCATCCGGAAACAGGCGAGTCAATGACGCTTAACGCCAAGTTGCCAAAAGAATGTGAGGATTTTTTGAAAACGCTTAAAGGCTAAAATAAAAGCTGATCAGAACTTCATAAACCCAATAAGCTTAATATTTTATTATTATTGAAATAATTTAATAGTAAAATACTTACTTCCACAACATCAAATAGTCGGCAGAAAAGCTTATTCATTTCTAAATTATTAGTCCCATTGTTGTCTTCGTCTTGCTGCCTTAAGTTCAGTAGCTTGGTACTTCAATGTTGATGATTTGCAAAAAGAATTATGCGGTTTGCGGTGAATAAAGAATATGGCAAAAAAGCAATTTGATTTTATCGTGTTTGACTGGGACGGTACTTTGATGGATAGCACGGCAACCATCGTTCACTGTATCCAGGCGTCAGCAAAAGATCTTGGTTTGCCCGTACCCGACGAGAAAGCAGCATCCTATGTGATTGGATTGTCGCTCATGGACGCCATGCAATCGGCGATGCCTGATATTGATCCTAAATATTATCCCCGCATGGTTGAGCGTTATCGTCACCACTATCTGGCAAAAGATCACGAGTTGCCTCTGTTCCCCGGTGTACGGCAAATGCTGACGGAATTGTCGCAAGAAGGTTATTTCCTTGCGGTAGCAACGGGCAAAACGCGCGTAGGTTTAAGCCGTGCTTTGCATACGGCGAATTTGCTGTCGGTATTTGATGCGACTCGTTGTGCTGACGAAACGTTTTCTAAACCGCACCCAGCAATGTTACAAGAGCTGACCCGGGAGTTGGGGCAAGACATGCAGCGCACCGTCATGATTGGTGACACATCACATGATTTGTTGATGGCGAGTAATGCAGGTGCTGCGGCAATTGCAGTGGAATATGGCGCGCATGATGCAGCATCCTTACATTCTTTAAACCCCTTATATTCTGCAAAAACAGTTGGCGAGTTGCATGCATGGTTGAGCTGCAATGCCTAAGGCTTATTATCTTGAAGATCTGACAGGACGGAGTCATGACTGAAATTACGATTTGCGCCTCGGCTGATCTTAAAGAAGGTGGCAATGGGATACGTTTTCCAGTGACTGCCGGTGGTCATGATGCGACTGGATTCGTGATTCGTTACAAAGGTGCCGCGCATGCCTATTTAAATCGCTGTGCGCATGTTCCGATTGAGCTGGATTGGAACCACGGTGAGTTTTTTGAATCCAGCGGTTTATATATTATGTGTGCTACTCATGGCGCAATCTATACGCCGGATACTGGCAATTGTACGGGTGGTCCATGCCGTGGCGGTCGCTTGAGAAAACTCAATATCAATGAGCAAGAGGGAAAAATTGTCTGGTACCCGGATGATTACGTCACACCAGTAATTGCCTGATTTTTTTAAAAATTATTCTTAAAAAATTGTATGACAGAAAATTCTATGATTCCCGAAAATAACACCCCAAGTTCTGCGACAAATAGCTTGTCTCAATCTGGCTGGGAGCGGACTTTTTTAGAAAAGCTGGCGAGCGAATCATTAAAAGAGCAACGCTTACGTCGCCGTTGGGGTATCTTTTTTAAATTGATTTTTGTCGCACTGATACTCGGCGGTTTCTATTTCTTTAGTGATTATCGTACTTCAGAAATGGATAATCCTGGCCGGCATACAGCATTGGTTGAGATTAATGGTGAGATTGATTCAGAAGGTAATGCCAGCGCACAAGCGATTATCCCCGCGCTCGACCGGGCTTTTTCTGACGAAGGTTCGGTCGGCATTATTATGCGCATCAATAGTCCTGGCGGCAGTCCAGTACAGGCCGGCATGATCAATGATGAAATACAACGATTACGTAAGCTGTATCCACAGAAGAAACTATATGTGGTGGTGGATGAAATGTGCGCCTCCGGTGGTTACTATATTGCTGTTGCGGCAGATAAAATTTTCGTCAATAAGGCTAGTGTGGTTGGTTCTATCGGCGTGTTGATGGATGGTTTTGGCTTTACCGGATTGATGGAAAAATTGGGCGTAGAGCGACGCTTAATGACTGCTGGTGAGAACAAGGGATTTATGGATCCATTTTCTCCTCAGACCACAAAACAAAGAGCGTTTTCGCAGGAGATGTTAAACGATATCCATCAGCAATTTATTGCAACTGTGCGTCAAGGTCGAGGATCTCGTTTGAAAGAAACGCCAGAAACTTTCTCCGGTTTATTTTGGATCGGTAGCCGCGCTGTTGAGATGGGTTTGGCCGATGATTTTGGCACAATTGACAGTGTTGCACGCGACGTTTTAAAAGCAGAAGATATTGTTGATTACACGCAAAAAGAAGGCTTGCCAGAACGTGTGCTTAAGAAGTTTGGCGCGTCTATCGGAAGCGGCGCAATTTCTGCAATGACCAAAGTGAAGGCACCGGGTTTGCGTTAATGCGCAATCAGTAAATACTCGCAAATTCAGATTAAAAACTCAGATCAATTTCAGCAATATTGTTTGGTTGATTTTTTTAATCTTGATTTGAAATCGATAGTTATTTTTATCTTCTTCATCGCTAAACCTTGTTATATATTAGGTGCGTAACTGGTTCAAAGAAGGAGGTCGATATCGATAAACGACAACAGCGAACGACAAGAACTTTTTCATACCCAAGTTGGATCGAGTGAGTTCCGGTTCTTTTTAGCGTTCCGGTTATTATGAGGTGGAATGAGTAGTAATGCTCTATCGGGTTTCATGTAGTTTTTTTGAAATTGCAATTACCTTAGTAATACAAGTAACACCTACAATTTGTGTAATATCATTCCGTATTTAATAGCGGATTAGAGGTCTCTACGATTCCTCATAATGTCGCTGACACAAGGACAAAAAGACGGTGGTGCAATGCCACCGTTTTTTACGTTTAGAAATTTTTGTCAGCTCGCCACCATTTTTAAATCAAACTATTTTCTCTAAAATACGGCTCGCAGTCGCCTCAAAATTTTGCGTTTCTATGCCCGTCTGCAAGATGGCATCTGATTGCGGATATTGTAAAAAATTTTTATCGATAGACCGTAAGTAAGCTGGGTCGTAATGCTGTTGCAGCAGTTCTTCGACCAAATTTTCCATCTGGCCATTGCTTGCATAATGTTTCCAATGCTGGATTTTTTCTTTGCCGTGTAAGCTGACCAGGCAATCCAGCTGGCGATTTAAATTTTCTGCGTCCTTTACAAAATGAACATAGTCTTGCATCAATAACTGCACCCGGTCGGTAGTTGTCAAACTAAGTGCAATACAGGGCGCGGCTCGCATAGTTTGTATGATTTGATCTGGTACGCGAAGGTTGCCTACTTTTTTACTTTCTGATTCCACAAACACGGGCTGGTCTGGATCAAAGTGTCGTAGTGTTTGCCAAATCTGGCTTTCAAACATTTTTTGTGAGGGTTGTGGCTGGCTCGGTAAATGTCCTAAAACTGAGCCACGATGCATGGCTAGCTGTTCCAGGTCTAGTACTTGCGCACCTTGGGTTTTTAGGGTCTGTAATAAACGACTTTTGCCGCTGCCAGTAGTGCCACAAATCACTTGCCATCGTATCGTATCTGCTATCGTTGGTAGCGCTTGGTTAACGTGCTGACGATAGTTTTTATAGCCGCCGTCAAGCTGCACGACTGGCCAGCCTATCTTGGCAAATATATGTGCCATTGATCCGCTACGGTTACCGCCACGCCAGCAGTAGATCAAGGGCTTCCAATCTTTTGGCATGTTTAAAAAGTTGGCCTCTACATGGTTGGCGATATTTTTTGCCACAAGGACTGCACCGATTTTTTTAGCCTCAAATGCGCTGACCTGTTTATAAATGGTACCAATGCGAATACGTTCTTCGTCAATTAAAACAGGACAATTGATGGCAGTTGGGATGTGATCCTCGGCAAATTCAGACGGACTGCGAGCATCAATGATAGCGTCAAACTCACTAAGTCTAGGCATTACATCATTGAAGCTGATGAGTTCTGGATATTTCATTGAATTATTTTTTACCTGATGTAGTCACTGGCGTCGTTGATTGCTTGATAGATGAGCTTATTGGGGAGCCAATTAATGGACTCAATTGAGGCCAGACATTGTCGAGTATCGCTGGATGTGCTGCAGCGACCATGTGAATGCGATCAGCCTGGAATAGCTCGGGCTTGTCCGCAACGCCTTCTAATAGAAATGGGACTAAATTGGTTTGCTGTTCTTTGGCGACTTTGGCATAGATAGAGAAAAATCGTTCTGTGTAATCACGACCATAATTGGGTGGAATTTGCATACCAATCAATACCACTTTGGCTTTTGCTTTTTTGCTGGCGATCACCATGTCACGAAAATTTGTTTCTGATGCACCCAATGCCAGACCGCGCAACGCATCGTTACCGCCAAGTTCGATCACCACCACGTCGGGATGATATTGGGTCAGCAGTTTATCTAATCTAGCTTTGCCACCGCTAGTGGTTTCGCCGCTGATACTGGCGTTGATGACGGTGGCAGGAATTTTTTTCTCTTGCAACCGTTTTTCTAATAATGCGACCCAGCCGGTACCACGTGTTAAGCCGTATTCTGCAGATAAGCTATCGCCAAGCACGAGCACAGTTTTTGATGCAGAATGATTTGCTGCATGTACTATGGGTGCTGAATTTGCCATCACTGTTGTCGCTAGTAAGCTGATCGATAAAGTGGTCAATAAGTTGGTCGATAAGTTGGTCGATAAGTTGATCGACGAGCGGGCAACTAAGTTGCGCCTTAACATGACGATCTCGCTAAATAATCTAGCTAATGAACGAGTCAATTTGCTGCATAATTTCAGCACATTTTTTTTATTTGAAAAAAGCATGAATCTTCCTAAAGAATTGCCTGTGGACCTAACAATGAACGCATCAGCGAATCAGAATACTAATTTACGACTCTCTATTGAAGTCAAACAGTTATCCAAGCAGGTCAGCGATGCAACCGGTACCCTTAATATTTTGCGAGAAATTGATTTTACCGCGCAAGAGGGGGAGACGCTTGCGATTGTTGGTGCTTCTGGCTCGGGTAAATCAACTTTGCTTGGTATCTTAGCTGGACTGGATACACCGAGCGAAGGTAAAGTGATCTTGGACGGGATTGATATTTTCTCCTTGGATGAAGATGGAAGGGCGCAGTTTAGAAAAGAAAAACTAGGTTTTGTTTTTCAATCCTTCCAGTTATTAGCGCATTTAAGCGCGCTGGAAAATGTCATGCTGCCGCTGGAGTTACGTAGTGATTCTCAAGCACGGAATAAGGCAACTGAGATGCTAGGGCGGGTGGGCTTATCTAGCCGCTTGCAGCATTATCCAAAATATTTATCTGGCGGTGAACAGCAGCGGGTGGCATTGGCACGTGCTTTTGTGACTGAGCCGCCTTTACTGTTTGCCGATGAACCGACCGGGAGTTTGGATGCTGTGACCGGCGAGGCAGTAATCCAGTTAATGTTTGCGCTCAATCGGGAACGTGGATCAACTTTAGTCTTGGTGACGCATGATTTGTCGATTGCGGCGCGCTGCGCCCGCACCATAAAAATCACCGCAGGCCGTTTAGATTTGGGAATTTGATGCTTTGTGCTTTGATAATGTGACTTTGATGCGGTGACTTTGATACGGTGACTATAATTCATAGTATTTTTGCAATAACACATGGAATTTAATTTTGATGAAATAGGGGAGTATATTTAATTATCTAGAGATAATATGGGCAATACCTATGATTATTGGTTATACTCTAACTGAGTATATTAATTTTTTCAGGTAATTTACCTCATTTCGCCTGATGTCATAAGTTTAGTCATGACGGTTAATGCAGTGCCGTACCATCATAATGAGTTCGCTGGCGGTTAAGCCTACCGGACCTATACCTTGTTCTACTAGCAGATCAGCCGCTTTGCCATGCAGCCAGACCGCTAACCCTGCCGCTGCTTGCGCCGTTAATCCTTGCGCTAGCAATGCTCCGCAGATGCCTGCTAATACGTCGCCGGTTCCGCCTGCGGCTAAAGCGGGATTGCCGCTAGTGTTGATGATGATCTGCTCATCTGGTGTAGCGATGATTGTTCCCGAACCTTTTAAGATGACTGTCGCATTGAACTTATTCATCAGCTTGCGCGCACTTTGTAAGCGGTCTGCCTGTACTGCTTCTGCACTGATGCCAAGCAGCCGTGCGGCTTCTAGCGGATGTGGTGTGAGGATGGTGCGTATGGTCTGATCTATTTTGTTTGAAGTGTTTAGTGCAGTTTTAGCAGGGATGCCTGTTTTGCCCGACCTTGCATGGGCGAGTAATTGCAGCGATCCGTTATTGGCAATTAAATTCAATGCATCCGCATCAATCACGATGGCGCTGGCTTCTTGCAGGCATTGTTCCAGCAATAACCGGGCTTTATCCGATAGACCCAAGCCAGGCCCAATGACGATAGCGCAGTTTTTAAAATGCACATCGTCAGCGTTGCGGCACATTAACTCAGGATTGATCGGGTCATACGTTAGCGGAGGTATCGCCATACTGCCGATAAACACCCGACCCGCGCCACAATGCAACGCTGCACGGGAAGATAATAATGCCGCACCTGCCATTCCATCTGCACCACCAATCACAAACACATCGCCAAAATTCCCTTTATGGCTATCTTGCCTCCTTGGACTGAGTGCGGCCATCAGCGTCGCTGGATGACATAAGCGTGCTTGCGGTGTTGGATATAAAGATGGTTCAATACCCAGATCTGCAACTTTAACGATACCTGCATAATCTTTGCCTGCTGCGGTGTATAAACCTGGTTTGTTGGCGATAAAAGTAATTGTATGGGTTGCCCGCACCGCAATCCCATTTCTACCGATGACTTGACCGGTATCGGCATCTAGGCCACTAGGTACGTCGAGCGCTAGGACGGGAATTCTGGCAATTGCGGCATATTGATTGAGCTGTTGGATCAGCGCATAGGTTTTGCCCTCGATCGGACGTGTTAGCCCAATTCCAAACAAACCATCGATCACCAGTGACCAACGCTTCCCCGATGTTTGAGCTAAATAATCCAAGCCAAAAAAATGTGCCTGGCTTGATTGCGCTTGTACTAGACTCTCTTTTGCTTCCGCAGAATAGTGCTCGATTCCATGGGTGATAATGACCGATACCCTCTCGCCTGATGCGGCTAATAAATACGCTACTTGCAACGCGTCACCGCCGTTGTTGCCCGGACCTGCTAATACTAGTACGTCAATTGAATTCGAGGTCGAGCTTGCTGTTGGTTCAACGCTTGTAGGGATAGCTGGATGATTTGCAATTAAAGTTTTTGCCAGCGCTGCGGCGGCTACACCAGCGGCATGCATCAAGTTGCCTTTCGGTGAGGTCACAAGCGATGCTGATTCGATGGCACGGATTTCCTCCGTTGAATATAAGGCGCTGAAGGATATCGGCAGTGATGCTGAGGAGGAGAGAGTATCGGTCTGCATCATATAGATTTATACTAAAGAGGCGCTCGGTTGGCTTACGGGGCTAGGGATTTATCGGGAGTCCCAAAGACAGTATAGCCTCAATCGTTTTTTGGAACGAATTCTCGAACGGAATCATCCAATACGGTAGCACCATACTCAGCATTAAAAATCCGACGCCGATCGTAATCGGGAAGCCGATACCAAACAAGTTGAGTTGCGGCGCAGCGCGAGTCAAAATCCCCAACGCAATATTAGTGATCAGTAAGGCCGCAACAATGGGCAAAGACAAACGCATACCGATGCTAAAAATTTCGCCGCCCCACAACGCTAAACGTTGAAAACTAAATCCCATCGTCAACGAAGTAGAAATTGGAATCGTCTTAAAACTATCAACCAAGGTAGCAATTAGCGACAGATGTACATTTAAGGTTAAAAAAAGTAAGGTCGCCAGCAGCACCATAAACTGACTGATCGCCGATGAGCGGCCCTGGGTCTGAGGATTGAAGAACGTCGCAAAGCCTAAGCCCATAGTCAGGCCGATCACTTCACCGGCCATCTCAATACCGGCAAAGGTGACGCGCATCATAAAACCCATTGCGGAGCCGATCACAAATTGCTGCGTCAAAATCATGATCCCCGTTAGAGAGATCATGTCTACATTCTTAAGAGGGGGAATGATAGGCGTAACGATCAACGCAATCGTGATGCCAAGTACTAGCTTCACTTGCACAGGGACGCTGTTATTGCCGAAGGGAGGGGCGATCACAATTAGCCCCAAAATTCTAGTTAAAGGCCAGATAAAAGAAGCGATTAATGCGATCAGGTCATTTCCTGAAAAGGAAACCATAGGACTATCTAATTCGTAGTTGTGCTGAACGATCTGCTGAGGGACTGGCTGATGTATTAAAACTTAGCTCGCCAGAGTAGCGATGCTGGTAAACATCTCACGCATGTAATCAGTTAAAACCGACAGCATCCAAGGTCCAGCAATAATCAGGGTGACAAAAATACCGACTAACTTAGGGATGAACGACAAGGTCGTTTCATTGATCTGGGTTGCCGCCTGAAAAATACTGACGATCAAACCAATCCCAAGCGCGACTAATAACAGCGGCGCAGACACCATCAGAGTAACTTCCATTGCGTGGCGGCCGAGTGACATGACGCTATCTGGGCTCATACTTTTCCTCTTGTTTTAAAATATTTTTAATACGGTCTGCTAATAAAAACTCTGCGCCAGCGAACCAATCAATAACTGCCAGCCGTCAACCAATACAAATAGCATGAGCTTAAATGGTAATGACACGATGGCCGGCGACACCATCATCATCCCCATAGACATCAACACGCTGGCAACCACCATATCGATAATCAAAAAAGGAATAAAAATTGCAAAGCTAATCTGGAATGCAGTTTTTAATTCGCTAGTGATAAATGCGGGGATCAAAATCCGCAAAGAAACGTCTTCCGGACCTTGTAATTCTGGCGTATTTGACAGTTTTACATATAAGGCTAAATCACTTTGCCGTGTTTGTTTCATCATGAATTTTTTCAATGGCGCGACACCTTTGTCCATCGCCTCCGACATTGATATTTTATTTTCTGAAAACGGTAGGTAAGCGTCTGCATAAATTTTATCGAACACCGGTCCCATCACAAATAAAGTCAAGAACAGTGCCAAGCCAACCATTACCTGATTTGGAGGCGCTGATTGTGTTCCCAGCGCCTGACGCAACAAGGACAACACGATAATGATTCGGGTAAAGCTGGTCATCATTAACAACACCGCCGGTATAAAAGACAGCGCTGTTAAGAACAGTAATGTTTGAATACTTAAAGAGTAATTCTGTCCGCCACCTGCTGCTGGCGTAGCCGTAATTGCTTGCAGACCGTCGGTAGTTTCAGCCATGGCATGTATTGGGAGCAGGAGTGCAAGACCCAACATCAGCATCAGTGCGTAACCCATGAATACCGTTGTTGGCTTGGACATTGATGTGACAGTGCGATTGAATAAGTGAGTTATTTTCATACCGTATTGATCTTGTAGCTTAGCTGGTAACTTAGCCGATAAAAAAATCATTCTGGCGCCTTATGGTTACTGCTACTACCAATCACACCATTAATACCGTTGTTGCGCTTTTCTATCGTTTTCGCCAACCATGCCGAAAAAGGATTTGCTACCTGAGTACTCGTTTGTTTTGCCAATTGCTCTGCAACTATTTGTTCTTGTTTTGGCATGGTTGATAAGGTGGTGATCTGCTGGGCGGTTACGCCAACGACGATCCATTGGTCTGCCACTTCCACCACCATGATGCGCTCACGATTGCCAACATTGACGCCACCGATAATATTCACCGGTATTTTATTTCCAGTTACTGCCGGGCCGATTCGTTTGAACAGCCATGCGGCAAATAACATTAATGCCAGTACTGCGCCTAAGCCCAATAAAATTTGCAAAAAACCAGTTGTCGGCGAAATCGCTTTGGTTTCCGCCGATGCCCATGCCTGATCGCTGACAAACAGCAGTCCAATAAAAGTGCCGCATAGGGAACCACAAAAATAGCGATGTCGTTGCAAGTGAAAAGTGGAGCGGATCATTTATTGAGTTTGCGTATTCGTTCGGCCGGCGTCACGATATCTGTCAGGCGAATACCGAATTTATCATTCACCACCACCACCTCGCCTTGCGCTATCAGACAGCCATTGACCAGTACATCCATCGGTTCGCCGGCCATACCATCTAGCTCCACTACCGAGCCTTGTGCCAATTGCAAAAGATTTTTAATGGCGATTTTGGTTCGTCCTAATTCCACCGTGAGCTGTACCGGAATATCCAGGATGAAGTCGATATCATTATGGGTTTCGGTATGCGTGCCCTTGCCACTAAATTCTTTAAAAATAGCCGCACCACCGCCAGCAGCAGGCGGTGCACTAGCAGCCGCAGCGGCTGCCGCATCTGCCTTCTCTTGTTCTGCAATCGCCGCGCCCCAATCATCTTCACTGATTGGTGTGTCGTTAGTATCATCCATTTGTACCGTCCATTATTTTTCTCCCTGCGCTACTTCGCTGACGCTGGAGCTAATCAGCTTTTCTACACGCAAAGCATATTGACCATTAAATACACCGTATTTGCATTCCATCACTGGCGTACCATCTACCTTGGCTGACACAATATCCGGTATCGAAATCGGAATCACATCGCCCTCTTTCATATTTAAAATATCGCCCAATGTTACCTTGGCCGTGCCCAGATCGGCTACGATTTCTACTTCGGCAATTTGGATTTGTTGTGTCATCAAACGCACCCAACGCTTATCGACCTCCAGCGTTTCACCTTGCAAGCTACTGGTCAGAATATCTCTGATCGGTTCTATCATGGAGTAGGGCATGCACATATGCATTTCGCCACTGACGGGGCCAAGTTCTATCGTAAATGTAGTCGAGACAACGACCTCATTTGGGGTCGCAATATTGGCGAACTGGGTATTCATTTCGGAACGAATATATTCAAATTCAACTGGGTAAACCGGCTCCCAGGATTTGGCATAAGTTTCAAAAATAATTTCTAAAATACGCTGAATAATCCGTTGCTCAGTTTGAGTAAAATCACGCCCCTCAACCCGGGTATGAAAGCGTCCATCGCCGCCGAATAAATTATCAACTAATAAAAATACCAAGCCCGGATCCAGCACGATCAAAGAAGTACCGCGCAGGGGCTTCATGTGCGTCAGGTTGAGATTGGTCGGTACCACCAGATTACGGATAAATTCACTATATTTGGATACACGCACGGTACCGACAGATACCTCGGCACTACGGCGTAAAAAATTGAACAAACCTATCCGCAACAATCGCGCAAAACGCTCGTTGATGATCTCCAGCGTTGGCATACGTCCGCGGACAATACGCTCTTGGGTCGCAAGGTTATACGGGCGGACACCTGAGGTGTCCTCCTGCGATTGAGAGTCATCCTGATCTCCCGTGACACCCTTAAGTAGGGCATCAACTTCTTCCTGTGAGAGAAAATTATCAGACATAGTTTATTGGCGTACTTTTAAAATACTATTTATTGAATGACAAACGAAGTGAAGTACACATCACTTGCTTTTTGCGGCTCACCTTTTGGGGCGAATGGTAAATTCACTTGTTCGATAATTTCTTCAACCAGTTTTTTCTTGCCATCACCAGTCAGTATCTCGTTGGAGTCTTTGCTGGACAGTAACATTAATAACCTGCTGCGCACCTGTGGCATATTGGTTTTGATCAAATTAACTTGTTCTTCGTCCGGCACTTTGAGCGTCATACTCACTTGCAAATATTTATCTCCAGCATCCGATTGGAGGTTGACCGTGAATGGCTCTAATGCCAAAAATACCGGTGCTTTGGCAGGCTCTGCTTTGTGTTCTTTTTCTTTAGAAGGGGCATTCTTTTTCGCTAAAAATATGGCAGCACCGCCACCGACGCCACCCAATACCAGAACACCTGCTACGATCATAATAATCAGTTTTTTCTTAGACTTTTTGACTGGTGGCGCATCTGCTGCTACTGCTGCAGGCTTCGCTGGTGCTTTCGACATTTTTTTCCTCTCGCTGGATGTGCCATAAAGGCACATTGCATGTATTAGGCCATTATCTGTAATTATTTATCGATCTCATCTGCGAAAAAGAGGGGCTATTTCAGACCATCTCTCTCATTTCAGATGAATTACCACTAAATTAGTTTAAATTTATAGCGTAGCGCATGAGTTTGCACCAACTATCTTTTCAGGACTGACGCAAAATCGCCTCAAATGGCATGCAGCGCTGATGATTACTCAAGTACTGTCTGAATCGCTCAGCTCTTGTGAGAGCAATTTTGTATAAATCCATCTATCGCATTCTACATGCTTAACTTACTTGAATTCTCAGATGAATTCTTCGATGAGTTTTAAGCAAAAGTATCAACTATGCCAACTGGAGTTGATGCGTTAGTTTTGGTGGATGTCAGGCTGGAGATGCCTGATTCATTGGATGATGTCTGTGAGTTATTCGATCTTTGCGAGCCAGGTCGCCCGTCTTGAGGCGTGTTTCCTTGCTGGAATGACTGTGAGTTGACAGAAAAATTAGATAACTGCATTCCCGCATCACTCATCATTTCGCGTAGTCTTGGCAAAGCAGCTTCTAAAGCTGCTCTGACATCTGGCTGAGCCGATGTAAAGGTCGCGCTAGCCTGATCGTTGTTGACGCTTAATACGACGCGTAATGGCCCTAGATCAGGTGGATTCAACGTCAGCTCCGCAGTTTGCTGACCGCCCGCGACCATCCAGACTACTTTTTGTCCCACGGCCTGATCCCATGCCGGGCTGCCGACTCGTGGCGCGAGATGTTCTGCTGCAGCGCCTGCAGCGGAATTAGTACTTACCGCTAATTGTTGAGCGAAGCTCTGAGGCGCTGGTGCTATTGCAACCGCTGTATCTTGCATTTTCTCAAGTCCGGCAGTTTTTATAGCTGAGTTATTTTCGATCGCATTAGTAATCGTATTGGTTATTTGTGACGCCACAGTTTTTTGGGATTTGTCTTCTGTAATGGCATTGCTATTATTGAGCGCGGACTTAGTATTTTTGATATTTTGCTGCGCAGTCCCCTGCGTTATCGAGGCAACACCTGATGCGCTATCTAGTGATTTTTCTGTTCCGGGTAATTTTACGCCGATACTGTTTTGTATCGCGTCAATATTTGTCGGTACATCAGATGTGAGCGTTTTATCGGCGGCGACCGAATTGCCCGTATCAATTTTAACTATATTAATCTTAACTATATCAATTTTGTCCTTGTCAATTTTCGTAAGGTTTGCATTCTGTACTTGATTGTAAATTGGTAAGACGCTTGTGGCGGCTTCGGCTACAAATGATATTTGTGTTTTATCGCCGATAACAGGATTGCCCTCATCACTGACTATTTCATTGGCATTGATACTTTGTTTTTGTACATTACCGTTTGTAATTGGAAATGATGTTTTTGTCGAATCGGATGCAGATAAATTTGTTGATACAGGTACTTTATCTGAGGTAACTAAGTTAATACTTGGCGTTGCCAATATCTTTTCCGATGTTGGCGCTGCGGTTTGGATTACATCAGATACAGATAAATTTATTGATACAGGTGTTTTATCAGCAGCAACACCCGGTGTCGCAAGGGTAGTGTCTGATACCAATAATTTTGTCGGTATCAATGTTTTATCAATAGCAGTGTTGCCAGAGGTCTCTGTTGTTAGACCGCTGTTTGCTGGCGCGCTGCCTCGCATTGCGGCTTGGCCGGGAGTAATTTGCTCCGCTGTCGCATTCGCCGATGCAGGAGGCGTCGATTTTGCCGCATCACCTGCAATTAGCTTACCGTCTGCACCTGCTGTTAGCTCCGCTGTTGATGCAAGTTCGTTTTTACTTATTTTTACTTTAGATAAATCACTGGTTTGAATTTGTTTTTTCGAATTAATATCTTTGTTCATTACATCTGAACTTTTATTCAATGAAACCGACCCCGTCCCAAGCTCGTTACCGTTAATTTTGTTGTCGGTAGTATCGATCTTGGAATTAGCGTCTATCACCAAGTTTTGCGTATTGTCTTTCGCTGTAGCGTCAACTTTTTTCAGATCTGTTGCAAGTTGTCCCACGCTACCGACAAAAGCAAGTAGCTGCACATTATTTGATTGATCTGCTTTGACTGCATTGGTTTGATCTTCTGTTGCGTCTTGATTTTTTTGAAGGGTTTTGCCCGTGTCTTTGAGTGTTTTTGAGTCTACTGGAGTTGCCGCTGTGGTCGTATTAACTAGATTTGCTGTCTGTTGTGGCTGTTGCGACTGATCCTGAGGATTTGCTTTGGGTGTGGTTTGAGTGGTTTGCGCACTCTTACTATTTTGTTGAGAAATTTCTTTATTTAATACTTGGTTAAACGGCGTAACCGCCGATGCACTACTGGCGCTGGCAGATTTGGCGGAGCTTTGCAAATTGTCAGTCGAGGTGGGGATAATTGCCGTTTGCATGATGTCACCAAAAAAATAATACAAAAATAAAGTTGTTCTAACTTAGTCTCTCAGTGCTATGACTTATAAAAGAATGCTCTTGCTGCATGTTCATCTGTTTGCTTTTGATCTTGCTTGGCTTCTTTTTTCTGCACGCTCACTTTGGCGCGCTTGTCTAAAATTCCGTAAGAGAGCCGTTTTTTTTCATGTTCTTGCCATTGGTTGCGCGCTATTTTGATTCTGTTGGACGCGTCCGCAACAATTTTCTTTTGCCCATCGACTGCCGTGTCCAGTTTATTGATGAAGGATTGAAAATTGCTGTACTGGGCAATACTTAAACCTTGTGCTGCACTGTTTTGAAAACGGTTAATGTAATCCTCCCGATACTGCGACAGCAAGGCTAGCTGCTTCTCAGAGTCCTCATGAGCACGTATCGTTTTGCCTAAATATTTGGCAGCCTCTTCGGTATCTCTTTCCGCAATCTCTATGAGTGTGCTAATAGGGGATTTTTGCATTGTCTCTGTTTATTATAGTCAGCTAAAACAAGAGTCTATCCCCCGAACAGAGCAGAAAGTCCCTGCAAGCTCTCGGGTATGGTGGATTTTTCATTGATATCTTGTTGCAAAAAAGCATTAATTTGAGGATACAGGCGAATCGCGTCGTCTAGCAGTGGATCTGATCCGGCCGAATACGCACCGACGCTGATGAGGTCGCGGCTACGCTGGTATCTTGAATACAGCTGTTTAAGACGGCGCGCTAACTTTTGATGTTCTGGCGAGGTAATGCTATGCATGGCGCGGCTAATCGATTGTTCAATATCAATCGCCGGGTAATGTCCGCTCTCTGCCAAACCACGGTCCAGCACAATATGTCCGTCAAGAATCGCTCTGGCTGCGTCGGCAATCGGGTCTTGCTGATCATCGCCTTCGGTCAATACGGTGTAAAAAGCGGTGATAGAGCCGCCGCCATCCACACCATTACCAGCGCGCTCAACTAAAATCGGCAATTTTGCAAATACCGACGGCGGGTAGCCTTTGGTCGCTGGTGGCTCGCCAATCGCCAAGGCGATTTCCCGTTGTGCCATGGCATAGCGGGTAAGTGAATCCATAATCAGCAAAACACTTTTGCCTTGGTCACGGAAATACTCTGCAATGGTCGTCGCGTACGCCGCACCTTGTAAGCGCAGCAAGGGTGGTGCATCTGCCGGTGCGGCAACGACGACGGCGCGCGCGAGGCCTTCTTCCCCTAGAATTTGCTCGATAAATTCTTTAACCTCCCGGCCACGTTCACCAATCAGTCCCACCACGATAACGTCAGCAGTGGTGTAACGCGCCATCATGCCAAGTAATACGCTTTTACCGACGCCAGAGCCCGCGAACAAGCCAAGACGCTGACCGCGCCCGACGCTCAACATACTATTAATCGCGCGCACGCCGACATCCAGTTTTTCAGTAATTGGCGAGCGTAATAATGGGTTGTAAATCCGCGCGCCTAACGGAGCGGATTCGGTCGTCATCAGCGGGCCTAGCGTATCCAGAGGTTTGCCGTTACCGTCTAAAACACGACCTAATAATTGCCAGCCGACAGGCAAATGCCGGGTGCGGTCGCTGGGGCGGCGTCTTGGGTGCTTGGCGTCGCCGTGATACTGATCCTCCTCGGCATACACCAGTGTGCCTGGTGTAACGCCGCTTAGGTCGCTATGTGGCATTAAAAATAGACGATCACCATCAAAGCCGACGACTTCGGCATCAATGATGGCGCCACCTTGTAAGTGAACAGTACAGGCGCTGCCGACCGGGAGCTTGAGGCCAACCGCCTCCATCACCAGACCGGTCACTTTGGTCACGCGACCGGACACCAGCATCGGCTTCACATCGGCAATTTGTTGTTTGCCGTTACTAAGCAGTTTTTGCCATGAGTCTGAAAGTGCTGCTTGCATGATGTTTTTATTGGCTGATGTAAGAGAGTGATGACTAAGCAATGAAACTACGGTTTATTCAAATACAGGGCTTACTCAAAACTGCCCTAGCTGCGTCGTTGGTACTTAAACCCAGATTTTCCATTAGACCGCTATCACTTAGTAGAAACTCAGGCGGCATGCGCTGTTCAGAGAAATAGTACCACCGCGATTTGAGTGCGAGCGCTACAGCGACAAGTGTGCCTTTGGCGAACTGCCTGGCGTTGTTGCTCCTCCTAGTAAGATGCAGCTTGCGTCGTCGTCGCGTCTAGCCAGTCAGTCCGCCAAAGGCACACTTGTCGCTGTTCCAATTGAAAATCTGGGTTAAAGGCGCTCTTCGTCGCCACTCCTTGCCGGAACAATTTTGCGTTAGTCCTAAGACAAATATTGAAGCTTAAAAAAACAATGGTTTTAATATACTCCCCATTATTTTTACTAAAAATGCCGTATTGCCCAGACTTTGTATGGACAACTAAAATATACGGAATGGGAGTATATATATTTACTCCATTAAATCTAAGTCCGAATTGAAGCCTTAATTTAAGTCAACCTATTCAGCCGTCGTTTTTTTCAATACGGCCGTCAAGCGATCCCAGCGTGTGGCTAAAGTCGCATCGACACTATTTTGTCCGGTTTCTAAACGGCAGCCGCCGCGTTCAATATGATAATCGGCAGTGACCCGCCAGCCAGTTTTGCTTAACTCTTCACCGATGCGATTTTTTAAGATGTCGGCGTCTTCTGGGTTGACCATAATTTGCGCCGGTTGCTGCACCGAGGGCAGTTGATCGATGGCTTCTTGCACGATGGGCAAAATCACTTCTGGATCAATCGCTATGCGCACTTTTAACATCGCCTCTGCCAACTCTATCGCCAGACTCAGCAAGTCCTTACCCATCACTGCGCTGGCAGCAGAAATTTGCTCGGCAGTGCTGCTGATTAGTTGCTTCATCTGTTCTACCTGGACATCAATCTCAGCTTTACTGGCGGCGAAGCCAGCGTCTTTGCCTTCTTGTAATCCGACCAGATAAGCCTCCTGGTAACCGGCTGCATAGGCTTCGCGGCTCGTGATTTCTTTGAGCTTGGCCAGCTCTTCACGATTGATTCTGGCGGCCAGGTTGGTAGCTACTTGTTGCTCTGCTACATGGGCCGGACGCTCATCGCCGAAGGATGCCATTTCCCAGCGCTGGAAAGCGGACATCTGCCCCTTGGGGAGGTTTTTTGGCGGTATTTTTTCAGTCACATCAGACATACGAATCTTCGCCTTTTGCGCCTAACATGATCTGGCCTTCGTCCGCCAGACGCCGCACAATCAAGAGAATTTGTTTTTGCTGGGTTTCGACTTCTGACAGACGAACTGGCCCTTTGGACTCTAAATCTTCGCGCATCATTTCTGCCGCACGTTGCGACATATTTTTGAAGATTTTTTCCCGCATGTCAGGGTTGGCACCTTTGAGTGCGATGATCAGAGAATCGGACTGTACTTCGCGCAGCAGCAACTGTATGCCTTTGTCGTCAATCTCCAGAATGTTATCGAAGACAAACATCTCATCCATGATTTTTTCGGCCATATCGCCATCATATTTGCGTAAATTCTCCATCACTGAGGCTTCATTATCGCCACTCATAAAGTTGAGAATTTCTGCTGCTGCACGCACGCCACCAATAGATTTTTTCTTCAGACTCTCATTGCCGGTGAGGAGTTTAGTCAGTACATCATTTAATTCGCGCAGAGCTGCTGGCTGGATACCGTCCAGCGTTGCAATACGCAGTACGACGTCATTACGCAAACGCTCGGTAAAGTTATTTAAAATTTCGCATGCCTGATCACTTTCCAGATGCACCAGGATGGTTGCAATAATTTGTGGATGTTCGTTCTTGATCAGATCGGCGACTGACGGGGAGTCCATCCATTTCAGACTTTCTATCCCGCTGGCATCCTTGCCACCCAGAATACGGTTGAGCAGGGAGGATGCTTTGTCGTCACCCAAGGCCTTGGTCAGTACATTGCGGATGTATTCATCCGAGTCCAGACCGACTGATGAACTGATGTCAGCTGCCGCTTTAAACTGCTCTAGCACTTTGGCAATACTTTCATGTGGAATCGCACCGATGGTCGCCATGGCGGCACCGATTTTTTGTACCTCGCGCGGGCCAAGGTACTTCATGACTTCTGCCGCACCATCTTCACCCAGTGCCAGCATCAGTGTTGCTGCTCTTTGTACGCCGTCGTCACTCATTGCTCACCCATGTTTTAATCACATTTGCTACGATTTTAGGATCACTGCTAGCCAATTGCTTTGCCATGTCCAGATTGATATCGTAACCAGAACTTTGTTTTGCTGCGTTGGCCGTCTCTTCATTTGATTTCGACAGGTTAACGATCGCGGCTTCTTCCTCTTCCTGAGCGGCTAATTCTGCGGCTTCTTCCCGCTCTTTTGCCCGTGCTTCTGCGGCTTTTTGTGCCTTGGTTTTGGTTTCTTTGCCCATAATTTTGTAGAGCATCGGGCGCAGATAACCAAAGAACAGATATAGCAGCACAAGCCCAGTCAAAATATATTTACCGATGTCTTTTGCCATTTGCAACATATCTGGCTGATTCCATAGCGGTGCTTCTACTATAGTTTCTTTTTGTGGTCCGGCAAATGGGCTGTTGACAACATTCAGCGTATCGCCACGATCTTTGTTGAATCCCATGGCTTCTCTGATCAGATCAGTTAGTTGAGTTTTTTCTATATCGCTTAATGGTTTGGTCGTGACTTTGCCATTTTTGTCTGTCTCGCTCTTGTAGTTAATTACGACCGCTACTGAGATGCGCTTAACGCCACCCATAGGCTGTTGAGTGTAGCGCAAGGTTTTATCGACCTCGTAATTTACGGTCGAGTCTTTTTGCACCAGACCGCTAGCCGCCGCATTGCTAGCCGCTGCCGCTGCGCTGGCAGTAATCGGGGCGATGGCTGGCACTGGTGGCTGATTTGTCAATGCACCTGGAATGCCCGACGCATTCGCTGTCTTGTTATAGCTTTCATTCGACTGCACGCTGCGGATGGTAGAAGCCTCTGGCGGTGAATTAGGGCGATAAGTTTCGGCTGCTTGTTCGGTGCGCGAGAAGTCGATATCGGCAGTTGCTTCTGCTCTGACATTGTTGGGGCCAACGATAGGCGTGACAATAGACTCTATCCGCTTGATGATATTTTGCTGAAAATCTTGCACGTATTTGAGTTGTGCCGGATCAAGACCGTTATTGGCCATTTGCTTGTTAGGGTCAGAGAGCAAATTACCGTTTTGATCGACGATGGTGACATTGGCCGCGACCAGTTCAGGTACGCTGCTGGCAACCAGATGCAGTACCGCGCTGACTTGCTGCTGATCGAGAGTGCGCCCAGGGTATAAATTTAGTAAGACAGAGGCGGTTGGTTTCTGTTGTTCTCTGATAAAAACCGAGGATTTTGGCATCGCCAGATGCACGCGCGCCGCTTGCACTGCGGAAATGGCTTGAATCGAGCGTGCTAATTCGCCTTCTAGTGCCCGTTGAAAATTAACTTGTTCTAAAAATTGAGAAATACCTAATTTTTGGTTTTCCATTAATTCAAAGCCGACATTGCCGCCTTTTGGCAAACCTTGCGCCGCCAATTTTAGACGTGCATCATGGACTTGGTTGGCCGGGACCAGAATCGCGCCGCCGCCATCGGAATATTTATACGGCACGTTCATCTGTTGTAGTGAGGCGACAATTGCGCCGCCATCTCTGTCAGTGAAGTTAGAAAACAAGACTTTGTAATCGGGAGTTTGGCTCCATAGCCAGACGCCAACCATGATCGCTAAGGTAATCGCGACACCTACAGATAACAAAACGGTCCTCATCCCAGGTGTCTGTGGGATACCCAAAATAGTAGGGAATGCCGGTGATACAGTTGCGGGCGCAGGGGAGATGCCACCGCCGCCCAGCATAGTTTCATTCGCGGTTGCCATGGCGTGCCTTGTAGTGAGCTTGTTTCAAAAAAATCTGCTGCATATCAAATCCGTTTAAATTTGTTTTAACCATAGATGAATATTTTGATGCATATATGGTTTTTTCCTTGATAGCGATTGTGCTGTTCTTTTTGAAAATCAATCTTAAGAAGAAGCTGTCTTTACACCTTCTTATCAAAGTTATGTGATTTGTAAGCGGTGTTAAGGTAACGCGGTGGATGATGTGGCCAGCCTACGCTGTTTTTACATCTTCTCAGGTTAGTACAGAATGAAGGACAGGATCAAATACGGATCTATTGTGGATGGATTGTTTGGGAGTCAGTGATGAAAATAGGTGGAATCGATAATAGCCAAATTACGGCAATGGTGGCGCAATTAAAAGCCGCCGCAGCACGGATGGAATCGTCTGCGCCGGTTGCTGGCACAGGTGCGAGCGTAGGTTTGAGCGCAGGTGCAAGCACTGCTCCGGCAAAACTGGATTTTGCAGATGCTCTTAAAGGTGCTCTTGATCAAGTCAATGCTACTGGCGCCAAGGCGGAAGAAGTCGGTAAGCAATTTACGATGGGTAGCGACAACGTCGGTTTATCTGACGTCATGATTTCCATGCAAAAAGCCAATATCTCTTTTCAGGCGGCGGTGCAGGTCAGAAACAGGCTGGTTTCAGCCTATCATGACATTATGAATATGCAAATATAAGCTGGTGGATTTTGCTACATGCGAACTGTCGGTGATGTATGCTAAACATAAAAATAAGGGGAGTATGTCGATAAATTGCCTCGTTGATGAGGTTTTAATTGGACAATTAAATATACTGTATTGAGTATATTGCATTTAAATCGGACAATTTTAGCTTAAAAGTTGTCTGAGGAATCTTAGTTCTTAACATTCGCAATCCCAAAAATACATCCCTCAAATCCCCGTTTATGCGGGGATTTTTTTCGTTTGTCATCGTTGTTTGGCGGTAGAAGTAGCATCAATAAACGCCTGAGTTGAATTTGGCATACTATAAATCGCTGTCAACAGTATTAGCTTTCTTATTCCTAGCTCAATCAGCACAGCAGCTAATTAAGGTTGTAAGGGGTGTTGGTAAGATGGTTCTGGTTTCTTTGGATGACATAGTGCGATGAGTTTGAAGAGACGTGTCGAAAATTTGTCTTAATTGGTCTTAGTATGTCGTTAATCCAGTTTTCATAGTTAAAACTAATCGATTACATAATTTAAATTGAGTTGACCTATCAATATTCGATCTCTAGAATCAATTTGGTAGTAGATATTTAATCAATCAAGGAGATAACCATGTCAAATGAAGCAAAATGCCCGTTTTCGGGTGGCGCTGGCAAACACACCGTGGCTAAAGGCGCACCATCGAACTCAGACTGGTGGCCCAATCAATTAAAACTCAATATTTTGCATCAGCATTCTTCCAAGTCCAATCCTATGGATGAAGAGTTTAATTATGCTGAGGCGTTTAAAACGCTTGATCTGCACGCGGTCGTCAAGGACTTAACCGCGCTGATGACGGATTCACAAGACTGGTGGCCAGCGGATTATGGTCACTACGGTCCTTTCTTTATTCGTATGGCATGGCATGCTGCCGGTACTTATCGCGTGACTGATGGTCGCGGGGGTGCAGGCTCTGGTTCACAGCGATTCGCTCCATTGAACAGCTGGCCTGATAATGGCAATCTCGATAAGGCACGTCGCCTACTCTGGCCTATCAAACAAAAATACGGTCGCAACCTGTCTTGGGCTGATTTATTCGTCCTGACCGGTAACGTCGCATTGGAGTCCATGGGCTTTAAAACTTTTGGCTTTGCCGGCGGACGCCCTGACATTTGGGAGCCAGAAGAAGACATCTACTGGGGATCAGAAGGCAAGTGGTTGGATGATCAGCGTTACACCGGTGACCGTGAGTTAGAAAACCCACTCGCTGCGGTACAGATGGGTTTGATTTACGTCAATCCTGAAGGCCCGAACGGCAATCCAGATCCTCTCGGTTCGGCACGAGATATCCGCGATACCTTTGCCCGCATGGCGATGAACGATGAAGAAACTGTCGCACTTACCGCTGGCGGTCATACCTTTGGTAAGACCCATGGCGCTGCTGATCCGGGCGAGTATGTTGGCGCTGAACCAGAGGGCGCAGGTATCGAGGAGCAAGGTCTGGGCTGGAAGAATAGCTTCGGTAGCGGCAAAGGCGTACACACAATTACCAGCGGTCTTGAGGGCGCATGGACACCTAATCCGATTAAGTGGGACAACGGCTACTTTGAGACCCTGTTCGGCTACGAATGGGAATTGACTAAGAGCCCGGCTGGTGCGCAGCAGTGGAAACCGAAGGGCGACACAGGCGCTGGCACCGTGCCAGACGCGCACGATCCAAGTATTCGTCACGCGCCAATGATGTCCACTGCGGACATGGCGATGCGTATGGATCCGGCTTACGAAAAAATCTCGCGCCGCTTTATGCAAAATCCGCACGAGTTTGCAGATGCTTTTGCCCGTGCATGGTTCAAGCTGACACATCGTGATATGGGGCCAATTACTCGCTACCTTGGCCTATTAGTACCGAAAGAAGAGTTGATCTGGCAAGATCCTATTCCCGCTGTCGATCACAAATTAGTCGAACAGCAGGACATCGTCGCACTAAAAGCGAAGCTGCTCAGTTCTGGTCTGTCGATTTCTCAACTGGTGAATACCGCTTGGGCATCTGCCTCAACATTCCGTGGTAGTGACAAACGCGGCGGTGCTAACGGAGCACGTATTCGTCTGGCACCACAAAAAGATTGGGAAGTAAATCAGCCAGCTGAACTGGCGACAGTACTTGCTAAATTAGAAGCGATTCAGAATGAGTTCAATGCATCACAATCTGGTGGCAAGAAGATTTCACTCGCTGATCTGATTGTCCTAGGTGGCTCTGCTGCGGTTGAGGCTGCGGCTAAAAAGGCTGGTAACGATGTGACAATTCCTTTTACGCCTGGTCGTATGGATGCTACTCAGGATCAAACCGATGTGGAATCTTTCGCTGTATTGGAACCTGCGGCAGATGGTTTCCGTAACTACATCCGTAAAGGTCTGGAGGGGTTAGCGGCAGAGCTATTGATCGATAAAGCACAGTTGATGAGACTGACTGCGCCAGAATTGACCGTGTTGATCGGTGGTTTACGGGTTCTGGATGCTAATATCGGACATGCCAAACACGGTGTATTTACCAAGCGTCCTGAGACTTTAACGAATGACTTCTTTGTGAACTTGCTCGACATGGGCACGAAATGGCAGAAGTCCGCCGCATCGGCCGGCGTGTTAGAAGGGCATGATAGAGCAACGGGAGAGATCAAATGGACAAGTACGGTTGTTGATCTTGTATTCGGCTCCAACTCCCAGCTACGCTCTTTAGCAGAAGTCTATGCCTCTAGTGATTCGCAGCAAAAGTTTGTCAATGACTTCGCTGCGGCTTGGACCAAAGTGATGAATCTTGATCGCTTTGACTTGGTATAAATCATAACGTGAGACACCTCGGTGTCTGCAAAGTGCGGCCTCGATCTGATATTGGCTTGTTTGATTTTAGTTCGAGTCTGCATACATGACTTAACCGCATCCCAATAAAAATCCCCGCTTTTGACGGGGATTTTTATTGGGATGCGGTTAAGTTATTTACAAAAACATTATCGCGTGCCGTTTATTTTAGAATTACGTTCTCTTTCCAACTTCATGATGTAGCGTTGAATACTTGCTAATACCGTATTAGACATATTTAAAAATTGGCAACCAAGTCGACGATTGGTCTTGCCATTGAGCAGGATTAAGTCCTGGGCGTTCCTGATTTGCAAAGTAGTGTCGATTAAGCCGATATCAGGGAAATCAACTTTGCAATGCTTATAGATCGTACCGATTTCGCTATCTAATAATTTTCTGTCATCCAGTATTGCAATACCACCACAACTGATATCGACCAGAGAAAACTTCGCAGTTTCAGTGCCAAGATCTGTATCTATGGAGATCGCACAGCGAATAGGGTTGGACAGTGGTGTGTTGATACGATAATACTCACGGCGTTGAAGGCGGATTACACTCACGGGTATCGCGAATTGCAGTGCAGGACGATTTTCAAACGTCTCTCGCTGGACACCAGTAGATGAAAACTGAATGCTGATTCTATCTAACAGGCCTTCAAACGACACTCGCGGCGCTTCTACAATACGTTGATTGGCTAGTTGGCTTGGTGCGCTATCAATAATTAATGTGTTGTTACTATCATCTACATCAAGGATGGAGGTGATAAAAACTTCTGTACCCCCGTTAATCATCATACTAATCAACTGATTGCCCTCTTTTAAACCACGCAACAATGCAATGATCTCGCGACGTGAGTCAACTTGGTAGGGGCTCTGATTTTCGGTGCCTAGTACTGGAGGTGAGGATTGCATGTTCTTAGTATAATTTTAGAGAGTAGGTGAATTGCTTACTTTACCCTTTTGGTGGGGGTAAAGCAGACGCCGAATTTCCAGATTCTATATGGTAAAGCCAAGCGAGCAGTTCTGCAACAGCGCGATACAGTGCTGGCGGTATATCTTGATCTAACTCTACTTTCATTAACAAAGAAACCAGCTCTTTGGATTGATGCACGTACACCCCATGCTCTTTTGCACGTGCAATAATTTGCTCCGCGATTACTCCCTTACCTTTAGCCACAATTTTTGGTGCAGAGCTGCCTGTCTCGTAAGCGATCGCAACCGCATTTTGTGTCGTTGGTTTGATCGTTGATGTCGATGCTGGCGATGACACTTCCGATTTTGGCGCTGACTTAGGCGTTGTCATCGTGTTTAATAGAGAAAGAGTCAAGCTGAGAGCCAGCTAGTTCAATAGAATCGGCCAGCGCACTGACATGGCTTTGTAATAACGTGGCGCTTTCTGGATTACTGGCACGTAAATAAAACTGTAAATGATTTCCTTGCAAGCTTATTTTTGCAGAGATTGCTCCCAGTGTGGGCAGTTCAAAACGCACAGCACTTTGCCAGGACGGGACAGCCTCTGCTTGTGCTGATGTTTGCTGACTGTCATCCTTTACGATTTCCCACTCCATTGGCATGCCAGGTAATAAATTACCTTGCCACGTTATTTTTTGTTGTTCTAAGGTGTCCAGTTGTAAATGAATAATTTGTGCCAAGCTGGAATTGTCAGCCATTTTGTTCATCAAGGTGTTGACATCAGTTGTCTGACTTGTTTGCTGCGTCGCTTGTTGTGCCTGAGGTTCCCGCATCAGGTCACTGAGAGACATTTTGCCTTGCGCCCAATCAGCAACATGAGATTCATAAAATAAGCCGCTGGATGATATTGCTTGCTGCAAGTTGGCGGCTAATTTTTCAGGTGATGCGAAGGTACTGGGGTCCTGTGCTAATGCAGTTTTACCGACCAATGTGAGTGGCGCACCTTGTTGCAGGTTTTGTTGTTGCGCTGCTTGCAAAATACTATTAATCAGTTTTCCAGCGGTGCTTAAATTAGTGGGTGTACTGGTATATTGCTCAAGCAGTCCTAACGCGGCCCTGGCGGTATCTTCTGCTGCGACAGGTAATTTAGATGAGGTGGAAATCGAGTTTTGTTGCCCTACATCTTGCAACATTTTCCCGATTAAATCTTGCCTTGAGAATGAGGCAGTAGTCGTAATCGCATTGTCTCCACTACCAAGCAGGAAGGTTGGCCTCGGGTTTAGTGCGAGCAGAGTCAGAGCCAATTTGTCACCGGGCTTGGTATCGTCCGGCAGCGCCATTCTCGCTGTCACACCGGCGATTTTGACAAAAAAAGTCCCGTCATTTAAACGGGACAGCGCTTCGCCTTGCACTTGCTTACCAATGACTAATTGATCTAGCTTAGAAACAACATCTTGCTTAATCCCTCCAACAGAGGCCGCCGCAGATAACGCCTCTGTATTGGATGCGGGTCTTGGCAGGTTATCAATCCCCGGCAACATGATAGCCGTTAGCCTGTTCGGCTAGCGCCGTAGGCTTTTGAGAGCTTACGACTGGATTCAGAACTTTTCATTAAATTAGCTAATTGCGCCATCCAAGGTTCAGTTAAATCTCTGATTTCTTTATCGTCAGCCAGGATTTTTTTAATGATCTGAATTTTTTTATTGCGTAAATCTGGTGGAAGTTCTGCACTTACTTCATTTGCTCTCAAAGTTTGTACTTGCGAGGAGCAATCATTCTCCAATTTAGCCAATAAATCCCAATCACCTATTCGGGCAGCGTTAAGCATTTGGTCCGTTATATGGGCAACATTTTCGTAAATCGACATCATTTTCATGCTATCCATTTGCATCAAGCCTCAAGAAATTTGGATGAGCGAGGAGCAAGTGCATCTACCTGCTGTGGCAGCCTGACTGTTTCTGATTCGGCAGTTGCCGCTAATGGAGCGATTGCTTCCCAGGTAGTTTTTAAATCGCGAAGTAAATCGCGTACTTCAATTAATATTTCTGCTTTATTTTTTAAATTAGCAACTAATAACTGATTGCCCATATAGGCATAAAGTGAGTCGAGACTGAGAGCAATTTCACCACCGACTTTTTTATCCAGACTTGCGCGCAGACCATTTTCGATAATCGAAATTGCTTTGGAAATGGATTGACCTTTAGCGGCAATATTACCCGCTTCAAGATTTTGCAATGCATTAGAAATGGCCGTGATCGCACCGTCAAACAGCATGACAATCAGTGTATGTGGACTGGCTGCAATGACACCAGTTTCCATTCCAACTTTTGCGTAGGCATTAGCACCGCGAGTCTGTGATGAGCCAAACATAATGGTAGATTCCTCTTTTGAGCTTCGATTTATACGTTGAATTGTTTTTGTTAATCAAAAAAATTCGCGTAGTAATTATTTTGAGCTGCCTGTTAGTGCCGATAACTGCTGGGTTAAAAATGTACTGGTGCTATTTAAACTGCTAATGATCGAATCCAAGGCTGTAAATTGGGCGCGGTAACGCGCTTCGATATCGATCAGGCGACTGTTCAGATCGTCTGTTTGTTTGCTGAGATCTTTCAGACTTCGATTGACGCCATCAGTGGAGCTTGCGATCGTTCCTGAGCTTCCCAAAAATCCATTCAGCAGACTGGTCAATTTGCTGGCATATCCAATCGAATAATTGACGGTGCCTCTATCGCCAACCGAACCACCTGCTACCAGTATTTTTAGCCCCTCAGTATTCGTCCCGACCACACCAGTCAAGGTTTGCCCTGATCCGCTGACTTGCGAGCCATTAAGAGTGCCAGCAACGTCTAACCCTGCCGTACCAGTTAATTGTGTTCCAGTGAGACTAGCGGCTCCGGTACCGGTACCGTCCGCTATTGCCACATTAGACGCTGAACCATAATTAGTCGATTGCAATATTAATTGCCCGCTATTATTGATACTCGCTTTGACAGTTGATCCGATGGCCGAAAATGCTGATGTAGTATTGATGGCTGTTTGCACAGCGGTAGCTAATTGCGCAGGCGTATAACTACCTGCAGGTATGGCAACACTGGCATTCAGATTATTTAACGTTACGCTCAGAGTTGTACTTGGATCAATCGTCGTTGTGGCTGGCAAAGCAAGATCGCCCGTCAAGCTGCCTTGAGTAGCAAGTTGAGTGACGTTCAGCGCATAAGTCCCTGCTTTTGTCGCAGAGGTAGAACCTGCAACACTAGTCAAACTATCGCTGGTCTTACCGATAGAAGCGAACAAACCTCCTACATCGCTAAAATTATTCGTCAATGCAGTGCTTAACTTTGTAGAGTCAAGTGATAAAGAACCATCTTTTTGGAACGACACGCCGATTTGGGATAATGTAGTTAAGCCACCACCCAAGCCGTTGACTGAGGCAGACAGGGAGTTACGGATTTGATTTTGAACACTTTGAGTTGTCGAGTCGCCCAATAGCAGGCCACCTTTTTGTGTGCTGCTATTGTAGGCGGTAAGACTGGTAATTGTTGCATTGAGAGCGTTATATGCTTGTACGAAACTATTGACGCCATTTTGTACCGAACCTGAGTTAGTCGTTACCGAAACTGTTGTTGATCCTACTTTGGTTAAGTTGAGAGTAACACCCGGTAGTGAACTAGTGACTGTATTTGCCGCGCTGGTGATATTTATCCCATTGACTTTCAGGTTGGCATTTTGAGCATTACTGATTTCAGTAAAATTTTGCGTTCCCGACGGGTCATAATTAAGTAGATTGGCTATCGTAGCATCACCGGTTGAACTAATTTTTAAGCTGGAAGCTACACCGGTTTTGCTTGAGTTGAGTACCAAGTGGTAAGGCGTCGCGCTACCATCACCAACAATCGATGCCGTGACACCTACGCCAGCCGTATTGATCGCATCGCGGATGCCTTGCAGCGAATTGTTCGTGCTATCAATAGTAATGGTACCCGTTGTTTGAGTTGTATCTTGTGCAAACGTCGCACCACTGTAGGTGCCGTTGGTAGCAGTGCCAGTGATCGTACCAAGCTGGAACGACACCGTGGTTGATGCGCCTGTTCCAATTGCGTCTGAAGAACTAGCCTGACCCACGCTGGAAATACTTTGACTTTGTGCCAGCTGACTTATCGCGATATTATATGTCCCAGCTGTAGCTGATGCAGCAGCGGTCGCAGATATAATCGTAGAGTCGCTTGATGTGGCAGTCAAAGACTGAAATACAGATGGCTTGCTTAAATTTGACACTGCACTTTGGAATGAGCTTAGCGCACTGTTCAGAGTGCCATAGGCAGAAACTTTGGCTTGGTAACTCGCTTGTTTAGTTGCCAAGCTGGTTAACGGCTGACTTTCCACTTGCATCAGCTTACTTACAAGTGAATTAACATCAAGGCCTGAGCCTATACCCGTGGATTGAATGGACACCTGATTCCCCTTTACAAGAAACTACTATATCTAGTTATCGGCAAAAGCAAACCAGACTTTAGAAGGGGATTTACCTGCCTATTTCAAAACTGAACGTTTTTAGCATTTCAGGCGCTTTGTTTGATCAATAGTCCCTGAAGTTTATCCAGAGACTTAGAAATTTCCAGCACTTCCTCATTTGGTATCTGGCGCAGAACTTGTTTGGTCTGCTGATCAATGAGTTTGACCACAACATGCTTAGAGTCTGGATCAATACTAAATTCTAAGCCTTGTGAACTAGATTGAAGTGATTTATTAATATCTTTCACCGCAGCCTCAACCTGTTCTCTGGTTGCTTGCGTTTTGCCCGCAGGAGTAACTGCTAGTGATGTATCTAGCGGCGTTGCTGCCTTGGCATTAGATGTCGGGGCGATGTTGCCAGATGGGGGACGATCTGAGACAGTTTGCCCTGATGGTAGTTGATTACCAGTCGAAAGAGCATCCATGATTGTTTCCTTTAAGTAAAATTCCCCTGGTCAAAAAATGACCAGGGGATTGCACTTTTCAATGAAGAGTTAAACCCCTGCCATTGATTAACGCAACAGAGCCAACACACCCTGTGGCAAGGCATTTGCCTGTGCCAAGATCGCTGTACCTGCTTGTTGCAATACTTGACCACGTGTCAAGTTAGCAGTTTCAGCAGCGAAGTCAGTATCCTGAATACGGCTACGGGAAGTAGTCAAATTCTCTGCCGTTGTTTGCAAGCTGCTGACAGCAGAGGCAAAACGGTTTTGATACGCACCCAAGGACGCACGTGAGCTATTGACCGATGCCAGAGCAGCATCAATGGTTGCCAAAGCAGACGTTGCACCCGATGCTGTGGTCAAATCCAGTGAAGAGAGGCCTGCGCCTGCCGTTGCTGTTGCCGCTGTGTTACCAGCAGTTAAGCCAGACGCTGTGGCACCAGCTCCAGCTACTGTCGTCGTACCTACTGCAAGACCAGTATTTGCAAGGGTTGCATTACCTTTTGTCGTAACAGTAAATCCAGCGCTTTGGGCTCCGGCAAGAGTTAAAACACCTCCTGTATTAGTGGCGGTAACACCAGTTTGTGATGTCTTGGCATTAATTGCAGCAGCTATTAATACACCTTGCGCTGTAGCAGTTGCAGCAGTGCCAACGGTGCCAATATCGACACCGTTGATATTGATGTCGCCTGCGCTAAGTGAGAAGTTAGTTCCGGTGATGGTTGTGCCACTTGTTGTACCTGTTCCACCATTTGCTAATGTAATACCAGCAGAGCTTGTCGATGACAACGATACTGTACCAACGGTTGTTTTAATACCAGCTGTTGCAGCAGCAATGCCTGTTGTTAAACCGGTGTTAGTATCGTTGGCGCCAGCGTTGGCAGATTTTGTGATGGTAATATTTCTAGCATCTGATGCGGTTAGTGATACGGCGCCTGTCGTGCTGTCAAAGGTTGCTGTTACACCAGTCTGGCTAGTTTTTGAATTGACTGCAGCGGTTACTTGAGCACCGCGTTCTGCGACAGAGCCTGCCGCCGCGAGTGCGCCAATATCGACACCATTGATTTTGATATCACCAGCGGCGATTGCGGCAGTAGCACTAGTTGCAGTGCCTGTCACAGTCGTTGCATTCGCACTGGCAGTAACACCAGTTTGACCGCTTACCGCATTAATTGCAGCGGCCTTTGCAATGGCGCTACCACTGGAGTTTGCACTGGATACGCCATCAGAGCTAGTTGCGCCAACGTTAAAGCCGTTAATGGCCAGATCGCCGGAGTTAAGGCCCCCAATCGCGTTAGTGCTGCCAGCAAGTGTTGTAGAGTAACTAGAGTTAGAACCTACGCCTAAAGAGGAAGAATTAGCGCTGGCGATGGATGCGATGTTGATCTGATCGTTTGATGTACCGTTTGCACCAACTTGGAAGCCTTGTGATGTAAAGCTACCATCAAGTAAGTGCACGCCGTTGAAGTTAGAAGAGCCAGCAACACGGTTGATTTCAGAAATCAGCTGGTTGGATTCATTATTAATGGCAGCACGGTCAGATGCGCTGTTAGAACCGTTGGCTGCCTGAACAGCAAGGTCACGAATACGTTGTAAGTTATTGCCGATTTGCGTTAAGTCGCCCTCAGCCGTTTGCGCTAAAGAGATACCATCATTCGCATTACGAACCGCTTGGTTCAAACCACCGATTTGCGATGTCAGACGTTGAGAAATTGCCAAGCCCGCAGCATCGTCTTTTGCACTGTTAATACGTAAGCCTGATGACAAACGTTGCAAGGAAGTCGCGAGGGAGTTTTGGGACGTTGTCAAATTGCGTTGCGCATTGAGCGATGCAATATTGGTATTAATATATGAAGCCATGGTGATACTCCTTACCTAAGTTATTTGAACTGGCGAGTGGCCTTAAACTTTGGTCTGTCTTGTTAAGACTACAGGACCGCCGTTGTTATCAGGTATCGGACGGATGCTTAAAAAGTTTAATGAATTTCCCCAAGTAAATATTTTATTTAGGGTGTAAAGTTTTATTTGCTCGCCCGTTAGTCGGCATCAATTCGAATTACTTGAGGGTGAAAATGATCTTATTTTCAAGATGAATTTTCTATAAATTTTGCTAATCTTCATCTAAATAATTCTGCTGACGATGCATTTAGGCGTTTTGGAAAGTTAAACCAAAGTTCGCTGCCTTAGCTTTAATATCAATTTGCCATTGTTAATGTTAATACTGACCATTTATTAGAATTTGTATAAGACAGTCCGGCGATGACAATATTATTGTGTCATCGAGAACTTAGCTAATTCACTTAAATTTATTGCTGATGTTTATCCCCGTAATTTAATACTCTATGGGTGTATTAAAAGTTGTCTAGGTATTAATTGGTCTATAAGGTGTATTTTAAGAAAATAGTGGGGGAGTATCTGTGGATTGAGCAGTCGCCATTAGTAATTGCGAACACATGCAGCGACGCAAATTCACTTATATCTTACGGTGGCTATTAATTATTCGGTAGCTTTACTGAGCATCATTTTTTCACTGGTATAAAAGGAAATCAAACGTGAGCCAAGTCTTGTCATGAGTAGTGAAAATGAAGTGGAGCTTAGTGAACTCACTTCGCCTGAGCAAGCTTTAGCTCAAGCGCTAGATCAACTAATGGCAATGGCACAGCAGTGCAGGCAAAGCGGTAATCTTTTGAAGGCGGAGGAGTGCTATGAGCTGATCTTGACGCATGCGCCCGAGCATGCAGACGCCAATTTCCAGGCCGGGCAATTGAAGCTTTTGCAAGACGATCAACTTAATGCGCTGGCTTATTTTGAGCGCGCTATCCAGGCGTCTCCGGCGACTGGCTCATATTGGTCGTCCTATATCGCAATTTTAAAGTCATTAGGTGAAGAGAGTGTTGTCGCTGAGGCGCTGAACTTGCGGGCGCATTTTTTAAGAGATACCACTGATCACCTGACTGCCTCTGAGTCAGATCAAAAAACGGATAACGATCCGCCAATAGCAGATAATCTGCCGAATTTGTATATCCCAAAGACGCGACCTCTGACTTCAAAAAAATCCTTCATTCCGTCTGAAGGAGTGGGTCAGCTCGTTCATTTGTACGAGAAAGGTATTTATTCAGAAGTGGAGCGTCTGGCACGCAAGCTGACAAAAAAAAATCCAAGGCATGGGTTAGCCTGGCGCTTTTTAGGGATTGCTTTGCTGGAGCTTGAGCGCAAAGAGGCATCTTTAGTTGCCATGCAACAAGCAGTACGCATTTTGCCCAATGATCCGATTGCGCATTTTAATTTGGCTCTCGGGTATGCGAAAATGAATAATTTCTCTTCAGCCGAACAGCATTACCAACAAGCGATCAATTTGAATCCTGCGATGTTGGAGGCATACAATAATTTAGGTAATTTACTCGCTGCACTATCCAAGTTCGATGAGGCGGAGTCTTGTTTTCGGGCTTTAATTCAATACAAGCCAGAGTTTGCTTTAGCACATCTCAATTTGGCTAATGTGCTGAAACAAAGCGAACGTTTGCAGGAAGCAAAAGCGGAAGCGATGCTGGCATTAAAGCTAGCACCAGACATGGCAGAGGCGCACAATTCTCTGGGAGGAGTTCTGCATCTCTTAGAAGAATTAGATCTAGCATCAGATCATCTGCAACGAGCTATTGCGCTGAAGCCAGATTTTGCCTCGGCTTACAATAACTTAGGTACGGTGTATCTAGAAAAACGTCGGTATTTAGATGCCCAAGATTGTTTTAGAAAAGCCTTGATTCATAATCCTAAAATGAGCGCTGCTTGCCGATGCTTAGGCGTCGTAGGCACTTTATTAGCAGAACCGATAGAGGAATCAGAACAATTTCTTCGAAGGGCGTTAGAGCTCGATCCCAAGGATCACTACGCAAATACTGCTTTGTTATTCTTGCTCAGTGAGGCGACTCATGTCACTCCAACCGCATTGTTTGCGGAGCATTTGCGTTTTGGTGAGCGTTTTGAATCGAGTCTGATATCAACCTGGTCAAAACATGCTAATGATAAAAACAGTGATCGTCCTCTAAGAGTCGGCTTTGTTTCGGGTGATTTTTACAATCATGCCGTTGCTACCTTTATTAGTCCGATCTTGGAGCACCTGCACAAGTACCAGTCTCTTGAGTTACACGCTTACTATAATAATGATGAAGATGATAAAGATACCGCCAAGTTGAAATTCTACTTTCATCAATGGAAAAAAATACACCTGAAGAGTGACGATTGGACATTTAAACAAATTGTTGCCGACAAAATCGATATTTTAATAGATCTGTCAGGGCACACATCGTTAAACAGATTGACATTATTTGCCCGCAAGCCCGCACCAATTCAGATAAGCTGGATTGGTTATCCAGGCACGACCGGTTTGCGTGCGATGGATTATTTTGTGACGGATCGATTCTGCTTGCCGTCTGAACAATTTGATCATCTTTTTTCGGAGAAATTAGTGCGACTACCTGCGATTGCTCCGTTTTCTCCGTCGCCTGAATCTCCAGAAGTAAATGATTTACCTGCGTTAACAAACGGTTATGTCACTTTTGGGAGCTTTAATCGAATCGGGAAAATAACGGATGATGTGATTCAAGTATGGTCAAACTTATTAAACGTAGTGCCATCTAGTAAGTTGTTTTTGGGCGCTATGCCACAAGACGCCAGTTTTCAGCATTTGATTGATGCTTTCTCTAGCAGAGGGATTTCTCGCGATCGGTTAAGCTTTTTTGGCCGGTGCGGGATGACTTTGTATCTTAAACAATTGCAAAAGATTGATATTTGCCTGGATACTTTTCCCTACAATGGTGGGACAACCACCCTCCACGGACTCTGGATGGGCGTACCGACATTAACCAAGGCGGGTTCTACCGTGTCTGCGCGGACAGGTATTGGACTTTTATCTCATGTTGGTTTACAGCGATGCGCCGTATCTAATGATGAAGAATTCGTTAAAGAGGGTGTGTATTGGGTTGAACATTTGGACGAATTGGCGCAACTAAGAGCATCTTTAAGGGATAGGATGAGAAACTCACCGTTGATTAAGCCTGAGCTTATCGCCGCAGGTCTCGACCGGGCGATGCAAATAATGTGGCAGAGATGGTGCAAGGGCTTAGCTGCAGAATCTTTTGTCGTTGAGGAAGCAGAATTGAATGTCGCAAAAAAATGGAGTAGTTATGAGTGACTTCACGCCACCACGCCCAATTTATGTTACGCAACCTCTGCTGCCACCACTAGCGGAATTTATGCCGTACCTAGAGCAAATTTGGGCGAATAAAATTTTGACTAATGGTGGACCTTTTCATCAGCAATTAGAGCAAGAGCTATGTGATTATCTCGGTGTAAAACACTTGTGTCTGTTTGCAAATGGCACGTTGGCGTTATTAACTGCCTTGCAGGCATTGCGAATTTGCGGGGAGGTAATTACTACGCCTTACTCGTTTGTAGCGACGGCACACTCCTTGTTGTGGCATGGGATTAAACCTGTTTTTGTCGATATTGATCCGGTTAGTCTTAATATGAATCCAGACAAGATCGAAGCAGCAATTACAACCTCAACTACTGCGATTATGCCAGTGCATTGCTATGGACATCCTTGCGATGTAGACCGGATACAAAAGATCGCAGACGACTATAATTTAAAAGTAATTTACGACGCGGCTCACAGTTTTGGGGTCCAATGTAAAGGCGGTAGCGTATTGAATTATGGTGATTTGTCAGTCTTGAGTTTTCATGCGACTAAGGTTTTTAATACGTTTGAGGGTGGCGCTATTATTTGTCCCGATGCAAAAACCAAAAATCGGATTGATCATCTGAAAAATTTTGGTTTCGTTGATGAATTAACCGTAGTGGCCTCAGGTATCAACGGCAAGATGAGTGAGATCAATGCTGCGTTTGGCTTGTTGCAACTAAAAAGTATCGATGATGCGCTGCAACAGCGCAAGGAAGTCGATAGAGCTTATCGGCGCGGGCTGGTAGGTATTGCTGGTATCCATTGCGTACCTGACGCTGGTGAGGACATTGCTAATTATTCGTATTTTCCAATTTTGGTTCAGCAAGACTATCCGCTGAAAAGAGATGAGCTATATCAAAAATTGCGTGATTCCGGAATTTATGCGCGACGTTATTTTTATCCGCTGATCAGCGAATTTCCAATGTATCGTAGTATCCCTTCTGCCCTGCATACTAATCTACCAGTTGCCAGCAAGGCTGCCAGTGAGGTGATTTGTTTACCGATTTACCCTGATCTGAATTTGTCTCAAATTGAGCGGATTATTGATCTGATTAAAAGTTGATGATCAGCTTATGAAAACAATCATCTACGGAAATGGGGCGATCGCAAAATTAGTTTTTTCATACGCGCGTCATAGTATGAATATTGCAGGTTTTACAGTGGACGATATTTGTATTGCTGATAATACGGATAGTTTTTTAGGTTTACCCCTAGTTCCATTTACTCGCGTAGAAGAGCAATTTGCACCCGATCATTACAACATGATCATGGCAATGGGCTTCGTCGATATGAATGCTCTGCGCGAAAAAAAATATCTGGAAGCGATCCACAAAGGCTATGTATTTACCAGCTTTATCCATGCTTCAGTAACCAAGCACGACGATGTGATTATTGAGGATAATTGCGTGATTCTCGATCATGTTTCTATTCACCCCGGATGTAGAATCAAGCAAGGTACTTTTATTTCAAGCAATGTCAATATCGGACACGACTGCAATGTGGATGAATTTAACTGGATCAATTCTGGTGTTGCGATTGCTGGCGGATGTCGTATCGGGCAAGCTTGTTTTTTTGGTGTTAATTCCTCTGTAGGTCATGGCGTGCACATCGGGGCTAGAAATTTTATCGCTGCAAACACGCTGATCAATAAAAGTACAGAAAACGATCAGGTGTATTTGTCAGAAGCGGGTCAGCTTTTAAAATTAAAAAGTCAATCATTTCTTAAATTTAGCCAATTACTTGGTTGATTGAATTGATTTGGACGATTACAGCGCTGGGAGGGTGCTTTGCTCCAAACGGATATTGAAGAGTCAGCGACAGCCAAAATTGCGCCCTTATTTTTTAGTTATGCCAAGAGCACACCCGAAAAACAAGCGATTTGGTGTGAGGGCGAGACAATAAGCTACCGACAATTAAGTGAATTAGTTTGTCGCTGGTCGCATGGAATGTTGACCAATGATGTTAAGCGAGGTGATCATATTGGAGTGATCTTGCCTAACTGCATTGAGTTTGTCGCATTGATGTTGGTCGCCGCGGATCTTGGTGCAGTATTAGTACCTTTAAACACGTCGTTGACGCCGAATGCAGCGCGACGAGCTTTTGATGCGGCGGAGGTAAAACATGTAGTGTCAAACGCTAGCTTATTGCGAGCATTATTTGATCCCACGAATGCACCAGAATCCACATTAAATTGGCTGGAAATAGATGGATTGTGGTTGAGTGTTGACACTGCCATTAACCATGCGAAACAACTAAGTCATGTGCTGGACAGTATTCCAGTGGAGGTACAGCCAAACAATTTAGCGCTAGCGGAAGATGCCTTTATTCTCACGATGACATCTGGTTCTACGGGTGATCCCAAGCCCATTGTGTTGACTCAGCGGACTAAATTTAATCGTGCCTCTGCTGCAATTGCGATCTATGGTGTGACAAAAGAGGACAAGACATTAGCCGCTACGCCGCTCTATCACTCTTTAGCTGAGAGACTAGTTCTGATCCCTTTATTGACCGGTGGAACTTGCGTGTTGATGTCTAAGTTTTCCGCCACGACATGGCTGAAGTGCGTGGCAACCGAGTTGGTGACTTTTACGATCGCTGTGTCTTCGCAACTGAAATTGATCGCGGAAGAGTTAAGCGTAATGAAAAAGAGTGACGCCAATACGAATCAAATTTCTAGTTTACGTTGCATTGTTTCTTCATCCGCACTACTTGAACATTCGGTAAAAGCGGATCTGTTAGAAAAGTTTGATTGCGAATTTCATGAGTGTTACGGCGCATCTGAAATTGCCATCGCCTCAAATTTAGATGGCGTTGCTGCCAAGATCAAGCTCCAATCGGTAGGTACGGCTGCTCTTGGAGTCGATATTAAGATCATTGATAAAAATGGCGAAGTATTGGGTGTAGGTCAAGAAGGTGAAATTGTTTGTAAGACGCCGATGTTGTTTGGAGGATATTTTAAACGACCAGATTTAACCAGCGCTGCGATGTGGGGAGACTATTTTAAAACAGGAGATACTGGTAAGTTGGATGAAGACGGTTTTCTTTATTTTCTTGGACGTACTAAGGACATCATCATTTCTGGCGGTATCAATATTTATCCCTCGGATATTGAAGAGGTCGTCGCACAGTTTGATACTGTGTTGGAGAGTGCCGCGTTTGCTTTTGCCGATCACCGGCTTGGAGAAGTTGTTGCGCTTGCTGTCGTACCTGTCAATAAAGATAGTTTTGATTTAAGGCAGCTTCGCTTTTATTGCAGTGAACGTTTAGCAGATTTTCAGCAGCCAAGAAAATTTTTTGTCGTAGATGAGTTACCTAGAAATAGCATGGGAAAGCTCATGAAATTCCAATTAGTACAGACACTGGGTAATAAGAGCGAATAGGATATAAAAATAATGCAAACTACTATTTCAGCGTCATCTGCAACTCCGTTAAAACTAGGTTTTATCGGCGGCTCTATTCACTCTGCAGTTGGGTATTCCCACTTCATTTCTAGCGGAATGGATAGACGATGGCAATTAGTGGCAGGATGTTTTTCAAAAAATACGTCTACAAATAATGAGACAGCGATCGCTTATGGTGTCAGCAAAGAGCATCTTTACGATACTTGGCAAGCCATGCTGGCTAAGGAAAAAGGGCAGCTTGATGCCATCGTCATATTAACGCCGACGCCAGATCATTCTGAGAGTGTCATTGCTTGTATGCGTGCTGGTTTTGCTGTCATCTGTGAAAAATCTCTCGCCGTTGGCAGCGAGCAAGCGCGTCAGATTCTGGATGTACGCAATGAATTGAATGCGTTCTTAGCTGTCACCTATAACTACTCTGGTTATCCGATGTTGCGTGAACTGGCAAAAAGAATTTCTGATGGCAAGTTGGGGAAGGTGATTCATTTTCAAGCAGAAATGCCGCAAGAAGGTTTTATCCGGGTAGATGCTCATGGCAATAAGCCAGCGCCACAGTCCTGGCGCTTATCTGACGGCGATATTCCGACTTTACATTTAGATTTAGCGGTGCACTTGCACCAGATTATTTATTATTTGACGAAACAAAAGCCGCTAGAGTTAGTATCAGATCAAAACCATTACGGCTGGTTTTCTGGAGTTGTCGATAATGCGAGTTGTTTATGTCGTTACACCAGCGAGATTCAAGGCCAGCTATGGTTTAGTAAATCGGCATTAGGACATAGAAACGGTTTAAAAATTCGTATTTATGGCGATCAGGGTTCTGCCGAATGGGTGCAATCTCATCCTGAAGAATTGATGCTTGCCTATGTAGATGGTCGACGTGAGGTTTTAGACCGTGCAGCAAGTGTCGAAGTTACCAATCAACGTCGCTACAATCGTTTTAAGGCGGGACATCCTGCTGGTTTTGTTGAAGCCTTTGCCAATTTATACGCTGATATCGCGGATGCTTTGCAGCTATTTAAGAATAAGGGTGAATGGCATTCAACGGAGGTGTTTAGTGCAGAGTTAGCGTTGGAGGGAATGTATTTTCTCGAGGCAATGGTCGCATCAGCAAAAACACGCGCATGGCAAACGGTAGGAAGTTCTCACGGGGCGCTTGCTCCAGTATTGGCGGCATTGCAGGATGTCTCGGATCAACACCATAATCTAAATAGTGAAAATTCTATTGACGTTGAGATCAAATCTTTCATTCTGAGATTATTAGAAAAAAAATCGAAGCTGCCTGAAAAATTTAACGATGGCAGTGACTTTATTAAAGAAGGCATCGTTGACTCAATTGGTATTATTAAATTTATTCTTGAGTTGGAATCTAGATTTGATATTGAAATAAATGAGACTGATATAGAAACTGACGATTTTCGCTCTGTAAGAGGCTTGGTCGGGTTGATTCGCAACAAGCTGACGACTAAGGCTAAATGAAATGAACTCTGTCGCTACGATTATTCCGCATGTTAATCACCGTTCATTAGAATTTTCGGTAGTGATCCCTGCCTACAATGCAGCAAAGGATGTTCAACGTTGCTTAAGCAGCGCGCTTAATCAGACGTTCGACAGAGACAGCTATGAAGTCATCTTAGTTGATGATTGTTCTACGGATGCTACTTTTTCGATTGCATTGGACATGGCAGGCAACTTCAGCCATTTGAGCGTAATTTCAGCGCCTGAAAACGCCGGTCCAGGGATCGCCAGAAATATTGGCATTCATCATGCAAATGGCTCATGGATCATTTTTCTTGATAGCGACGATACATTAGATCTGGATGCGTTGACGACATTAAAGCGTTTGATTGATTCACAAACCAATGACCTGGACATAGTTGCCTATAACTGGGCGTTTGATGACAGTCTCAGCATTCCGTCTACGATGCTGCCAACGTCAGGTCGACGCGATCAAGCGGCATTCAAATTAAATAAACGAGATTTGTTAAGTAAATATCTGTCCTTGCATATGGATGGATCGGTGATATTTACCGCCATCCGCCGGCAACTGATGATGGATCATCGGTTGATGTTTGCAGCTGGGTATCATGAAGACGTTGATTATATTTATCAGGCGTATTGGTATGCAAGGCAGATCGCGTATGTTGATCAAGTACTGTACTTAAAAAAATGGCGAGCAGAGTCGATTGTTAATACGATTTCGTTTAAGCATATTGATGGCTTTATTCGCGCCTGGAACAGCATTGCAGAATTTAGTAAGTTAGTGCATATCGATAATTGGACAGAGCTTGTTTCCTATTATCGTCAAGGCACAACGGGTGTTGTTGCTACGCGCCTTAGAGAGATTTATTTAAGAGCAGGTTCTCCTACGCAAGAAGCTGCCTTATACGACTATTTTTTTGAGCGTATTGGCGCAAATAAGGAGTTTGCGGCGGTCCAGACCGATCTGCAAAATGATTTGGTTTTGTCGCAAACAAAATACGGTCAAATAGCCAGTCACTTTATGCGGATGATGCAAGCTACAAATCTCTCGCTAGTACAGAGAGCTACATCCATTCACGAGTTTATAGATCAAATGATGAATAAAAGTTGGAGTTGCATTGATTTGCATCACTCGGTGTTTCTCGCGCCAGATCAAATACGTACCTGCTGTAAACGCTTTTTTGTCGATGGCGAAATACGCGGCGATGTTGTATTGATGGATGTGCCATTAGGTGAATTAATTCCGGTGACACCTGAGCGTATCTTAAAAGCGAAGCGCGATTTACATACAAAAATTAATCGTGCAGAGGCATCTGCTTGTGATAAATGCCCCTTCTTAGAGTTTAAGGAGTGGGGTGCACTAGATAAGTTAGATGTGAGATATCTGTCGTTTGAATATCATTCTGTATGTAATCTTAAATGCAGCTATTGCAGTGATACATATTATGGCGGCCAACAAGCGAACTATGATGTCAACCGCTTGCTAGATAAGTTCTTAAACAGTCATGCGCTAGATCAATGCGGCACCATCGTTTGGGGCGGTGGAGAACCTGTAATAGGCAAAGATTTTGACGTGATGCTGGACAAAACCGTAGAGCGTATTCCTAATGCGAAACAGCGCGTGCTAACGAACGCAGTAAAACATAACAACACCGTGCAACGCTTGCTCGCAGAAAAAAAAGTGACCGTTACGACCAGTATTGATGCTGGTACTGAGGCGACCTACACTCAGGTTCGCGGTATTGCGAGTCTGTTGTACAAAGCCATGACGAATTTACATCAATATGCAGATGCCGATCCTAGTCAGGTGACGGTTAAATATATTTTTACTGAAGGTAACTATTCATTAGACGAAGTGAAGGCATTTGTCGCTCTAGTGCATGAATACAAGCTGACCGATTGTAACTTTCAAATTAGTTGCGACTTTAAACATGAGACGATTGCCTTAGATGCGGTTATTTCCATGATTGCTATGTATGGTTTATTATCAGACGCGCACTGTCCTCTGGTATTTTTTGATGACTTATTGAGGCAGCGTCTCAGCGATGCTCATGGCGAGTCGGAACAGATCATTAAACAAGCCTTACAAGATCTGGGTTTGTCGCACATCCTGGCTGACCGCTCTGACTACCAATCCGTAGCAATTTGGGGGGCTGGTTGGCAATCGAAGTACCTGATAGAAAAATCTGCTTTTTTTAAAGATGTTGATGTCGCTTATTTTATTGATTCCAGACCATCGCGGATTGGGGAATGGTATATGGGGCATGAAATCGTAGGTCCCGATACTTTATTAAAATCAGATATTCCTGTCGTTATTGCTGCCGTTCAAAACTTGCCCTTAATTTATCAATCTTTTTTGGATCTTGGTATTGATGAATCACGCTTGATCAAGAAACTCATTTTTTAAAAAACAGCTTCTCTATAACTTATTTTACAAATGATTAACCAAGGAAACTCTATGGATAACCCAGCTAAACAGTCTGGATTGAAACCTATTTTGATTTTCCCCGCTGGTATGCCACGCTCATTGGATTTTCTTGAGAAATGCCAACGTGAAGGCCAGCCAGTAATCGGTTCTTCGTCGTTGGCTTACGATGTGTCTAAGGATAAATATGCTGCATGGACGTTTTTGCCCTATATCACCGAGCCAGATTTTAATGATGCTTTAAAACTCGCCATAGTAAGCCTTGGCATCGGTGGCATTTTTAGTCCTAATCCGGTGGCCTGGAATTATTTAAAACGTGAGTTGAAGGGTATTAATCCTGATGTCCAGATGGTCAATGATTCACCGGTCAATGATGAACTCAGTGGCTATCGCGTTGCATCTGCAAGGGCGAAGAAAGTAATCGACAGCCCTTTATTCGTTGCCTCTGACATTGCCTCCAAACCGCTGATCTCCGCTCTTGAAATTGCGACAATTTTCAGACATGGAAATGTGATCTCAGGCATGTGTGATGACGAAAAAATCAGTGCCTTGTGCGAGATTGCCCGGTTTAGCGTCGCAGGCGATGTTGTAGAAATAGGCAGCTGGTGGGGAAAGTCAGCGTTTGTTTTGGCACGCCTTGCACATTGCTACCAGATAGGGAAAACACTATGTGTCGATCCATGGTCTAGTGCACATCTGGTACAAAACGACGAAGGCGGTTTAGTCGACAGTGGTATTGCGCAATATGATTGTGATGAGGCACTGAGGGTATTTGAAATGAACTTATTGCCTTACAACGCTAATAATATTAATTATTTGCGCATGCCTTCAACTGAGGGAGCAACGCACTACGTTAAAACGAAAAATGCTACAACAGAGTCGTTCGGGTCAACTGATTATGCGGGCCAAATAGCAATTCTTCACATCGACGGCAATCATAGTTACGAAGCCGCAAAGGCAGACGTTGATGCGTGGACAGGGTTTGTTGTATCAGGTGGTTGGATAGTGATCGATGATTATGTGTGGCCTTACGGTGATGGGCCAAAAAAAGCGGGGGACGAATATCTGCTTCAGAATTATCATAGGATTAGTTCTGCTTTTGTGATGGGAACAGCGCTGTTTATGCAAGTTGTTTAGGCGAGTGGGATAAATAGCGAAGCAAAAATTGGCACTAAAGAATGTCGTTTGATTAATGCAGACTAAAACAGTTTGATTCACATACTCCCCCATTATTTTTTAAAAAATATCTTATTGTCCAGATATTATATCGGTGATTAAAATATACTCCTGGTGAGTATTTTTAATACTGAATTGCAGGGTCGCTGATATGACGCTATTTGTTGATCCGGGTAGTGACCGTTACTAGCGTGTTTCGTTTGTTCTAAATGATGGTATTTACAATCAGAATCAGCTTTCTTGGGAAAGAATTCTGAAGCGTGCTTAACGCAATAGTCGAAAAATTACTCTAGAACTTAGTCGCACATCCATTGCAGAATCAAGTTATTTACGCCGCCTTCACGACCCTATTTTTCCCTGTTTTTTTTGCTTCATACATCGCTTTATCTGCTCGCTTTACAACCGCATCTTGTGGCTCTTTGGGCGCACGTAATGCAACACCTGCACTAAATGTGATGAACAATCGTTGTTCGTTGGCAGTAAAAAAATGAGTGGTCAATTCTCGCTGCACTCTGGTCATCGCCAAGGCAGCCTCATCGAGACTTGTTTCTGGCATGACGATTAAAAATTCTTCTCCACCATAACGGGCAATCACATCGATTGAGCGTAATGTTTGTTTGACGATGCGTACCAGATGCACCAAGGCGTCATCGCCGGCCGAGTGACCGTAGGTGTCATTTAATTTTTTGAAGTTGTCCAGATCAAGCATGGCGGCGCAGAGCGGGGCGCCGCGACGATCTGCACGATCTGCTTCCCGTTCAAATACATCGTCTAGACCTCGGCGATTTAAGCTGCCGGTTAATTGATCCTCTCGCACCAGCTCGCTCATGTGGGCAAGCTTGTCCTCTAATTCTTTGATACGGGTCTCTGCTTCTTTGACTTCTTTTTGCGCACCCAGCATCATTTCATGCGACCGCATTGTTTCTGACTGGACGGTACGCGTTTCGTTGAGAATGGCACCGATCAATTGATTGACTTCATTGGGGTTGCTAGTGCTACTCAACTGGTGGGAGTAGCCATCCATCTTGCTATGATAGGTCTCAGTACTCACAGCCATTACACTTAAGCGATCGATGAAAGTCGCCATCATATTTTTGACGGATGTTTTTGACTCGTCAATACTATGTTTGAGTACGCCTTGCTTATAAATCACATCTTTTAAGCTGCGCGTCGCTTCTTCCAGCGTACGATGGTCTATTGGCCCAGCGATCAAAGTTCTTACCACTTCGATTTGTCCACGCAACCAATTGTCTTCGTCTAGTAGTTCGTGCACGTTATCTAGTAACAGTCCAAAGAGACGAAGCAATAGTTCTTGCTGCTCTCCTGTATCACCGCCTTTTAATTCAATTTGAAAGCATAGTTGTTTCAGGCGAGTAGCTATTACATTGAGTGCAGGCTCATTATCGGCGTCGCGTACTGCAACACCAATTGACTCTGACTCTGCAGCCAGTTGTGGTGTTGATTTGAGTACGGAGGCTAGTGCCAGCGTGAGCGTGCGGTACAGCATGTCTTGTAAGATGCGTTGACGTCCATCTTCTAAGGGTAAGTCATCCACCAGAGAGATTTTGTTAGCTACTGGGGGTGCAATTGGGTCAACTAAGCTGATGGAACTAGCTGGTTTTACCATTGTTTTTTCTGCCAATTGGGACAGGCCTTTGCTGTAATCCTCCCAATCCCCAATTTTTATTGCGCGGCTAAAGCGATGTCCAAAGTTGGCCAGATCACCCTGAGATTGTTGCAGGCTTTGCGCAAAGCTGAGTAGCAGGGTTTCTGCTGCAGACGGTTCCTGCGTTTTCTCTTCTTGAGTTTGAGGGGCAGGGGGTGTTTCAAGTTCTACCGGATCTGTAACACCTGAAATTTCTTGGTATAGTTTTTTATAAGCGTCAGGTGTCGGTGCAATTCTTTGAATCGCCAAACGTTTAAAGGTCTCTTTAGCGATATCTGCTGGGTTTTTAAATTGCGAATTATTTTGATTATTTGACATGATGCTTCCGCGCTTAATGCTTCAGGTAAGAGAGAATGTCCTTGCGTAAAGATTTTATTCTAATTTTGAATCAAGTTTATTTTTAAGATGGAGTTTTGTACAATTCCTGTGTGAAAAGACTTTAATTCTTTAGCTTATTCGACCAGCTGATTCTTAATCGCGTAGTGAGTCAATTCAGCGTTATGGCGTAGTTTCATTTTAAGTAATATTCTTGCGCGATACTCGCTAATGGTTTTTACGGATAGTGATAGTTCCCGTGCGATATCGCTGACGTTTTTACCGGAGGCGATCATGGTCATGGTCTGGAATTCACGGTCGGATAAAGTCTTATGCAGCTCACCTTCGTACTCTTGATTTAAATTATTTGCCATTTCTTGCGCTAGTTCTGGACTAATATATTTAAGCCCCGACGCTAGTTGTCGTATCGCACGCAGAATTTCATCTGCGCTGGCTTGCTTATTTAAATAGCCGGAAGCACCGGATTTGTGGGAGCGCACCGCATATTGATCCTCTCGGTGGATGGAAAACATCAAAATGGATATTTGTGGAGATTCTTTTTTGATTTGTTTCAGGACTTCAATGCCATTTTTATCTGGTAGAGAAATATCTAACAACATAATGTCGTACTCAAGCTGTCGTGACAGTTTAATGGCATCAAATCCGTTTTCTGCCTCGCCAACGACGACGATATCTTCGGTGCTACCAATAATTTGCTTTAGACCTTCTCGTATAACTGCATGATCGTCGACGATGATAAGTTTAATTGCGGTGGTATCTGTCATGCATGGACCTTGTAGGGCTAGTTCTAAACGAAGAGAGTGTATCCACCCTATTCTATAAGGCTTAATGTTGCTGTGGTAGTTAGAGCAGAAGAATTTTACCTAAGTCCGTTACAATAGAAAGATGAATAAAGCATTTGTAAAAGAAACTGAGCAGGACGACGATCAGGAATTTGGCATGCCTGAAATACCTGCTGGCGTAAAAAATTATATGACGCCAGACGGACATCAAAAAATGAAGGCAGAGTTTTTGCATCTCATGGATGTAGAACGACCTGAGGTAGTGAATATTGTCCATTGGGCTGCATCGAATGGCGACCGGTCTGAAAACGGGGACTATATTTATGGTAAGCGTCGGTTACGTGAAATTGATAGACGCATACGGTTTTTAACCAAGCGTTTGGATTTGGCAGAGGTCGTTGATCCCAGAGTGCATCATGGCTTGGATCAAGTATTTTTTGGTGCCACCGTCACCTACGAAAATCAACATGGCGAGGAGCTTACAATTACTATCGTTGGCGTTGATGAGTTTGATCCGCTGGCGGGGAGAATTAGTTGGGTATCGCCAGTTGCACGGGCATTAACCAAGTTCAAAACAGGTGATACCGTTACATTGCGGACACCTGCTGGTGTGGACGAGTTAACGATTACCGACGTGCAGTATCCGGAGTAATTGAATCCGGAGAATTTCTGTAAGTTCTGCTAAATTTTTATAAGATCGTTGCTTGGTAGTTGGTATCAAGCTCAGAACGAGCGGTAGGAAGTGTCGAGAGCTTGCGCAATATGGTCGCTTTAACTTAGTCACACAATTGTTAGTCGCGCAATTGGCTATGTACTTAACCGCGCTCTCGCCATATTTTGGTAACGCCCGCCAGATGCTTGATATTGCGCATCATGCGAGCCAGGTGGATGCGATCTTCTATTTGTATCGTGAAATGGATATTGGTCATATCGTTGGCTTGACCATCTTCTATGCTGACATGGCTAATGTTGGCATCGCATTCACCAATTTCAGCTGCAATTTTTGCCAGCGCACCGCGTTCGTTATTCACCATGACGACAATGCGGCTGTCAAAGCGACGGTTTAATTCATCTCCCCAACTGACATCAATCCAACGATCTGGTTCTTTGACTTGCATGCGTTTGGCATTTTCACAGTCGTCTGTGTGAACAACCAATCCTTGGTCGCGCTTGAGCTGTCCGATAATGCCGTCACCCGGAATCGGCATACAACATGGCGCCAGTTGTACTGAAATACCTTCACTGCCATAAATGATGACAGGATCGCGTTTGCCGGATTTTTCTCCAGCCAGTTCTTGAAATGGAATCGATGACGAATCGTCTTCAACCAAATCTAATATATGACGCGCTACCAGCGCTGCCATACGTTTGCCTATGCCAATATCGGTATATATTTCATCCAGAGTTTTGGCCGTGGATTCATTGAGTAATTTTTCAATTAAGCTGGAAGGTAACACTGGATTGAGGTGAACATCCAGTAGTGCTTGCGACAGCAATTGTTTACCTAGTTCAGTGGACTCATTGAGGTTGATGGTACGCAGATAATGACGTATTGCGGATCGTGCTTTACCTGTCCGCACATATGTTAGCCAGTTCGGTGTGGGGCGCGAATTTGGCGAAGTAATAATTTCAACGATATCGCCGTTTTTTAACTCAGATCGTAACGGCACTGGTTCATGATTTATGCGTGTGGCGATTGCCTGATCACCAATATCTGTATGGATGTTATACGCAAAATCCAGTGCTGTCGCACCTCGCGGCAGCGCAATAATTTTTGATTTTGGTGTGAAGACGTAGACCGAATCAGGAAACAAGTCGATCTTCACATGTTCTAAAAATTCTGCTGAATCACCGGTTTGTTTTTGAATATCCAGCAACGATTGCAGCCATGCATGTGTACGCTGTTGCAGATCTGTCAGACTGCCTTCTTCATTTTTATACAGCCAATGCGCAGCCACTCCAGATTCTGCAACGTGGTGCATATCTTGAGTACGGATTTGGAATTCCACCGGCGTACCGTATGGGCCGATCAAGGTTGTATGCAGGGACTGATAGCCATTCGTTTTGGGAATGGCGATGTAGTCTTTAAACTTACCCGGCATCGGCTTGTACAGCGCGTGCAAAGTCCCCAGCGCAAAATAGCTATTAGGGAAATTATCGACAACGATACGAAAACCATATACATCAAGCACTTGAGAAAAACTCAGGTGCTTGTCGTGCATTTTGCGATAAATGCCATACAGCGTTTTTTCGCGGCCATATACCTGCGCATTTAATCCAGCGTCTTTAAGCGCTGTTTTGACTGCTTCCATAATCTTGTTGACGACTTCGCGTCGGTTACCGCGTGCTGCTTTTACTGCTTTTGATAAAGTGCGGTAGCGCATCGGGTAGAGATGCGCAAACGCTAAATCTTGTAGTTCACGATAAATATTATTCAAACCCAAACGATGTGCGATTGGCACATATACTTCCATCGTTTCGCCTGAAATTCTGCGCTGCTTTTCTGGCCGCATCGCACCTAGCGTGCGCATATTGTGCAAGCGATCGGCAAGCTTAACCAAGATCACGCGTACGTCGCGCGCCATCGCCAACAACATTTTGCGGAAGTTTTCTGCCTGCGCTTCTATCTGACTCTGGAATTCAATTTTTTCCAGTTTGGATAAGCCATCGACCAAGGAGGCCACCGGGGCACCGAAGCGCTCTATCAGTTCTTCTTTTTTTACATCCTGATCTTCCATCACATCATGTAGCAGCGCAGCCATGATGGCCTGTACATCCAACTTCCATTCGGCGCAAATCTCCGCTACCGCAATGGGATGCGAGATATAGGGTTCACCAGATTTTCTGATTTGCCCAAGATGCATCTCATCGGAAAAGCGATACGCTTCTTTGACCAATTTAAGATCAGCAGGCGATAGATATTCTGCAAGACGATTGGTTAAGTCAGTGATCGATGCGACGCCAGCAACAGGTGCGCGTGGTGCAGGTGTTTCTGCTATGGAGGATGAGGCAGGAGCGATATTTTTTTTGGAAGAACTTGCAGAGGGTGTTGCAGATGAACTTGTGGATACAACCCGTCGTGAGATTACTTTCTCAGCAGCGGAGGCGGGGAGCGAAGAATTAGTTTCAGTAAGATTCATTCTGTCAGGTTCCCGGCTCCAAGCCGCTTCATGGTGTCGTTCTGAACAGAATTAACCAGGTACTTTTTTCAACATTTCGATACCGATTTTGCCTTCAGCGATTTCACGCAAAGCGATTACGGTTGGTTTGTCTTTTGAGTCTACTTTTGGAGTATGACCTTGCAACAGTTGGCGCGCGCGATAAGTCGCACAGAGCGTCAGTTGAAAACGGTTAGGGATATTTTTCAGTGAGTCTTCAATTGTAATACGTGCCATCTTTTTTCCTTCTATTATGAATTGGCATGAATGCCCAATTGGGCAAACAGCGCTGCATTGCGGGTTGCTTGCTGTGCAAAGCGACAGCGAGTCGCTTTAACAACGGCATTTAATTCTGCTAATGCCGTTGCAAACTCTTGATTAATAATAACATATTCGAACTCAGGCGCGTGCGCCATTTCGCCGCCGGCAGCTAGAATACGTCTGGTAATGATATGCGGTTCGTCCTGTCCCCGTTTTTTTAGCCGCTCTTCCAGTGCAGGAATCGATGGCGGGAGGATAAAAATCCGTACCGCGTCAGGGAATTGCCGTTTAACTTGTTGTGTTCCTTGCCAGTCAATTTCTAGCAAAATATCGGTGCCAGCTTGCATTTGACGCTCGATCATAATCCGGGAGGTGCCATAGTAATTTCCATGCACTTCGGCTGACTCTAGAAATTCTCCTTGTGCTTTTCGCTTTAGAAAGTCTTCTGCTGAGGTGAAATGGTATTCCCGTCCGTCTTGTTCACCCGGGCGTGGTGGGCGAGTCGTGTAGGAAATCGAGAGCTTAATTGCTGGCTCTTGTGCCAGCAAGGCATTTACCAAGGTTGATTTACCAGCACCCGATGGTGCTGCAACCATAAACAGGCTACCTGATGTTGTGGTGGATGTTTGCATAATGGCTCACTGAATTTACTTAATAAAATGATTAAAATAGTGGGGGTATATGGTAAAAGCGACCTTAATCCCCAGTAATCATATGGACATAAAAATATACAGGTGGCAGTATATGTAAATAGTAAAATTCATTAAAAGTCACTCAAGGTTCTGAACTTGCTCACGCATTTGCTCTATCAGTAATTTTAATTCCATTGAGGCATCGGCCAGTTCTTTGAGGGCGGCTTTTGATCCCAGCGTATTTGCCTCTCGGTTTAACTCTTGCATCATAAAGTCCAGACGTTTGCCGACTTGTCCGCCTTTTTTTAAAATATGTCTGGTTTCTGTCAGGTGAGCAGATAAGCGAGCCAGTTCTTCTGCGACATCAATGCGGATGCCATAAAGCGTTACTTCTTGGCGAACACGATCCAGTGCTTCTTCCCGGGTGATGCTTTGGTTGCTGGCGTTACCCACGTGCTGGCCCAAACCTAGCGCTTCTTCCATGCGACTTGTGGCTTTTTGTTGGAATTGCTGAACAACTTGCGGTACCAGCGGGGTGATTCGCAGCACAATTGCCTCCATCGCCTCAATCCTGTCGGTAAGCACCAGTGCTAGTGCCGTACCTTCACGCTCACGGCTAGTAATAAAGGCATCCAGCGTGGAGCTGATCCCGCTAGTAATCACGGATTGCAAAGCCTCCGCATTAATTTCTGCTTCTTCAATCACGCCGGGCCAGCGCAGTAACTCATTGCTGGTCAGCGGTGCCGCATTGGGAAATTGTTGAAGGATGCTGGCCTGGAACTGAGCTATTTGCGATAAAACCTCTGCATTCAAGGCTTTGGCATTACCGCTACTGGTTTTTTTGCCAAAACTGAAGCGGCATTCCACTTTTCCTCTGCTTAATTTGCGGGAAATCGCTTCGCGGAAGAGTGGTTCTACCGAGCGGAAATCATCGTTAATCCGAAATTGTAAATCTAAAAAACGCGAGTTGACGCTCTTGATTTCGATAGTAATCGTGCCGGCATCGGTTTCTTGGGTGCTGGCGGCGTAGCCTGTCATGCTATAAATACTCACGTTATTTCCTTGGTATGCTGTATGTTTCTGGACGGACATCTAATTTTATTATAAAGCTTACGCAGAACCTGGATGGCGCCGTTTGCTTGCCTTGTTCGAGATTCGGGCTATTTTTGCTACTGTATGTTGCGGACACAATTTTGTGTAGATGTTAATGATTTGGATTTTGCGGTTTTTTTGATATTGATGAACAGAGTTAGAGCGCAGCCAGCAAAGTAGAGGGATGGCTAGTCAGAGGTGATCTGTCCGATGTTGACTTGAGCGTTATTTACACACACTAACTAGAATAGTTACGAGGCTAACCAAGCATCGCTAATGTGGCAACCACTGTATTTGCTTTATCTATATCCTTTACAAAATCACCAAACATCAACACAATCCTTTATATAAATGGATATAGGACGATATGGCCGCACAAAATAACGCACCCTTGCCGGACGGTCTTGAGATTGCTGGATACCGCATTGTAAAGAAAATTGCCTCTGGCGGGTTTAGTATTGTTTATCTGGCGTCTGATGAAGACGGTAATGCCGTCGCTATCAAGGAATATTTACCCAGCTCTTTAGCTTTGCGACAGCAAGGTGAATTGGTGCCCTCCATTTCGTCAGAAAATCTGCCGATTTATCGTATTGGTCTTAAATGTTTTTTTGAGGAAGGTCGGGCACTGGCGCGCATCGCACATCCTAATGTCGTTAGCGTGATCAATTTTTTCCGTGCGAATGAGACAGTCTATATGGTGATGGCCTACGAATCGGGCCGGTCGCTACAAGAACATATCTTGCGTCGCCGCGACAAAGGCGAGAAACCGTTGGTATCTGAGCGCTTTATTCGTCGCATGTTTAACCATGTGATGAATGGACTGCGTGAGGTGCATACCAATAAATTACTACATTTGGATTTGAAGCCAGCCAATATCTATTTACGTCTTGATGGAACGCCAATTTTGTTGGATTTTGGTGCGGCGCGCCAAACCTTAAAAACAGATTTACCAAAGCTATATCCAATGTACACCCCAGGTTTTGCTGCTCCAGAGTTATATTCTAAAAATGGTAATCTTGGTCCGTGGACGGATATTTATAGCATAGGCGCATCCATTTTTGCATGTATGGTTGGTGCGCCACCACAACCTTCAGATCAGCGTAAAAGTGGCGATAAGATGGAAAACCACTACCGCAAGCTGGACGGTTTGTATTCTCCAGAATTGATCGAAGTAGTGCGCTGGTGTTTGAAAATGGATCCGCTGGAACGTCCACAAAGCGTGTTCGCTTTGCAAAAAGCTTTGCAACTGCAAAAGCAGCCGCAAAAAGAACTAAGCGTATTTGAAAAAACGAAGGTCAAACTTACAGCCTTGTTTGCTGCGGGGAAAAAAAGAAAGACTCTCAATGACGACACCACAATACAGGACAATACCCTGGGGTAGGTATAGTCGTTTTTCGCAATAATATTGATATGTTTTTAATCGGTTTGAGCAGCAGATATTTTTTGTTTGCTGTAATTTTCAACCTAAACAATAGTAATTACACTAGATACCTCATGCGTTTCTCTGTCTATCAAGAAAGTCATATCGGTGGCCGTAAGGTCAATCAGGATCGTATGGGTTATAGCTTTACCCGTGATGTCATCCTGTTGCTGCTGGCCGACGGTATGGGCGGTCACATTATGGGAGAAATGGCAGCGACGATTGCGATGCAAACAATCGGTAATTTATTCCAGCAAAATGCCCACCCAATGATAGGACGGCCGGAGCGGTTTTTGGAAGACAGTTTTTTCGCTGCGCACCAAGAAATACATCGCTATCGAGAGATGCACAATCTGCCCGAAACACCACGCACAACAATCGTTGCCTGCCTGATTCAAAATGGCTATGCTTACTGGGCGCATTGCGGCGATTCGCGCTTGTACTGGATGCGCCAAGGGCAAATCCTATTGCGTACCAAGGATCATTCACGGCTCGAGACATTGATCGCACAAGGCAAGGTTGATCCGTCAGAGCGCCATACTCATCCTGATCGTAATAAGCTATTTAACTGCTTAGGTGCGCCAAATGCGCCGATTGTGGAGCTATCGCGCAGAGCGACATTGCAAGCTGGTGACCTGCTGTTTTTGTGTTCAGATGGTTTATGGTCGGTACTGCCAGATCATATGCTCGCGCAACGTTTGAACGACCACACGATCGTGCGGGCTGTACCGGAATTGATTCGGTCTGCCGTCGATATCGCTGGCAAACAAAGCGATAATGTGACCGCATTGGTGATGATGTGGGAAGGCGATGATAAGCTTGAAGATTCCTCGATTATCTCCACTAATACTTTGCCTATAGGCTCAGTCACAACGACGATACAAGCACCACCACCTGGCGAGGCAGACAATGCCGAGGCCGACGCGTTTAATGAGGTGGAAATAGAAAAGGCGATTGCAGAAATCCGCAACGCAATTCATAAATCGTCTCGCGTGACAACCAAGCCCTGATGGAATTTGTCGCTAACTTGGCCTTAATCCTAGTTATATATTTTCTTAAATTTCACTCAATTTTTATTTACTACTATGCCTCAATCAAATCGTCCTAGCGGACGCTCGGCCAATGCCCTGCGTCCTGTCGTCATTAATCGTCACTTCACCAAACATGCCGAAGGTTCGGTATTGATTGAGTTTGGAGATACGCGTGTTATTTGTACCGCTAGTATTGAAGATAAAGTGCCTGGTTTTTTAAAAGGTAAAGGGCAGGGCTGGATGACTGCTGAATATGGCATGCTGCCGCGTTCAACACATACTCGCATGGATCGTGAAGCCGCCAAAGGCAAGCAATCCGGACGCACGCAAGAGATACAGCGCCTGATTGGTCGTTCCTTACGCGCAGCGTTCGATCTGGAGGCCTTTGGTGAGCGCACCTTGCATATCGATTGCGATGTAATTCAAGCCGATGGCGGTACACGTACGGCCGCGATCACCGGCGCCATGGTGGCGGCTTATGATGCTTTTTCAAAACTGGTGGAGCGCGGTGCGATTGCCGCCGTGCCGGTCAAACATTTTGTGGCAGCGATTTCTGTCGGTGTGTATCAAGGGATGCCCGTGTTAGACCTGGACTACCCCGAGGACTCTTCTTGCGACACCGATATGAATGTCGTCATGACAGACCAAGGTCAGTTTGTTGAAGTGCAAGGCACGGCTGAAGGTGTGGCATTTGATCGCGCTACCATGGATTGTTTGCTCGATTTAGCGCATGAAGGTATTACGGATTTAATCGCATTGCAGAAACAGGTATTAGGCTTGTTATAGTCAGCGGAGTCTCGATTTTATTGATGTAAATATAGAGGGAGATTTAATATACTCCCCCTTATTTTTATAGAATATGCCTTATTGTCCAGTAATTATCTGGACGATTAAGATATACTCATGATGAGTATATTTTTTAGAATTGCTCGCACCTCCGATTTAAATGTTATCAGACCCTCCTCTGAAGATGTTTTATCTTAGTAAAAAAATCGTAAAATGAATGCCAAAAAAATTGTCTTAGCCTCGAATAATCAAGGCAAACTCAAAGAGTTTTTCCACATATTGTCGCCACTAGGCATCACACTGCGCGCGCAATCTGAATTTGATGTGCCCGAGGCTGAAGAACCGTATTTCACCTTTATTGAAAACGCCCTCACCAAAGCTAGGCACGCTGCCAAATTGACGGGTTTGCCCGCTTTAGCCGACGACTCAGGGATTTGTGTAAATGCGCTACAAGGTGCGCCCGGTGTGTTTTCTGCCCGGTTTGCAGGTGAACCTAAATCCGATCAGCGCAATAACGCGCACTTGATCAGCCAGCTTGCCACCTCAAACGACAAGTCGGCTTATTACTATTGCGTGCTGGTTTACGTGCGTTCAGAACATGATCCGCAGCCGGTCATTGCAGATGGGCTTTGGCATGGCGAGATCGTGGCAGAGCCAAAAGGTAATAATGGTTTCGGCTATGATCCGCATTTTTGGATAGCGGATTTAGGTAAAACAGTGGCAGAACTCAGTCCCGAACAAAAGAGCCAATGGTCGCATCGCGGGCAAGCTTTGCGTGTGCTGCTAGAGAAGTTACGATGATCCCGATTAAGCCTATTCAACTACTGACGCCTAAGAAAAAAACCATCGATCTTTCTTCCGTGCCGCAAGATGTCGTTAGTCATTTTTTGGGAGCAGGACAGTTTAATTTTACTAGTCTGCCCCCACTATCGCTATATATCCATTTTCCTTGGTGTGTCAAGAAGTGTCCTTACTGCGACTTCAATTCGCACGAGGTAAAAAGTAGTTTTGATGAAGCCCTTTATCTGGACGCCGTACGTGCTGATTTAGAGGCGGCCTTGCCTCTGATTTGGGGGCGTAAGATTTACACCATTTTTATTGGTGGCGGCACGCCTAGTCTGATGTCGGCAGCAGGTTTGGATCGCCTGATGTCGGATGTCAGAACGCTGTTGCCAATTGACGGCGCGGCTGAAATTACAATGGAAGCCAATCCGGGGACGTTTGAGGCTGAAAAGTTTCGCTCTTATCGCCAAAGCGGTATCAACCGTTTATCGATTGGTATTCAGAGTTTTAATTCACGGCATCTGCAATCGCTGGGGCGCATTCATGATGGCGATGAGGCTAGGCGCGCTATCGATATCGCACAACGATATTTTGATAATTTTAATCTTGATCTGATGTTTGCACTGCCAGGGCAAACCTTGGAGCAGGCAAAGTCCGATGTCGAAACCGCGATTGCCTGCGCACCGCCACATTTATCGCTCTACCATCTGACGCTGGAGCCGAATACCTACTTCGCTAAATTCCCGCCAGTGATACCCGACGATGATCTGAGCGCAGAAATGCAGGATTTGATCCAGGCCAAAATGACGCAAGCTGGTTATGGTAATTACGAAGTCTCTGCCTATGCTAAGCCAGGTAAAGAATCACGTCATAATTTGAATTACTGGAACTTTGGCGACTATCTGGGTATCGGTGCTGGCGCCCATTCCAAACTTTCTTTCCCTCATAAAGTGGTGCGACAAGTCCGTTATAAGCAACCAAAAACCTATATGGAAGAGAGTCTGCGCGGAGCAGCTGTGCAAGAAAGCGTTGAGATACAGCGCCATGAAATGGGCTTTGAATTTATGCTCAACGCTTTACGACTAAATCAAGGTTTTGCCGTCAATCTATTCAATGAACGTACAGGTCTTTTACTTAATGATCTTGAAAAGGAGTTATCGATAGCAGAGCAAAAAGGATTGATTACCCGGGATCATCAGTACGTCCGTCCAACCGAGTTGGGGCGACGGTTTTTAAATGATTTACAGACCTTGTTTTTAAAAGACCAAGAGTGATCGCGACAGCTGATTGTTCTTTATTCGCATGCTTTAGGGTTATTACAAGCTCACTGTTGTGAAAACAGTCTTATTCATGGCTTACTTAGAACAACACTAGAGTAATACTTAAAGTAAAACGTTAAATAATATTGCAATTGATTAATTTTCAACTTAGTATTTAAAGCTGCTTACGACTTATGTAAAAATGTTTTTTTGCAAAGAGCTAAAACCTCATTGCATCAGTTTTCGTAAGATCAGGCAGCAGAAAGCAAATAGAAAATCCAACTAAGATCAAAAATTGTTTATATGACCAATGCGACTGGCCTGACGTTACCAATTTCTCCACTGACTCCGATCGTTAACAACAAGCAGCAACTGGTTGCTTTGAGCGTTCATTTTGATACCGCTGTCCTTGCAAATTCTTTGCAGTTATTACATTACTTTAAAAGTAGTGATTTTTTTGATCAGTTATCCTCGCTGTCGCTCCTTCTGCCTATCGATGACGTCATTGCATTACCAGCAGATATTGATACTCGTATTGCCGCCTCAAAAATTATTTTGTGCATTCCAGAGGCAAGTTGTAATAGTCCTGATGCGCAAACCAAACTGAACTATTTAGTGTCTAAAGGTGTGCAAATTGTCGTTGACGATTTTGCTTCTCAGACTACGTTAGTCTGGGATGGATCTAGTACTGTTTGTGTCGATTGCACCGCTGGCATGCCCATATCAATAAAGCCTTGGCTAGCGAGTTTAAGCAAGGGTCTGCATATCGCTAAAAATGTGAATACAGCAGCACAATTGCAAGCAGCATCCGATATGGGATTTAGCTCGTTTTGCGGCGACTATGCCTTTCATCCTGCGCCGAATAATAAATCAGGCGACGCAACTGCCAGAACCCGTTTATTGAAATTGCTCGGATTAGTATCTCGCGATGCAGAGTCACGCGAACTGGAGGAGCTATTTAAGCAAGACACCACCTTGTCGTTTATGTTGTTTAAGATGGTTAGTTCTGCCGCATTTGCGCAGACAGTCAAAGTATCGAGCTTTGGGCAGGCCATTAATTTGCTCGGGCGGCGGCAATTACAACGATGGTTGCAGTTACTGTTGTATGCCCGTCCTCATGATAATGGGGGCGCACTTAATCCTCTGATGTTGCGCGCTGCATTTCGCGCCAGTTTGATGGAAGTGATTTGCCAAAAAAATGGCGGCAACAGAGATCAGCAAGATAGTGCTTTCATGGTCGGTATGTTCTCTTTACTGGATACCTTATTTGGAAGCCCCCTAGCTGAAATTTTATTGCCATTGAATTTGATCGATGATGTGTTGGCCGCCCTGTTAAATCACGAGGGTGTTATGGGCGCGCAACTGCAACTCGTTACTCAGGCAGACCGCATCACCGCCAATCTTGATGTTGCAACATTACAAAAAATTGGTCTTGATGCAGAGATGTATTACGACAGCCTGACCAAGGCTTATGTTTGGGTTAATCAGGTTTGTCAGGACATGTAGATGAAGTCACGCGCGAACACGGGTAATCTAAACATTGATCTGGATAATGATCTGAGTCTGGGCGCGGCCTTGGGTGAGGCCGTGTTGTGCCTGGACGGCCATTCTTTAGAGACCGAGTTGACGCGGATTGTTCAGGCCATTTTCAATACGTCAGATGCTGCTTACGTTCAGCAAGTGAGGTCCGCGGCGGATGTGAGCAATGTTCAACAGTTGCAGTGCGCTGTATCAGCAGAAGCGTTTTATGTTCTGAGCGGCAAAAACGGAATTTATAATGAAAGTGATGTCGCAAAGCTCAATAAACTAGCCGAATTGACGGCGCATTTATTTGCCTCTAAAGCACAACTGGACCAACGTTATAAAGCCTCAGCAGAAACCCAATTACAGCAATCGCAAATTCTCGATCAAATTCATGAGTCCGTCATCACCATGGATTTGGCAGGATTTATTATCAGTTGGAACCGTGGCGCAGAAGTGCTGTTTGGTTACAGTGCAAACGAAGTCATCGGCAGGAATATTTTATTTTTATATGAAGATGAAGAGTTAGACGGCCTGCGCTTGTTTGATTCTTTTTTGGAGCAAGGCGGCCGTCAGATGGAAGTTCGCCGTCGCAAAAAATCAGGCGAAGTCTTTTGGGCCAGTCTAAGCTTATCTCCATTGTGTGATGCCAACACTCAACCTGTGGGAATTATCGGTTATTTAAGCGATATCACTGAACGTAAGCACGCAGAAGAGAAAATTAATCATCTGGCTTATTACGATCTCCTGACCGATTTACCTAATCGCACTTTGTTTAAAAAATTAGTTGATAAGGCATTGCTACAGTCTCAGCGTAATAACTCTATCGGTGCTTTATTGTTTATTGATCTGAATCGCTTTAAGCCAATTAATGACACTCTAGGACATGCGATCGGTGATTTATTACTTAAACAAGTAGCAGAACGATTTCGCGTAGCCTTGCGCGAAAATGACGTGATCGCTCGTTTGGGCAGCGATGAATTTGCAATTGCGTTGTTAGAAATCCCACAGCATTTTCATGCAGGTTTGGTCGCGCAAAAATTATTATCAACTTTAGATCATGCCTTCCTTATTGATGGTCAGGAGTTGCGTATCGGAGCAAGCATCGGGATCAGTACGTATCCGCAAGATGGTATGGAGGCAGACAAGCTTTTACAGAGATCAGACATTGCCATGTTTAAGGCTAAGCGCAACGCCGAACGCGCTAGCGGTAGTTACGCGTTCTACGATAATGAAATGAATCGTACTATTGCTGGTCGTTTATATCTGGAATCAGGTATGCGCCGGGCATTGCAGCATGATGAATTTTCTTTACTCTATCAACCAAAAATCGATATTGCGACTGGGCGAGTGATTGGTGTCGAAGCATTAATTCGTTGGAATCATCCTAAAAGGGGATTGATTTCTCCAGCAGAGTTTATTCCAATTGCGGAAGAAACAGGACTGATCTTACAGATTGATGCGTGGGTGCTAGAAACAGCCTGTGAGCAAGCCAGAAAATGGCAGGATTTACATATTTCTCCTTTGCGTATCGCTGTCAATGTCTCCGCAAAAGAATTTACATCTACCCTGCCAAGTCGAGTGCGCCAAGCCCTATCGTTTTATCAAATTGCACCATCTTGGCTAGAGTTAGAAATCACTGAAAGTATGCTGATGCAGAGCGCCGAAAGCGTTATCACCATCATGGACGAGATCACCGCTTTAGGTGTGACTTTATCTCTAGATGATTTCGGTACAGGTTACTCTAGCTTGTCTTACCTAAAGCGGTTTCCTATCGATACGTTGAAGATTGACCGATCATTTATCCAAGGAATACCAACAGACAATGATGATTGCGCAATTGCCGATGCCATTATCAGCATGGCAAAAAAGCTTAGACATAAAGTGATCGCAGAAGGGGTCGAGAACTGGGAGCAGTTCTCTTTTCTAAAAAATGCGGGCTGTGACGAAATTCAAGGATATCTGTTTTCTCGCCCAGTCAGCCCCGATCAATTAACCCAAATGCTTTCAAGTGATTTTCGGTTTGTTGTGTAATTTACATAGTGGCCAAGATTAACAATAACCCTTACGAAGAAAAATGTCTCAAAGCCATAAAATGCAGCTATAATATTGGGCTTGGAAGGTTGGCAGAGCGGTTGAATGCACCAGTCTTGAAAACTGGCGAGGATGAGAGTCCTCCGTGAGTTCGAATCTCACACCTTCCGCCAGTTTTATGAAAAAGCCCTTGATATTTAAGGGCTTTTTTGCTTTTTGACTTTGTTAGTATCCGAACTTTTTCCTGGCATATCTTGGACTGCATTCAACTGAATACAATTCAAAAATAAGCAACTGAGTTTTATAATTTCAAATTAATAATAAAAATGCGTTATCAGGTGCTTTTTTTATGACTGGAGCACAAGAATCATTGAAACACTGATAAAATCTGCAGTCGTTTAACAGTAATAACAGAATCTAAAATACTTTTTCTGTTACTTTTTATTAATGCTGTTACTAAGTCCTTGATTATGATGGCGGTCGTTGAGACGGATTCAGTTTTTAGCTAGTTCCGTGCAATCCACCAAAATTTAAAAGGTGAACATCAGTTCACCTTTTTTCATATTCGGTAACAGTTTGTCAGAGTGATCGGTTGACCATGTTTGAGTATATTCGTACACACCAACGCTTGATGCAGTTTCTCTTGCTGCTCATTATTTTTCCGTCGTTCGCATTTGTTGGATTGCAAAGTTATACAAGTTCACGCGGCGCGAGTGATGCGGTTGCTACCGTAGCTGGGCAGCCGATTAGTCAGCAAGAGTTTGATGCAGCACAGCGTGATCAGCTCGAACGTCTGCGCCAAACCTACGGTGCTCAATTTGACTCCAAATTACTTAACACGCCAGAAGCACGTCAATCGATCTTGGATGAATTGATTTCCCGTAAAGCCTTAACGGCTGAGCTGACTAGCCAGCATTTGAGTGTGGCAGATCAAACTTTGCAGCAGACAATTATTGCTACGCCTGGTTTAACCAAAGCCGACGGTAGTTTTGACAATGAGAGATACAAAACACTATTGGCGGCGCAAGGTATGACGCCGATGATGTATCAGGAGCGTTTGCGTCAAGATATGTCTTTGCAGCAGTTGTTGACGGCAGTGCAGGGAACTGCGTTTGTACCTAAGACAGTTGCCGAGCGTTTTTCTGCGATCAATGAGCAAGAGCGTGAAGTCCAGGCTTTGAATTTCCAATCAGGTGATTTTGCTGCTCAAGTAAAAATTACTGATGAAGCCTTAAAAGCGTACTACGAAAAAAATGCTGCACAATTTGAAATTCCTGAGTCGATCAAAGCAGAATATGTTGTGTTGAATACCGATGCACTGAGTTCGCAAATCACCGTGACAGACGCGGAAGTGCAAGCACTATATGAACAAAATAAAAAAGCGTACTCAACTGAAGAGCAACGTCGTGCCAGCCACATCTTGATTTCGACTAAGAAAGACGCCAGCGCTGCTGATAAAGCAGCGGCCAAAGCAAAGGCCGAAGGTTTGCTAGCAAGCTTGCGCAAGAATCCTGAATTGTTTGCGAAGTTAGCGAAAGAAAATTCTCAAGATCCGGGTTCTGCAGAACGTGGTGGCGATTTAGATTTTTTTGGCAAAGGCGCTATGGTGAAGGCTTTTGAGGATACGGCTTTTAAATTGAAGCAGGGTGATATCAGTGATGTGGTACAGACAGATTTCGGTTATCACGTTATCCAGCTGACTGCGATAAAGCCTGCCAGCGTAAAGTCTTTGGATGAAGTTAAACCTCAGATTACTGCTGAGATCAAAAAACAAAAAGCAGCAAAAATTTATGCAGATGCAGCCGAGACTTTTACAAACTCCGTGTATGAGCAATCCGATAGTTTGAAAGATGTTGCTGACAAACTTAAATTAAAAATCGAAATAGTATCATCGTTGACGCGTCAGCCAAATCCAGCTTTGCCAGCGACAGCTTTATTTAATAATGCTAAGTTTTTAAAAGCAATTTTTTCTGATGATGTCATCAAGAAAAAACATAATACTGAAGCAGTAGAAGTAGCCCCGAGTACCTTGATTTCAGGACGTATTGTTGAATATAAAGCAGCAAGCAAACGTCCTTTTGATGAAGTTAAAGCGTTGATCGTTGCCCGTGTCACTCAAACTGAATCTGTGGCGCTGGCGAAAAAAGCAGGCGAAGATAAATTGAAGTCCTTGAAAGCCGCTGATAGCACAGCTGGTTTTTCAGATGTAAAAGTGTTTTCTCGTTTGAAGAATCCAGAGATATCTCCAGCGGCGTTTGCTGAGGTGATGAAAGCGGATGTCCAAAAATTACCCGCGTTTGTCGGTATTGATGTTCCCGGTGCTGGTTATACGATCTACCGTATTGGCAAGGTCACTGCTGGCACGGTTGATGTAGCAAGACGTAAATCTGAGCAACAGCAATTGTCTGATGCTTTGGCGCAGCAAGATGTTTATTCTTATATAGAAGCTTTGAAGCAAAAGGGTAAAGTAACGATCAATAAGTCTTTGATTTCTGCGCCTGTTTCTAACGCTACTGAATAAAATATTTTGCTCAATAAAAAAGCACCGTTCGCGGTGCTTTTTTATTGCCTGGTTTTATACTTACTTATTACATTCATTTATTTCGCATACTTATTATGCTTAGTCGGGCTATGTTAGTTTCTTGGTTCTGGTTGTAAATTAAAAATCGGTAATATTATTTCAAAGTTAAGCAGTAATGTTGATCAATGTTCCTAAAACTTGATCAGCAGTTTTAACGATCTTGGCTGAAAAATCGAAGCCCGCTTTGTATTCTAAAGACTGTACAAGTTCAGTGGCGAGGTCGGTACCACTAGGGGCGCTTGGCGCGGTAGCTCCCGAGCTATTGCTAAAGCTGGTAATACTACTATTTACCCCGCCGTTTGTGGCTTCCTGAAATTGTACTTGCTGGGGTTGGAAGCCATTCGTATTGGCGTTTGCAATATTGTGAGCCGAGCTATCCAGTGCCCGTTGATAAGATTGAAGTCCTGACAGACCAGTTTGTAGTGCCGAAATAGACATAAATCACTTTTCTTACAAGGTCTAAATTAAACGTGAACAACGCATGAATGACGCATTATAAAAAAATGTTCGTACGCCTCAGTGTAGCTTAGTGCGACATTAGCACAGGAATAGTCATGCTTTTAAGAATGGTTCTGGTTACGCCACCCATAATCATCTCGCGGAAGCGCGAGTGCCCATAACCACCCATCACCAGTAAATCACTGTCCAGATCATGTGCCAGCGACAGCACCGCATTGCCGATATCAGTAGATGTTTTATGTACTGACACTTCAACTTTGATGCCATGTCTAGCCAGATACAGAGCGATATCTGCACCAGGTTGCTCTCCATGTGCGTCGGGTGTGGACTTGGGATTGAAGATCGCCACTTGTACTAATTCTGCCCGCTTGAGCAGTGGGATTGCATCAGTCACAGCGCGCGTCGATTCGCGACTGGCGTCCCATGAAATAAGCGGACGCTTTGCTACTGACGTGAAATCACCCGTGTAGGGAATGATCAGCACAGGACGTCCAGAGTTCATGATGATGTATTCTGGAAAATCAGGTAAAACCGATGGCGATGGCTCATCATTATTAGTTTGTCCGATCACGACCAGATCGCTGTAACGTGCTTGCAAGCCAATGCCACCACCAGCCTCGTCATTGGCAATCATGCTGGCAAAAGATTGCACACCAGATTCCTGCATACTTTTATTGAAACCAGAAATAGCTTTTTCTGCACGCTCACGTAGCAAGTTTAAATGAATCACTAAGTTAGGGTCACCCATACTGATGTTGCCATCCTGGTAGATAAAACGCGATACGCCAGTCACGGCAGTACCAATCAGGTGAGCATTTTCTGCAATCGCAAGTTCGGCCGCGACCTGGATTCTCAGGTGGGAGCGGTTGGATTCATCCACATGGACGAGTATGGTCTTGTATGACATGGCGTACTCCTGATCGAAGATTACAAAGCTAAGCGATAAAAACTAAGTGATGTGGCTAAGTTATATAACTAAGCGTATACCCATTTCATTTAACTGCAACTTTGATTATTTTTTGGATAACGTATTTATATTTCATCGTTAAAAAAGAGAACAGAGCAAATCCATTCAGACCAGAGTTAAAAATATACTCTCTACCTGTATATATTAATTGTCCAGGTAAAGATTGGACAATAGAGGGTTTTGGAGAAATTTTATGGGGAGTATATAGTCAAGGATATTTACTAAGACCTACTCGACTTGCATAAGACTTGCATAAGCTCGATGAAGAAGCAGGATCTGATTCTGCTTCTTCATTGACTAAAGTAAGTTTATTTGTGTAGGTTTAGTTGTATAGTTTTTCTATGCTGGTATAGCTGTTAAGCACAGTGTGATGTTGCAAATGCGGGTCGCAGAGGTCACATCTTAATGAGTGCAATAAAACAATAGTCGCAGAGCAGAGTACCGCAATTAGCAGGCAGCATGATTGACTGTGATGACATGCACAGCCAAACCACCGAGTGAGGTTTCTTTATATTTAGTTTGCATGTCCGCGCCGGTCTGTCGCATGGTTTCTATTACTTGATCGAGGCTGACATGATGCGTGCCATCGCCTCTGAGCGCCAGTGATGCTGCTGTAATCGCTTTAACTGCACCCATGCCGTTGCGTTCTATGCAGGGGATTTGTACCAGGCCGCCGATCGGGTCGCAGGTCATGCCTAGGTGATGTTCGATACCAATTTCGGCTGCCGACTCGATTTGTTCATTAGTGCCGCCCAGCGCTGCGGTGAGCCCGGCAGCAGCCATGGCGCAGGCTACGCCGACTTCGCCCTGGCAACCGATTTCTGCTCCAGAAATAGAAGCGTTTTTCTTACAAAGCATGCCGATTGCCGAAGCAACTAACATAAAATTGCGGATACCTAATTCTGGATTACTTGGTTTGCAGTCTTCTGCGTAATAGCGCAATACAGCTGGGATAATACCCGCGGCACCATTGGTAGGGGCGGTAACGACGCGACCGCCTGCAGCATTTTCTTCGTTTACCGCCATCGCATATAAGCTGACTTTATGCATGCCGTCATGTGGTAAAACGTCCGCACTTTCATTGGCGCTGCGCCACAATTTTGCTGCACGTCGTTTCACGTGCAAACCGCCAGGTAATTCACCTGAGATTTGCAAGCCGCGTGAGATGCATCCCTTCATTACAGCCCAGATTTTATCGATACCTGTATCGAGTTCTGCATCGCTGCAATGGGTGATCTCATTCGCCCGCAGCATCGCGGCAATGGACAGCCCAGTGCGCTGACCGTGTGCCAATAACTCTGCCATTGTGCCGAATGGAAAAGGTCGGGAGGACGTGGCGTGATCATTATCCGCGTTGGCCGATTGCAGCAACTCTGCCTCAGTCGAAATAAAACCACCACCAGTAGAGTAAAAGACCTGATCGCAGCTAGTGCCATCGTTACGCGTCAAGGTAAAGCGCATGCCATTTGGGTGTCCTGGCAAAACTTCTTGTTTGCGCCATAAGAGGTCGTCCATCATGTCAAACTTGACGGGATACTCCCCCAGCAAATTCATACTGCCGCTGCTTGCGAGCGCAGTCAATTTATCTTCAATCGTATCGGGAATCACATCTTGCGGTGTCTCGCCCATCAGGCCGAGTAATACTGCTTTGTCAGTGGCATGACCATGCCCCGTTAACGCTAGCGAACCGTATAAGGCAACTTGTACTTTACTGACTTTAAATAATTCAGGACATTCGAGTAAAAACCGCCGCGCCGCAAGCATCGGGCCGACGGTATGTGAGCTGGATGGACCTACACCTATTTTAAATAAATCAAATACACGCATGTCCATACCAAACCTCACTTTGTCTCAAAAATTTTTATGCAGCCTGGGCTTGTGCTCCAGTGCTGATCTTTACGTTCTTCAACATGTCATTGACTAATTGTGTCATGCCGATCTCTGCCTGCCATCCCCAATCCTTGCGGGCGGCACTGTCGTCAAGGCTCTGTGGCCAAGTAGCGGCAATCGCCTGGCGGCTATCTGGCGCGTAGTGTATGTCAAAGTCGGGCAAATTTTGTTTGATTGCAAGGGCCAATTCCCGTGGATTGAAGCTTAAACCAGCGACATTGTAAGAAGAACGTATACAAAGTTTGCTGGCAGGTGCATCCATCAAAGAAATCGTCGCCCGGATCGCATCAGGCATATAGATCATCGGCAATGTTGTCTCAGCTTCCAGGAAGCATTCATAAGATTCACCACGCAAAGCGGAGTGGAAAATCGCAATCGCATAATCAGTCGTGCCGCCGCCCGGTGGCGACTTGTAGCTAATGATGCCTGGATAACGAATGCTACGAACATCAACACCATATTTTTGGAAATAATATTCGCACAGACGCTCACCCGCTAATTTGCTGATGCCATAAATCGTACTTGGGTCCATCACCGTATATTGCGGTGTGTTGACGGCTGGCGTGTTAGGACCAAATGCAGCGATGGAGGACGGCCAGAATATTTTTAAAGGTTTACCCGCTTCACCTCGGATACGTGCCAGTTCTAAAATATTCAGCAAGCCATCCATGTTCAAGGTCCAGGCTTTTAACGGTGCTTGCTCGCCTGTGGCAGATAATAATGCAGCCAGTTGGTACACCTGAGTCACGGTATATTTTTCTACGACCTCTGCAAGACGGGCTGTGTTTAACACGTCGATGACTTCATAGATTTTTGCGCCATACAAACTGTTAGGGCTGATATCTGCCGCAATGACATTGTCTGCGCCATATTGTGTGGCTAATGCTTCAACCAGTTCACTACCGATTTGACCATTCGCGCCGATGACTAAAATACGTTCCATGTGCTGTCCTTTATTAAATTAAACCAAGTTCACGGCCTGCTTGCGCAAAGGCGGCGAGGGCGGTATCGAGTTGTTCTGTTGTATGCGCTGCGGATAATTGCACTCGTACGCGTGCCTGACCCATCGGTACCACCGGATAAAAGAAACCAGTAACTAAGATACCCAATTCATACAAACGCGCAGCAAATTTTTGTGCTACTGGAGCATCGAATAACATCACTGGTACGACAGGATGTGTGCCGGGTTTGATAGTGAATCCGAGCGCTGCAATTTCACGACGGAAGTGTGCAGTATTGGCATGCAAGCGATCTCGCAATTCAGTAGAAGTCGATAAGCGTTCCAGCACCGCCAGCGATGCACCTGCAATGGATGGAGCTAAGGTATTAGAAAATAAATAAGGACGGGATTTTTGACGCAAGGTGTCGATCACTTCTTTACGCGCTGCGGTGAATCCACCCATCGCACCACCTAAGGCTTTGCCCAATGTACCGGTGATGATATCGATGCGACCTAAGACGTTGTGATGCTCATGTGTACCGCGACCTGTTGCTCCCATAAAGCCCGAGGCGTGACACTCATCAATCATGACCAAGGCATCATATTTGTCGGCCAGATCACAGATTTTGTCGAGCTGGGCAATCGTGCCGTCCATTGAGAACACCCCATCGGTCACAATCACGCGATGACGTTTGCTTGCCGCAGCTTGCAATTGAACTTCCAGATCCGCCATATCGTTGTGGGCATAACGGAAGCGGGCGGCTTTACATAAACGGATACCATCGATGATGGATGCGTGGTTCAGAGCATCAGAAATAATCGCATCATTCTCATCAAACAAAGGCTCGAATACACCGCCATTGGCATCAAACGCCGCCGCATACAAAATCGTATCTTCAGTACCCAGAAAATCAGCAATCGCACGCTCTAATTGTTTATGTACCGTTTGTGTGCCGCAGATAAAACGGACTGAGGATAAGCCATAGCCATATTGTTCGGTCGCTTTGATTGATGCCTGCACCATCGCTTCGTCACCAGACAAGCCCAGATAATTATTGGCGCACAAATTAATCAGTTGGCGACCATCATCACAAGTGACTTCGGCACCCTGACGCGACGCAATCACCCGTTCCGGTTTATATAAGCCTTGTTCGCGCAGGCCATCCAAGTTCTGGCTTAGACCGCTAAAAAATGATTGTTTACTGGATGTGTCGGTGATGTCGCTCATGTTTGGCTCCTGGTGGCTGTGTAAAACTATGTTATGACTTTTCAGGACTTACACAAGATCGCTTCAGCAATACTGCTGGAACAAGTTTATGCAAATCCTGGATTTAAAACTAACCCACCCATCGTAATGCTCTGGTAAGATGTTTTCAAATAATTAAAATATTCGATATGAAGAACTAAAGTTCGATATAGTGGATATTATCTGTGCTTGTTCAACTATGCAAGAGGCAATATGAAAAAAATTTTGAGTAATACGCCGCCAGAAGTAGGCGCTACTTTGCAAAGAATGCGTCTGGAGCGTGGTCTGACGCTGGACGATTTATCGCGTACAGCCGGTGTTTCTAAATCGATGCTGTCACAAATAGAGAGAGAAAAAGCCAATCCCACGATTGCCGTTGCGTGGCGGCTGGCGAATGCACTAGGCGTCAGTATTGCCGAATTGCTGTCAGCCGAAGCGCCCAAGGTCGATGTCATCCGTATGCTGGAACCGCATGAGACACCAACTTTGCCAGGTGAACACGCGGGTTATGTGTTAAAAATTTTAGGCCCGATGGAACTGGCAGGTAAGTATGAGTGGTATGAACTGATCCTGGCTCCGGGCGGTGCGTTAGTGTCTAATTCACATGACCCCGGTGCGACCGAGCATTTGACATTGCTCAATGGTCAGGTAGAAGTAGAAGTAGACAGTATCAAGAAAAAACTCAAAGTCGGCGGCACAGCGCGGTATGAGGCGGATAAGAACCACGCAATCCGCAATATTGGCAAGACGGAAGCGAAGGCGCTAATGGTGGTGATCCATCGGTGAAAAGGATTTATTGCAGCGCCACACGTTTGCAATTTGTCTATCATTAAAATGATACTCCCTATATGTATTTTTTAAATCCCCAATGATTTATTGGGGAATATGGCTAAATAGCTTATAAAAATGGGGAGTATATTTAACTCAGGTTTTCTATTAGACCGCTACCACTCCGCAAAAAACGCAGACGGCATCCGATGTTCAGAGGTGCAGCACCGCCGCGATTTGAGTGTGAGCGCTACCGCAACAATTGCACCTTTGGCAAATTGCCTTGCGTCGTCGTCGCGTGCAGCCAGTCAGTCCGCCAAAGGCACACTTGTCGCTGTTCCAATGAAAACTCTGGGTTTAAAAATCGATGAAATAAGGTTTAAAAAAACTGAGTGGACTATAGCTAAGCTCAATAAATCGCCCGCATCCTGAATTGACGCCCTTTGATATTGCAGCGGCTTAATTTATCCAGCGCCTGTTCAGCGATCTGTCGGTCTAGCGCGACATAAGTCATAAATTCAAACACATTGATCTTGCCCACTTGCTCTTTGCGCAAACCAACATCACCTGTCAGGGCGCCGAGCAAATCACCGGGACGCAACTTGTCTTTTTTTCCGCCCATGATGCAAATACTGACCATTGGTGCTTGTAGGGTGGTGTCAGAGGTTGTATCCAGTTCAGCAAGTTCATGCCATTGCACCGACTGCCCCTGGTATTCTTCGATGAGCTTGACCCATTTTTTCTCACTCGGTGTTGCCAGACTGAGCGCTAAACCTTTTTCGCCAGCTCGACCTGTACGGCCTATGCGATGGATATGGACTTCAGTATCTTTGGAGACATCGACATTGATGACAGCGCCCAGAGTTTGGATATCCAGACCCCGTGCAGCAACGTCGGTGGCGACCAGTACCGAACAACTTTGATTAGCAAAACGGACCAAGATTTCATCACGCTCGCGCTGCTCCAGATCGCCATACAGCGCTAGCGCATTGATGCCTTGCGCTTGCAATTCATCTGCCAGTTCGCGGCAATGGACCTTAGTATTACAAAAAGCGATCGTCGAAACCGGCTTGTAATGCGATAACAAGCGCGCTACCGCCGCATTGCGTTCCTCTGGTGTGACCAGATAAAACAGTTGTTCAATATGGCTGCCGGTGTGTTGCGATTCCACTTTGATTTCGGCCGGATCGCGCAAAAATTGCGCACTGGCTTTGCGGATGTCGTCAGGGTAAGTAGCAGAAAATAATAGCGTCTGGCGACGTGGTGAACACGCCGCAACAATGCCGTAGATATCTTCATAAAACCCCATATCGACCATGCGATCTGCTTCATCCAGTACCAGCGTCTGTACGGTATTTAAATTGATACTCCCGCGGCCGATGTGATCCAGAATCCGTCCCGGGGTTCCGACCACGATATGCGCGCCATGTTCCAGCGAGGCTATTTGCGGGCGCATCGGCGCACCCCCGCACAAGGTCAAAACTTTGATATTTTCTACTGAGCGAGCCAGACGACGTAACTCATTCGATACCTGATCCGCCAGCTCACGCGTCGGGCAGATCACCAGACCCTGCACCGCAAAATAGAGTGGATTGAGCTTGGCAAGGATGCCTAGACTGAACGCCGCTGTTTTACCACTCCCTGTTTTGGCCTGCGCAATCACATCACGTTGCTCCAGAATCAGGGGCAAGCTCGCTGCCTGGATCGGCGTCATCTCTAAATAACCGAGACTCTCCAGATTAGCCAGTAACGGGGCTGATAAGGGCAGGGTATTGAATAAACTAGGATTTGTCATGGGAGGTGTTCCAGAAAGCGATCAGATAATTATAGGGACAACGCAGTCTAGCACTCCCCTCATTTTTCTCATAATGTGGGACACGACACGACACGATAGCGTGGCTGAGAGAGCTAAGTTGCTCATCCCGGGGAGCTTATGCATTCCAAGGGAGAAGCGATAGGCAGAAAACAAAAAAGTCCTTGAGTTTGAATAATCAAGGACTAGGCATTGTTTAGTTGCGAGGTCGGGATTTGAACCCATAATCTAAGGGTTGTAAACCAAAACCTAGAGGCGTTTAAAATAAAAAATACTCAATGAAATTAATGCATTGTCATATGCTAAGTTGGTCGGATTATACTGGAATTTATGCACTCAAGTGCAGCAAAAATTCTGACTTTCCTGGATAAACCGAGATTTCAATTAGGTGCACCAAAGGCGCCCCCAGTAATTGATCACACGAAGGGCTAGCCATATGATTGCGTACTTTATAACATACGCTATGCCCGACGATTCGTTTCTTGGGAAAGGTCTTTTGTCAGACTGATGCAGGCTTACTGTTTACTCAGTTTTAAAGCAGGCATTACAAGTCGAATCCGCAAACCTCCTCTGACATATCTTCTCTCCAGGGTATTTTGTCGCTAGCTCCTTGTAGTCTGTGCAAGTAGTTGTAGAAAGTGCGGCGATATTTGGTTGTTGCAATGTTATACCCACCTTCGGATCAGTCACTGTCAGACGGGATCCGTCCGTATCCGACCTAAGTTCAATGGCACTAGCTTGCGTAATTAATGTCAGAGCACTTGCCTGATTTATAGATGGGCCAGCAACGAGAATGGCAGCCATTTTATGTTTTGAGTCGAGTGTCAACATGGCGTTGCTGCCATTGTCCATGGTGGCATAGCCGCCTCGCTCGATACCTTCCTCATCATAAATAATAAAACCGGCTGCCTTCGACCCCCTGTTAGCAACATGTCCGCCAGCCATCACTGCATTGGGCAAATCGCCACCCATACGGGCATGGACCACACCTTTGTCATCTACGACAACGACTTCTTTCGCTTTAATACTATCAAAAATCGCATTTTTCAGACTGGAGCCGGCAAATGCGCCGCCGCCAGCAACAAGCAACAACACGCTCACCCAAAACATGTTTTGACGGGCAATCCGCTTGCGTAAACGGACATTTTCTTGTTCGCAGGCGCGAACTCTATCTTCAATACTATGCAACATTGCGATCTCCGGAAGTCTGTAGATTTTCGATATCTAACCGGGAATAGTATTCCTGTATGTTATGAAATAGTCAATTAATAAAATTCAAGCCCGACATTTCTGCTACTGCGTTATGAAACGCAGCGATGGATTACCTCAGGCTGATTCGATATGTACGCCACCTGTCCTGTCAGACTCATCCGCAAATATTTTGATGTTTTCGTGGCATGTTGGGAGACACAATTTCCAGCAAGCGTAGTGCAGATGAACCTAGGTTGGCGCATCTAGAAGCGAAGCCCAACATCTCAAACCTTTAGAGCATCAGAACAATAATGCGATGCCTGTGATAAACGTAAAAGCGTGTCTTGGTAAGACTGAAGACTATAAAAAATAATATACTCCCTATGAGCATATTAAAGACATCTAGATAAAATATGGATACTCAGCCATTTCAGAAGAAAAACAGAGGGAGTATCTGCTTTCGTCATGGATTAAACGAATATTCCCCACGCGCAGCATGAGCGACGACACCCTAGACAGCCTGCTCACAAGCACCGTTGGCAGCCGCACCAACCTCCACAGCTACGACACCACAAAAAACCGGCTCAACAGCATCAGTAGCAATATCAGTAATTTTTACTACAGCTACGACTTCGACAGCCAAGGCAACATCAAACAACGAGGCAATCAGCTATACATCTTTGACCAAGGCAACCGCATGACCAGTGCCACGAGCAAAGCTGACTATGTTTATGATGCACTGGGTCACCGCCTCAGAGTCAATCACGTCGATGGCACCAGCCAACTACAAATTTACAGCCCAGCAGGACAATTACTCACGATACAACAAACCGGTGGCCCCAATAACGGTAAGCAGACGAACTACATTTATTTAAACCGTCACGTGATAGCAGAGGTAACGCAATGAGCTTCGTCACTTATATGAAAAAACAGACGCTTAAAACAACGGGCTTGTTGCTTAGTTTGAGTTCGAGACTGAGCATAAGCCTGATCCTGACTCTGAGCTTAGCCCTAGGAGGGATTAGCCAGGTTTTAGCCGAGACGACGAGTTCAGGCGCTGTGGGCAAAGGCATCATCCACACCAACGACGTCGGCGCAGAAACCGTCATCTATGTTCACACCGACGGATTAGGCAGTCCGGTAGCGAAGACGGATCAAAACGGGACTCGTCTTACCCAGACCAAATACGAAGCCTATGGCATGACGGTGGCGGGCAGTGACGTGCCGACGATCGGTTTCACGGGTCATGTGAATGACGCTGACACCGGTTTGACTTATATGCAGCAGCGCTACTATGATCCTGTGGCTGCTCGGTTTTTATCTGAGGACCCCGTTCTTACGGATGCGAATACTGGTAGCGGATTTAATCGCTATGTCTACGCAAATAATAACCCTTACAAATTTGTTGATCCTGATGGACGAAATCCTTGGGCTCTTCGCTTGGCCTATGCGGCTGGTTACGAAACAGCTACAGCACTAGGCGCACCGATTCTTGGTGGTTTAATTGCGACGGTAATTTGGGATGTTGTTCACAGTGATGTCTTTAAATCAGAGCCTAAGAAAAATGATGCATCTGATGCACCAAAGACAGGTGATAAAAGCGACACGAAGGCAGATGTCGGTATTTCGAGCTCTTTACCAAAGCCACCAACAGGGCCAGGTAGCGTACCTAATGATGAAAGAGACCCGAAGCGCTTTTTCACCCCAGGGGAACGTGAAGCGAAACGAGGAGAGCAAGGTAACAAATGCGGAAACGGTTGTGGGACAGACATCGATCAGTCAAACTCGACCGGCCATCACGAAATACGCCATGCCGATGGAGGACCCACAACACCAGAAAATCACGTAGAGGTTTGCAAAGTTTGTCATACCGAACTTCATAATGGAAAGTAAATATGAGCGAAATCGTACCTGTTTTGAAAGATGAGCATAACCAAAGTTCGATTCCAACTGCGTGGAGACGTGCCTTTGCTGACATCGTGGAAGGATTGAAAGAAGAGAATTTCGATCTTGTGCGAAAAGTGGAAGGAGTTCGCCAGATTTCCGCAGAAGATGCAGCCAGAATTGCTGGCAACATAAAGCGCTATGGCGCTCAATTGACCAGTTTGCCAGAAGATACGTGGCGGACGTCGGCATGTCAGTGGATGATCGGATATTGGGATGCATTGGTCGATCTGTACACTGTGGACGAAGGAGCTAGCGATTTGGCGTTGGTCGTGCGCGTTTATGAAGAAGGCTCTGCATATGCTTTCGAAATTCTTTCTGTGCATGTGCCATAACAAGCATAGCCGGGCTAACGCAGGTTGGCGAAAAACGAAGCGAAGCCCAACATCTCAGACTCGTAAAGCATCAGATCAATCGTGAGACGTGCGCAATAAAATAAAAGCCGGTGTTGGCAACAGCACCGGCTTTGTCTATTGTTGAACCCGATTCTGCCTATCGTTGAAACACATTTGAATACGCTTTGAAACACGTCTGTATACCATCTGTATACGTTCTGTAGTCGGTTGTAATAAATCTGAATGACGTGTACACCGGTTTGACGTATATGCAGCAGCGGTACTATGATCCTGCGGCGGGACGATTCTTGAGTGAAGATCCGGTGCTCACGGATGCTAATACCGGAACTGGATTTAATCGCTATGTCTATGCATCTAATAATCCGTATCGGTATATTGATCCTAACGGCCGAGCTGAATGTACGACAGATGGCAATGGTTGTAAACACTACGGAACTCCCCAAAAAACTGACCCAAATGACAGGAGTGGACACGCCAAAGCGAGTGCCAAGATTGGAGAGCAATTGTCAAAACAAGGCGCTAAAGAGGTGCATTACAATCGCCCGTTTTCAGCGATCACTGGAAATCCGGCTGCTGGCCTTCAAAGAGCTGACGTTGCAGCCGTCTGGTCAGACAATAGTGTAAGTACAGTTGAAGTTATATCTCCCATGCAGACACCAGCATCACAGATCGCAAAAGGAGAAGCAATGCAAGCTAAATTAAATAGTATTGGTCGTGCGGGTACTGCAAATACCGTCTCCATTGGTGAAGGCTTGTCCGGCGTTGCTATAAAAGGGGTGGGTAGTTTGAGCATATTGAGCCCAGTTGTTCGTGCATTTGAACTTCAAAAAATGGGGGGAGCTGGTTCACCCATCCCCGTAGGTATTGGTATAGGTTATATGGGGGGGTAATAACACGTGAACAAGCTGTTGATGCTTCACGAATTTTCACTCCCATGTGAGACCGCAAAAAAAGGGGAACTAATAACATGATGAATACGGTAAATTTAGAACTTGTTGAAGCGTTAACTGCCGATCAAATTCAGGGCGCTCTAAACACTTGGGAGTTTGAGGGAAGTGAAATATTGCTAGCCCTGGTTAGAGCGCGAGATTTGGTGCTCAGAGCGGGTGAGATTGATGAATCAGTTTTATTGGGTGTTGGCGCGCACTCAATATTGACCAGATAAACGCAGTTATACGCACTGAATATTGACCAGGTAAATTAACCTATCCTTGCAGTTTTGACTGCGAGGGAATTCAAGGTGATTACCATGGGAATGTACTCTAAGGTCAGGCGGCTGTTCTACCGAGAACGGCTATCCATTAGCGAAATTCAGCGACGAACCAGCCTGTCGCGCAATACCATCAAGAAGTGGCTTAAAGAAGCCGAAGGGACTGAGCCGAAGTATGCCCGGCCTCCGACTGTCAGTAAAATAGCTCCCTTTGCATCCCTCATTCAGTTAGCGCTACAAACCGACAGCCATCGACCTAAAAAAGAACGTCGTACTGCGCTTATGCTATTTAAGGAACTCCAGCAAGCAGGGTTCACCGGTAGCTACTCGGGTGTCAACCGTTACATTTACGCCTGGCGTGACCAAGCTGCCAAAGTCACTGGTAAATCTGCCTTCGTTCCACTGAAGTTTCAACTCGGCGAAGCATTCCAGTTTGACTGGAGTGAGGAGCTGCTTGTCATTGGTGGCATTCATCGCAAAATCCTTGTAGCACACACTAAGCTGTGCGCCAGCCGTGCCTTTTGGCTGGTGGCTTATCCGACGCAAAGCCACGAAATGCTCTTCGATGCCCATACTCGCGCCTTTACTGCCATGGGTGGTATTGCACGGCGCGGTATCTATGACAACATGAAGACCGCTGTCGATAAAGTCATGAAAGGCAAAGGTCGTATCGTCAATGCACGCTTCTTTGCAATGACAGCCCATTACTTGTTTGACCCCGACTTCTGCAATGTGGCGTCTGGCTGGGAGAAAGGTATTGTTGAGAAGAACGTCCAGGATAGTCGCCGTCGTATCTGGAACGACGCCAGACAGGAACGCTTCGGCAGCTTTGCGGAACTCAATGCATGGCTGGCGGTACGCTGCAAGTTACTCTGGAGTGAATGCCGCCATCCGGATTACCCTGAGTTGACCGTCGCCGACGTGCTGGAACATGAGCAAGCCCAACTCATGCCGATGCCAACACCCTTCGATGGCTATGTCGAACTCGTAGCACGGGTTTCTTCTACTTGCTTAGTTCATGTCCACCGTAATCGTTATTCAGTACCGTGCTATTTGGCCAATCACATGGTCAGTGTTCATCTGTATTCAGAACAGATTGCCGTCTACGCTGAGAATGAGAGGGTTGCATGTCATCTACGACTATTTGGACGTGATCAGACCAGCTATGACTGGCAGCATTACATCCTTCTGGCAGAAAGAAAGCCCGGTGTCTTACGAAACGGTGCACCCTTTGCATTGATGCCGGCGCCTTTAATCAAATTGCAAACCACCTTGCTACGCCGTGCCGGTGGTGATCGCGTCATGGCTCAAGTGTTAGCGGCTATCCCGCACCATGGCCTTGATACCGTCATTGTGGCAGTAGAACTAGTGCTGGAGTCCGGTGCAACCAGTGTTGAACACATCACTAACGTATTGGTGCGATTAAGTCAGGGCGATCGTCCTGACCCCGTCGCCACAAGCTTGCAATTAATCGAAGAGCCGGTAGCCGATGCAAGTCGCTACGACAGCTTACATCAGGAGAATCAGCATGTTTAACATCATCAGTGAACTTAAATCACTCAAGTTATATGGAATGGCAACTGCCTATACCGATTTAACAGCACAGAGTACCGCGTCCGTGAGTACATCGGAATGGCTCATTCAACACTTGTTAGAAGCGGAATCGACGGATCGAGCGATGCGTTCGATCCGTTATCAGTTGCACGTTGCCAAATTTCCGATTCATCGCCACCTAGCTGATTTCGATTTTAGCCAATCCAAAGTAGACCAAAAGCTGATCGAACAGTTGGCCACGTTAGCCTTCACAGAGGCTGCGCACAACGTGGTGCTGATTGGTGGCACTGGCACAGGTAAAAGCCATCTGGCAACAGCACTGGCGGTCTCCGGTATTACGCAACATGGAAAGCGAGTGCGCTTCTTCTCAACGATTGAACTGGTGAATGCCTTGGAATTAGAAAAGGCAGCAGGCAAACAAGGACGCATGGCCCTAAGCCTTATGCAGATGGATTTGGTGATCTTAGATGAGTTAGGTTACCTGCCATTCTCACAGGTGGGTGGTGCGTTACTGTTCCATTTACTGTCTAAACTCTACGAACGAACCAGCGTCGTCATCACGACCAACCTGACATTCTCTGAGTGGAGCAACGTCTTTGGCGATGCAAAACTGACGACTGCGTTACTGGACCGACTGACACACCATTGCCATATTATTGAAACAGGTAATGATTCCTATCGTTTCAAACATAGCAGTGCCACAGCAAAAATGCGGATTAAATCAAGAGAAAGAAGCCGGGAATTAAACAAGCCTGAGACTGAGATATCAGCAGAACCTGGTGAAGTCTCTGGGCAGGAGTTTTAGTGCTTAAGTGGCTAAATTGAGTTCAACAAATGGAGAAAACAATGCACACATAATTGATCGACAAACCTGAAACAAACTTGTATGCTCAGCAACTAAGCGCCTGGTCAATATTCAATGCGCGCAGCTGGTCAATATTGAGTGCGCGCCAACAACCCTCATCCTCCAAGTTAGCGAAGACAACAGACACACTAGACACAACAAAGACGACTGATGCAGCGCAGCTAGAGGTCCATCTATACGCACCCAGCCGCACCGCAGGTTTCGTCGCCAATGGACAGCAAGTCCTGATCCGCTATCAAGCCTACCCTTACCAAAAATTTGGACTGCAAAAAGGCACCGTTACCGACATTAGCGACACTCCATTCGCACCAAATGAATTACCCCCTAATTTAGCCAGTACGATTTTGAGTAACGCCCAGCAGAATATTCAAGGCTTCAACAGTAATGAAGCCTTGTACAGAATTAAAGTCAGACTAGAAAAACAAACAATAGATGCCTACGGACAAGTGCAAAATCTAAAGTCAGGTATGACCCTAGAGGCAGACATATTGCAGGACAAACGCAAGATTTGGGAGTGGATTGCAGAGCCAGTATTGGCAGTGACAAATGCTGGCTAAGAAAAATTACTACAACTATAGAAATTTGTAACCCAACAAGATTCGAATACTGGATCTGAAAGGATATTTTCTTCCAGACCCAGTCCGAAAAACCGTTCAAGGTAGTCGAGACCAAGAACGGAGCAGCAAAACTATGTCATGAGGCATAGTTCAACTTAACCATGTATAGGGAAACACAAAATGCGTTTAATTACAAATGACGAATTGTTTGCGGTTGGTGGTGGGGATATTGGCCTAGCTGCTCAATATGGATTGGATATTAACAATGCCTACTATGGCGAAGAGCCAATTCAATCTGTATCAGTTTCGGGGTCGAACTCGGGACAGAATTCGGAATCGAGTGGAGCAACTGTTGTAACCAGTGTTTGTATAACTGTAGGTGCCGTAGGACAGTCGATTCAAACTTGTACAAATAATGACAACACAATATCTGTGATCACATGCGCTGGCACTCCAACGCCGGTTGTTTCTGCGCAGATTTGCACAACAGTAACTATGCAAAAATGATCAATGTCTCAGCAAGACGAGGTACGAAATTAGATTTATATTTCTGCGATTTGTGAAATAGAAAGTAGTGGCATTTGTTAAAGAAAATAATGAATGCCACCATAAAGCAAAAAGTCATGACTTGGTTAGGATTATTTTGTATAAATTAAAATAAGGAAATTGACCTCTATGCCCTTTTTTATTACTTCACATTACTGAGTTCAATTATCTTCAGCAAACCTTATTTGACAATACCTCCAAAATCTATTTAACAAATGCTTAAAATACCATTAATACTTATGTTTTTTTTTAGTGCATTTCCTTGTGGTGCGCAAATAAACGGTAAGGAAAAAAACTCCAATAGCTCGGATACCGGATTAGTGAAAAATATGGATCAATTTAAAATAATGCTTAAAAAGACTGAAATTGAAAATATTTCTATTGCTGAAGCGGGTGAGCGGCCTTTTTATAATTCCTTGAATTGCTGGGCTTTGATTGAAAATCAAGGTGTTGATTCTGGAGACAACAAATCCGATCAGTCATACGCGTTTGGTGAGCCACAATGGGATAAAAGTATTAATTTAAAAGAGTCAGATACTGCTGTGGTGAATCAGTTACTTTTAGATTCGAACAACAGAGACGCTTATCAGTTATTCCGACTTATGCCGCACAGTGTGATGTGGTGGATTCGTATTAACAAAGGAATTTCTCTGATCACGTTAACTACTGCGATACATGAAACGGTACATGACATGCACACCTTAATGAGGAAGTGCAATAGCGGGAATTCTACCTACTTATTTAACGGTTATGGGAGGATAACCGAGCGGCATCCAGGTGACAGTGCTAACTTTTCCATCGTCGAGGAAGTGATACCAGACAAATTTAAAGTACTTTTACCGTCAAATTCAAACTTTAATACTTACATTATTAAAAGCAAAAAATTCACGGGTAACGATATATCAACGGGAGTTGATGAATTCAATGCCTATACAATTGCAGCAAACCTAGAGACGAACTTAACTTCTACTAGCGTTTATCAAAAATTCAAAACTAGTGGACTAGACTCATATAGCGGAAACATAAGCGGAATGAGCGATTTTATGCTGTATATCTTGTGTTACTTCAAAGCTGCAAGAGCTCACTATCCCTCTACATATCAAAACATACAAAATAGCCATCTATTCCTCGCACACATAAATAGGTTGTGGGAGTCTGCTGAAAACACCTTGAGTATCGCTTATAAATTTACACTAAGTGAAGGTGGTATTTACTATGTAAATTCTCAGGTAATTGCTGAAATTTATTCTCCAGAATTAATTTCAGAACTGGATCTGCTTGGTGTTAAGCATCTCCATTTCGACCATTGGAACAATACCTATTTTTCAAAAAATAGGGGGATTAAAAATCTTCCAGAGAAATAATATGAATTATAAAAATTTATTAACTGAGTTTATTGTCAACGTAATTTCAAATCGGTATTCAGATTTCTCGTTCATTTATTTTTTTGGATCACAGATAAATGGCGTTGCTCGAAAGGACTCAGATATAGATCTAATTATAGTTTTTACAAAAAAAACGACCCCATTCCATGAGTCGTTTTCAGAGGGTGGGAAAATATTTGATGTCTTTGTATTTGATGCTGAAACATTAAACTACAATATTCAGATTTGTCCTAAAATTGGGCAATATTCAACAATAGAAATTATTTGTGGTAGTACTGTTTTGCCACAAGCAACATTTGAATCAGAACATTTGAAATCATGCGCTAGGTATATCGAGAATTCGGCGCAATGGGAAGTTCCTGATTTAGATTCAGTTAGGTATTTTTTAACGTCATTGATTATCGATCTAGAATTTTGTATTGACAAAAGAGAAATTAATTTCCTTGCCGCGGAGCTATATAAGACGTTAGTCGAAATAATTTTGTTAAAGAGGGAGAAAGGAGGATACGTTCGCAAACATACGGCACGAGCACTTAAAAAATTCAATCCACTAATGGATGAAAAACTAAATAATTCTCTTGAAAAAGCTATTTCGAATGCTGACACAGCAGATCTAGTCGTGTTAGCTAAAGCTGTTCTTGCCGAACTAGGTGGGGAATTGAAAGATGGTTTTAAAAAACAAATGAGAGAAAGTGGGAGGCTTCCGCTTGTTAATCCAAACAAAGTAATCCGATGACCTATTAGATTTGTAGATATTTTTTAAATTATCACTTTATTCTGCAATGGAAAAGGATTGATGTAATTTACGTTGAGATTAGATCGTAAAGCCTATTTTTTTTATTCGCTAGTATTTAGAGCTTCTTGCAAAATACCCAAACCAGTAAAGTCGAGCATGGGTGTGGCCACTGTTGCGATTGGTTTTCTTGTTTGAAGCGGCACATGTGACATGAATTTGTGCCGGATTATCGTTTTATGGCGTGTCAATCCCTATGTGACCATCACTGCCCCTATGAACGTTGGGAAACGTTGTTTTTTTCGACTCTTTAAAAGCAAAGCTGTTACGTAAATAAACGCATCAACTGATCTGCGGTCAATACCAATAAACCAAACATCAAATGCGACATCACTTTTTCGCTACCACGCACCCGTACTGTCGTGCCACCAAATTCGTCTTTCAGCCTGCCATTGGTACGTTCAGCTTGCGTGCGTTCTTTATAACGCTGTTGTTCATGCGGGGCGAACGGTTTCTTCTCCCCGCCGCGTGCGTTGTGATCAATTAATGGCACGTGGCCAAGACTTTTGCTGTGTGCCCTTAACTCTTCACTGCAATACGCTGCATCCATCAAATCGTACAAATTCGTTACTCGTGCGGCCGTCATCGTTGCTAACGGCACCGCCGTTTGACTATCGTGCACCGAGGCGCTGGTCAATAGCGCACTGATGGCAACGCCGCAGTCAGCGGTGTCGATATGCAGCTTGTAGCCGTTCCAACTCACTTTATAACCTTGCGCATTGCATTTAGTGCCGCGGTCACACTCTTTGGGTAAAGCATTGACGATGCTCGGTAAAGTTTGCGTCAACTGCCAGCCTATCTTGGTCACTTTCTCTTCCTTTGGCGGCCTTATCTCGCCTTTCTTTGGCCGTCCACGGCGCTGCTTTTGGGCCTTTTCTACGGAAACAACTGAGCTTCTTGCAAAATACCCAAACCAGTAAAGTCGAGCATGGGTGTGGCCACTGTTGCGATTGGTTTTCTTGTTTGAAGCGGCACATGTGACATGAATTTGTGCCGGATTATCGTTTTATGGCGTGTCAATCCCTATGTGACCATCACTGCCCCTATGAACGTTGGGAAACGTTGTTTTTTTCGACTCTTTAAAAGCAAAGCTGTTACGTAAATAAACGCATCAACTGATCTGCGGTCAATACCAATAAACCAAACATCAAATGCGACATCACTTTTTCGCTACCACGCACCCGTACTGTCGTGCCACCAAATTCGTCTTTCAGCCTGCCATTGGTACGTTCAGCTTGCGTGCGTTCTTTATAACGCTGTTGTTCATGCGGGGCGAACGGTTTCTTCTCCCCGCCGCGTGCGTTGTGATCAATTAATGGCACGTGGCCAAGACTTTTGCTGTGTGCCCTTAACTCTTCACTGCAATACGCTGCATCCATCAAATCGTACAAATTCGTTACTCGTGCGGCCGTCATCGTTGCTAACGGCACCGCCGTTTGACTATCGTGCACCGAGGCGCTGGTCAATAGCGCACTGATGGCAACGCCGCAGTCAGCGGTGTCGATATGCAGCTTGTAGCCGTTCCAACTCACTTTATAACCTTGCGCATTGCATTTAGTGCCGCGGTCACACTCTTTGGGTAAAGCATTGACGATGCTCGGTAAAGTTTGCGTCAACTGCCAGCCTATCTTGGTCACTTTCTCTTCCTTTGGCGGCCTTATCTCGCCTTTCTTTGGCCGTCCACGGCGCTGCTTTTGGGCCTTTTCTACGGAAACAACTTTCATGTGTTTCTTCGGCTTCTCGCGCGCCGCAATCGCCGTGCCGTCACGGCTGATGTGTCCAATGAGGCTGTCGCCTAAATAACTCTTGATCAGCGCTTCGTGCACTTTCTCCGCTAATTTGGCTTGGGCAAATTCGCCAAAGGCGCGCGAAAAAGTGGCTTCATTCGGAACTTCTTTCCACATCTCAAAGCCGCACAGCCGTTTTAAACTGCGATCCATCGTCAATCGTTCTATTAAGGCCGCTGTTGTATTGAGCCCCAACACAGCTTTGGCGATGAAGGCGCTGGCCAATGCACCACGGTCATGCGGTTTGCGTCCTATCCCTTGCCATTGGTCCGACACAAATTCTTCGATGCGCACCCAGTCTAGTACATGAATCAATTTTTCCAGCTTCGGCGTCAGTGACCCGCATTGCTGTTTTATCTCCGGTAGCAAATCGTGTTGCAGTAAATTCCAGCGTTGCATTATCAGCAGGCGTTGTGTAGGATTCATAGCGGAGCGCAGATGGTTGTTTAGTCACTTTCATCTTGCCAGAAATGGCCGCTCCTTTCTCATCTATTTTGCGCTTCTCGCAATAAAATTACTCTCCGGTGTTTCGTTTTGCAAGAACCTCATTTAGTTATATAAATTAAGAACTAAATCGTAGCTCACTTGACATTGCTTGAAAGTGTCGAAAAAATGAATTGCTCATTTAATTATCTTACTTGATGAAATCTCTCCTCCAAACAGAATCGAGCGAATGCGGTTTAGCTTGCTTAGCCATGGTCGCAAGCCATTACGGCTACCACACTGATCTCGCGGATTTACGTCGTCAATTCTCGATCAGTCTTAAAGGAGCGACGTTAGCTCAATTAATGCGCCATGCGTCGGCAATGCAATTGTCCGCACGACCATTGCGCTTGGAATTGGAAGAGTTAGATCAGTTAGCTTTGCCATGTATTTTGCATTGGAACTTAAATCACTTTGTGGTCTTAAAAAAGATTACTAAAAATTGGCAAGGCAAAGTGACTTTGATTTTGCTTGACCCCGCAGTAGGTGAGCGTCGTGTTGCTTTGCAAGAGGCGTCGGCACACTTTACTGGTGTTGCTTGCGAGTTGTCTCCAAGTGCGAGCTTTAAGCCGAAAGACGAGCGTAAAAAGATTGCTATCCGAGATTTAACCGGACACATCGTTGGCCTGCGTCGCGCCATTGTGCAAGTCATGGTACTAGCGCTGGCGCTAGAAATCTTTGCGATTACCTCCCCGCTGTTTAATCAATTTGTGGTGGATGAAGTCATTGTCAGTGGCGACCGCGAGTTACTGACGGTGCTGGTCATTGGCTTTGCTTTACTGATGGTGACTCAAACCGCGATCAGTCTGGCGCGTAGTTGGTTCTTGATGCGCTGGAGTATGGATATCAGTTTTCAATGGAGTGCTCGAGTTTTTGCGCATCTGACGCATTTACCAGTCTCTTTTTTTGAGAAGCGTCATCTGGGTGACGTGGTCTCTCGCTTTGGCAGTATTGGGGTGATCCAGAGTACGTTGACGAGTTTGTTTGTGGAGAGTGCCTTAGACGGTCTGATGGCCTTGCTGGCACTCGGCATGATGTTGTTATATAGCGTGAAGTTGTCTGCTTTGGTGATAGTGACGGTCTTGGTGTACGCCGTATTACGATGGGTGTCTTATCAGCCGTTCCGCGAGGCGTCGCAAGAACGTCTGGTGCTATCGTCCAAAGAGAGTAGCCATTTTTTAGAAACTATCCGTGCGATCTCGCCGCTGAAATTATTTGGACGGGAGGAGGAGCGTCGGGCCCGTTGGCTAAATCTCAAAATGGATGTACAAAACCGCGATATCAAGACGCAGAAGATGTCGATATTGTTCAAGATTTCTAATACCACCTTATTTGGTATTCAGAGTCTGGCTTTGTTTTATATCGGTGCTGGACAGGTGATGCAGAACGCCTTGACAGTAGGGATGCTAATGGCTTTTTCTAGTTACGCCAGCACCTTCTCAGGTCGTTTCTTTAACGTCATTGACTTGGTAGTCAACCTAAAAATGCTAGGGCTGCATAGCGAGCGCTTAGCCGATATCGTTTTAGAAGAAGCAGAAATCGATACCGTACAAGAAACCGATATGTCTCGCATACAGCCAACGATTACACTTAAAAACCTGAAATTTCGTTATGCCGAGGGGGAGCCTTGGGTGTTAGACGGGATTAATCTGACCATTCCTGCAGGACAAAGCATTGCTCTGGTTGGCCCTAGCGGTTGTGGCAAAACGACTTTATGCAAAATCATTCTAGATTTGCTTAAACCCACTGAGGGTGAAGTCTTGATTGATAATATTCCGACTAAGCAATTAGGTATAAATGCCTATCGCAAGCTAATTGGTACTGTGATGCAAGATGATGTATTGATGGCCGGCTCGATTTAGGACAACATCAGTTTTTTTGATGCACATACCAAGCAAGAACAGGTCGAGCACTGTGCTAGACAGGCGGCAATTCATGAGGATATTGCGGCCATGCCGATGGGTTATCAGACCTTGGTTGGGGACATGGGTAGTAGTTTGTCAGGAGGGCAAAAGCAGCGAGTCTTGCTAGCGCGTGCCTTGTACAAACAACCCAAGATTCTGGCATTAGATGAAGCCACGAGCCATCTGGATGTGCAGAATGAGCAAAAGGTCAATCAGGCATTGGGTACGCTGAACTTGACTCGCATTATGGTTGCACATCGACCAGAGACAATTGCCAGTGCGGAGCGCGTGGTGTCATTACAGAACGGGAAAGCGGTAGAAATACGTGCTACGTCAATCGACCGCGCTGAACTTAAGCCTGATCAATTTGAGTCGCTGGCAGAACTACAGATGTTGGTTGCCTGATTATTTCAACTAACCAAGCCAATATTCATTGGCTTGGTTTTGTTTTCTCAATGAGAAGAGTTTGAATCTCTCTTCGGCACTTATCCTAAAAAGAAGAAAGCTAATGTATTGTCTTTTGACGGATAGCTGCTACCAACTCGGCCGCAGTAGGGTTGTAATAGCGCATCGCCATTTGCAAGGTTTTCCAGCCAAAGATTTTTGCCAGTGTTGCTGCGGGTAATACTTTTGCCCATCTGGACGCCGCTTCATGGCGTAGGTCATGAAAACGTAAATTGGTTATGTCAGCATGTCGGCAAAGTCGACTAAATGCTGCAGTAACGCCATCCGTTGCCTGGAATCCCGTCAATCGGCCATGTGGATGTTGCTGGGCACTACGCAGAGCAGATTCTGCAGTGACTGACAAAGGCACATCCCGAGCAGTCCCATTCTTTGTCATATCCAAATGAATAAAATGATGAGCTAGGTCGATTTGATCCCAAGTTAAGGACACCATTTCTCCGCAACGCATACCAGTTTCGATAGCAAGTACGATTAATAAACTTAGGTCAGATGATTCTCTCTTGCGAGCAGTATCAAACAGACGTATCTCTTCATCGCCAACCAGACGACGCGAGCGGCCTCTGGGGAGTTTTGGTTTACGGATATCAGTAATCGTGTTGGCGACCGAAATTGACCAGTCACGGCGGGCTGTATTGAGTAAAGCAGAGAATACGGAAAGTTCTAGTTGTACTGTCTTCGGAGCGACTTCTTTTAGTCGCTGGTCACGGTAAGTGGAAAAGTCGACATTTTGTAGGCTGGCGAGTGGACGTAAAGCCAGAGGGTGTCGCATCAACTGCAAAAGACGGTAATTTTCTTTGACATGACCGCGCTTAGCGGGCGTTACTTCCAAGCGATAGCGTTCTAGTGCATCGCCGAGAGTCGTACTTTCTGCGGTTGAACGGTCGCTAAACTCACCACGTCGCATTTTTGCCTCGACATCTCTGGCCCAGTCGTTGGCTGCTTTGATGGTTTCTAAAGTGCGTGTTTGGGTAGGATAGCCTTTGCACCGGACAATGGCTTGATATTGATACGGACCGCGTTTATTGATCGTTGCCATACTTCTGCTCCAATTGAGGTTGAGGAACAGGGTATAGACACCGGCATTTCAAACGGAAGTGCAGCAAAATTGCAGCAATAAATCGTTTTAAATGCAAAAAGGCTTACAGCAATTCTGTAAGCCTTTGATTTTATTGGTTGCGGGGGCAGGATTTGAACCTACGACCTTCGGGTTATGAGCCCGACGAGCTGCCAGACTGCTCCACCCCGCGTCTGAAGGGGCGAATTTTACAGGTCGATGGTGAAGTTCACAACCTATTACTGAAAATAATGTTTTACTGCATTAGTATCTGGGTTACTGTTTTTTTCGAGGAAACTTTTTTTACTGTTTAATTTGCTGTTTAATGTTGAAAAAATAAGCAAAGTCACTGGCAAACTGAAAGCTAATTTTGATGTAGGCATGTTTCACTCAAGATAATGTCTTATCGCAATAAAACCTATATAAAATACATGCATAATATAGCGCTTTGATGCTACTGCACATTTAAAGAATTTTCATGTACTTATACGCGCTTGATGATGAAGTAAATCGGCTTGAGACCGAGTTGGCGACATTGGCTGGCGCCGCAAGAGTCAATACTTTGGTTAACGTGGCTTGGCATTTGCGGCAGCGTAATAGTCAGCGAGCATTAAATTTGGTAAACGAGGCCGATGGGTTATTGCGAAATAGTCCTTTGATGCCAGATCAACGTCGTGGCGTGCGCGCCAGGTTGGCATTGATTCGTGCCGAGGTTGCAGCATTGTTCCGCGATTTTGATAATGCTGAAGATTTTTTGCAAAGTGCCAGGACAGGTTTTATTGCTACGGGTGATCTGGTTGGTGAGGGCGATGCTGCGCTAACAGAATCGGTAATCGCGCTGGAGCAAGGTCAGATGGAGCGCGCTATTGCCGCTGCTCAGAATGCCAACATTAATTTTGGTCGGGTTGGTGATCGCATGCGCCAAACCCTGGCTCGTGGCTGGGCGATTTACTTAATGGCATTTACTGATAGCTTGGTCGCAAGCGAGCAGCTAGCCGAACTGATTGTGCTCAACCCCGAGCCAAGGCACCCAGCTGTTGCCGCGCTGATTTCAGCAGCGCAAGGTGAGATTTTATTTTCTCCTGAACTGACCCGATCTGCTGTGATGTATCACCATGCCAGCAAATCTGCTGAGCAAGCTGGGCTTTTACGGTTGGCAATTGTCTCTGCATCAAATGCCGGTGTTTGTTTACAAAAGCTAGGTGATTTTGAAGAGGCTGCAGCTTGCTACGATTGGGCGGTATCTTGCTCTCGCAAAACTGGATGGCCTGCATTAATTGGCTATAGCATGATGCGATTGGGCGAATTATTGCGACATTTGGGGCAGTTTGATCAAAGCCAGATTGTGCTACAAGAAGCCTTAGAGCGCATGAGTGACAACAAAATCGGTATTCACAAAGCAATTGCGCAGGCAGAGCTTGCGAATACCTTGTTGCTACGTGGCGATGCAACTCAAGCAGCAAGCTATTTTGAATCGGCAATTGCTTTATATCGCGAAGCAGGGTCGCGCAATAATTTAGCAGAGCATTTAATTTGTTATGCCCGCGCTTTATCAACGGCAAACCAGCCGGGCGCCGCGTTGAAGGCAATTGACGAGGCAAGGCAGTTAATCGACGAGCTATCCCTGGATGCCTTAGGTGTAGATATCAACGAGGCAATGGCCGAAATTTATGGCCGACACGCTTTGTCCTCGCCTGCCGATATGACGGCACCGAATATCGTCTTGCATTATCTTGAGCAAGCCTTGGATTTTGGTCACACAGTACCTGGCTGGCTGGCTCCTTCTAAATTATTATTGTCCTTAGGTGAGGCGTGGTCTAACGCGGGCAATGGCCAACATGCGTTTACTTATGCAAAACAAGCAATCGCTGCCGATCAGCGTGAGCGCACTAAACAAGCTGCAAACTGGGCAACATTGATGCAAGTGCGTCATGAGACCGAACGGGCCAGAGCTGAGGCATTGCATCATCAACAATTAGCGGCAACCCTGTTAGAAACCTCGCAAACTCTCGATTTGTTGAGCAAAATCGGCCAAGAAATTACTGCTGACTTAAACCTAGAAAATGTTTGTCACGGGCTGCATCGCCACCTTAGTGCGTTATTGGATGCATCCGATTTGTCCATCTGGCTGTTAGACGCAGATGGCATTAGTCTGAACTTGTATCACCGGGTAGAAAATGGCGAAGTTATTTCTTTGCAATTAACAACACCTGATAGAAGCACCCGCAATGCTGCGCGTTGCATCACTGAGGGACAGGAACTATTAATGGAGATGGGATTTTCTAAATCCTCGTCTGATAGCGCCAATGCTGATCGCATGCGTATTGCTTTGTATGGACCTTTGATTGTCGGCGATCATATCTTGGGTGTGATCGCGATACAGTCGACCAATCAAGCCGCTTACGGTGAGCGGCAACGGCTCATATTTCGTAGCTTATGTGCATACGGTGCAATCGCTTTAGATAACGCTCATACACACCACAATTTACAAAAAACTCAAAAACAGCTAGAACAAGCTTTGCTTGAATTAGAAGATGCAAGTTTGACTGATCCTTTAACCGGGCTCAAAAACCGACGGTTTCTGACCCAAAATATTGAGGCTGATGTCGCCTTAAGTATTCGGAGTTACCAGACTCCGTCCACTACCGATGACTCGACTCCAAAAGATACAGATTTGCTGATGTTCTTAGTTGATCTGGATCATTTTAAGCAAGTCAATGATAAATATGGTCATGCTGCCGGTGATGCGATCTTGGTGCAGATACGGCAACGCTTGCAGCAAGTATTCCGCGATTCTGATTACCTGATACGGTGGGGCGGTGAAGAATTTTTGATCGTGGCACGTGGCACTTCAAGAGACAGAGCTGAAGAACTGGCAGAGAGAGTGAGAACTATTGTGGCTGATGTGCCATTCCAACTTGAGGGCGACTTATTTATTCGTCAGACTTGCTCGATTGGTTTTGCTTGTTTCCCGTTCGTGACAGTTTATCCACGTGCGATTGACTGGCAAGACGTAATTGATATTGCTGATATCGCCTTATATTCAGTGAAGCATTCTGGCAGAAATGGTTGGGTTGGCTTGTTGGCGGAAGAACACGCATGGCCAGAATTATTGCTTTGTACCTTGAAGGCCGACGCGCAAGCCGCCATACTCAATAACGAATTGCGCATGACTACAAATAAAGTGACGGAGGCTGTAGTCCATGCTTTGCGTGCCAAGCAGCCCGGCGAGTAAAATAAATACATCACCACAGGTAAGTTCGGATATTGACTAAGCGACTGCCTGAGTTCATTCCTATTTAGAAAGATATGCGACACATGGAATATGCCGTAATTGATACACAAATTTCACCCGATGGCCGGATGGAAGTTTTATCCAAAGCCGAAGTACAAAAATTATTGGATACCAGCCATAGCGGTCTTTATCAATTGTTTCGCCGATGCTCACTCGCTGTATTAAATTGCGGTAGCAGTCTGGATGACGGTAAAGAATTGCTGGAGCGTTATAAAAACTTTGATATTCGCATTGTCCAACGTGAACGTGGCATTAAGCTGGACGTCAAAGCGGCGCCTGCCAGTGCCTTTGTTGATGGTGTAATGATCAAGGGAATACAAGAGCATTTGTTTGCTGTGCTGCGCGATATTTTGTTTGTTCAGTCGGAGATAGAAGACAACCCACAGTTCGATTTGACAGCCACAGAAGGTATCAGCAACGCGGTATTTCACATTCTGCGCAACGCTAATTTCTTACGACCACAAATCAATCCTAATATCGTCGTTTGTTGGGGCGGGCACTCCATCTCTAGTGATGAATATGACTACACCAAGCAGGTGGGTTATCAAATGGGTTTGCGAGCCTTAGATATTTGCACCGGTTGTGGTCCGGGCGCAATGAAGGGGCCGATGAAGGGTGCAACGATCGGCCATGCGAAACAACGTATTCACGGCGGACGTTATTTAGGGTTGACTGAGCCAGGTATTATCGCGGCAGAGGCACCAAATCCTATCGTCAATGATTTGATTATTTTGCCTGATATTGAAAAGCGCTTAGAAGCATTTGTCAGAGTAGGTCATGCTGTTGTCGTGTTCCCTGGCGGAGCAGGTACGGCGGAAGAGATTTTGTATTTGTTGGGCATTTTGCTTCACCCAGAAAATGCGGAGATGCCTTTCCCTCTGATTTTTACAGGCCCAGAAAGTGCTAAAGATTATTTTAAACAAATTGATCAATTTATTGGTGATACTTTGGGTACAGAGGCGCAGCAACGCTATCAAATTATTGTGAACGATCCCGTGTTGGTCGCGCAGGAAGTGCAGGCCGGTATCAAGAAGGTGAGAGAATTCCGTAAAGCCAGAGGAGATGCGTATTATTTCAATTGGTTGTTAAAAATCGATACAGAATTCCAAAAGCCGTTTGATCCTACTCATGAGAATATGCGCAACCTTGCGTTGCACAAAAATCAGGAGCGCCATTTGTTGGCGGCAAATTTACGTCGCGCTTTTTCAGGCGTGGTCGCAGGCAATGTCAAAGACCAGGGGATACGTGCCATCGAGAAGCATGGCCATTTTGAAATCAGGGGCGATGTCACTCTGATGGAGTCCATGGATGCCTTGCTTAACTCATTTGTTGCACAAAGTCGCATGAAACTACCAGGCAAAGCATATATACCGTGTTATCGCGTTATAAAATAAGTTTTAGTAGCATAATTAGATGTAATGACGAGTCGCCCGATTTGCTCATACATACAACATGATCGACTCCCTAACCCTTGAGGATTACTGACATGAGTAGCAGCGTACAACAGGAAGTTGATGAGCGTACTAACCTGACTGGCTCTAATAAATTTGAGCTGTTGTTATTCCGGCTAGGCGGAGATGCTAACGGCGATCGCTCGGAGCTGTTTGGTATTAATGTGTTTAAGGTGCGTGAGATTGTTGCCATGCCAGTGATTACTGCTGTCGCTGGTGCTATGCCACACAATCTTGGTGTAGTGAATTTGCGTGGACAGATTATTCCGGTAATTGACTTGCCATCGGTAGTTGGGTGCAAGCCTAAGACTGGTCTAAATATTATGTTGGTTACTGAATACGCCCGTTCAACCCAAGGTTTTGCGGTGGAATCGGTAGAAGAAATCGTCCGTCTCGACTGGAGCCAGGTGTTATCCGCAGAATCTAGCGCCGGTGGCGGCATGGTCACCAGTATAGCCCGCCTTGATGGCGATGTAGAAGATACCCGTTTGGCACAAGTCTTGGATGTGGAGCAAATCCTACGTCAAATTTCACCCAAAGATGGTAAGGACGTAGACCCAGAAACAATAGGTGCCAAAATTGCACTACGCGCTGGCGCAGCGATTTTGGCAGCCGATGATTCTGCCGTTGCACGTGGCTTGATCGAGCAAGCTTTAAATGCCATGGGAACGCCATTCATTATGACCAAAACTGGCAAGGAAGCATGGGAGCGCTTGCAAGCTATTTCAGCTGCTGCGCAAGCAGAAGGCAAGACGGTATACGACAAAGTGGCGATGGTATTGACGGATTTAGAAATGCCAGAGATGGACGGTTTTACTTTAACCCGCAATATCAAGCAGGATGAGCGTTTTAAAGGTTTACCAGTGGTGATTCATTCATCTTTATCAGGTTCCACTAACGAGGATCACGTCAGAAGCGTTGGCGCAGATGCATATGTCGCAAAATTTGTAGCAGAAGAATTAGCCGCGACTATTCGTGAAGTGTTACGAGGCTAATCTTGATCGCTTAAGTTCGGCTGCGCTTGTGAGCTAAGCCAAGTAAAGTTGATTACCAATTATAAAGGGCGCATTAAGCGCCCTTTATAATTGAACGGTCGTTGTAAATTTAAATCAATTTTTATTCAACGATCTGCTGGCGCTTGTGCCGGCACTCGTTGCCAACCAGCCGGGCAACTCTTAATCGACGGATAAAAACCGTCGGGATTATGGCAGTAGTACCAATCACCAGAGCTTTGTTGCGGTGTCCCAGGTGTTACGTAGTTATTGGGCGGATTATTGCTATTTGATTGCTCAATATAGACCGTGGTCGGAGGGGCAACTACTACATCTGGATAATAGCGGTAGGTATTTGGGTAATAATATGGTCCCCCATAATAATATGAACTGGCAAACACGGGGAATGGGTTGACATAAATACCCAAACCAAAACGTGGCCCATGATAAAACGGACGTGCCAGAGCTACACTGCTGCTAGTGATAGCAAGGATTACCAACATAGAAACAAAAGGTTTAATTAACTTCATCACACACCTCGCAAAAAATACAATGACATCATACGCAATTAGTTTAGGATGAAAATCATAATAATACTTAATGAATTACAGCCTGTTACTCGTTTATTATCTTTATTTAAACTACGTTACATGGAAGGTTATAACCATAATTTTTCATTAAAAATATCGTTTATTTGACCGGATGAGTATGAAAAAGTTTAACTAATGCAGTAGAAATAGCATTTTAATTAAGATAGAAGAGCGGAGAGAGAAATGACTTACGAAGAATATTTAGATGAAGTAACCACGTTGTTGACTGAAATGTATGACCTCACAGACGAGGCGGCGATTAGGTATGTGATGCGCGCGCAAGCAGCGAGTTTTTTTAGTTTGCATGACGATTATCCAGAAATGCGCAATCAACAGCGTGCGATTCATGATGCTAAATTAGTGTTTGAGCAAAGAAACAAATCACGTCCAGAAATTTATCGAAAATAATTTCGTTTTTAGGGCACTAAATTTTGCTCTCATAGTCAATAACAACATTTTGATTTAGTTTTTACAGTTTAAAGAGAAAATCATCCTTTTTATGGAAGAGCGCCAGCGCTGTCTCTTAAGGGATTTTTTTGATTTTGTCCGACGCTGATTTAATTTACTTGAAAGCTGCCATGCCAAGTTTGAAGTCCTTGTTCTTTATTTTCCTTCTCTTTGTCTTTGCTTTTACAAATATTGCTACTGCGGATAGTCTCAATACAAAAGAGTTGAACAAAGCCGACGCTGCTGAAGCAAGTAAGCCCAATACCCGTGAAAACTACACCAAGTATGAATATCGCATTCCCATGCGTGACGGCGTTAAATTATTTACCGTGGTGTATGTACCCAAAGACGCCAGCAAAACCTATCCGTTTCTAATGGTACGCACGCCATACAGTGCAGGCATTCATCAGCAGGACCAATTGCATTATGGGGTAGATTTTTATCCTTCGTCTTTAGGCCCATCTAAAGAATTTGATGCCAGCGGTTACATTTTCGTCAATCAAGATGTGCGCGGTCGCTATATGTCTGAAGGCAAATGGCAAGAAATGACGCCGCATCAAAAAACTGCACGTTTAGGAGGTGAGGGTGTTGAGAGTCAGGACATGCATGACACTGTTGAATGGTTGCTCAAAAATGTATCCGGCAATAACGGCAAAGTCGGCATCTGGGGAATTTCTTATCCTGGATTTTATACATCGGCCAGTATCATCGACTCCCATCCCGCGATCAAAGCCGCATCTCCGCAAGCACCAGTGACTGACTTGTATATGGGCGATGATTCTTATCATGGCGGTGCTTTCATGTTGTCGGCTAATTTCGGTTTTTATGCCAGTTTTACCGAGCAAGCTAACCCGACTAACCAACCTAAGCGTTGGGATGAGTTTGATTTTGGAACTGAAGATGGTTACGAATACTTTTTATCGCACTTGACGCTGAAAAAAATCACAGGACAACTTACGGAAAAACAGCGTGAATTATTGATGCCAACAATTAACCATACAAGTTATGATGAGTTTTGGCAGTCAAGAAATATTGCGACGCATCTTAAAAATATCCACGCTGCAGTTCTGACCGTTGGTGGTTGGTACGACGCAGAAGATCCGCAAGGACCATTAACAACCTATCGCAGTATTAAGAAAAACAATTCCGGTATTTATAACGGACTAGTGATGGGACCTTGGGCACATGGAGGATGGGGGCGCTCCGATGGTCAGTCGCTAGGCTACGCCAATTTTGATGCAAAGACAGGGGACTATTATCGTAAAAATATTGTTTTTCCTTTGAGCTTCTTGCAAAATACCCAAACCAGTAAAGTCGAGCATGGGTGTGGCCACTGTTGCGATTGGTTTTCTTGTTTGAAGCGGCACATGTGACATGAATTTGTGCCGGATTATCGTTTTATGGCGTGTCAATCCCTATGTGACCATCACTGCCCCTATGAACGTTGGGAAACGTTGTTTTTTTCGACTCTTTAAAAGCAAAGCTGTTACGTAAATAAACGCATCAACTGATCTGCGGTCAATACCAATAAACCAAACATCAAATGCGACATCACTTTTTCGCTACCACGCACCCGTACTGTCGTGCCACCAAATTCGTCTTTCAGCCTGCCATTGGTACGTTCAGCTTGCGTGCGTTCTTTATAACGCTGTTGTTCATGCGGGGCGAACGGTTTCTTCTCCCCGCCGCGTGCGTTGTGATCAATTAATGGCACGTGGCCAAGACTTTTGCTGTGTGCCCTTAACTCTTCACTGCAATACGCTGCATCCATCAAATCGTACAAATTCGTTACTCGTGCGGCCGTCATCGTTGCTAACGGCACCGCCGTTTGACTATCGTGCACCGAGGCGCTGGTCAATAGCGCACTGATGGCAACGCCGCAGTCAGCGGTGTCGATATGCAGCTTGTAGCCGTTCCAACTCACTTTATAACCTTGCGCATTGCATTTAGTGCCGCGGTCACACTCTTTGGGTAAAGCATTGACGATGCTCGGTAAAGTTTGCGTCAACTGCCAGCCTATCTTGGTCACTTTCTCTTCCTTTGGCGGCCTTATCTCGCCTTTCTTTGGCCGTCCACGGCGCTGCTTTTGGGCCTTTTCTACGGAAACAACTTTCATGTGTTTCTTCGGCTTCTCGCGCGCCGCAATCGCCGTGCCGTCACGGCTGATGTGTCCAATGAGGCTGTCGCCTAAATAACTCTTGATCAGCGCTTCGTGCACTTTCTCCGCTAATTTGGCTTGGGCAAATTCGCCAAAGGCGCGCGAAAAAGTGGCTTCATTCGGAACTTCTTTCCACATCTCAAAGCCGCACAGCCGTTTTAAACTGCGATCCATCGTCAATCGTTCTATTAAGGCCGCTGTTGTATTGAGCCCCAACACAGCTTTGGCGATGAAGGCGCTGGCCAATGCACCACGGTCATGCGGTTTGCGTCCTATCCCTTGCCATTGGTCCGACACAAATTCTTCGATGCGCACCCAGTCTAGTACATGAATCAATTTTTCCAGCTTCGGCGTCAGTGACCCGCATTGCTGTTTTATCTCCGGTAGCAAATCGTGTTGCAGTAAATTCCAGCGTTGCATTATCAGCAGGCGTTGTGTAGGATTCATAGCGGAGCGCAGATGGTTGTTTAGTCACTTTCATCTTGCCAGAAATGGCCGCTCCTTTCTCATCTATTTTGCGCTTCTCGCAATAAAATTACTCTCCGGTGTTTCGTTTTGCAAGAACCTCATTTCTTTGAACAATATCTCAAAGGAGTGACTGGTAAAGTAATGCCAGAAGCTCAGATGTTTGAAACTGGTACCAATGTATGGCGCAGTTACTCATCGTGGCCACCGCAACAAGCGATCACGAAGACATTGTATTTTGGTGCCGGCGGTACTTTGAGTTGGACGCAGCCTTCAGCCAATATTAATGCATTTGACGAGTACGTCAGCGATCCAAAAAAGCCGGTCCCGTTTGTTGGTTACACGGCACTTGGAGTACCAAAAGAATATCCGACGTCCGATCAGCGTTTTGCGTCCACCAGATCAGATGTATTAGTTTACAAGAGCGAGCCGCTGGAGGACGACATCACGATCGTCGGGCCAATTTCGCCAAAACTATTTGTCTCTACTACGGGTACCGATGCCGATTGGGTAGTTAAACTTATTGACGTTTACCCTAGTGATTATCCTGCCCCAGTTGACGCGAAAGTTAGGCTTAATGATGTACCTCCGCCATCGATGACGATGGGCGGTTATCAGCAATTGGTGCGTGGCGAACCTTTGCGCGGCAAGTTCCGCAATAGCTTCGAGGCGCCGCAACCGTTTGTCCCTGGTCAGGTTGAAAGCGTGAATTATTCTATGCCTGACATTAACCATACGTTCCGTCGCGGTCACCGCATTATGGTACAGGTGCAAAGCTCCTGGTTTCCGCTGATCGATTTGAATCCGCAAAAGTTTATGCAGATTCCAGATGCAAAGTCTGAGGATTTCCAAAAGGCGACTCAGCGTGTGTACCACGCGCCGGGACAGTACTCGGGTATCGCGGTTCAGGTATTGCCAGCATTAAAATAGACCCTGCCGGGTGATTTCAATATGAGTGTTGTAGTAAAAAATGTGGCGAAAAGGAGTAACAGCGCTTAACCATATTGCCCTTTAGTTTTACTTATTTTGTTTGACTTACTTCGTTTTACTTGCTTAGACAAGTCGTTTGACTCATTGACCTGGGTCAAGCTTCCATTAATTTTTATGAGACACAATCAATGAAAAAAACAATGACACTGCGTCGTAGCGTACTGGCAATTTTGCTGTGCTTCTCATCAGCAGCAACCATACATGCGCAATCCAATAGTAATAATCTGGTGCTAGAGGCGCAAACGATGGACCTTAAATCGGATCCATGTACTGACTTCTTTGAGTATGCCAATGGTACTTGGCTCAAGACAAATACTATTCCCGCTGATCGTGCGCGCTATACCGCATATGACGAAGTGACCGAGAGAAATCTGCTGGCCCTAAAGGGAATTGCCGAATCTGCATCGGCTAAATTAGCGGACCAAAGCAATAGTGCCGTAGTCAATCTGATTGGTGCTTATTATCATAGCGGTATAGATGAAGCGCGCATCGAAGCGGATGGCGCTAAGTCATTGGCGGCAGATTTGGCTCAGATTGACTCTATTACTGATCGTGCTCAACTGTTAGCAGTAATCGCACATCAACATCAAATTGGTGTCGGATCACTATTCAATTTCTATATTGATCAAGATGCTAAAAACACTACGCGGTATATCCCTCAAATCGTTCAAGGCGGCTTGGGTTTGCCAGATCGTGATTATTACCTCAAAACCGACGCAAAAACCTTGGATATCCGTCAAAAATATCAGTCCTATATTGCGACGATGTTTGGATTGTTAGGTGATGTACCAGAACTCGCCAAACAAAACGCTGCAGCAGTTATCGCATTAGAAACACGACTTGCTAAAGCCTCTATGAGCAAGGTCGATTTACGCGATCCAAAAGCTTCTTATCATTTGATGGACGTTAATGGCTTAAGCAAGTTAAGCAAACTTGATGGAAGTGCTAAATGGGCTAATTATTTCAAAGATATTGGCTTGGTTGACCCCGCACAATTTAATGTTGGTCAGCCTCAGTTTATTGCCGAGGCCGGCCGCATGTTGAACACTTTGCCGCTCCCGCAATGGAAAACCTATCTACGCTGGCAATTAGCAAATGCAAACGCCAAAGATTTATCTTCCGCTTTTGTAAATGCAAACTTTGACTTCTATGGACGTACTTTAGCTGGCACCAAAGAATTACAGCCGCGCTGGAAGCGAGTTTTGCATAACCTCGATAGCAATGTTGGTGAGGCATTGGGAGAACTTTATGTGGCACAATTTTTTGGTCCCGAAGCCAAAGCCGGCGTGTTGGAGATGGTCGATAACATCAAATTGGCAATGCGTGACAGCCTGGCTAAAGCAGACTGGATGGCTGCCAGCACCAAGCAACAGGCATATCGCAAATTAGATACGATCGTTGTTAAGATTGGCTATCCGGACAAATGGCGTGATTACAGTCAACTCAAAGTCGATCCTAATTCTTATGCAGGTAATAATATGCGTGCAGCCGAGTTTGAATTTAAACGTAATCTCGCTAAGTTTGGCAAACCGATTGACCGAAACGAATGGGGCATGACACCGCAAACGGTCAACGCTTATTACAATCCGACGATGAACGAAATGGTCTTCCCTGCAGGTATTTTGCAACCACCGCTTTATCACATTAAAGCTGACCTTGCTGCAAATTACGGCAACACAGGTGCCACGATTGGTCACGAACTAACGCACGCATTTGATGATGAAGGTCGTCAGTTTGATGCCGATGGTAATCTTAAAAGCTGGTGGACTACATCGGATGAAAAAGCCTTCTTAAAGCGAGTTGCCGGGATAGAAAAGCAATTTGATGAATTTAATCCTATCGAAAAATTGCATATCAATGGCAAATTGACTGCGGGTGAAAATATTGCCGATCTTGGCGGCGATAAAATTGCTTTGCAAGCCTTGCGTGCTGCATTGAAAAACACGCCACAAGCGCCAGAGATTGATGGTTTAACGCCAGAGCAACGTTACTTTATTGCGAATGCACAGAGCTTCCGCGGCAAGATGCGTGACGAGAGTTTGCGTCTGCAATTGGCAACTAATCCACACGCACCTGAAAAATATCGAGTGATCGGTCCTATCGCCAATATGCCTGAATTTGCCGAGGCATTTAGTTGTCCTGCAAATCGTTCTCCACTTCGCCCTGAGGGAAAGCGTGTGACTATTTGGTAAGTCCTAACGGTGTGATCAGGCCGAATCCAGACTAAAGGTGCCTGATTACACTTTTTCCATTTCTTCTGCATCTAGCGCAATGACGTGAGTTTGTAACATACCAGTTTCGTCATGCCATTCACGTACTACACAGGCTTGGCCAAAATCATCGAGGTCAACGATTTTAAAAAAATTGCCGATCATTGATTCAAATAAAATTCTTTCATCAGCAGGGAAGCTTTTAATGAATTGCTTGTCCAGACTAACAATACGAACAATGTCTCCCACTGTAACTATTTGATTTTTACAGTCGAGTATTTTGGGGCTAGTCATATAAAATCCTCAATTTTGATAATAGTTGCATTATCCCATAGCTTATCGCTCGTACCGCATGCAGTGCCACTGGATATCTTAATCAAAAGAAATTTTGTTGCTCGCCTATTCTTTTATTTTCTTGCCTTTATTGAATGACTATTTTGGTTTGCTTGTAGCAAATTGTATTTGGATAGCTATGACACGCTTGAGATAGCGAGGCTTACAGTACAATCAAAGTATTCTCTATTTTCTCTCCACGCACTCCGCGTATTCCAATATGAAGCGTCCCCGTTTTTTGCCCGATAACATGACCTTGCTGATATTGGCAGTCGTGCTGACGGCGAGTATCTTTCCTTGCACTGGCAATGTGGCAGTTGGTTTTGATTATGTAACGACGTTCATGATTGGCCTGCTATTTTTTATGCATGGCGCAAAACTTTCTCGTCAGGCGGTGATTGCTGGTGCAGGTCACTGGCGTTTACATCTAACAGTATTGTTATTTACTTTTGCAGTTTTCCCGATTCTTGGTTTGCTGTTGAAACCTGTACTGCTGTGGATGATTACACCTGAGCTGTATCTTGGTATTTTATTTTTATGCGTGTTGCCCTCAACCGTACAATCGTCGATCGCTTTTACCTCGGTCGCGCGTGGTAATGTACCCGCAGCGGTTTGTAGCGCATCTGCCTCCAATTTGCTCGGCATTTTTCTCACACCTTTATTAGTCAGCCTGATCGTTGTATCGAATGGCGCTAATCATTCTTCATTTGATGCAGTATTAAAGATTGTGTACCAATTGCTGCTACCGTTTGTGGCTGGCCAATTAGTGCGACCTTTGATCGCGCCCTGGATAGAGAGAAATAAAGATGTTCTGAAGATGGTCGATCAAAGCTCTATTCTGTTAGTCGTTTATGTCGCTTTTAGCGAGGCTGTTGTACAAGGTTTGTGGAAGCAAGTGCCGCTGGTGATGTTGGCCAGTCTGCTGATCATTAGCGGTGTGATGCTGGCGATTATCATCTTCTTGACGTCTTATGCCAGCCGTCAGTTCGGTTTTAGTAAAGAGGATGAAATTACTGTGGTTTTTTGTGGTTCCAAAAAGAGTCTGGCCAGTGGCGTACCAATGGCAAAAGTTTTATTCGCCAGCCACACGGTAGGCATGGTGCTGCTACCGCTGATGTTGTTCCATCAATTGCAGCTAATGGTCTGCGCCGTGTTAGCGCAACGGTATGCTCGTCGAAATGAAATAGCTGGACTAGGGTCTGTTGACACTTAAAACCGAAAAATAGAAATAATTACGAAGGAGTCGCGATGCCCCGTTTTGCCGCTAACCTCAGCATGATGTATACCGAACACGCCTTTATTGACCGCTTTGCTGCTGCCGCTAAAGATGGATTTAAAGGTGTGGAATTTTTATTCCCTTACGACCATCCAGCTAGCCAATTACGTCAGAATTTAGATGAGCATGGATTGCAACAAGTTCTCTTCAATGTCTCTCCCGGGAATTGGATCGCGGGCGAGCGTGGTCTGGCGTCGTTGCCGGGCCGCGAGGATGAGTTTAAGCATGCGATTGATATTGCACTTGACTATGCCCGCGTGCTGGGTAATCGCACATTACATGTCATGGCAGGATTAATACAGCCAGAGCAGGAAGAGCTGGACAGAGCGCGCCATCGCGCTGTGTATCTTAAAAATCTTGCCTATGCTGCGTTGCTTGCTGCCAAAGAGGGCATCACTGTAGTGATTGAACCCATCAATACACGTGATATGCCCGGTTATTTTTTGACCCATCAGCAAGAGGCACAAGAGATTTGTACTGAAATCGGCGTAGAAAACCTACAAGTGCAATTTGATATTTATCACTGCCAGATTATGGAAGGCGATGTCAGCAAAAAGCTACAGCGCGATATGCAGCGCAAGCATGGCGGCATTGGCCATATCCAAATTGCAGGTGTGCCAGATCGGCATGAACCCGATCTGGGCGAGCTGAATTATCCGTATTTGTTTGAGCAGATCGATGCGCTGGATTATGCAGGCTGGATCGGTTGTGAATACAGACCGAGGGCAGGGACATCAGAGGGATTAAATTGGTTAAAACCTTGGCTGGCATAAGATGTCAGACCAAATGCTGGGCTAACTCATCACAGCTAAAAAACCTATACTCCCCCATTTTTTTATAAAATATGCCGTATTGTCCAAGGAGTCATTGGACACTTAATAAATACGGGTGGGGGTATATATTGGCGATATTCGGCGATTAAACCGAATATCGCGAAGTTGTTCACTAGCTTGCCCATTGAGTCGCTTACTAAGTCGCCATTCATGTTGTGACCGGAATGACGACTTAAAATGCGCAACTAATCAAATAATTCTGATTTACTCTTCGCCCACTTGCAAAATCAGTTTGCCGAAGTTTTTACCTTCAAACAGCATCATCAAAGTATCAGGGAAAGTCTCGATACCATTGACGATATCTTCCCGCGTATGGAATTTTCCTTGCGCCATCCAAGCGCCCATTTCTTTGACTGCATCACCATAACGCGCTGCATAGTCGAACACGACGATGCCTTCCATGCGCGCACGATTGACCAGCAATGACAGATAATTAGCAGGACCTTTGACGGGCGTTGTATTGTTGTATTGAGAGATCGCGCCGCAGATAATAATACGAGCTTTCATGTTGATGCGGGTCAGCACGGTATCGAGAATCTCGCCACCAACATTATCAAAATAAATGTCAACTCCATTCGGGCAATGTTCTTTCAAGCCATCTTTGACTGAGCCATTTTTGTAATCGATGCAGGCGTCAAAACCCAATTCTTTGACAACGAAATCGCATTTATCTTTGCCGCCCGCGATGCCGACGACGCGACAACCCTTTTGTTTCGCAACTTGACCGACAGTCTGGCCAACCGCGCCTGCTGCGCCGGAGACCACCACGGTTTCTCCCGCTTTTGGCATGCCGACATCTAGCAATCCGAAGTAAGCGGTCATGCCAGGCATGCCCAATGCGTTCATGTATTTTGGCAATGGTGCCAGCTTAGGATCGACTTTATAAAAGCCAGCGACTTTATCGTCAGCGGCACCAACCCAGTATGTTTGTACACCAATACCGCCAGAGACATAATCACCGATCGCAAAGCGGGGCGATTTGGAGGCAATTACTTTACCAATACCACCGGCGCGCATGACTTCGTTAATCGCTACCGGACGGATGTAGGATTTGCCTTCGTTCATCCAGCCGCGCATGGCGGGGTCTAGCGACAGATAAATCGCTTGTACGACGATTTCGCCATCGACGATTTCGCGGACGGCTTCCGTCGTAAAAGACCAGTCACTGTGTTTTGGGTTGCCGACCGGACGGGCGGCGAGACGATATTGTTGATTGCTGAGTGTGTTTGTCATGTTGTCTCCAGGTTTTTATTGGATGGGTTGCAAATTTAAAATGCAATGTGAAATCTAAAAAAAGCGTACTAAAGATATCGATCATTGAGATAGCAATGAATCATCAAACTATACACGATTAATTAGAACGATCGTGCTTTTAAATTGATTTAAGACGCATCAAGTGGCATGCGACAATACGCACTCGTTTTTTTGCACTACATCGACAGTTTTTTGCTGATTTCTTTTGATTTTTTTTGATTTCTAAAGCATTACCTTTAACTATGCATCCAGAATATATCCTAACCCTGTCTTGTCCAGATCAACGTGGCATTGTTCACAAAGTTTCCGGCTTCCTGGCCAACCATGGCTGCAATATTATTGATTCCGCCCAGTTTGGCGATGCGCAATCGGCTTTGTTTTTTATGCGCGTTCATTTTGCTGCTGAAGATGCGACGATCAGCGATGCCAGCTTGCGACAAGAATTTGCCACATTGGGGGGCGATTTTCAGATGAACTGGCAATTGCACGATGCGCGCCATAAGCCGCGTGTGATGTTAATGGTCTCTAAGATCGGGCACTGCCTGAATGACTTATTGTTCCGCTATAAAAGTGGTTTATTGCCGGTGGAGATTAAAGCGATCGTTTCTAACCATACGGACTTTTATCAGTTAGCGGCTAGTTACAATATTCCATTCCATCATTTGCCTTTGGCTGCAGGTGCCTCCTCCGATGCCAAGCGCGTGCAAGAACAAAAAATTGTCGAACTTGTCGAAGCGAATGAAATCGAACTGGTCGTTTTAGCCCGATACATGCAGATTTTGTCGCCAGAGTTATGCAATGCCTTGCAAGGCAAGGCAATCAATATTCACCATTCGTTTTTACCAAGTTTTAAAGGTGCCAAGCCGTATTATCAGGCGCATGAGCGTGGCGTTAAGCTGATCGGTGCAACCGCGCATTTTGTGACAGGTGATCTGGATGAAGGTCCGATTATTGAGCAAGATGTAGAGCGCGTCGATCATGCAATGGAGCCCGACACACTCACCGCGATAGGACGTGATGTGGAATGTGTCGTACTAGCGCGCGCTGTGAAATGGTTTGTCGAGCATCGTATTTTGTTGAACGGACATAAGACCGTCGTTTTTAAATAGCCAGATATTTTTTCACTGAATTCGCTGGCGCTTTTTCTGGCATATTTGTCAGCTCATTTGTCAGTTCAGGGGTAAGCGCAATGAGCGACTTACCCCATTATTTTTAAAGTAGAAGTTGCATGGCACTCAAATCCACCATTTACAAAGCTGACCTGAATATCTCTGACATGGATCGCGGCTATTACGCTGACCATAGTCTGACCATCGCCAGACATCCGTCCGAAACGGACGAACGTATGATGATCAGAGTCCTGGCATTTGCCATCCATGCCAGTGAAAAGCTGAGTTTTGGCAAAGGTATTTCCGATACCGAAGAACCTGATTTATGGGAAAAAGATTACACAGATGCGATCCAGCTTTGGGTCGAAGTAGGGCAACCGGATGACCGTCGTTTGCTCAAAGCTTGTGGCCGTTCTGAGCAAGTGGTCGCCTATAGTTATGCCAGCACCAGCGACATCTGGTGGAAGCAAATGAATAGCCGCCTCGATCGCGCCAAAAATCTTAAGGTCATGAATGTGCCCGCGGCTACCAGTCAGGCGCTTGCCAAACTCGCGCAAAGAAATATGCAATTGCAATGCACGATACAAGATGCGCAGATCTGGCTGACAGCAGGGGATGAGTCGGTACAAATTGATCTGGAAACCTTCAAGGCCGATCAGGCTTAACCTAAGTCGAAATAAAGCCAGATCATCTTGCTCAAGTCACTCATGTCTATTTTTAAGTCCAAATCATTTAAATTTCCCCCGGTAACGACATCAGAGGACGATGGTGTGCGTTTCCTACATCTGGGGACACCGATGGTGCAGGGCGCAATGCGTTTAACTAAACCAGACGCGATTGAGCTGGAATACGTGCAAAACATGGTGGTCTGGATGTTATTTAAAGCCGCGCCGCAGCACATTGCACAATTAGGTCTGGGTGCTGCGGCGCTGACTAAATTTAGCTATCGCCAATTTCCCGATGCTAGAGTGACAGCGATCGAACTCAATCCTGCTGTGATCTCTACTTGCGAAGCTTTATTCGCCTTGCCACCGAACGACGCGCGTTTGCAAGTGCGCAATATGAATGCGATGGACTTTGTGCTGGATCAGTCTCATCACAACACGATCGATATTTTGCAAGTTGACCTATACGACGAGTTATCACGCGGTCCTGTTTTAGATAGCCCTGAGTTTTATCAAGCCTGCGCTGATTGCTTGACGGAAGACGGCATCATGACGACGAATGTGTTTGGCGACTACGACAGCTATGCCAAAAATATTGATGCGATGAAGCTAGTATTTGATGCCGTTGTCTGGCTACCGGCGGTCGACGATGAAAATCTGGTTGTTATCGCTTTTAAAAAAGCACCTTCTCTCGATTTTAGTGATTTATATGAGCGCGCTGGTGTAGTTAAGAAAAAATATAATTTACGCGCCAAATCCTGGGTCGATGGATTGAAGTTGTGGATGAAAGAGCAGGTTGGCGAGTAATATTTTTAGTGAAAATCATGTTTTTGTTATTTTCTCAGGCTCTTTCGATTTGGATAAATCCGTGATATAAAATTTGTTTTAGTAAGTAATTTAATATACTCCCCACAAAAAATGAAAAAAATAGCTTATTGTCCAATCATTATATGGACATTAAAAATATACTAATGGTGAGTATATTTAACTTCAATCTCTGAATAATCTAATTCTGTTTTGCAAAATAGACTGGCTAAGACACTGAATAAGACACTGAACAAGTTTGGTTTATAATCCGCAAATGTTAAAAAAGTTCATCATCCTGCTCATCGTCGCCTTCACATTCCAGCTCAGTTGGTCGGTGGCAAGCGCCTATTGCATGCATGAGACTGGCAAAACATCGCAGCATTTTGGTCACCATCCGCATCAACATCAGGCTGAAAAACAGGCCGATCAGCCAAGCAATTCTGCTGAAAAAAAATCTGACTCAAAAATAGCATTCCACCCGGATTGCGCATCGTGTGCACATAGCCCAGTCGCCGCCTATTCCTTGCAAAACGAACTGGTCAAGCCTTTGCTGGTTTCCTATCAAGCTGGTACTTCAAACACAGAGCCAACGGCTCCTTATCTGGGCAAGCCTTTGCGCCCCAAATGGATGATCGCTGCCTAGTTCCAGCGCATCGTTAGTCCCCCATTTTGTTTACTGATTTACACGCTAAATATAGTTTGACTATGTCGTCGTAGACGCGACTTCGCTGGATTTTCCCTGCTCGATTGTCGGAATTTTTTCCGAGACGTTGTCGAGCTGTTTTCGGTTGTATCGAATACGCAGGATCATCCTATGTCACCATTTTTTAAAATATTTTCACCCTTGGCCTTGTCTGCCCGGATTTTATGTCCGGCTACATCTTCCATCGCCTCAACCCAGGCATTCTCAGCAGAGCCGCCTGCGTCATTACGCACTTTATCGGTTACTTTCGCAGTTACTTCGCCAGCTACCTCATTAACCTCATCACTCACCTTACCAGTGGCACTTGATCGCGCTCTCAAAGCCAATCCGGAGGTCGCCGCTGCAATGCGTGAGGTGCAAGCGCAACAGGGCGTCATGCGGCAGGCGGGTATATTGCCCAACCCTGAGCTGGCCGCGACTGTAGAAGATACGCAAAAAGCGACCAGAACCACCACCGTCCAACTGAGTCAATTAATAGAACTGGGCGGCAAACGCTCCGCGCGGATGACTGCAGCAGAGCGTCAATATGATATTGCTGTGATTGAACTGGCGATGAAACGTGCCGAGATTCACGCCGCAGTAGTCTCGTATTTTTATGAGGTATTGATCGCACAAGAGCGACAACGCCTGGCGCGTAGCTCTACTGATCTGGCACAAACGGTAACGCAAGCAGCCTCTAAGCGGGTGTTAACCGGAAAAATCTCACCGCTGGAAGAGACTAAAGCGCGCGTTGCTGAGTCGGCTATTCGTATTGAACTTGCGCAAGCCAATAGCGACCTTATCAACGCACGCCAGCGACTTGCTGCCGTGATGGGGAGTCATTTGTCCATAGTTGAGACGGTAGCTGCTCAGTCGCCCGGTGCAACAAGTCCCCTAACTCAGCCTAACTTAATGAGCCCGCTGAATTTGCCAAACGTTCCAAGCCTGCAGGAGATCATGGCAAGTATGCAGCGCTCCCCCATTTTGCTGCGAGCAAGGACAGAAGTGGATCGACGTCTTGCCTTGTCGCAGGTAGAACGCAGCCGTCGGGTACCGGATATTACCCTTAGCGCCGGTGCTAAACGTGATGAGCAATTAGGGCGTAACCAGGCGATCTTTGGTGTCTCAATACCGCTTCCCTTATTCGATCGTAACCAGGGCAATCTGCAAGAAGCCTTAAGTAGAACCGATAAATCGCGTGATGAGTTAAGCGCGACAGAACTACGTCTGGGCAGCGAACTGATGCAAGCTCATCAGCGCCTGAGTGTGGCGCACGAGGAAACCACATTGATGCAAAAAGACCTGTTGCCGGGAGCGCAAACAGCGTACGACGCATCGCTTAAAGGCTTTGAATTTGGCAAGTTCAGCTTTCTGGATGTACTCGATGCACAACGTACTTTGCTGCAAGCACAATCCCAGTATTTGCGTACTTTATCCGACACCCACCGCGCCGCTGCTGAGATCGTACGTCTTACCGGTGACGCTACTTTGGTTGCTGCGCTGATCTCAGATCAGACAGCATCCACATCCCCATTTTAGGAGCTGAAGATGGACTTAAATACCGACAATAAAATGAACAAAAATAATCAAAAAAATAGACATCAGCGCCTCGCCATTGCCGTGGTGCTGGTAATCGCCGTTGTGTTGGCTGGCCTGATTTTGATGGGTAAGGGAAGTCGTACCGGAGCGGACGAGCATAGCGAAGAACATGGTAATGAGGCACATGCTGATGTCGCTGAAAATGCTAAGGGAAATCCGGCAAATCTGGTAACAAGCACGACCGCTTCTTCTGCACAAAAAGCGTCGCCAAGTGAGTTTTTAAAAGGGCCACACGGCGGTAAATTATTTGCCAAAGAGGGCTTTGGTCTGGAGCTCACTATTTTCGAGACTGAGGTGGAGCCGGAATTCAGACTGTATGCCTATAAAGATGGCAAAGCTCTGGCACCTGATGCACAAGCAGCAAGCAAACTCAGTATCGTTTTAGAGCGCTTAGGGCGCGCGCCGCAAACCTTTACATTTGTGCCGGAGAAGGACTATTTCAAAGGGAGTGCAACCGTAGATGAGCCGCACTCCTTCAAGGTCACCATCGCAGCTCAATACAATGATCAGTCCTATCAATTTGCTTATGAGCAGGTGGAGGCGCGTATGAGTATGAGCGAATCTCAATTACAGCAAAATGGAGTCGCGCTGGCAACTGCCGGACCTGCGAAGATACAAAGTGCGCGGACCTTGGCTGGTGAAATTCGGTTCAATCAGGATCGCATGATCCAAGTCGTGCCACGTCTGACCGGTATTGTCGAAACGGTGTCGGCTAATGCTGGTGACAAAGTACAAAAAGGGCAGGTATTAGCCGTCATATCTAGTCAGGCGCTGGCAGATCAGCGCAGCGATATGCTGGCCGCACAAAAACGCCTGGGATTAGCCCGCACTAATTTTGAACATGAAAAAAAATTATGGGAAGAAAAAATCTCCGCAGAACAGGATTATTTACAAGCCCGTAATACCATGCACGAGGCAGAAATTACTCTGCAAAGTACACAGCAAAAGTTGGTGTCGCTCGGTGCCACTGCCAGTGCTGGCGGCAACCTGACAAGGTATGAAATACGTTCTCCGATTGCCGGTACCGTGACCGAAAAAAATATCGCTCCGGGACAATCACTCAAAGATGACACGCCGATTTTTATCGTCGCGGATTTAAGCACTGTTTGGGTGGAAATGACCGTGCCTGCCAAAGATATCAATCTCATCCAATCAGGACAAAAGGCCAAAGTCACAGCCACTGCATTTGTCGCGGAAGCGAACGGTAACTTGTCCTATATCGGATCGTTAGTCGGTGAGCAATCGCGCACCGCAATTGCCCGCGTCGTACTACCTAACACCACGGGAGTGTGGCGCCCGGGCTTACAAGTCAGTGTTGATCTGGTGTCCGATGAGGTAGAGGTGCCCGTCGCAGTTGCCGTTGACGGGATACAAAGCCTAAAGGAAACAAGCACCGTATTCGGCCGATATGGCAATGATTTTGAAGCGCGCCCGGTTACCTTGGGACGCAGCGATGGAAAATTCGTTGAAGTGCTCAAGGGTTTGAATGCAGGTGAGCGTTATGCGGCAAAAAATAGCTTTTTGATTAAAGCCGACATAGGCAAATCCGGCGCAAGCCACGATCATTAAGGAGAACAATATGTTTGAAAAAATCATACAGTTTTCCATCGCCCAACGTTGGGTGGTTCTGATGCTGACATTAACGATGGCGCTATTGGGACTCTATAACTACCAAAAACTGCCCATCGATGCGGTACCCGACATTACCAATGTACAGGTGCAAATCAATACTTCTGCACCCGGATATTCACCATTAGAGGCAGAGCAGCGAATTACGTTTCCGATTGAAACTGCGATGGCGGGTTTGCCACGTCTGGAACAGACCAGATCCTTGTCGCGTTACGGCTTGTCGCAAGTGACGGTGATTTTCAAGGATGGTACCGATATTTATTTTGCGCGCCAGCTCGTCAATGAGCGGATACAGGAGGCAAAGGCAAAGTTGCCAGTAGAGGCAGAGCCGGGCATGGGGCCAATTTCAAGCGGCTTGGGAGAGATTTACATGTGGACGGTTGAGGCTAAAGAAGGCGCTTTAAAAACCGACGGCACACCATACAGCCCAACCGATCTGCGAGAAATTCAAGACTGGATTGTCAAACCGCAATTGCGTAATGTCCCCGGAGTGACGGAGATTAATTCGATTGGTGGTTTTACCAAAGAATTTCAGGTAGCGCCCAGCCCAGACAAGTTGCGGTCTTACGGTCTCACTTTACAAGATGTGGTTACGGCATTAGAGCGCAACAATACCAACGTCGGCGCGGGTTATATTGAAAAGCGGGGCGAACAATATCTGATCCGTGCACCAGGTCAGGTAGAGTCCATCAAACATATCAACAATATGATAGTCGGCAATCAGCAAGCTGGTGTGATCCGTATCAAAGATATTGCCGAAGTCGGTATCGGACAAGAGCTGCGCACTGGTGCCGCGACCGAAAACGGCCAAGAGGTTGTGCTAGGAACGGTATTCATGCTGATCGGTGAAAACAGTCGTACTGTGGCTCGCGCTGTAGATCAAAAATTGGATCAAATTAATCTCAGTTTACCTAAGGGGGTGACCGCTAAAACGGTGTATGACCGCACTACGCTGGTGGATAAAGCGATCAGTACCGTGAAGAAAAATTTGCTGGAAGGCGCATTATTGGTCATCACAATTTTGTTTCTGTTTTTAGGAAATATTCGCGCCGCGCTAATCACCGCATTGGTAATCCCTTTGGCGATGTTGTTCACTTTTACCGGTATGGTGGGCAATAAGGTCAGCGCCAATCTGATGAGTTTGGGCGCGCTGGATTTTGGCATCATCATTGACGGCGCAGTCGTGATCGTAGAAAACTGTGTGCGGCGTCTGGCGCATGCGCAAACCAGCTTAGGACGCTCGTTAACCCGCAAAGAGCGCTATCAGGAAGTCTTTGCAGCTGCACAAGAAGCACGCAGACCATTGCTGTTTGGTCAGCTCATCATCATGGTCGTGTATTTGCCGATTTTTGCACTCACAGGTGTTGAGGGCAAGATGTTCCATCCGATGGCATTTACTGTCGTGATTGCTTTGCTGGGGGCGATGATTTTATCGATTACTTTTATCCCAGCAGCGGTCGCTTTACTGATCGGTGACAAAGTCAGCGAAAAGGAAAATAAGCTGATGATCTGGGCTAAGCAGGCATATCAACCGATGCTGGCTTTTACGATGATGAATCAAGCGCTGGTGTTAACCATTGCCGGTGTCGTTGTCGTTTTAAGCGGGCTATTGGCGAGTCGCATGGGGAGCGAGTTTGCCCCGAGTTTGAACGAAGGCGATATCGCATTGCATGCCTTAAGAATACCCGGTACCAGCTTATCTCAGGCGATTCTGATGCAGGCCGAGTTGGAGAAGACGATTAAGAAATTCTCTGAAGTCGATAAGGTATTTGCCAAAATCGGTACGGCAGAAATCGCAACCGATCCCATGCCGCCGAGCGTGGCGGATACCTTTATTATTTTAAAGCCGACATCCGCATGGCCAGATCCCAAACGCAGTAAAGCCGATCTGATCAAAGCGATGCAAGCGACAGTGTCGCAAGTGCCGGGGAATAATTACGAGTTCACGCAGCCCATCCAGATGCGGTTTAATGAGTTGTTGTCAGGCGTACGCAGTGACGTGGCGGTCAAAGTCTTTGGCGACGATATGGAGGTAATGAACAGTACAGCCGATAAGATTTCTGCGGTGCTGGAAAAAATTCCTGGCGCCGCCGACGTGAAGGTGGAGCAAACTACGGGTTTGCCAATGCTGACCATACAGATTGATCGCGAAAAAGCGGCCAGAATGGGATTGAACGTGGCGGACGTGCAAGACGTGATTGCCACTGCCGTTGGCGGCAAAGAGGCAGGCACGATGTTTCAGGGAGACCGGCGTTTTGATATCGTAGTTCGTTTGCCAGAGGCACTCCGCAGCGATATCGAGGCACTAAAGCGTTTGCCTGTTCGACTGCCAACGGCATCCTCCGCTTCGTCATCAATTTTGTCCTCAACTTCGTTATCAACTTCGTCATTTCGTTCGGATGCTGCAATGCATGCGTCCTTTGTCCAGTTAGCCGATGTGGCCAGTTTTAATTTTGCTCCGGGACCGAATCAGATCAGCCGGGAAAATGGAAAGCGTAGCGTCGTCGTCACGGCAAATGTCAGAGACAGAGATATCGGCTCTTTCATCAATGAGGCACAACAACAATTGGCCGCAAAAGTCGCTATTCCGACCGGCTACTGGACTACCTGGGGTGGCACTTTTGAGCAGCTGGAATCAGCAGCCAAGCGATTAAAAATTGTGGTGCCTGTCGCTTTATTCTTGGTATTACTATTGCTGTTTGCGATGTTCAATAATCTGAAAGATGGTTTGCTGGTATTTACTGGTGTGCCGTTTGCGTTGACTGGCGGTATCGTTGCCCTTTGGTTGCGCGATATTCCTTTATCAATTTCTGCTGGGGTCGGATTTATCGCACTGTCTGGTGTGGCGGTACTCAACGGGTTGGTGATGATTGCTTTTATCCGAAGTCTGCGTGAGGAGGGAATGCGGCTGGATGCAGCGATTCAGCTCGGAGCTTTGACCCGCTTACGGCCCGTGCTGATGACGGCGCTAGTCGCCTCGCTGGGCTTTATTCCTATGGCAATTGCAACCGGAACGGGGGCTGAAGTGCAGCGACCGTTGGCGACAGTCGTGATCGGCGGAATCTTGTCGTCTACTTTGCTGACTTTGCTGGTGTTGCCCTTGCTGTACCGGATGATGCATCGCCGTGAGGCGGAGGAAGATTCGGTTGCTGTTGCTACCAATTCAGTCGGCAACTAAGTTGGACACTAAGTTGGACACTAAGTGGAAACTAATTTGGCAACTTAGTTAGCAACTTAGTCAGGCTGGAAGGTGCGCCAAAATCGCCTCACTTACGAGGCGATTTGATGGCATCAGCGTATGCATGATGGGTAGCAAGATTTCCTGTTCTGCCCATGGTGCATACGCCTCTGATATGGACACCACGCCGTCATTGTCTTCATCGCCGAAAGGGCTGTATTTGCCCTTAATTCCTTTGGTGCCGATGATCGTAATCGTCGGCGTTTTGACAGGTGCAATCGCTGCCATGCGCTCGGCACTTGATAACAATTGTCCGCAATCTCCTGTCGCCACTCTAAATGGCAACAGATGTTGCACCCGTCCCGCCACTCTGGAGGTCGTGATGGGCGAGCCGAGTAAAAACAATTGCCGGGGCTGACGGCAATCTTCCGGCAATGCATTGATCGCACTGCGCAACAACACACCGCCGAGCGAATGCCCAATCAAAATATAATCGCCCTTGGCCGCAACTGCCGTGATCGTTTTAACGAGCCTGTCCCGGATTCCCGCAAAGCTTTCCAGCGCCACAAAATAATTAAAACTACTGGTCGTCAGACCATGCGCCCGCAAACGTTGCAGCATCGGTGTAGCCGACAGCGATGAGCGCCCCATCCCATGTACAAACAAGACTTGCAGTGGCTGAGAGCCGATTTGAGAATGTTCTTGAGTAGATTTGTCAGCCATTGATTGCTGTAAAATTAAAAATAAGGGGAGTATGTTAAAAAATATACCTTATTGTCCACATAACCGTTGGACAATTAAAAATACACTCCCCTAGTATATTACTGGCTTCTAAGTGCGCTGAAGCTGTTTTTCAAGTGCGATGGCGAGGTGCAGAAGCTACATTGCCTGCAATTCAGACCCATTACCAGAGCATCGAGACGTGCTTGTGACGCGCTTCAGTACCAAACAAAAAATCAGGCTAATACCTTTTTCAGCCAGCTACTGATGTCGCCAATTTCTTCCTGACAGACCGAGTGTTGCATCATGTACTCATGCCATTCCACCGGGTAGCCTAGGGATTTTAAAAGATCACGCGATTGTTCTGCTCTGGCAATTGGGATTACCTGATCAGCACGACCATGTGCCAGATAGATAGGCGTATGTTGATTCGATGCATGGCGTTCGTTGGCGACCAGATCGCGTAAGGGAACATAACCTGACAGACACATCAGACCAGCCAATTTTTCGGTATGGCGCAATCCAGTTTGCAGCGTCATCGCGCAACCTTGGGAGAAGCCCGCGAGGATAATACGGCTAGCCGGGATGCCACGGGCATTCTCACGGGCGATTAATTGCTCGATCAATACTTGTGAACTGCGCAGGCCTTTTTCATCCTCACGTCTGGCGATGTCGGTGCCCAAAATATCGTACCAGGCACGCATTGCATGACCACCGTTGATCGTGACTGGCATCACAGGCGCATTCGGGAACACAAAGCGGATTGCCGGGCAGCCTTTTAGATTCAATTCTTTCACGATCGGAACGAAGTCATTCGCGTCCGCGCCAAGGCCATGCATCCAGATGATGGCGACGGTCGGATTGGGGGCGCTTTCGAGTTCTACGGTGTCAAGTAATGTGCTCATATTGGACTTTGAGGTTGGTGTGGTTTTTGAAGGCAATGGCAAAGGTTTTGTTGCGCTGGTTTGACTAAAACTACTGCGGCATACCATTGATACTACAGAGGTTACACCACCTAAGGTCGCACCAAAAAGCCAGCGTCTTTTTAAAGAAGTTAGCTTTTTTGATCGGATCATTTTAGGGATGTCGAAGTGAGAGTGTAGCGAGCTATGCTTTGCTACGAATAGCCGATTTTGGCCGAAACACTTTACAAACTGCATCGTGTGTTTCGATATACGGACCGCCAATTAAATCTATACAGTAGGGGACGGCGGCGAAAATACCAGAGACGAGTTGCTTGCCGTCGGCATCTTTCAAGCCTTCCAGCGTTTCTTTGATCGACTTAGGCTGTCCAGGCAAATTCAGAATCAGCGCGGCATGCTCCGCCGTCTCGCGTATCACCGCAACTTGACGCGACAAGATTGCTGTCGGCACAAATTGCAGACTGATCTGTCGCATTTGCTCGCCAAAACCCGGCATTTCTTTTGTGGCGACGGCCAAAGTGGCTTCTGGAGTGACATCGCGTCGTGAGGGACCAGTTCCGCCTGTAGTGATGACCAGATGGCATTGCTCCTGATCGACCAGCTCAATCAAGGCCTGCTCAATGGCAGCACGTTCATCTGGGATTAAGCGAGTTTCCATACTCCATGAGCTGCTAAGCGCGCTACCAAACCAGTCTTGCAAAGCGGGTAAACCCTGATCTTGATAAATGCCAGCAGAAGCGCGGTCAGAAATAGAAACCAGACCAATTTTTAAATGGTCTGCTTTTTTATCTTTTACTTCAGTATTTTCTACTTTAGTATTTTCTAACTCAGTGGCTGATTTAGTCGTCATGTTGCTCATGTTTAGCATCATCAACATCATCATCGAAGTCATCTTCATCATCAGATTCCGCATCAGCTAAATCGCCAGCAGCTTTTTTCTGCGCAGCACGTTGAGCGACCTGGATATCTTTCAGAATCTGAAAAATTTCACGATATGCTTTTGGCGGCTTGTTTTCTGCCTGTTCTTTACGCGCGTTGCGGATTAGATTACGCAGGTGTTGCACGTCGAGTTCTGGATTTTGCTCTAGCAGTTCAGTCAATGCTTTGTCATCGGTCAGCAATTTATCGCGTCTGCGCTCCAGCGCATGCATGGCGGCGGTGTCGGATTTGGACTTACCTTTCCAGCTATCGATGGTTTTCTGGATGAGAGCAATTTCTTCTTCATCCAGAGTACGCATTTTTTTGCCGACAAATTGCAATTGACGACGGCGACCCTCGTGATCTTTGATGGTCTGACACATTAAAATCGCATCGCGCACATCTTCCGGCATCGGGACGCGTTTAACACGGTCTCGTGGCTGGTCGATCAGTTCTTGCCCTAATTTTTGCAGGGCGTCACTCTCGCGTTTGAGTTGCGATTTGGAGGGGCGCTCGTATTCTTGCTCGAATTCGTTGGACTTGAAGCCGCAGGAGCCTCGGTTTGGATTTGGCATAATTGATTCGCCTTTATTCTATAAACTTAATGAAACGGCTGCTATGATACCTTGTTTATCGATGACTCCAAAGAAACCTAGCCTATGAGCAAGCCTGTTTTTACCCATACTCAAGATCAATTGAAGCAAATCGCAGAGGATGTCTTACGTTTTGCGCGTGAAAAAGGCGCATCTGATGTCGCTGTCGAAATTAGCGAAGGTGGTGGTTTATCCATCAGTGTGCGCAAAGCCAAGATAGAAACCATAGAGCAAAACCGCGATAAAGGCATAGGCGTTACCGTCTACATCGGCCAAAAGCGTGGTAATGCTAGTACATCCGATTTTTCCAGCGCCTCCTTGCAGGCAACTGTCGATGCCGCCTATAACATCGCCCGTTTTACGGCGGAAGACGATTGCGCAGGCTTGCCGGAAGCGGATTTGTTAGAAATGCATCCGCAAGATTTAAAACTTTGCTACCCATGGCTGATCACGGCAGAGGAGGCGATTGATCTTGCCACCCGTACGGAAGCGGCAGCTGTGGCAGTCGATAAACGTATTACCAATAGCGAAGGTGCCAGTATTCACGCGCAACAATCGCATTTTATCGCGGCTAATTCGCGTGGCTTTATCGGCGGTTATCCCTTCTCTCGTCACACCATTTCGGTAGCGCCGATTGCGGGCAAAGGCGCTCGTATGCAGCGCGATTATTGGTATTCATCGCAGCGTAACGCAAAAAAATTAGCCTCGCCAGAGGTTATAGGTCGTTATGCCGCTGAACGTGCGCTGGCACGTTTGAACGCACGCAAATTAGATACCCGTAAGTGTCCGGTATTGTTTGAAGCACCATTAGCGGCAGGATTGCTGGGATCGTTTGTGCAAGCGGTTTCTGGCGGTGCTTTATATCGCAAATCCAGTTTTTTGCTGGATAGTTTAGGGACGCAAATTTTTCCATCCCACATCGAAATTCTGGAAGATCCTCATGTCATTGGTGCAGTAGGCTCGTCCCCATTTGATGACGAGGGTGTCAAAACGCAGCGTCGTGATGTGGTTAAAAACGGCGTGTTGCAAGGCTATTTCCTGTCTTGTTATTCCGCCCGGAAAATGAAGATGAAGACC